>CALHND010000006.1 GCA_938034875.1 uncultured Clostridia bacterium
GGCCTCTCGTCACGTTGCCGATAACCGTATCAAGAACACGACTGGGACAAAAATAACCGCGCGGCAAGTAAACACTTCCCGATCCGTATTTTACTGCCGTCACATTCTCCTTTACAGACTTATAAGTCTCCCATCGATTCGGGTAGTTCTCGATAATCATGGAAATCAGTCTTTCACGCCATTCGGTTATTTTGTTGTCACTTAACATAGTTTTTCGCCCTTCACAGTCCATTTAAATGTTTCATTCATCATTTTCAGCTTCGCCGAACCGAACGCTGCTGCATGCCACCCGCAGTTTGTCGCCGGACGAAAACTCAATCAAAACTTCTATATAGTCGTCTTTAGATTTTAGTTTGCAAAATTTATATTCAGGTTTCATATTTTCAAACAGCCTTTGCACAAGATGCGATTTCTTTCCGTTTAATATGCTCAACGAAAAAATATACGGCGATGCACCCCAATACTCGCAGTTGGACATCTCCGTTCCGATCACGTCAACGCAGGTAATGCGGATTCTCTTGAGTTCAGCGTGTTCAAATGATTCGCTGCCGTCAAAATCGGGTGGTACGACAAACGGCCACTCCGGTTTGACCACTGTTTCAAGTCGATTATGTGCACGATCAAACACAAAACTTTCGAAGCAGGCATCGTGCAGACTGATATTGTTCACTTCATGGATATTTCCGTTGTTTATTACCATAGTACTCCTCAAAAATACAAAAACACACAGCTCGGGCACACATCAACACGCACGACTCGTATCCGGCGCTTGTCAGTCCGCAGCTTGTTTATTGATTGACCGAGGCCGTTTCTTCTTACTGCCCGTGAGTTTAAGTATATTTTATAGCACAGCTGCCGCTGCTGTCAATGAGTTTTGCAGCATTTTTCGCAAGCGTAGTGTCCCGGGCATCAAATCATACAGTCCCAGTTCTTTCATCAACGTGCATATCCCGCATTTTCTGCAGCATCCTCGCAGTTAGTGTATGCTAACTCGGTTGCTTTAAAAAAAGCATTGTCGCAGAGTTCCTTTTTCAAAGCAAACGCTGATTTCAGGATGCTTTCCGACAAGCATAGTTACTCAGCTCTTTAAGTATACAAAGCACGGCTTGTCCGGTTCTACCTTAAAGCTGTTCTTTGTGTACTCTGTCACGCATGTTACAACATATATAGCTTCGACTTGTCAAGAGCGATTGAGCCTGCTTTCAAGATTTCACCCCTGCCGAGCACCTTCTTGGGCACATGTTCGAGAAGGTGC
>CALHND010000007.1 GCA_938034875.1 uncultured Clostridia bacterium
GAGGCATCGGGGGATTCGGCTGCGGAGGCATCGGGGGATTCGGCTGCGGAGGCATTGGTGGCCTCGGCTGCGGTGACATCGGTGGCCTCGGTTGCGGAGGCATATTTTGCTGTATATCTTTATTTTGCGGTGCATTCCCTGCGCCACCGATAATAGTCCCTTGCGCGCTAGCCGCGTACCGCATCAGCTCCTGCCGATAGCGTGAAATAAGTTTTTCAAGTTCGCTGTCCGCCATAATTCATCATACCTTTCTGTAACTTTTGTAATATATATGCAGTTTTTATTACCTATATAATTAAATTCGGGCAGAAATACTGGACATTTGTCCTAATATGGTGTATAATTTGACGGATAAATAAATTTATCGGAGGGCTTTTATATGAAATTTGTTAAAAGAATTTCCGCGGCCGGTCTTGCCGCCGTTCTTGCGCTGACCATGACTGCTTGCCACCAGTCAAGAGAGGTCGTCGCATCATATGACGATATAGAAATTACCGGTGGAATGTATCTTGCCATGCTGTTAGAAGCTGACAGCAACGCCCGCACACTTGTCATTGAACAATCCGCATCCGGCGGTGAAACTGCCTCGGCTGTATCCGACTATAATAAGGTTACCGTCTCTACAGACGATGGCGATGTTAAATACTATACTTATGTAACAGAAGAAGCTAAAAAGCTGATTCGCCAGTACATAGCCACCGAAGTTCTTTCAAAAGAATATAATGTTACACTCAGTGACGAGGATCAGACAGGACTTGATGCGTATGTTACTTATTACTGGGATAGCTATGGCTACAGCGCTATGTACGAGCCCAACGGTATCAGCCGTGATTCGTACACTGCTTATATGCGCAACGCAGGATATTTGCGAGGCAACCTGTTTACCGCTATTTACGGCAAGGACGGCAAAACACCCATCGCCGAAACCGACATAAAAGATTACATGAACAAAAATTACTGCATTGCCAACATCATTTCAGAGAGCCTGTCTTCAACCGACAGCGAAGGCAATACCGTTAATTTGTCCGACGCAGAGAAAGCCGAGCTGCTGAAAAAGCTAAACGGCTACGCTGAACGTCTTAACAAGGGCGAAAAGTTTGAGACGATTTACCACGAAGACAGCGGTACAACCCACGAGGACGAACATGATCACTCCGATGAAACTGCTGACACAAGCTCGGAGACTGCTTCCGATACAGAAACCACTGAAAATGAGGAAGAACATCTTGACCCGCTTGACAGCCATGCTACTTTGCTGTACAGCGAAGAAACCGGCAGCGAAAGCGAAAACTTCACTGAAATTTATAAAATGAAAGTCGGCGAAGTTAAGGTTATTGAAACTGAAACCAGCTATTCATTAGTTGTAAAGGGTGATATTTCTGCTGACCCTTATTACCTTGATAGCCTTGACCAGAGCATTCGCCAGCTTTTAAAGAGCGACGAGTTTAATAAGTTGCTCGAAGACAAAGGCGAGGAGCTCGACATTAAATTTGATGAAGGCGAAATCCGCTACCTGAGCCCGAAGAAAATTAATTACGACGTTTATTAATTAGCTAAAAAATAAAACCTCATTCCGTATTAATCGGAATGAGGTTTTTTTTGCACCGTGTTGATGTTGGCAATAAGAAAAGGTTCAGTTTAGTTTAATATTGCCACGCCAATGTTTAAATACAGAGCATAGCACAGCCAAATTAAATAGGGCAGTGTGAGGTATCCTGCACGCTCGTCAACATGGGAAAAGCGAATTACCATAATAATAACTACGGCTATCAATAATATAAGCTCAAATATTGCAAGCGTATATAGCTGGCCGCGGAAGAAAATTATTGACCACAGGAAATTGAGAACAAGCTGAACATAATATGCTGACATGGCGTCCTTGGCATCTCTGCCACCGGTTGCTTGAACCAGATATGACGCGTAACCCATCATTAAGTACAGCAGTGTCCACACAATTGGAAAAACCCAGCCCGGGGGCGAAAGCGGCGGCTTATTCATAACAGCGTATTTTTCTGCAAAGCTGCCCGACGCAAATGCAGACAGTCCCCCGACCGCTAATGGTATAGCCAACGCAATAAGTAATTTTTTAAGATTTATAACTGCAACCTTCATTATTTATACCCCGTTTCGGCAATCATCTAATATGATTGTATGCTGTTTTTGTAAAAATATACCGTTTATAAAGCAATTAACGCTCAGTTTGCTGGTATGAGCAATGCTTTTTTTAACAAGCATTATTATTTTTTTAAACAGCAATATTTATAAACAAAGCTAATAAAAAAGCTGGTGCTGTAATATATTCATGCCACAAAAATTTAAGAACATAGGGAATATATAAGCCATGCAAACATTATATGAAGTAAAAATTTTTGTATAATATTAGACAATAATAAAGTTATACATAATGTATAAAGAAAAAAACCGACTGTCTTATATTTCGTAAGACAGTCGGTTTTACTAATTTTATTGTTTTTGTCGCCGTAGTCGCTTTTTTTAAATCGGAAAATATTATTCCTCTGCGTCCTCGTCTGATTCGACCTCGTCGATTTCAACGTCGTCGGTTTCTGTCAAATCTTCTTCAACTGCGGCTTCTTCAGCAGCTAATTTCTCAGGAGTTTCTACTCCCTCGTCTGCGTGGCCGTCGTCAATGATTTCAACAGTTTCCTCCTCTTCACTGTGCTCAGCCAGCTCCATGGTGACAACAAATGTCTCATCGTCAGGTTTCATTACCTGAACACCTCTGCCCGGGCGGGAAACAAGGCTAACCGATTCGGTGTAAACTCTGATAATTATGCCGCCGCTGGTGATAAGGATAGCATCATCATTTTCGTCAACTGCCTGAACCGCCGCAACTTTGCCAAATTTGGCTGTGCGGTAGTTGGTAATACCTTTTCCGCCACGCGACTGCGTGCGGTAATTGTAGAATGGAGAGCGTCTGCCAAGACCCGTTTCTGTAACAGTAAGAAGCGTCTTTGCCTCGTCAACAATGACCATTCCGACAACCTCATCATCGCCGCGCAAGGTAATTGCCTTAACACCGCGTGCAGTTCTGCCGATTGGACGGCAATCGGTTTCGTTGAAGCGGATTGCCCAGCCGTCACGGGTAGCAACGAGCAGATCGTCATCTCCGTTTGTGAGCTGTACCCACTTAAGCTCGTCACCCTCGTCAAGAACGATAGCATTTATACCGCCCTTACGGTTGGAATCGTATTTATTAAGTTCGGTACGCTTAATGATACCTTTTTTGGTAACCATGCAAAGATATTTGCCCTCTTCGGTCAGGTCGTTTGCCTTAATCATTACGCTGATCTTTTCTTCGGGTAAAAGGGGCAGTACGTTAACAATGTTAAGTCCCTTTGATGTACGGCTGCCCTCCGGCACTTCGTATGCCTTAAGCTTGTACATTCTGCCCATGTTGGTGAAGAAGAGCAGGCGGTCGTGCGACGAGCAGACGAACATATGCTTTGTAAGGTCCTCGTCACGATTGGTAGTGCCCTTTTTGCCGCGGCCACCTCTGTTTTGCAGGCCGAATTCATCAGAAACTACGCGCTTAATGTATCCCATCTGCGAAAGTGTGATGACATTTTCGGTTTCGGGGATCAAATCTTCAATATCTACATCGCCGCTGACAGCGGTAATTTCGGTACGGCGGTCGTCTGCATACTTGTCGCGAATATTGAGCGCCTCGGTCTTAACAATGTCAAGAATAAGAGCTTGACTCGAAAGAATTTCCTGCAGTTCGCGGATTTTTTCTTTAATAGCTTGAAGTTCTTCCTCGATTTTGTCGCGTTCAAGTCCTGTCAACTGGCCAAGTCGCATCTGAACGATGGCGGTGGCCTGAATTTCACTTAAATTAAACCTCTCAATAAGGGCTTCCTTACCTTCGGATACTGATTTGGAAGCACGAAGAATGGCAATAACTTCGTCAATAAAGTCGAGCGCAATTTTTAAACCCTCTAAAATGTGGGCGCGCTCCTCAGCCTTACGCAAATCAAATCGTGTGCGGCGCTCAATAACTTCGCACTGGAAGTCAATGTAGTGCTGCAGCATTTCTTTAAGCGAAAGCACCTTTGGTCTGCCGTCAACAAGCGCCAAATTGATAACGCCGAATGTCGACTGCAGCTTTGTGTATGCAAACAGCTTATTAAGAACGACCTGCGGATTAGCATCACGCTTTAAGTCAACTACAATGCGCATACCGCCGTCTCGCTTACTCGAATGGTCAACTACATCGTCGATACCCTCGACACGCTTTTCAACGGCAAGGTCATAAATTGCTTTTACAAGCTCTTTTTTATTAACCATGTATGGAATTTCGGTAATGACAATGCGGAATTTGCCCGTTCTTGTCTCCTCAATTTCCGTTCTGGCACGCATGATGATTTTGCCGCGTCCGGTAGCGTATGCAGCACGAATGCCCGACATTCCCATAACGATACCTCCGGTTGGGAAGTCCGGTCCTTTAATGTGCTTGCACAGCTCGTCCAGCTCTGCGTCAGGATTGTCAATGAGTGCGCACATTCCGTCAATAACCTCACCAAGATTGTGCGGAGGAATGTTGGTCGCCATACCTACAGCTATTCCCTGTGTGCCGTTTACAAGCAGGGTCGGGAAACGAGCCGGAAGTACCGACGGCTCACGCAGACGGTCATCATAGTTTGATACAAAATCAACCGTGTCTTTATCAATATCGTCAAGCATGTGGGTTGACAGCTTATTCATTCTTGACTCTGTGTATCGGTACGCAGCGGCCGGGTAGCCGTCGATTGAACCGAAGTTACCGTGTCCGTCAACCAGCGGATACCGCAAATAGAAATCCTGTGCCATGTGGACCATTGCATCGTAAACCGATGCATCGCCGTGCGGATGGTAACGACCGAGAACCGAACCAACGGTGTCGGCACATTTACGGTAGGGCTTATCAGGGGTCAAACCGTTTTCATACATTGTGTAAAGAATACGGCGATGGACGGGCTTAAATCCGTCGCGAACGTCGGGTAGCGCACGGCTGACGATAACCGACATGGAGTAGTCGAGAAAGCTTTTACTTACTTCGTCAACAATGTCTACGGGAACAATTTTGGTTTCCTCATCTTTAGGCCAAAATACTGTTTCTTTATCTGCCATTTTCGTCCACCTCCTTAAACATCAAGATTTACTACATTGAGGGCGTTGTCCTCAATGAACTTACGGCGAGGCTCAACCTCGTCACCCATGAGCAGCGAGAATGTTGCATCGGCTGCTGCGGCATCGGCCATATCGACTTTTAGCATGGTACGTGTTTGGGGGTCCATGGTCGTTTCCCAAAGCTGTTCGGGGTCCATTTCACCAAGACCCTTGTACCGCTGAACGTCAACTTTTTCGCTGCCGCCCATTTCTTCGATATAATTGTTTCTTTCCTCTTCGGAAAAAGCATATTTAAAATTTTTGCCCTTTGATCCCTTTGCCGTAACTTTAAAAAGCGGCGGCTGGGCCAGGAATATATGTCCCTCTTCGATAAGGGCGGGCATATAGCGGAAGAAGAAGGTCAGCAGAAGTGTACGAATGTGCGCTCCGTCGACGTCGGCATCCGCCATAATAATTATTTTGTGATAACGCAGTTTTTCAATGTCAAAATCGTCACCGATTCCGGTGCCGAGCGCAATAACAACAGGAGTCAGCTTATCATTGCCGAAAACTTTATCAATGCGTGCTTTTTCAACGTTGAGCATCTTACCCCACAGCGGCAAAATTGCCTGGTAGGTTTTGTTTCTGCCATCGCAAGCTGAGCCACCTGCCGAGTCTCCCTCGACGATGTAAACTTCAGTTTTTGTTGCATCGTCAGAAATGCAGTCGGTCAATTTTTCGGGCATGCGTGATTTTGAAAGACCGATGCGGCTGCGAGTTGTCTCTCTTGCCTTTTGCGCTGCTTCACGAGCAGAAGCGGAAGCTATTGTCTTGCTTATAATGATTTTTGCGGTATTTGGATTGTTTTCAAGGTAATCCATGAACTGCTCGCCTATCATTTGGCTTACCATGGTACCCATCCAGGTATTACCGAGCTTTGCCTTTGTCTGCGACTCGAACTGGGCATCCTCCAGCTTAACGCTGATTACCGCAATCATGCCCTCTTGAACATCTTCACCTTTAAGATTGGTGTCGTTATCTTTTAAAAATTTAAACTTTCGTGCATATGCATTTACAACTCGGGTCAGAGCTGTCTTAAATGACGATTCGTGCGTACCACCGTCGATGGTGTGCATTGTATTTGCAAAAGAAATAATATTTGTGTCATAGCCGCTGTTAAATTGCAGGGCAATTTCTGCCGAGCCTTTATCGTTTCCGGTGGACATGTATATAACGTCGCTGTGAATGGGCTCTTTTTTCTTGCCCGACAGCAAATATTCACAGTAGCTCTTGATACCGCCTTCGTAGTGGAAAGTCTCGCGGCGAGGCTCGTCCATTCCACGCAAATCGGATAGCGTAATTCTGATTCCGGCGTTAAGGAATGCCTGCTCCTGCAAGCGCTTTGCCAAAATGTCAAAATCATATACGGTAGTATCGGTAAAAATGGTTGGGTCGGGCTTAAATGTTACCATTGTTCCCGTTTCGTTGCAGTCTCCGATGTTATCTAGTTTTGTTACTGCCTTGCCTTGCTCGTAACGCTGTCTGTATATGTACTGGCCGTTACGAACTACAACCTCTAAATACTCAGACAGAGCGTTAACGACCGATGCGCCAACACCGTGCAAGCCACCCGCTACCTTATATCCGCCGTCGCCAAATTTACCGCCGGCGTGGAGAATAGTGTAAACTACTTCAACTGTGGGTATTCCCATTTTTGGATGCATTCCGACAGGGATACCGCGGCCGTTATCGGTTACACGGATGATGTCTCCGTCCAAAATGTCAACCTCAATGTGTGTGCAGTAGCCGGCAAGTGCCTCATCTATTGCGTTGTCTACGATTTCGTAAACGAGGTGATGCAGTCCGCGCTCGCCGGTTGATCCAATGTACATACCGGGGCGTTTTCTGACCGCTTCAAGACCCTCCAATACTTGAATGGAGGATTCGTCATACTTTTCGGTGACAGGTGTGTTAAAATTGTGTTCGCTGTTTTCGATGCTCACCTTTATATTCTCCTTTATCGTTTGTCCGTTAACACGGCATTTATTTTGCAAATTAGTGGTATTTGCGATATATAGTAAACGGCAAAGCCTGTTTTTACTTAATTTAAGAGGTTATAAGTTTATAAAAGATTTTTTAAAGTCTGTTTTTTTGTGCTATATTGCAAAGTCTGCTCAGTTTATAAATCACTGCAAAACGGGGGCAAGAGTTTATAATACGTTACACCAATTTGTTCTTGTCTTACTCGCGGCTTGTCCGCTTTTTATCACTTCAAAATGTTTTCGCCAAGGTTTCCTACTCGCTTAATAAGTGTTTGGGACGATATTTGCGAAAGATAAATTTTTCTTTGCGATCCGCTCTTTTTACTGCGGCATACTATAAACGATTTTGGTAAATCGTCGGTTACTGTTATCACTTCGTTTGCTCGCTGTGCTTGGTTAAGGTAGTTTCGCGTGTGCCGTGATATAGTAGAGGTGTCAAGGTCAAAAATGCCGATGATATCGTCTGTTTTTATAATGGTGTCTACGCCGATATGCAAAAACATTTTGCCACCCCCTAAATATAACACTAATTAAGCCTGACATAACATGACAGTACTAAGTAAAAGACGGTAAAGATAATAAAAATAACGCTGATTTGTCAAATTTACTCTGTATCCTCATGAACCTCGCCGTCAATAACGCAAAATGCACGACCCGTTTTCATTTTATCTATTGAATTTTTGTCACAGCAGGTGATAAAAACCTGACGGCTGCCAATGTGGTTAAGAATGTAGTCCTGCCGCTGATCGTCAAGCTCACTCATTACATCATCAAGCAATATAATAGGCTGCTCGCCGCTGTTTTCGTACAAAATTGATGCCTCGCACAGCTTTAGCGTAAGCACGCATGAACGCTGCTGTCCTTGCGAGCCAAATCTGCGTGCCGAATGTCCGTTTATCTCAACTTCGATGTCATCACGGTGGGGGCCTACCGAAGTAATGCCGCTAGCAATATCTTCGTTTCGGCTGCAAAATAGCATTTGCACAAGCTGCTGTTCGCTGTCTGCGGCTGTAATATACTGAATGTTTATTTTCTCTTTTCCGTGCGAAAGGCCCGAATAAATTTCGGGAGCAAATTTATTAATAAGCTCAACATAACGGCGGCGGTAACGAATTATCCGAGCGCCGAGCATTGCAATTTGCTGTTCGTACGCGTTAAGGATTTCGTCCAGTCCGCTGTGAAATCGCACATCTTTAAGCACCGAATTTCGCTGCGTGATTGCGCGGTTATATTTGCCTACAAGCGAGGTGAAGGCGGGATTTAGCTGAGAAATTGCCATATCAATGAATGACCGTCGTTCACTTGGCCCATCTTTTATTAAACTGAGATGGTCGGGCGAAAAAATTACACTGCGTACAATGCCGCCAAATTTGCTTGGCGACCCCTTTTTTACACCGTTTAATTCTGCGCCTTTGTTTTCGCCCAGCCGCAGCAAAGCTGTTTGCTCGCGGTTTTCGGCAAAAAAGTCCATTTTAAGCTCGGCATTTTTACTGTCGTATGCAATCAGCTCGCTGTCTTTTGATCCACGAAAACTTTTTGCTCCCGAAAAAAGCCAAATAGCTTCTAAAATATTTGTTTTGCCCTGAGCATTTTCGCCGTAAATGACATTTATACCGTCGCAAAAGCGGATTTCACCCTTTTTAAGGTTACGAAATCTGTCAAATTCAACGCGGCTGACAATCACTGTATCATTCCTTTACGACTTTTAATTTTTCGCCCTCTATATCGACGATTTCACCGCCATAGAGTTTTTTTCCTCTCATGGTGCATATCTCATCATTAATTTTGACCAAGCCATCCTGAATGATAAGCTTTGCCTGACCGCCGCTTCCGACCAAATTTGCCAGCTTTAAAAGGCTGTCGAGGCGGATAAACTCAGTTGTAATTTTTATATCTGTCATTTCATTCTCACCGGTAATACGATGTATAAGAAGCTGTCGCCATCGACCGGACGAATAAGCAAAGGCTTATCCGACTGGTTAAACTGAAGCACAACCTTATCACTTTCACTGGCGCGTAGCGCCTCTAACAAATATCTGAAATTGAATCCAATTGAAATAAATTTACCTTCCATATCAATTGGAAGTTCATCAGTTGCACTTCCCACTTCGGTAGTGCACGATGCAACAAAAACGTTGTCCTTTATGTTGCAACAAACGGGAGTCCTGCGTCGATCTTTATCAACAATTACTTGGCTTACACGCTCAACCGTTTCAATCAGTAAACGGGTGTCAACCGAAACAGAAGTTTCAACAGTTTCGGGTAAAATACGTTCATAACTGAAAAAATCACCGTCAAGCAATCTGGAAATAATCATAAATCCATCAACTGTAAATATGATGTGGCGCTTTGACATTGTAATTTTAATATCTTCGTCGGTTGTAATGAGCTTCAAAACCTCACTCATTGCCTTTGCCGGAACAATGAAGCGCATGTCACCTTCAAAATTGATTTTTTCCTGTCTTACTGCAATTCTAAATCCGTCAACTGCTATAAGACGCAATGTGCCATTTTCAATTTCGTACATGATTCCTGTGTGTACCGGCTTTGAGTTTCCGGGGATTGCACAGGAAAAAATGGTTTGTCTGACCATTGAGGTGAGTATTGCCGATGGGATTGAGAGCGTTTTTGCCCCAATTACCTGCGGTAATTCGGGATATTCATCAGCATTTATTCCAACAAGTGAAAATTTAGAGTTACCCGATGTGATGTGACAATTGAGTCGTTCGTCAATGAAAAGAGTAATTTTATCCTCGGGCAAGCGGCGAACAATATCACAAAATAGCTTTGCATCAAGAATGATGCGTCCGCTTTCTTCAACCAGTGCATCAATTTCGGTTTCCATTCCTGTTTCAAGGTCATATCCGCAAAGCGTAACTTTACCTCTATCTGCTGTAAAAAGAATACCAGATAATGCTGTAACAGCGGTTTTTTGTGAAACTACGCGGGAAACATGGGTTGCTGCCTCACAAATAGTGTCTCTGTCGCATGTAAATTTCATAATCTGTTAAAATCTCCTCTCTTTTTTATTGAATAAAAGAAAATGTAAGTTTTTTTATAAATAAAAAAGTAAATAAAGTAGTATTAGTAGTAGTAGCTGATGAAATGTTAATAAGCTTTAATTGTTTAGTAACCGCAATGGTTTGTGGCAATTATTTAGTTTTTAATAAATTTATCAAAAAATGTTGAAATGTTAATGGTAATTGGGTTTTCAACGCTTTAACAAATTATTAAAGTTAAAAGATGAAAACTTTGTTAAAAAAATTAGATGTTATCAGACTGAAGATTTTTAATAATATCTTCGATAATATTTTTTTCTTTAGGCTGTGATTTCATCAGCGCATCGACTTTATTTATCGAATGCAATACGGTAGCGTGATTTTTACCGAAGTTTTTACCGATTTCTTCAAGCGACATTTCGGTGATTTCACGTACAATGTACATACAAATCTGGCGAACCTTTGTAACAGGTGCGTTTTGCTTTTTGGACAAAACATCTTCAACAGAAACTGTGTATGTGCGTGAAACCTCTTCAATAATTGTGTTGACGGTAACAGGTTCGGGCTGAAAATCGTTTTTAATGTCACGAATGACATTTTGAACGTAGGCGACAGTCGGAGTCAAGCCGTCAAGTTTATAGTTCATTTGCAGCTTTTTAACAGTACCTTCAAGCTGGCGAATGTTTTGTTTAATGTTTTCTGCAATGTAAAAAACAACATCGTCATTAAGGTCAAGACCGATAAGCTGAGCTTTGCGCTTAATGATTCCGACTCGCGTTTCAAATTCGGGAGGAGCAATGTCTGCTATAAGACCGCTTTCAAAACGGGAACGCAAACGCTCGTCCAGTGCTTTTATATCTTTTGGCGGACGGTCGGATGTTACGACAATTTGCTTATTGTTAAGGTGAAGTTCGTTAAATGTGTTAAAGAACTCGACCTGAGTTTCTTCTTTACCGGCGATAAACTGAATATCGTCAACCAGCAAAATATCAATATTGCGGTAGCGGTTGCGGAATTCGTCCATGTGACCTTCGCGGACGTTTGTGATAAAGTCGTTAATAAATTCCTCGGATCGAACATAAAGAATATCTTTTTTGGGATATTTGTGCTTAACAAAATTATAAATTGCAAGCATAAGATGGGTTTTACCAACTCCCGAGTTACCGTAGATCACCAGCGGATTGTAAACAATTGACGGCTTTTCTGCTACAGCCATAGAAGCTGCGTGAGCAAAGCGGTTAGACGATCCGACAATGTAGGTGTCAAACGTGTACTCGTATCCTGACGGCTCGGCTGGGATAGCGTGATTGCCGTTGTTTTCGGGTGTTTCGTCGCATAAAATGCGCAGACCGACCGGAAATCCCATGATATTTTGAAAAGCAGTTCGAATAAGCTCCGCATAGGTTTGTTCAATTACTTTTTTGTGTATGTTATGAGGCACATGCAGAACGGCCTCGCCGTTTTTGAAATCAACGGGTGTAATTGTGTGAATCCACATATTGTAAGCAACATCGCCGACTTTTGTAGCACAAAACTCGTCAACCAATCCCCAAACATCTTTAAATGTTTGCATAAATTTTTACCTCCTAAAATCATACCTTCATATACATGAATTGTATCTAAAAAACCGAACAAATTAGAGCATATTTATACCCTTAAATTTTAACACAAAAAACCCAATATTACAAGCGAAATTAACGAGTTTTTAACAAATAATCAGTAATGTTTTTAAAAACTTAAAAGGTTATAAAAAATAAGTACAAAACAAGCTTTTTTTATGCAATTTTAGTATCTTTTTTGCATACTTTCGTAGATACAGATGTAAAAAAATTTTATATAAATATTATGTTAATAAACGACGCTTAAAAAAAGATAAAAAGAGAAATTATTTATGGTGATATTTTTAAATTTATTGCCGTTGTCGAACATTATTTTAAAAAAAAGTCTGCCGAATTTTTAACATTCAGCAGACTTAAATTTTTAAATATTTAATTTGTCAGTAAAAAAAATTACTTTACCGAAACCTCATGATATCCGTATTCTTCGCCGGTAGGCTCATAAACGCGGACAATTGCTTTAAGTGCGCCGATTTCGTTAAAATAGAGCGTCATATCGACATCAAAATCGACCGAAGTTGACTTCTTTGCTTTTTCATACGCTTCTATTTCATCGGGCAAATAATCAGTATCTTTGCCGTACAGTTGCAAAAATTTACTTTCTGCTGCGGCTTTAATCTTATTCATGCCATCGGTTGTTGTCATTCCTGCGGCGTTTAAAAGATCTTCTTTATTCAGCTCTGCGCCCGTGTCAGTGTTAATGTTAATTGCTTCATAAAGGGTGTATTCGGAGCCGTAAACTGAGCTGATGAGCAAAGACAGCACGTTATCTTTTATACAAGCGGTGTATTTCATTTCGGTCAAATCAACCCTGCTGTTCATTGCCATCGCTTTAAGCTCAACATCAATAAGAGCTGAGCAATAATTTTTGATGCGAGTATTAATTTCTGTCAGGCTGACATTAGGCAATGTAAGCTGCGGATATTTGTACGAATAATTGATTGTTTTGCCGCTGAAAGAGTAAGTGCCGGTTGCACGAAAATCCTCTTTAACAGTTTCGGCTACGGTAAGCGGAGTGCTTGAAACGTGGGCAGAGTCGGACGAATTGACAGAAGATACGTCAGATTTGTTATTAATGTCCGACAGTACATCGTCAAGAGAAGCGGTTGTTTTTGGGCCGCAAGAGGCTATTGAAAACAGCATGGTTGCGGCAATCAGTAAGGTAATGAATCTTTTCATTGTGTTTGATCACTCCAATCAGAAACAGAAAAAATCATTTTTTCTTTTGCAGAGCCATAAGATTTTGCAAAATCTTGATCAGCGCAATGGCGAGGAAGCCAAAAATGACGAGCAAAATAGCCGAAACGAGACTTGAAATGACCGATGAGATCATGACTCCCGATTCAAGCGGCTCTGAGCTTCCAAAAATGGCAAACATATCACCGATGAATGAAAACGGTGCAATTATGAATAAAATGCAACTGATAACGCGCATGACCATACAAATGGTCTTGCCCGAGTCAGAATAAAGATTCGAAAGAGAAGCCTCTTCATAATGTCTTGCTTCGTATCCATCAAGAGATGGGCGCTCTTTTTCGTCGGTTTCGCTGTAAAAAGTCACTGAGCTTGCGACCGGCGCCGCATGTATTGATGAACTTTCGGTGGCATAGTGCTTTACGCCGGTACCGCTTTCGCTGCGAAAATGGTCATCTGACGGCGCTTTAGCGGCAGGAGCAACTTTTTTACGCGGTTTTGTGTCAAAGTCCTCATCACTGATGATGGACAGAATATCGTTGTCATTTTTTTTGGCCATTTTGTCCTCCTAAAAGGTAAAAAGAAATATTTATTAAATTAATTTTGCCGAGCACAGAGCCCTCTGCGCAAAGACATTTGCCTTAATTTCAGCCGATTTTTTCTACGCCGCCCATGTATGGACGCAGTGCAACCGGAATGTTAACCGAGCCATCGGCTTTAAGGTTGTTTTCGAGGAATGCAATAAGCATTCTGGGCGGAGCAACAACGGTGTTATTTAGCGTGTGGGCAAGGTAACTGCCGTTTTCACCTTTTATGCGGATTTTAAGGCGGCGAGCTTGTGCATCACCAAGGTTAGAACAGCTGCCGACTTCGAAATATTTTTGCTGACGGGGAGACCAAGCTTCTACATCAAGAGACTTGACTTTTAAATCGGCAAGGTCGCCCGAGCAGCAGCCCAGTGTACGAACGGGGACATCAAGCGAGCGGAAAAGGTCGACTGTGTTTTTCCACAGCTGGTCGTACCAATAGTCGGAATCTTCCGGCTTGCATACAACGATCATTTCCTGCTTTTCAAACTGGTGAATACGGTAAACGCCACGTTCTTCTATGCCGTGAGCACCCTTTTCCTTGCGGAAGCAGGGGGAATAGCTGGTAAGCGTATATGGCAGTTTTTCTTCGGGAGTAATAGTGTCAATGAATTTACCAATCATTGAATGTTCGCTTGTGCCGATGAGGTAAAGGTCTTCGCCCTCAATTTTGTACATCATGGCATCCATTTCGGCAAAGCTCATAACGCCGGTAACTACATTTGCACGAATCATGTATGGCGGAACGCAGTAGGTGAATCCGCGGTTAATCATAAAGTCGCGTGCGTATGAAATAACGGCAGAATGCAGACGGGCAATGTCGCCCATGAGGTAGTAAAATCCGTTGCCTGCAACCTTTCTTGCAGCGTCAAGGTCAATTCCCTCAAGCTTTTCCATAATTTCGGTGTGGTACGGAATTTCAAAATCGGGAACAAACGGATCGCCGTATTTTTCAATTTCTACATTCTCGCTGTCGTCTTTGCCGATCGGCACCGACGGATCAATGATCTGCGGAATGGTCATCATTACGGTTTTAATCTTTTCCTCAAGCTCACGCTCAGTGTTTTCAAGCTCAGCAAGACGGGTTGCATTTTCGGCAACCTGCTTTTTGGCGGCCTCGGCCTCGTCCTTTTTGCCTTGTGCCATCAAAGCACCGATTTGCTTCGAAATTTTGTTTCTTGATGCACGCAGCTCGTCTGCCTCTTTGATAGCGGCACGAAAAGCGGCGTCAAGTTCAATTGCTTCGTCTACCAGCGGCAGTTTGTAATCCTGAAATTTATTGCGTATATTTTGTTTTACCGCTTCCGGATTCTCTCGTAAAAATTTGATATCTAGCATTTTTATATCCGTCCTTTTATTCCTCGCCTGAGAGGAGTTTTATCAGGTTTTTCAAATCATCTTTACCGTAAAATTCTATCATTAATGCGCCCTTTTTGTTAGTGCCTTCGACTTTGATTTTGCGGCCGAGTGTATTTTTGAGCGCAATTTCGGCTTCTTTAAAATATGAGTCAACTTTAGCTGGTTTTTTGTCAGTTTTGTTACTGACAGTTTTCGACAAACTTTCTATCGCACGCACAGTCGCACCCTTAAGTGTCATTTCAACAGCAATGCGGCGCTTTTGTGCATCAAGCGGCAGCATAGCGCGAGCGTGACCTACTGAAATGTCTCCCGAAGATACCAGCGCAAGAGTTTCTTCATCCAGCGCAAGCAAACGCAGCGCATTGGCAACAACCGGTCGCGATTTTCCGACCGAAGCAGCAACCTGCTCCTGAGTCAATTCGTATTGGTCGATTAAATGTCGGTAACCCTTTGCCTCTTCAACAGGATTTAAATCCTCACGCTGAAGGTTTTCTATCAGCGCAATTTCGGCACATTCGCGATCGTTTAGTTCACGAATAATAACAGGTACAACCTCTAATCCGGCCAATCGGCTGGCACGCCAACGGCGCTCTCCAGCAACGATTTGGTATCCAAGGTCGCCCATAGGGCGTACCGTGATCGGCTGTAAAAGTCCGTGTTCGGCAATGCTTTCGGCAAGCTCCTGCAATGCCGCCTCGTCAAATTCTTTACGTGGCTGGGCACGGTTTGGCTCAATTTCGCTCAGACGAAGTTCTGTCAACTGGTTGGAATCGGCTGAATTTTCGCCAAAAAGAGAGTCAAGCCCTCTGCCGAGACCTTTTTTTCTGACTGTTGCCATTTTATCCTCCCGTTATCTTATACCTTTTATTAATTCTTCCGCTAATTTGTCGTATGCAGCAGCACCTTTTGACCCGCGGTCAAAGTACTGTATCGGCTGTCCGTAACTTGGCGCCTCTGACAGTCTTACGGTGCGCGGAATGGTTGTTGCAAAAACTTTTCGCGGAAAAAATCGTTTAACTTCGCCAATGACCTGCTGTGTAAGGTTAAGCCGTCCGTCAAACATTGTAAGCAGTACACCCTCAAGCTCCAAAATGGGATTGTAGCGCTGTTTTACAAGTCGGATGGTCGACATAAGCTGCGACAGACCCTCTAGTGCAAAGTATTCACATTGTACCGGTACTAGCACTGAATCGCTTGCGTTAAGCGCATTCAGCGTGATAAGACCAAGTGACGGAGGGCAGTCGAGAAAAATATAATCGTAGTCGTTTTGAATGGGTGCAATTACCTTTTTAAGTACGCTTTCGCGGTGTTCTTTTTCAATCATTTCAATTTCAGCACCGGCCAAATCCATGTTAGCCGGGACAACATCAACATTGTCAAACTGGGTTTTAATCACCGCGGAGGCAACCGATGCGCCGTCAACAAGCAAGTTATAGCTTGAATTTTTAAGCTCGCGCTTATTTATGCCGTAGCCGCTGGTTGAATTGCCCTGGGGGTCAATGTCTATCAGCAGTACTTTTTTACCCAATTTGCCGAGTCCTGCGGTCAGATTGACAGCTGTGGTAGTTTTACCAACGCCACCCTTCTGATTTACGCACGAAATAACCTTTCCCAATGTATATATCCACCTTTTCAGTAGTGTTTTTAATAAGTATTAGCATAAATTGAGGCAAAAGCATCAATATGAATAATTATACCACAACCGGCACTAAATGAAAAGGGGTAAGTGTGAAAAAGTATGCAATGTTTCACATGAAACATTGTGGGTAAAACATGGAGTTTTTATGCAAGTAAAAGAAACAATGTAACTATTAAATAATATGCGAATTTTTGCAAACGATGGCTTTGTAATGAGCATTTGTCTAGTTTCAACGGTTTGCGGCGTATTAGCAAATGTATGAATCTACGCTTTGAAATAATGCAACTGTTTTGACAGAGCAATATTATCAAAACAGCATAACCGTTAAAGGTTGGGGGAAGCAGAACTTAACACTTATAACAAAAGATGCCGTACAATATGCACAGCATCTTTGTTTTTTAAATATCAAATGTAAGCTGCTCGTTTTCGCGGCGCTCTTTTGGAATTATTACGGTGTAACGAATAAATGATTCATTTTCGGTTTTGTCCGCTCGCGCATCCAAACCACTGCGCCGAATGGTTTCTACTGCCTTTGACAAAGTATTAACATAAATTCGGAAGTCACGAATAATATGCTCACGAATTATTGGCGGTTTCGGCGGTTGTGGCGGCAGGGATTCCTCTGGTAGAGGTTGCGATGGTGGAGGTTGCGGTGGCATAGGTTTTGGCGGATTCATCATCACTTCAATAAATTCCTCGGTTTCGCGAACCGAAAGCTGTTTTGAAATGATTTCATTGAGTGCGTCATCACGTTCCTTTTCTTCAACAAGCCTTAGCAGTGCTCTTGCATGGCGTTCGCCCAGACCTGCGGCAACAATTCGTGAGCGCTGATCACCATTAAGCCGCAAAAGCCGCAGTTTATTGGCAATTGCCGATTGTGATTTTCCAAGCCGCACCGCCATTTCATACTGGGACAAGCCCCATTCATTCATTAGCACACGAATACCTTCTGCTTCTTCAAATACCGTAAGGTCTCGCCGTTGTAAATTTTCAATAAGGCACAGTATGGCTGCTTTTCTGTCATCTACTACCTGCTCAATGCAGGGAACTTCGGTCAAACCGGCAAACCGTGCTGCACGCAGCCTTCGCTCGCCGGCAATTAGTTCGTAGCAGCCATCTTCACGCTTGCGAACGGTAAGTGGCTGTATAATTCCGTTTTTTCTGATGGAATCTGCAAGCCCCATTAAGTCCTCTTCGTCAAAATCGCGGCGCGGCTGAAAAGGGCTTGGGCGAATTTGACTTATCCGAACATTAAGAAGCTTTGAAGTGTTCTTTTTCAACAAAATAAACGCACCGCCTTTCTTTAACAAAAATTATAAGTCGGTGCGTCGTATATTTTTAGTCTATTGTGTATGAACTTTTTTGTATTTATTTGCAAATTAGAGCGGATTTTTTGCAATTTTAGCCGATACGCGAGGAAAACCTGTCGGCGTGTGTGTAATTTTAGCTACTGTAACAAGCACTCTTTCACTGCCGTCGGCAAGTGCAAGCTGCTTTATATCTTCCTGCTTGCCGCCCATTTTGGCTAATGCGGCGGTTGCTGAGTTACATTCATCAAATGCGCTCGGGCCTTTCATGGCAATAAATTTTCCGCCCACTTTAACAAAGCCAAGGCAGTATTCTGCAAGCAAATTCATTGCTGCAACAGCTCTTGCGGTAGCAAAGTCGTACTTTTCGCGCATATCGGGGCGCACCGCAGTTTCTTCGGCACGGCCGTGTACAGCATTAACTGTCAGGCCCATTCGTAAGGCGGCTTCGTTCAAAAACGTTATTCGCTTCATTGTGCCGTCAAGCAGTGTAATTTTCATGTCAGGACGGACAATAGCGACCGCTAAACCGGGTAAACCGGCCCCACTGCCTACGTCAATAAGCGATGCACCTTGCGCCGGCTGTGCCGCCGTAAAAATCGACAGCGAGTCGGCAAAGTGGCGTGTGACAATCTCAGACGGCTCAGTTATTGCCGTCAGGTTCATTTTTGCGTTCCATTCAATCAGAGTGGCGGCGTAAATTTCAAATCTGTCGCACATTTCGGGGGAAAGCTCCACACCAAGCACAGCACATTCTTTTTTCAGTTGTTCAGTATTAATTACCATTATTTTTTATCCTGCTTATCAAGCCAAATCAGCAAAACAGTGATGTCAGCAGGGTTTACACCCGAAATGCCGACCGCCTGACCAATGCTGACGGGGCGTATTTTGTTTAATTTTTCGGCGGCTTCAATGCGAAGACCGGTTATTTCTGTGTAGTTTATGCCGTCGGGCAGCAGCCGCTTTTCAAGTCGGTGCAGTTCGTTGGCTTGTGCAACCTGCTTTTTAATGTATCCCGCATACTTGATTTCAATTTCCACCTTTTCAATTACCTCAATCGGTAAGTCAGGCCGATTAGTGTCAAACGGAGCCAGACAAGCGTAATCAATTTGCGGACGGCGGATAAGTTCGGCCAGGTGAACACCGCCTTCAACGGGCGATGTTTCATGTGAAACAAGCATCTCATTCAGTGCGTCGGATGGGGGAATTACGGTGCGTTCCAAACGCTCAATTTCTGCTTCTTTTTGGGCTATTCGTGTCAAGTAACGCTCCCATGTTTCGTCGCAAACCAGTCCCAGCTTTCTGCCGCGTGGCATCAGTCGCTCATCGGCATTATCTTGACGCAATATCAGACGATATTCCGAACGGGAAGTCATTACTCGATAGGGATCGGTACAACCTTTTGTTACCAAATCGTCTATCAGCGTGCCAATGTATGACGATGAGCGCTCCAAAATAAACGGAGGCTGTTCTTTTACCTGCAAAGCGGCATTTATTCCAGCAACAAGTCCTTGCGCTGCAGCTTCCTCATATCCTGATGAGCCGTTAAATTGGCCTGCGCCAAAAAGGCCTGGCAATGATTTAAATTCAAGCGTTGATTTAAGCTCTGTTGGGTCAACGCAATCGTATTCAATAGCGTATGCGGTGCGCATGAATTTTACATTTTCAAGTCCGGGTATAGAACGGTACATTGCAATCTGCACCTGTTCAGGCAGGGAGGACGACGCTCCTTGTAAATACATTTCCTCGGTGTTAAGACCGCACGGCTCGATGAAAAGCTGATGACGCGGTTTATCGGGGAAACGCATTATTTTATCCTCTAAGCTGGGGCAATATCTGGGGCCCACACCCTCAATTTTGCCGCTGTATAAAGGAGAAAGGTGAATATTTTCGGTAATGATGCGGTTGGTTTCAGCATTTGTATAAGTGACGTGACAAACCGCCTTATTTTGCGGCGGCTGTGTGTGAGAATATGAAACGGGCGAGGTAATTTCGTCACCCGGTTGTTCGTCTAATTTAGAAAAATCAATTGATGAACGGTGAATTCTTGCGGGGGTACCTGTTTTGAACCGGCGCATGGGAATGTTTAGCTCTTTAAGCGATTTGGCAAGCTCCGTTGAGGCAAACATACCGTCGGGCCCCCCCTCATACGATACGTCGCCAATAAAAATTCTGCCGCCAAGAAATGTTCCCGTGGCAATAATTACGGCTTTCACTTTGTGAATTGCACCCAGCTGGGTTTTTACAGTCCAGCTGTCGCCATCACGTTTTAATTCAGTTATTTCTGCCTGCCGAATGTCGAGGTTCGGCTGCATTTCAAGTGCGTGCTTCATGTATCCACTGTAATCACGGCGGTCAACTTGCGCACGCAGTGAATGTACCGCAGGCCCTTTTCCTCGGTTAAGCACGCGGTACTGTATCAGTGTGGCATCGGTTGCTTTGCCCATTTCACCGCCAAGAGCGTCAATTTCGCGGACAAGGTGCCCCTTTGCTGTGCCGCCAATTGACGGATTGCACGGGCAGTTGCCCACCCAGTCCATGCTGATGGTGAAAACGGCAGTTTTGCAGCCCAGTCGTGCCGAGGCAAGTGCCGCCTCAATTCCTGCATGACCGGCGCCGATGACCGCCACATCATAATTTTCTGCAATATAGTCCATTAAAATGCCTTCCTGACATTGTTATTTTATAATATTTACCGTAAAGGTACTAATTATTAAATCGCGTGGGTAGAGAGTGGATAAATAAACCCGTTTGTCACTTTCCGACACAAAACGAGCTGAAAACTTCGTCAACAATGGTTTCGCTGACACGTTCACCCGACAGCTCGCTTAAAGCTGCAATTGCTTCGTCGAGCATTACACCGACTGCGTCAAGAGTCAGTCCGCCGTTTACGGCAATGAGCCCTTCCGAAACGGCGCTAAGCGCACGCAATGCGCAGTCACGCTGTCTTTCGGTGGTCAGCATGGCAGCCGATGGGTCAATGCTGTCGGCGCCTGTTACATCGGCAACAGCCGCACCAACTTTGTCAGCGCCGTCGCCCAATTTTGCCGATAGGGAAACGGTGTGCTGCACAGCCGCCGCAATTTTATCTATATCAATTTTGCTTGAAAGATCGCTTTTGTTGATAATTGCAACCGCTTTTTTTCCTTTAAGCGCTGCAAGCAGTGACATATCGTCACTGTCAAGCGGTCTGGATCCGTCAAACACAGCCAAAACAAGCGACGCAGTATTGATTCGGTTTCGAGCCATGCCGACACCAATTTTTTCAACAGTATCGTCGGTGTCGCGCAGTCCGGCCGTGTCAGACAGCCGAAGCTTTACGCCGCCCACGGTGACGCTTTCTTCTACAATGTCGCGTGTAGTGCCGGCAATATCGGTTACAATCGACCGCTCGCTGCCGCACAGCATATTCATAAATGTGGATTTACCCACATTCGGCTTGCCGACAATGACGGTGTCGATGCCTTCTCGCACTATTTTGCCGTTTTCAAAGTCGGCAATAAGCTTTTCTAGGTCGGTTTTTGCCCGAATAAGACCGTCGCACAGCTCGTCCGAGCTAACTTCGGGCACATCCTCGTCGGGAAAATCGACCCATGCCGAAATGTGTCCCGCAAGGGTGACAAGACCGCTGCGAATATCGTTTATTCGGCGGTAAAGCACCCCTTCGCGACCCGAAAGAGCCGCTGCGTGCTCAAGCCCAGACTGAGCGCCGATTAACTGCATGACCGATTCGGCTGCTGTCAGGTCCATTTTGCCGTTTTCAAACGCACGTCGAGTAAATTCACCCGCCCGTGCAAGCCGTGCGCCTGCCGCAAGTACAGCCGCAAGCACGCGCTTTAGTATATAAACGCTGCCGTGGCACGACAGCTCAACAACATTTTCGCCTGTAAAAGAGTTTGGTGCGATAAATTTTAGCGCCACAACTTCGTCAATGTCTCCTGACAAGTCAAAAACGTGGCCGTACAGCGCTGAATATCCACCGATTTCACACAGCTTTTTGCCGCTGACCGAACGAAAAACACGGTCGGCTACTGTGGCGGCATCTTCGCCCGAAATGCGAATAACGCCCAGTCCTGCCGACACAAGCGGCGTGGAAATTGCAGCGATTACTTCGCTCATACCTTAATCCTCATTGAAATGTCGAACGCCTCGACCGAATGGGTGAGTGCGCCGACCGAAATAATGTCAACGCCCGTTTCAGCGATAGCCCTTATGCGCTCGGCTGTAACATTGCCCGAAGCTTCGCACAGCGCTTTGCCGCCAACGATTTCTACCGCTTGCTTCATTGTGTCGCAGTCCATGTTATCAAGCATGATAACCTCGCATCCTGAAGCAACCGCCTCACGAACTTCGTCCAAATTGCGTGTTTCAACCTCAATTTTAACCATGTGACCAAGCTTTTGGCGTAGTTTTGCCACGGTGGCGGTAATTCCGCCCCCTGCGTCAATGTGGTTATCCTTTAGCATTGCGCCGTCGGATAAATTAAATCGGTGGTTTTTTCCGCCGCCGCATACAACAGCATATTTTTGCAGAGCACGCAGTCCAGGCAAAGTTTTACGTGTGTCGGTCACAGCCGCATTAGTTCCGTCGCACAGGCGGACAAGCTCGTTTGTTGCTGTGGCGATGCCCGACATATGCTGAATAAGGTTAAGCGCAGTACGTTCGCCCGTCAGCAATGAGACAGCGCTGCCCGTCATTTCGGCAACAATGTCACCTTTTTTTATGATGTCACCGTCTTTAAAATGAGCGGTGAAGCTAATTTTGTTATCAAGCAGCTCAAAAACACGTTTTGCTACATCGATTCCGCACAGCACGCCATCTGCTTTTGCAATAAAATAGGCTTCGGTTTGCTTGTCCTCATCGAGAAGCAGACCTGTTGTGGTGTCAATGTAATTGACATCCTCTTTTAGCGCCGATTTAATGATATCATCAACATAAAACTGTAATAAAGCCATAATATTTCACCTCATATAGTACTTTTGAGTATTATTTCAGCAATTTTGGCGAGGCTTTTTACCTCGATGCAAACCGGGGTGGTAGCAAATCCGCCTTTTTCCAGTCGATCGCCGATTTCTTTTACCTTTATCAGTCCCTTTTCGGCGGTCGTTTGGTCGGGAATGACAAAATATGCACGTTGCATAATTTCACGAATGGTGGTACGCATGCCAGTCGGCAGCGGTGCGCCGTCAAGCGACACTGTTGTGCCGATTTTTCCGGCAAATGTACCGTCACGTCGGCTCATTATGTGCTGTGCGGCACGACGACCGAACACCAGCGCCTCAAGCAAAGAGTTGGATGCCAGTCGGTTTTTGCCGTGAACGCCTGTGTGACTGCATTCGCCCGCCGCATATAAACGGTCAAGTCGGGTTTTGGAGTTAAGGTCGACATCGATACCGCCCATTAAATAGTGCTGACACGGAAAAATGGGAATGGGCTGTTTGGTAATATCGATACCTTCAAGCAGACAACGCTCGTGTATCATAGGGAAACGGTCAAGCAAAAATTCAGGCGTACGGTGAGTAATGTCAAGATAAAAATGGTCGTTACCCATGCGGCGTGATTCCAAAATAATTGATTTTGATACAACATCGCGTGGAGCTAATTCAAGACGATCATCGTAGCGCTTCATGAAGCGCTCGCCCTCACAGTTTAAAAGATAAGCTCCTTCGCCACGCACCGCTTCGCTGATTAAAAAACGCTCGCGTCCCTCGGCCGAGGCAAAAGCGGTGGGGTGAAACTGAACATAGTGAAGGTTTTTAATTTTGGCGCCCATATAATATGCCGCCGTGATGCCGTCGCCCGTTGCAATAGCCGAATTTGTGGTGTATTTGTAAACTCTGCCGATGCCGCCCGTAGCAATTATTGCATAGGGAGCGCCGACAGCCCTAACGCCGTCGTCAGTGATGAATTCTGCAACAATGCCGCTTGAAACTTCGCGCATATTTGCCATGTGCAGACCGCTTTGAACGTCAATGTTACTGCGCTTAGCTACTTCACTAACAAGCGCATCCATAATAGCGCGGCCGGTCGAATCCTTACGGTGAATGATGCGTTTGCGGCAATGGCCGCCCTCAAGAGTCATGTGCAGGTCGCCGTTTTCGTTGCGGTCCCACGCAATGTCCATGTCGAGCAAACGGCGCAAATCGTCAGGTCCTTCTTTTACCATCACTTCTACTGCTTCGCTTAAGTTTTCCTGCTGTCCGGCAATCATAGTGTCAGAAAAGTGCAGGTCAAAGCTGTCATTAACGGGGTCAAGAACTCCTGCTACTCCGCCCTGCGCAAGAGATGAGTTGCACAGAAAAATGTCCCTTTTCGCAGCAACGAGCACCTGAACTTCGCTGTCAAAATTGAGCGCAGCGTACAGTCCGGCAATACCGCCGCCGACGATAATAACATCATACTGTTCTTTCATTTTAAATATTGCGCTTCCTTTCAGTTGCCGCAGCGGAGCATTTCGTCAATGCATTTTTTAGCCGCCAGTCGCTCTTCTTCATCCATTATTATTTCTTCGCCGCCTTGCCCGGTAACTGCGCTCAGCAACCGTTCAAGGTCGGTGTATTTCATGTCTTTGCACATCAGTTTTTCCGGTGCGAGCTGGAAAAAACGGCGGTCCGGGTTCTTTTTGCTAAGGTATTCAAAAACGCCGCATTCGGTGCCGATGATAACAGGCTTTGTAGTTTTATTTAAGCAAAAATCAATAATTCCGCTTGTTGCGCCGACATAATCGGCGAGAGCGACCACTTCGCTCGGCGCTTCGGGGTGAACGGCAAAAAGCGCGTCAGGATGCTGCTCCTTTGCAGAGAGTACGTCGTCAGCAGTAAGCGCATTGTGCACCGGGCAGTAGCCGTCCCACATGATAAACTGCTTTTCGGGCACAGCGGCGGCAACAAATGCGCCAAGATTTTTATCGGGGATAAAAAGAATTTTATCATTACCGCAATTTTTGCAGATTTTGATAGCGCTTGACGAGGTTACACAAACATCAGCCTGCGTTTTAAGTGCGGCTGTGGTGTTGATGTAAGCGCAAACGGTGACATCCGGGTTTTCCTTGCGGAACTTTTCCACTCGGTCGGGGCTGATTTGCTCCGCCATGGGGCAGGTCGCTTCGGGTGCAGCAAGAATAACTCGCTTTTCGGGTGACAGGATTTTGACTGTCTCTGCCATGAAACGCACGCCGCAAACGATTACCGTGTCACAGTCGAGCTCTTGCGCGGCCTGAGACAGCTTAAAAGAGTCGCCCGTAATGTCGGCAAGATCGATGATGTCAGGGGATTGGTAGGTGTGAGCAAGAATTTTTACTCCTCGCTTTTCCTTTTCATCCCTTATTTTCTGCATAATTTCGGTTATTATCATTGCAATTCCTTCTTTGGCTATATTTATCCATTCTAACAAATAACATTATACAATATATGCATGGTGATTACAATGCGCTAATGTAACAAAATGTGACGTATAAGGGTGTGTTAGGCGGTTATTTTGTCAAAAAAAGTTGTGTTTTTAGGAACGGTTTGATATACTGTGAAAATATGAAAGCAAGGTGTCTGACCGACCGAGTGAGCGCTCAACAAACGGCGCTGGTTACAGCAAATGATAAATATTCGTGCAGTCGGTCAAGGAAAACAGCGTTACACCATGCAAAAGGGGATGGGCGCATTTTGAAAAACAGTCAGCGTTTGGGTGTTGTATTAACCCTCCTTGGCGGTATAATGTGGGGCGTTTGCGGCAGCTGCGGCCAGTTTTTGTTTGAAAATAAGGGCGTAACATCGGGATTGCTTGTGCCGATTAGGCTGACGGTGGCGGGGACAATCATTTTGCTGGCGCTGGTTGTGTGCAAAAAGCCTATTTTTGTGGTTTGGCGCAGCCGAAAGGACGCCATCGAAGTGATAATTTTTGCGATTTTCGGCATGATGCTGTGCCAGTATTCATATTTTACGACCATACAGTATTCTAACGCAGGCACGGCGACCGTGCTGCAGTACACGGGGCCTGCCATGATATTGGTTTACCTGTGTATAAGGGCAAAACGGCTGCCAAAACTGTTTGAAATAGCGGCGCTCGTCTGTTCGGTCGTCGGAGTGTTCATTCTTGCAACCCACGGGGACATCGGCTCGCTTGCCTTACCGCCAAAGGCGCTGTTTTGGGGCATAATCGCCGCAGTCACGCTGGTTATTTACAATTTACAGCCCGTACGGCTGATTGATAACTTTTCTACACTTACGGTTATGGGCTGGGGAATGATCATCGGAGGCATTATACTTACAGCGGTCATGCGCCCGTGGACAATGTCGGCTAACTGGGATGCATCGGCGCTTGCCGCGCTGGCGTTTATCGTGCTTTTTGGCACAATCGCCGCATTTTACTGCTATCTATCAGGTGTAAAACTAGTCGGTGCGGCTAATGCCAGCCTGCTTGCTTGCATTGAGCCGGTTGCCGCAACGGTAGTATCGGTCGTTTGGCTTAAAGTAAGGTTTGATCTTATCGATTTGGTCGGTTTTGTGTTTATTATGGCGGCGGTGTTTATTATATCACTGAGACAAGTAAAAAATGAAAAAAGAGCTGATGGATAAGAGCTGTACCATTAAGGACAGTAAAAAAGCTGTGTAGAAAATTTCTACACAGCTTTCCATTTTGTCTTATACCGTAACAAACAGGTCATTTAGGCACCAAATATCACTTGTTAGCAAAACCTAAAACCCTTTTTCCGATTAAAAATGAAAATACGAATATAAATTATACGTCCCAAGGCGTTCTATTACCAGGCGTATAACGAAGACTGGTGCATATATAGGTTGTAACAACGCACATGAGGTTTGTCAATAATTGTACATTGTTACTTCTTTCTTTTTATGTAGTTATGGAACAAATCTAGATTTCCTTTTTAGATATTAGTCATAAATGTCCTGTGTTGTTTTACATAATTGATAATTTCAGGCAGGAAGACCTTAAATTTTTTTACATCATAGTAAACTTTATAGAAAAAATATTTTTCTATGGTACTGACAAAAATTTTATCATCAAGAGCGCTTAACTGACTATATACATCTTCTGACTTAAACAATACTCTTGCAAATATTCGACTTATTCCTACAGTAGAACGATGATACGAGGAATGATCACTTGGGTGAAGAACACCTTCCATCCCTTCCTCGGTAATACAAATATCAAAATGTTCTGTAATAAGTTTTGCTATATCTTTTATTTCATCATTTGTGAAAAATTCGAAATCATCATATGGTTCTAAATAAGGATTGATGGATTTAATACAGGACAACAATTCTACTTCGTTTATGTTGCGACTATCGTTTTGCCAATAGAAATCAATTTGTCCGATAATATCTTGTGGAGAAAGCTCCTTGTGTAATCTGATTAGTGATTTTAACTCTAGCAACCTGGAGTGATATATCCAAAAATCCTCATTGCCAATGATAGGTAAATATTTTGCCTTTATAAAATTATCAAAATCGTAGTTGTCCTTAGCTTTGTGAATTTCTCTTTCCATTTCGTCCAGACTATCTACCGACATCAATTCGCCCGGACAATATTCCATAACAATATTTACAAGTTGGTCGTTTGTATAGCCCAACGCTAATTTAATATCGCGGCTAATTCTATCCCGTTCATATTTCTCCATCTTGGCTTCGGCTTTTGCTTCGTTTTCGCGGATCGTGTTTTGATATTGTTCGATTTGTTTAATCAAGCTTTGTTTTTCTGTTTTATTGCGGTCAAGATAATCTATTATGCAAATAATAAAAAAGTAAACAGGCATGGCAATAATAGCTAAACCTGCAACAAACAAAAGAATATCTTTCACAATGAACACCTCCAAAAAACTTTGTTAGCAACATTTTCTATAATCATACCTTACAGCAATTTATTTGTATTATTCTGCCTTTCATCTATTAACTTATATTCATTACATTTTATAATCAAGGGCAGAACACGCGTTCTATTTGTACATAGTGAAAAGAACTTTAGGTATGACAGATAATGAAATCGATACGTATTATTCGTGATTGTGACGATCAGGAGTAAGATTGTACTCTGTTATAATTTCTAACATTACTATGCACTCCTATCTAATTAACAAATTTTTATTTAGTGAACAATATTATATCATTTTTATTCCAGAAATTCAATGACCATTAAAAAATCCGCCCAAGTAATCGGGCGGATTTTTTCTGTTTACAAACCCAATTCTTATGTCCTCAAAAGCACAACTCATAACCTCTCTTTTTTGTATGTATCGGGTTTTGCATTGCTGTTATTGTGACGCAAAGCGGCGCATCGAAACAGCTTTTATGATTTTACGCATGCTTTACCAAACGCTTAATTTGCGGCAAATTAAAAAGCACCGCCGCAGTTACACAGGTAATAATCAGCTCGGGTAGCATATATGAGCCATTATAGGTCAGCGAATAAATCCAGCTGTCTGCGGATGTAATCGTACCGAAAATGATTATACCCGAAGCAAAGTGGCACATAAATCGGGCGGCGCAAACGATTGCCACACCGATGATGATGCCAACCGTGCCAAATTTACGCAGCATGGCGGCAAAGCCGAGCACAGTAAATGCGGCAAAATAGTCAAGCGCTATTGTGCCGACCAGCGCGTACCATGTTAGTCCCCACGCAAAAAGCCCGTCCATAATGATACCGAATGCGAGCTGAATGACCGAGTAGACAAATGCCGACCACGTGCCCCATTTTACGCCAAACATGACCGAAATCATGACAATGGGCAGCATGGACATCAAGGTGATGGCGCCACCAAGGGGAAGCTTGTAAACTTTAATAAGACTGAGCACCGCCGCCAATGCAATAAGCACCGAACTGACGGTCATGCGGCGGATATTTACCGCGCGCAAATGGATTTTGTTTTCCATTTTGACAAAACGCCTCCAAATTATTATTTTGAACGCATTATAACGCAAAAAAAGTCGCATTAAATTAATAATGCGACTGCGAGAGTAAAGTATATATGCTTACCTCCGTCGGCATTATCCGAATCAGGTTATAGGGTCAGAATGAAACACACTCTATCTCAGCCAACTGTAATTGTCAGCACCCCTGCGTTCAATTTATGGTATTATTTTACTTGCGTTTGAGTGGTATGTCAAGCATTTTTTGACGAAAATTAATAAACAAAATCACTGTTGTTACAACGATTGTTGAAAACTCTGTTGAAAGTGTTCAAACTTACCAGATTTTAACAATATTCGCCTAATGTGGACAAGACTTGGCGAATAGTTTCTGTTTTTATATTAAAGTGCAGCAATTTTTTCAAATTTAGCTCGAATACCGCGGTCAACATGTCCGGCATTTTGGCACATATCATAGCCGGGCAAATTATTACCCTCGACCAGCAGCGGCCCGTTGGGCGAAATGGCTACATCCCAGCCGATGTAGCGCATATTTGGCTCTACCAGCGCGGCTTTAAGGCACATTTCTTTTGCCTGCTCAAAATAGGGAATGACAAAGCCGTCAAAAACTGTGCCTGTTTCGGGGTGTGCGGTGTAATATTCACCGGTTTTGTCGCAAAAAGCGGGGCGGCTGAGCATTCCTCCGTCGCCAACGCAGGTGTACATACCCCCACTTGAAATGTTATCCATACAACTGCCGCCGCGCCCCATGCGCACCAGTGCGTACATAAAATGAGGTGTGTCTTCTGTTACTACGGTAACAATTCGTACCGTGTTAACTGAGTCGGGACAAAGTTTATTCATCTCGTCGTGCTGAACGATAGCCTGTTCGACCATATTTTGACCGTTTGCGGTAAGCTCATTGTACAGCGCGGTAAAATCGATGTCGTCATTTAGTTTAATACGGCGAATACCCTCGCCTCCGCACTTATCAATAGGCTTTGCAAATACGGTGTCAAGCCCTTTGCAAAAGGTGGCAAGTGCGGCTGCGTCACATTTGCGCAAATCAAGCCACCGTCTGCCAATGAATTCGCTAAATTTGGCATTAAACTCCGCCTTGTCATCAAAAACATGGTAAAATTCGCGGTTATTAAGGCGGCGCACCATTGACACGTTGTCGCTGACTGTCATGTATGAGCTGCGGATTTTTTTGCCGTGCTTTTTGGCAAAACCAAAAACGTGATAATCCAGATATCCCACATTATATCGGGCAAAGCACCACAACATATCAAAAAAAGTGACAATGCGGGACTTGCCGGTTTCCTTGTGAATCATTGCAATTTGCAAAAACATTCGCTTAAAGCTTAAATGCTTAAAGCGCCTTATAATTCCTTTAATTTTGTTCAAGACTAACATTCTCCTTGTCCAAAAAGCTCTGTTGCATATTTGCGATATAATTATAGCACAATTGGCAGTAATATGCACGCGTTTTTTTAGAATTTACTGGGGTCTCGTGAAAAATTTTACTACATATTTATATATAGGGAATAAATACACATTGCGGAGAATTACATTTGCTCGGCTACTTTTTATTTTTTTGGTTTTGATTGGGTTGGCTTGTTAATTAAAATTGCAGAGGATGCTTGACTATGCCCTCATTATATTGCCCAGCAGAACTGCTATTCTGCGGTAGTTGGCTATTGGGCAATGGTTGCAGGGGGGGCATATCTGCTTCGCCTTTAGGATAGTAATAAGCTTTGTTTTGCCGCTTTTGCCGCGGAGGCAGTTACTTTTTGCCGCCAAAAAGTAACCAAAAGCCGTTAAGGAGAGGCCCCCTTTCGACGGGCTCCCCTCCTTAAAACCACCCCTCCTCAACGACCAAAGGCTTGCCGCCTTTGGATTCCGCATAACATCAGAGAGTGCAGTGGTGTTGTTGTGGTGCAAGACTTTTTAAATTTGACAGGATTGCAGAATACCATTTTAAAATCTCTTGGCACAAAAAAGCAAGGCGGTCCCCCTCTTCACTTTTGGCGGTGCTTCGCCTTTGGGATAGTGAAAGTTGTTGCTTTAATGCTGGTGGGGCTATATATCTGCTTAGCCTTTAGGATAGTAATAAGCTTTGTTCTGCAACTGGTGCAGGGGGTATCTGTTTGCTTTTGGATTCCGCATAACACAAAAAAACACCCCATGCATTATCTGCACGGGGTGACTTTTTTAATTTATTTTGCGTAGTCAATAGCGCGGCTTTCGCGGACAACCTGAATTTTAATCTGTCCGGGATATTCCATTTCGCTTTCGATGCGCTTAACGATTTCGCGAGCGGTAATGATCATTTGGTCATCACTGATTACATCGGGTTTAACCATTATGCGGACTTCGCGTCCTGCCTGAATAGCAAAGGAACTGTCAACTCCACCAAAGGAGTTTGCAATTTCCTCAAGCTGTTCGAGGCGCTTGACATAATTTTCGATGTTTTCGCGGCGAGCACCGGGACGAGCTGCCGAAATAGCATCGGCCGCCTGAACGATGCAGGCAATTGCTGTTTTAGGCTCAACATCGCCGTGATGGGCGTGAATAGCGTTAATAACAATTTCGTTTTCGTTGTGCTTTTTAGCAACTTCGACACCGAGCTGAATGTGAGTTCCTTCATGCTCGTGGTCGAGAGCCTTACCAATATCGTGGAGCAAACCGGCACGTTTAGCCAAAGCGACATTTTCGCCAAGCTCAGCGGCCATAAGTCCGGAAAGGTGAGCAACTTCTAGCGAGTGGTTAAGAACATTTTGACCGTAGCTAGTGCGGAAGCGCAGTCTGCCGAGCAACTGAACGAGCTCGGAATTAAGGTTGCGTACACCTGCGGCAAGCACGGCGGCTTCTCCTTCTTGCTTGATGGTGCGTTCAATTTCTTTTTTCGCCTTTTCAACTGTTTCCTCAATGCGTGCGGGATGAATGCGTCCGTCAAGAATGAGTTTTTCAAGCGCAACACGTGCAACCTCGCGGCGGATTGGGTCAAAGCTGGAAAGAGTAATTGCCTCGGGTGTGTCGTCGATGATGAGGTCAACGCCCGTAAGGGTTTCGAGGGCGCGGATATTGCGTCCTTCGCGACCGATAATGCGTCCCTTCATCTCGTCGTTTGGCAGGTCCACTACAGAGATAGTAGCCTCCGACGAATGGTCGGCGGCGCAGCGCTGAATAGCGCCGGCAATGATGTTTGAAGCAAGCTTTTCGGATTCATCCTTAAGCTGTTGTTCGTAGATCTGAATTTTGAGCGCTTTTTCGTGGGTAAGCTCGTCCTCAAGAGATTTTAAGAGGAGATCCTTTGCCTGCTGGATGCTGTAGCCTGAAATACGCTCCAGCATGTCCATCTGGCCTTTTTTGAGCTGGTTAACTTCTTCCATGCTCTTTTCGATTTCTTTGCTTTTTTGAGCGAGTTTTTCTTCTTTAGCTTCTAAGTTTTCAATTTTTTTGTCAAGTGTTTCTTCTTTTTGTACAATGCGGCGTTCCTGACGCTGAAGTTCACTTCTGCGTTCACGGATTTCCTTATCTGCTTCGGAACGGAGTTTATGAACTTCGTCTTTAGCTTCGAGCACCGCCTCTTTTTTCTTTGCTTCTGCCGTTTTCATGGCCTCTGTTACAATATTTTTTGCTTGGTCTTTTGCGGATATAATAATACCGTCGTCGGTTTTGCGCTTATGGATAAGTCCAAAAACGAAACCTAATATACCAAACACCACAGCGGCTGCGGCAGAAATTGCAATAACAACTGGTGTCGACAATGCGAGCACCTCCTTTATATAAATAATCGCATTTGGGCAAACGGGTATGCGAGTAAAAACCCGGATATGTAATGCTGAGATGCTGAGCGCAGTAGCCAAATATGCGCAAAAGCCTAATTTCCACCATATCATGTTAAATAATAATACAATTTACACAAGTTGTCAAGAGATAGGGTGCTGTTTCATATTTAATATGTATACAATATATAATTATTAGCAATTCGGCGATAAAAAGATTGAAAAAAACGTGCGGTTGAGGTAAAATCAATTATTAATAATCACTTGTTTTTTAAAATACATATCAAGGGCGGGATTGTTTTGAAAGAATATTTGCAAATGACCGAGAACGAGCTCAAAAATGAGCTTGCGGCCGTAAACGAGGAATATAATAGCTTTGCGGCGCGTGGACTAAACCTCAACATGGCTCGCGGAAAGCCAAGCTCCGAACAGCTTGATTTGTCGTCACAGCTGCTAAACATTGTTGACAAAACCGAGAATGTTTACAGCTTGCACAAAGTTGACTGCCGTAACTACGGCGGATTAGATGGGCTTGACGAGTCAAAAATTCTTTTTGCCAATATGCTTGGTGTACCCGCTAAGAATGTTATTGTAGGCGGTAACTCTTCGCTTAACCTTATGTTTGACGTTATCGCACAGGGCATGCTGACCGGATTTGACGGCGAGCCGTGGGTAAAGCAGGGTGAGGTCAAATTCATATGTGTTTCGCCCGGATACGATCGCCATTTTGCTATATGCGAGCATTTTGGTATAAAGATGATTCCGGTTGCTATGCTTGAGGATGGCCCCGACATGGAAGAAGTTGAGCGCCTGGTTGCTGATCCGCTGGTTAAGGGTATTTGGTGCGTTCCAAAGTACTCAAACCCGACCGGAACAACCTATTCTGACGATGTAGTTCGTCGCATTGCCGCTCTTAAGCCCGCAGCAAAGGATTTTCGCATTATGTGGGATAATGCTTACGCTTTGCACTTCCTTTACCCTGAAAAAGATGACAAGCTGCTGAACATTTTGGACGAGTGTGAAAAGGCTGGCAACCCCGACCTTGTATTTGAATTTGCCAGCACATCAAAAGTAACATTCCCGGGCGGTGGCATTGCCGCTATTGCCGCAAGTGAACATAACCTTGATTTAATTAAGGCACGCATGACAATTCAAACCATCAGCGGAGATAAACTTAATCAGCTTCGTCACGCACGAATTTTTACCGACATGGACACCCTGCGTGCGCACATGGCAAAGCACGCCGACTCACTCAGACCAAAGTTTGAGCTTGTACGCGATACACTGCAAAGCAAGCTTGGCGGACTGGGCATTCTTAACTGGAGTGATCCTCGCGGAGGCTACTTTGTCAGCGCAGATACATTGCCGGGCTGTGCAAAAAGAGTTGTTGAGCTGTGCAAGGATGCCGGACTTGTTCTGACCGATGCAGGCGCCACCTATCCTTACGGCAATGACCCGCTCGACAGCAACATCCGCATCGCCCCGTCATTCCCTCCGATAGAGGAGCTTGATGTTGCAATGCAACTATTTACTGTGGCTGTTAAAAAGGCTACTTTAGAGATGCTCATAGCGCAATAAAAAAATATTTTTGTTAAATCTGCAGTAAAAATAAGATGATATTGATTGACATTTGGTGTTTTTTACAATATAATGAGATAATTAATTTGCACCTGTGTGCATGATATGAAAGTAAGGAGGCCCGAACAATGAAAAAAACAGGAAAACAGTGGTTTTTCATTGTTACTATACTGATTTTCGCGCTTACATACTGTGCGTTTTTTGGTATTACCAACTATTACGGAGATAAAAAAATCGATTATGTCAAGAGTGCCAATGACATTCGCTGGGGTATCGATATCCGTGGCGGTGTCGAGGGTGTTTTCTCTCCCGACGGCATCGACCTTGGTTCTGTAACACAAAAACAACTTAAAGATGCCGAAACAGTTATTAAAAACCGTATGATCGGCCAGGGAATTACCGACTACGAAACATCTGTTGACTCTGTTAACAAACAAGTTATCGTCAGATTCCCGTGGTCATCCGATCAGCAGGATTTTGACGCTACTTCCGAAATTAACAAGCTTGGTGACACTGCTATTGTTACATTCCGTGAGGGCAGCCAGGATCCAGAGGGCAAAGTTGTACTTAAAGGTGCAGAGGACATCTCCTCCGCGGCAGTCGTTTACGACAGTTCAACAGGCGAGCCGCAGGTAGAACTCATTCTGACCAGCGCCGGTACAGGCAAATTTGCCGAAGCTACATCTCGTCTTGCGAACAATGGTTCTATATCCATTTACCGAGACGATGTGTGCATTTCATACCCGACGGTTAACTCCGCTATTACCGACGGACGTGCGGTAATTTCGGGCGACTTTACAGCCGAGGCTGCAACCGAACTTGCAAGTGAAATTAACGCAGGTACGCTTCCGTTTGCACTTACCATCGACGACTCTAAGATTCAGGTAATCAGCGCCACTCTTGGCGAGGAAGCTCTGAATGTTATGGTTATTGCAGGTATTATTGCATTTGCTGTTATCTGCCTAATCATGCTTTTCCGTTACAGATTGCCCGGTATGATTGCTTGCATTGCGCTGCTTGGACAGGTTGGCGGCATGATCGCCTGCACCACCAAGTTTTTCCCGGGCACCGACAGCTTTACCATGACCATCCCGGGTCTTGCCGGTATGATTCTTTCAATTGGTATGGGTGTTGATGCTAACGTTATTACCAGTGAGCGTATTCGCGAGGAAATTAGAAAAGGCAAAACTATCAACGGAGCAATTGCTTCCGGAGGTAAGAACTCTGCCGTTGCTATTTTTGACGGTAACATTACAAACATAATCGTTGCTGTTGTACTTATGGGTGCATTTGGCCCGTCCGATAACATATTTGCTAAATTGCTCGGTTTCCTTTTGTCGCCATTCGGCGCATCCGTTACCGGTTCAATTTACTCTTTTGGCTACACATTAATCATCGGAGTTATTCTCAACTGGGTCATGGGCGTTTTTGCCGCACAGATTATGCTTAAATCTATTGCCGGCTTCAAATGCATGCGCAAACCGTGGCTTTTCGGTGTTAAAGTAGACAAAAAAGAGGAGGTGATGTAAGATGTTGAAGAAAAGTATAGATTTTGTCGGAAACATTAAAACTTACATCATCATCAGCGTCACATTAATACTTGCCGGCATAATTGCCACCTGCGTTTTTGGACCGGTGCTTGATATTGATTTTAAGGGCGGCACAAAGCTGACCTACGCATACACGGGCGAGATTGCACATGACGATGCCGAAAAGGCAGTCAAAGATGTGTTCAAGTCGGCGTACAATATAAGCGGCAGCTCCGACCTTTCCGGAGAATCACAAAAGCTGGTTATTACACTTACCGACAACATTTCGACAGAAACAGTTGACGCTGCAGAAAAAGCATTGCAGCAAGCTTTTCCCGATAACAAAATTAAGAGCGATGAGATTATTTCGATCGACAAATCAGTCGGCGGTCGCTTCTTTGCAAAAGCGCTTGTTGCCGTTGTAATTGCATCTGTATTGGTTGTTCTTTATGTTGGAATCAGATTCCGTAAAATCGGCGGTATTTCGGCCGGTATAACTGCACTGATTGCGCTTTTACACGACATTTTGATCGCTTTCTTTGCCTGCGTTGTATTCCGTTTGCCAATCGACGCAAACTTCATCGCAGTTGTTCTTACATTGCTCGGCTACTCGCTCAATGATACTATCATCATTTACGACCGTGTTCGTGAAAATAGACGCATGTATGGAACAAAGATGCCGTTGGCAGAGATGGTTAACAAGTCGAACAACGAAACACTTGCTCGTTCAGTTCTTATTACGGTTGCTACGCTTTCCGCAGTTATCGTAATCATCATTGTTTCAGAGATAAAGGGACTTACATCCCTTCGCTCATTCACCATTCCTCTTGCAATAGGACTTGTTGCTGGTTCATATTCATCAATCTGTCTGGCTCCGTGCTTGTGGGTAAAATGGAAAGAGCGCAGCAATGCAAAGATTGCATTGAAGTCCAGAACAAAGAAAAATAAAAAAGCTTAATCGATATTATATTGGTTTTGATTTCGTATTTGTGCGTACAGCATGAACCTCAAGTTTTAGACAAAGTGAAAAAAGGCAACTGCATTTCAGCAGTTGCCTTTTTAATTTTTAGCTTTGCTTTATTTGTTTTACTATTTATGCTTAATGCTTTACGATATGCGCATAATTATATTAATTCTGCGGATTAATATATTACATTTTTAATTACATTACATTTACAAACGATAGGCTTTCGCTTGCGATAATATGAGTGAGTGTAATTTTTGCACTGCGACAATGTGCGCAAAAATCGCTCAGGTCGTCCGCTTTGGCCAAGTAATACAGTTTTGAAATGTCAACGCCAAGTTGATTTATTGTGCTGTGGTCTATAAAAAGTGACAGCGTTTTTTCTACCGAAGCAAAATGGTCGTCGATTTGCTTAGCAATATTCTGGGCTTCAGCTGTGTCACCGTTTTCTGCCGATTCAATTGCACTGTCAAGCATATCGGACAGCTTTTTTCCGTTGCTTTTTACAGTTATTGAGCCATAAATTAAAAAGGCCGAGAGCAAAGCAAAGATTACGAGCGATAACAATAAACGCTTCATTTTCGTTTGTCCTCCTTTATTATGACCGCCTTGCCATTTGTGTCAAGTGTCATTATAAAAACATCTTCTGCCGTAATGCCGCGTTTTTTCAGTGCGGCGTTTACATCGTGTTTAGAAATGCCGACACAGTCCATAAAATGTGACTGCAATTTGCCGTCACAAATGACAGGCACGGGCAAATTGCCGCCCGCATCTGACTTTTTGAGCACGCTTAGCTGGCCATTAGGTTCGATTATAGCGTACTCGACGGTGCTGATGTCGAAAACCTCCAGTTGGCGCAATGATTCAAGCAGGTCGTCGGTGGTAATGCGCAGCCGTTTAAGCGCATCTTGATCAACGCGACCGCAGTTAATGACAATAGCCGGACGTCCGTTTATGATACGGCGGGCGATACCCGATTTAAGAGAAATGTAGGCCAGTGCCGTTTCAAGAAAAACCAGCAGAAATACTGCTATTATTCCGTTTGTCATGGGTCGATCAATGTTGTCAATAGGCATTGCGGCAATTTCCGAAATAAGCAGCGACACGACAAGATCGCCCGGCTGCATATCGCCGACCTGGCGTTTGCCCATTATACGCATGGAAATTATAACGACAAAGTAGAGAATGAACGTTCGCAAAATCGTGACCAGCATTTTACCACTTCCTTACCAATTATTTTTCCATAGGTTAGGGGTAATTATTCTGCGAAAGAGAAAATAATAAAAAATATCTTGATTTTTAAACGGCTATTGGTTATAATGTTTAAGTCTGTGGGACAGTGTGTAAATTTTATTCTGTCGCACAAAATAATTAAATAACATGACTATGGAGAGATGGCTGAGCTGGTCTAAGGCGCACGACTGGAAATCGTGTAACGGCTAATACCCGTTCGGGGGTTCGAATCCCCCTCTCTCCGCCAGAATATTTTGTCGAAAGCTGTCGCATTATAAATGATGCGACAGCTTTCACTTTGTATAAGCCAATAAACTCCCGGCTAGCCGGGGAGAGCCAAAAAGCTTTAGCTATAAGTAGAAAAAAGCAGCTTTCGGAAAGGCGCTAATGCTGGATTGCCAACTACACCAAAGGAGGCAGGTATCGGATGAAAGTAAAGCATAGTTTATGAAGGTGGGAGGAATACAACATATTTTGTTTAATAAAGGAATCAAAGCTAAATTAATAGCTCAACTATCTTACATTTAAAACTTTTTAAATTGAACAATATGAAATGTAGTTGCTACTAACGCTATCCTTCCTTTTTCATATACTGTATAGGAGACCATTACTCCTCAACAAACAAATAGTAAAGGGGATTAATTAATGACAAGCTTACCGAATTATCCAAATCCCCATATTGTTAGAACTTTTGATATAGAGGCAATATCATTGCCTATTGTATATAACAAATATGGGGATCATGATCCTAATGGACTCATGTATGTTTTAAAAGAAGATTCCAGCAGAATACAGGAAATGGTAAAAAAGAATTTTGCTCTGTCACCCCCACAGCCATTTGAAGAGGTTCAGCCACTTGTTATCCGTGCCAACGTGGGAGATGAAATTCACGTAAATCTGCATAATAAGCTGGATAGAAAAGTATCGATCCATGTGCAGGGACTAAAATATGACGTTTTGACTTCAGATGGTGCGAATGTAGGATATAATCCGGACACTACCACAGACAATCTGGCACGCTATAAATGGTATGCAGAAAAAGAGGGCGTGTATCTGTTTTCCGATATGGCGGATACGAGAAGCAGTGAACTGGGAACCAATGTTCATGGGTTGTTTGGCGCCATTATTATTGAAGAAGCAAACTCGACGTGGCTGAATCCTGTCACAGGAGAACCCCTGACAAGCGGTTTATTTGCCGATATTTATCATCCGGTGAGGCCTGCTTTTCGGGAGTATGCGGTTTTCTTCCACGATGAATTGGCGATGAAAGATAAAAATGGATTGAATCCTGTAGACCCACACACAGGATTACCAAGCGGGACGACGGGAATCAGCTACCGTTCTGAACCCATGCGAAATAGGATGCCGCTTATGCCCCCCGATCATGATGAACATGTCGTAACGGGCGAGGATATTTCCATGAGCTCATGGCCATACGGAGATCCTGCACCGCCTATTTTAAGAGCTTATGTTGGGGATCCCTCTAAAATAAGACTGATCCATGGAGGGATAAAAGAAACTCACGTTTTTCATCTTCACAATCATCAGTGGAGATTAGAACCAAACGATCCAAAATCAACAATTATCGACTCCATATCCATCAGCCCTCAGGAGTGCTATACTCTGGATATCTTATATGGTGCAGGCAGTAAAAACGGTATGATTGGTGACGCTATTTGGCATTGCCATCTTTACCCACACTTCCATGAAGGCATGTGGAGTTTGTGGAGAATTTTCGACAAGTTAGAGGATGGAAGCGGTAAATATCCAGACAAAACAAAAATTAATGCATTATTGCCGTTGAAAGACAGGATAGCACCACCACCCAAGGATACTATGCATCCCGGTTTTCCTAATTTTATTAACGGTAAATTTGGAGAAAGACCCTTACAGCCGCCACTGGGAATTTTAACAGAAGACGGAGATAATAAAATCAACCCGACACCTTTGGAAAAGGACAACTTTGTACCGAATTATGCTCGGGGAGCATTGTATACCGGGACCTGCCCCTGTGATACCGAAGAGGATATCAAGGTTTACGAGCTAGCGTTGGTACAGGCAAATGTGGTGTACAACAGTTACGGTTGGCATGACCCACAAGGGCGATTTTTTGTATTAAAGGATGAAATTGAAAAGTACGGTTCACTTAATAAGTATATTTCAAAAATTGAGTGTGGAGATATTACACCCGAGCCACTTGTCATTCGAGCTAACGCGGGTGATTGTATCGAAATACAATTAACAAATTTACTACCCGAGTTTATTGAGGAAAGTGCTTTTCAGTTAAAAACGCTGACAGATATTGCGGGTTTTCATATCCATCTAGTGAAATTTGATACTATTGTATCCGATGGTGGATCAAACGGCTGGAACAATATTGCCGGAGCAAGACAATACGAAACACTGATTGAGAGATTCTACGCTAATGAAGAACTGCATACCGTCTTTTTCCATGACCATCTTTCTGCAAACACCCATCAGCAACATGGGGTTTTCGGCGCCCTCATTATTGAGCCTGCCGGTTCAACTTACCTTGACCCCAAAACCGGAGATGAGCTAAAAAGCGGTACACAGGCAGTCATACGAACTGGCAATGGGGAATTTTACAGAGAATTTGCTCTTTTTGTTCACGATTTCGCTCTGCTGTTTGATAGATGTAATAAGCCATTAAACCCACCAGAACATCCCGGTTCCGATGATGATCCCGGAGTAATGGGAATAAACTACAGATCAGAACCGATGCGTGAACGATTGAACGAGTGCGATGATCCTGCATATATCTTTAGTTCTATTGCTCACAATGACCCCGCAACTCCAATTTTAGAAACCTACCCGGGTGAGCCAATGCTAATCAGGCTTTTAGATGGCGCTCATGAAGAGCAACACGCATTTAATATTGCAGGTATGTCATGGAAAAAGGAAATTACAGATCCTGTTTCCCCTATCGTGCAGGCGCAGACCCTTGGAATATCAGAGGCTTTTAATGTTAAAATTGATGAATATTATCGATCGGGAGATTATTTATATTATTTTGGAGGAATCGATGACCTTTGGCTGGGCTTATGGGGAATTATCAGAGCTTATGATTCACCACGGCAGCATTTAATTCCGCTATGCAAAGGAAATCAGTTCCCTCAGCCTACGCCACTAATCCCTCCAAAAGATGCAATTGTTCGAAGATTTAAGGTTGCGGCAATCCAAAAGGATATCTGTTATAACAAGTATGGAGACCATGATCCTGATGGACTGTTGTTTGTTCCGTTTGAAGAAGCTCATGATGTAATATGCGGATGTAAAGAACCAGTTCCTTTAATACTAAGGGTTAATGCCGGTGATTGGATAGAGGTAACATTATTTAATATGTTTGACCCTGAAAAGCCTATCAAATATAATGATTATCCATCTGTACCGTTGGATAATCCGCATAAACCGTCGAACAGAGTTTCACTGAGTCCTCAATTTTTGAAGTATGATGCGGTGAATTCCTCCGGAATTAACGTAGGCTATAATTCGGTTGAGCAAACAGTTAAACCGGGAAAAAGTATAAAATATTTATGGCGCGCTGACAAAGAATACGGTGCATGTCTAATTAGTTCCTTCGGTGATTTAAGAAATCACCGACATCATGGACTGTTTGGTGCAATCATAATTGAGCCTCCAGCTGCAAAATATTATAATAAATATTTTCCTAAACTAGATAATTATAACGAGCAGGTGGTTATTACTGCGCCGGGAAAAGAAAGTTTTAGAGAATTTGTTTTATTTGCACACAATGGTATTCGCTTGCTCGACAAAGACGGAAAACTCATTAAAACAGCTGCCGAAGGCGGCGACAGTGCGCATGGGGGCGTGGAGCATGAAGATACAGGTGAAAAGGGCTATAATTATCGTTCTGAAAGGTTTTTCAATAGATTAAATCACAATTCTAAAATTTATAATATCTTTAATTCAAAGAAACACGGTGATCCCGCTACACCAATTTTAAAAGCTTATGCAGGTGAGCGTGTTATCGTAAGGCTCATTATGCCGGGAGACAAACCGAGAAACACAGGCTTTTTGGTTCACGGACATCAATGGAAAGCACAGCCGAGCGACCCATTCACAAATACAATTCCTATGCAGGGAGCCATCAGTGTAGGTAGTGTGTATAATATTGAATTAGAGAACGGAGTTTCAAATAATCCCGGAGATTATCTATACCGATCAGGTTCATTAAAATGGGATGTAGAATCCGGAATGTGGGGGATTTTAAGAGTGGCTTCTAGAACAAACGGTTGCCGTTGTAAAAACGTATGGTGCAAAGCATTGGGATGGTGGAATAAAAAGTGCAATATAAAATTGAAGCATTTGCTGATTTTAACGTTTTTTGCATAGCACTACCAAATCATATAATGCATATCTTTTTGCCGCGGTGGAAAACTGTGTGTGAGGTGATTTTATGGCAAAGAAGGGCATGGCTCGACCCGAATGGACGCACACCCAGCCGAAAAACGACTTGCCGCCTGTACCCGAAATTCAGGGCAAAGCCAAAAGCGGAAAAAAGAAGGCAAATCCGATTATTCCTGGAACTGACGGGCCGGGGTTAAAGGTGTATCATCAGAGGCCAATATCCAAGGCATACTCACAAATCGATACAGATCTTGCACGGGACAATCTGGAAAACGATACTTCCTTTGCAGATTTGCAGGATTTATAGTAATTATTAAGTAGGATTTAAAAACACAACGCAATTAAATCATAGGCACTGAAAAAATATTATCCACTAGCTGAGCTGTACCCCGTTTAAAGGACAAGTACCGTATTATACTTGTTTAATAAATGGGGGTGCAGTTTAGTGGTTTTAAAGTTCTTTTTTTATACGGGAGAATACTGACCTGTCGACAGGTCAAAAAAATGCCACCATTAGTTATTTTTTATAAAGTGTAACTAATAAAATTTGAACATAAACATTTATATTATAATAAAATAAAAAGTTTTCATTTTTAACACTAAGGCGGCTCAATTTTTGCGGTTAAAAAAGCCTGCAAAGTTTGCGTACACTACAAATATAGCCAAAACGCACAATAAATACAGTTGCCCAAGGCACACAGTTGGTTGAATGACAAATTTATGCAAAAAAGGTTGACTTTGTGCTATTGGCAGAATATAATATAACTAAGTTAGCAAAGACTAACTTTAATTTGCGTTTAAAAGTTAGCAAAAGCTAACTTTTGCAAAAAACAAAATTGGTCTATTCGCATGAACTACCGTTTTTTCACGCGAGAGACAACGGCGGCGTTGCCTTTCGCCGACAAGGAGGATACACTCATGAACACATTAAAAGATGTAAGGGTCGGCAAAACCGCCAAAATCGTTAAGGTGCATGGCGAGGGCGCTCTCAGGCGCAGAATCATGGACATGGGCATAACAAAGGGGATTAATGTAACCGTGCGCAAAGTTGCGCCGCTCGGTGACCCGTTTGAACTGGCCGTTCGTGGCTATGAATTGTCATTGCGTAAGGCTGACGCAGAAATGATAGAGGTTGAATGATTACAAGAATACGGGGTCTTATCCCCGAATTTTTCAGTGTCGGCGTTAGCAGTTGCTAACCGTATAGGAGAGTGAAAAATGAACATTAAAATAGCCATTGCAGGCAATCCGAATTGCGGTAAAACCACCCTGTTCAATGTGCTGACCGGCTCATCGCAATTTGTTGGGAACTGGCCGGGCGTCACCGTTGAAAAAAAGGAAGGCAAGATCAAAAATCGCGACGGCGTCACCGTTACCGACTTGCCCGGAATTTACTCGCTGTCCCCATACACGCTGGAGGAGGTCGTTGCAAGAAATTATCTTGTAAACGAAAGCCCCGATGCCATACTTAACATCGTTGACGGCACCAACCTTGAGCGAAACCTGTACTTAACAACCCAGCTTACCGAGCTTGGAATACCCGTTGTCATCGCAATCAACATGATGGATATTGTGCGCAAAAATGGCGACACAATCGACACCGAAAAGCTGTCGAAAAAACTCGGGTGTAAAATAGTCGAAATTTCGGCTCTTAAAAACACCGGCATAGAAGAAGCCGCAGCGGCTGCCATTGAGGCGGCTGAAAAAGGCAAAAGCGTGCCGTCACACATTTTTTCGGGAGCAGTTGAACACGCACTTGCTCACATTGAGGAAGCGGCGGTGCACGATATGCCCGACGAGCAGCAACGTTGGTACGCAATCAAGTTATTCGAGCGCGACGAGAAGGCGCTCGAAAAGCTTGATTTGTCGGAAGAGACGCTTGCGCACATCGAGCACGACATCTCTGTCGCTGAAAAAGAGCTTGACGACGATGCGGAAAGCATTATCATCAACGAGCGATACAGATACATAGAATCGGTGCTGAAGGACTGCTACAAAAAGAAAAACGCGGGCAAACTGTCCATTTCGGACAAAATTGACAAAGTGGTAACCAACCGTTTTCTTGCCCTGCCGATTTTTGCAATTGTAATGTTTATTGTTTACTACATATCCATCGGCTCGGTGGGTGAATGGGTTACAGAATGGACCAACAATGTGCTGTTTGGCGAAATTATTCCGCCGGCAGTTGAGGGGCTACTGCAAAGTATCGGGTGCGCCGACTGGCTGATTGGGCTGATAAATGACGGCGTAATTGGCGGCGTGGGTGCTGTGCTCGGCTTTGTACCGCAGATGTTTGTGCTGTTTTTTATGCTCTGCATATTTGAGGATATCGGATATATGTCACGCGTTGCGTTTATCATGGACCGCATTTTCCGCAAATTCGGGCTGTCGGGCAAATCGTTTATCCCCATGCTGGTGGGAACGGGCTGCGGCGTGCCCGGCGTAATGGCTTCACGCACAATAGAAAACGAGCGCGACCGCCGAATGACAATCATGACCACCTGCTTTATGCCCTGCGGAGCTAAAATGCCGATACTTGCGCTGTTTGCAGGCGCACTTTTTGGCGGCAGCGGACTTATTGCAGTTTCGGCATACTTTATAGGTGTGGCGGCAATCATTTTGTCGGGTATTATGCTCAAAAAAACCAAAATGTTTGCAGGCGACCCTGCTCCGTTTGTAATGGAAATGCCGTCCTACCACCTGCCGACTATAGGCAATGTACTGCGCGGCACATGGGAGCGCGGCTGGTCGTTTGTAAAAAAGGCAGGCACAGTAATTCTGCTTTCGTCGGTTATTCTGTGGTTCTTGCAGGGATTCGGGGTCGTCGGCGGCAAATTTATGATGGTCGATGACAACAACGCGTCACTGCTTGCGGCTATCGGCAACGCATTCGCCTTTATTTTTGCTCCGCTCGGTTTTGGCGATTGGCAGTCGGCCGTCGCAACATTTACCGGTCTGCTTGCAAAAGAGAACGTAGTTGCAACGCTTGGCGTGCTTTTTGGCGCAGGAGAAGCAACAGAGACCGACCCAACACTTTGGACAGCAGTTGCCGGCCATTACACCCGAGTCACAGCATACAGTTTCATGGTGTTTAACCTGCTGTGCGCGCCCTGCTTTGCCGCTATCGGCGCAATAAAGCGTGAGATGAATTCGGCTAAGTGGACGTGGTTTGCGATCGGTTACATGACCGTGTTTGCATATGCTTCGGCGCTGGTTATATATCAGGTTGGCTCTATATTTGCAGGCACTGCAAATGTGGTCGGCGTGGTCGCGGCGGCGGTGATTGTTGCTTTGACACTTTACTTGCTGTTAAGACCTGAAAAAAAGAATTTAAAGCTTGTGACATCAGTATAATGTAAAAAAGGAGGGGCGAAAATGCTCGGTTGGATATTAGAAAACATTGGCACCATTGTGGTTTGTGCGGTTGTCGTTGCTGTGATGGCTCTGATAATTGTCAGAATGGTGAAAAACAAAAAAGCGGGCAAGTCCTCCTGCGGATGCAACTGCGGAAACTGCCCGATGAGCGGACAGTGCCATAAATAATTGATTAAGAAGAGGTAGCGTACAATGGTGCGCTACCTCTTTTTTTAAGCAAAGCTCGTTGCCGCTTTTTTTGTGCAAAGGTGTGCGGCGTTTTTTAGCAAGGGTTGCGTTGCCTCGTATTCTTTATTCAAAGGTTGCGGTGAGTCATTTTTTGTAAAAGGTGAGCCGTCTCTTTTTTGTACAGGGAGCGTTGCTTTTTTGCAACAGTTGAACCGTCGATTTTTTTGTGCAAGGATGCGCTGCCTCGTTTATTATGCAAAACTAAACCCCCGAAAGCCATGCGGCTGTCGGGGGTTATTTTTTATACGATTATTTTAAAAAGTTTTTAATGTAATCAATCTGCGTATTAACCGACTGGGGTCCTGTGCCACCGGCAGAAATGCGCTTTTCGACACAAGCTTTAAGCGAAATTTCACCGTATAGGTCATCCTCAAACATTTCGTCAAACTGTTTGTATTCGGAAAGTGACATATCATCAAGCACACAATCTTTTTCGATGCAATAAGCGACGATTTGACCAACCGTTTTGTATGCTGTGCGGAAAGGCATCCCCTTTTTCGTAAGGTAATCGGCAAGGTCGGTTGCGTTAATAAATCCCTTGCCAGCGGCGGCAAACATACTGTCGCCGAGCACGCGCATGGTAGATATCATCGGGGCAAATATATCAAGGCACGCTTTAACAGTTTCGATGCTGTCAAAAATGGCTTCCTTGTCCTCTTGCATGTCTTTATTGTATGCGAGCGGCAAGCCTTTCAGCATTGTCATAGTTGCCATCAGATTGCCGTAAACTCGTCCCGTTTTGCCGCGGACAAGCTCCGCCATATCGGAATTTTTCTTTTGCGGCATGATGCTGGAACCGGTTGTAAAGCTGTCATCAAGCTCGACAAAGTGGAATTCCCAGCTTGACCACAGTATAATTTCCTCGCTGAAACGCGACAGGTGCATCATTATAACAGCAAATGCGCTCATAAGCTCAACGCAAAAATCGCGGTCGGATACACCATCGATGCTGTTTAACGTGATGCCGTCAAAGCCAAGCTCTTTTGCGGTAAATTCACGGTCGGTGTCGTACGTTGTGCCGGCAAGGGCGCACGAACCGAGCGGACAATAATTCATGCGCTTTACAGCGTCGGTAAGACGGGTGCAGTCGCGCGTAAACATCATTGCATAAGCGAGCAAGTGGTGGGCAAATGTGATGGGCTGGGCACGCTGCAAATGGGTGTAGCCGGGCATGATGGTTGTCTTATTTTCCTCGGCTTTTTCGCAAACGGCAGAAATAAGAGATTTTAATAATGCAAGGATTTCATCGGCGCTGTCACGCAGATAAAGGCGAATGTCGAGCGCAACCTGGTCATTACGGCTGCGTGCGGTGTGAAGCCGCTTTCCTGCGTCACCAATGCGCTTTGTCAGCTCTGATTCGACAAACATGTGAATGTCCTCTGCCTGCATATCAATGGCAAGACTGCCGTTTTCGATGTCGGCCAGAATGGACGCAAGTCCGTCGGTTATCTGTGCAGCTTCGCTTGATGAAATGATGCCCTGCTTGCACAGCATGGCCGCATGAACGAGCGAGCCTGTAATATCCTGCTTATACATTTTGCTGTCAAAGCGGATAGATGAATTAAAATCGTCCGCCTGACTGTCAAGCTGCTTTGAAAATCTGCCTGCCCACATTTTATCCATAGAAAAATACCTGCTTACTTAATGTTATTTTTAGCCTTCATCTTTGCGTAAACCTTGATGGGCAGTCCGTAAAGATTGATAAATCCGGCTGAATCAGCCTGATTGTAAACTTCGTCCTCGTCAAATGTTGCAATTTCGGGGTCGTAAAGTGAATAGGGTGATGTAACGCCTGCGTTAATCATGTTGCCCTTGTACAGTTTAAGCGTAACATCGCCGGTAACGGTTTTTTGTGTTTCTTTTACAAATGCAAGGATTGCTTCGGTCAGCGGGCTGTACCACTGAGCATTGTAAACGATTTCGCCGAGCTTTTGTGCTACAAGCGCCTTGTAATGAGAGGTCTCTTTGTCAAGGCAAATGGTTTCGAGCACACTGTGAGCCTTATAAAGAATTGCACCACCCGGAGTTTCATAAACGCCACGGCATTTCATGCCGACAAGACGGTTTTCAACAATGTCGAGCAAGCCGATGCCGTTTTCACCGCCGAGCTTGTTAAGAGTATCGACCAGTTCAACTGCGCCCATTTCTTTGCCGTCAACGGCGGTTGCAATACCTTTTTCAAAGTGGATTGTAACATAGGTGGGCTTATCGGGAGCCATTTCGGGAGAAACGCCCATTTCAAGGAAGCCTTCTTTATTGTAAAGCGGCTCGTTTGCAGGGTCCTCAAGGTCGAGTCCCTCGTGCGAAAGATGCCAAATGTTCTTATCTTTAGAATAGTTGGTTTCTCTGCTTATTTTCAGCGGAATGTTGTGCGCTTCGGCGTAGTCGATTTCTTCGTTGCGCGATTTGATATCCCACTCTCTCCACGGAGCGATGATGGGCATATCGGGAGCGTAGGCTTTAATAGCCAGCTCAAAACGAACCTGATCGTTGCCCTTACCTGTGCAGCCGTGGCAAATTGCATCGGCACCTTCGGCAATTGCAATTTCAGCAATTCTTTTTGCGATAGGGGGGCGTGCAAATGCTGTACCGAGAAGGTAATCTTCATACATTGCGCCAGCCTGAACGCAAGGGAAAACATAATCTTCAAGGAATTCCTTGGTCAAATCCTCTATGTATATTTTAGAAGCGCCTGTTTTGATAGCCTTTTCCTCAAGTCCTTCAAGCTCGCTTGCTTGACCGACATTGCCCGAAACGGCAATTACTTCGCAGTTGTTGTAGTTTTCTTTTAACCACGGAATAATGATTGAGGTGTCAAGTCCGCCCGAATAGGCAAGGACAACCTTTTTAATATTTTGTTTATTCATCAAAATGACCTCCATGTGCATAAATATGCGGTTGTTATGCAATTATAGTAGCACAAAGTGAATAAATATGCAACAATAATTTAGCTTTTTTGTCTATTTTTGTTACAGGTTACAGCTTTTCAGGGTTTTTTTATATTTGATTCATACATTTTAACAAATGAGTATACAGCTAATACATAATTTTATGCACTAACGGCGGTCGGTGGCAGCAAGTGAAGATGTATAATTATAACAGTTATACTATAATTTGTATTTTCTGTCATGGAATGTCAGGTGCAGAAGGTGTTATCGTATATTTGGAGCAAAAGTGATTTACGGCCGGAACACTTTGCTCTTTTTCATTTTAAAAGGAGTGATAAAATGCAAAAAACAAAACCCTTTGCTCCCGAAGTGGTGTTTGCGCAGTTTAAAACTGCACGTGAGCACAAGGAGCTGATTGGCGAAAAGGGACTTTACGAACAGACGAGGGTTAACGAACGGTTTTATGCAGGTGACCAATGGCATGGTGCAAAATGTGGCAGCGACCGCCCTCTTGTTCGGCATAATGTTATCAAACGCATTGGCGAATACAAGATGGCGTCAATTACTGCCAGCCCCGTCAGTGTCAGCTTTTCTGCTGACGGAGTTCCAAATACAATTGAACTGAAAAAAGGCATAGATTATCTGCGCCGCTGCTGTGCTGCGGGAAACCCGTCTTTAAACCTCAGTCAAGAGGAAGAAACCGCACTGGTAATGTCAGCCTTGGGTGATTATTACCGTGTGACAGAGGAAAGACTGCATTACAGCGATGTGCGCTACCAGGCGCTTTTAAACGCATACATTTCCGGCACAGGTTTAATTTACACTTACTGGGACAGCGAATGTGCAACGGGACTGTATGCCGACGCTCAGCACAAATACCCGATTAAGGGTGACATTGCCTGCGAGGTGCTGGATGTAGAAAACGTTTATTTTGGCGACCCGTCGGTAAACGATGTACAAAAACAGCCCTACATAATCATTTCTCAGCGCAAAGATGTAGAAAAATTGCAGGCAGAGGCTCGCCGCTATGGACGTCCGCAAAAGGAAATTGAAGACATTGCCGCCGAGGCAGGAGGCGACGGCGTTAAGGCTACTGTGCTGACGAAAATGTGGAAAGAAGAAAGCGAAAACGGCGTAACCGTTAAGGCGGTACGTGTAGCAGGCGGAGCAACTGTGCGTCCGGTGTGGGATATGCAGGTGCGCCTTTACCCGATCGCAAAATTTAACTGGCAAAATCGTAAAAATTCGGTTTACGGCGACAGCGAAATAACATATCTCATTCCAAACCAAATAGCAATAAACCGCATGCTTACCGCAAATGTGTGGGCAGTTATGACAATGGGTATGCCGATTATGACGGTCAACGGAGACATTGTAAAGACACCGGTCACCAATGATCCCGGCCAGATTATCCGCGTTTTTGGTTCGCCGGAAGAAACAGCGCAGGCGATCAAATACGTTACGCCGCCGTCATTTTCTCCCAATTTTGAAAGTAACATATCATCGCTTATTTCCAATACGCTGACCCAGTCGGGAGCAAACGATGCAGCTCTTGGCGACATCAGCCCCAACAACACCTCAGCAATCATTGCCGTTAGAGAAGCGGCCTTGATGCCCATGGACACGGTGCGAAACCGATTCTATATGTTCTGCGAGGATGTTGCACGCATTTGGTCAGAATTTTGGGTTTCACTTTACGGTCCACGCTCACTTAAAATCAGCGACGAGCAGGGCATTTGGTATCTGCCGTTTGACGGCAGCAAGTACCGCCAGCTGCTTATCAGCGCCCGTGTTGATGTAGGCGCAGGCTCGCTTTGGAGCGAAAGCCAGACGATTAAGACACTTGATAACCTGCTTAATAAAGGAGCAATCACCCTTAAACAGTACCTTAAACGACTGCCCGACGGCGTGATTTCGGATGTGAGCGGACTAGTTAAGGAAATTGACGACGCACCGATGGAAATTGAGCGAAAAATAAGCGAAACCGAACAACTCATTGACGAGGTGGAAAGTACGGTAGGAGATTTGAGTGACAACGAGATTAACGAGCTTAAAGCGATTGTAAGGGAGGTATCTGCATGACAGCAGGACAAGTATTTACTAAGGCAATGCAGCTGCTTGGATATGTAACTGACGGCCATTCGGGCGGCATAAAAAGCAGGGCGATTGCCTTAATCAATGCAGCATATGTCGATGTATGCCGTGCAAGCAGGACAAATTTTGAGCCGATAAAGACATTGGCAGAAAAGTTTGCGCTTGATAGTACGATTATAACCGATGTGCTGGTTTACGGCGTTGCGATGTTCATTGCACAATCAGAAGGCGATTCTGCAATGCAGGCGGTTTACTGCGACCTATACAATCGCAAAAGGGGGTCGCTTGCGACAACCGACGCAATAATTGATGTGTTGCCGCGTGGATAAGCGTTTAAGTGAAATTGTAGGCGGCTCATACGGCGATTTTTGGAACGACAAGCACCGTTATCGCGTGGTTAAAGGCGGAAAGGGATCAAAAAAATCCTCAACCTGCGCAATCAATTTCATTGTGCGGCTGATGAAGTACAGTGACAGCAATTTGCTGGTGGTCAGGCAGGTTATGGACACCCACCGCTCGTCCACATTTGCACAGCTTAACTGGGCAATAGGTAAGCTGGGAGTAAGCCACCTTTGGCGTGCGACAGTGTCGCCGATGGAGCTGACTTATACGCCGACGGGGCAAAAAATACTATTTCGTGGCTTTGATGATCCGCTGAAGCTTGCTTCTACCACGGTGGCAAATGGTTCGCTGTGCTGGGTGTGGGTAGAGGAAGCGTATGAAATCGAAACAGAGGATGATTTTGATAAGCTGGATTTGTCAGTGCCGCGCGGAGCGGTTACACCCCCTTTATTCAAGCAAACTACAGTCACATTTAACCCGTGGAGCGAGCGCCACTGGCTTAAAAAGCGGTTCTTTGACAGCAAGAACGAAAATGTATCGACCTATTCTACCACCTATATGGACAACGAATTTTTGGACGAGACCGACCGAGCCGTATTTGAGCGTATGAAGCGGGACAATCCGCGCAGATACGCTGTTGCTGGGCTGGGTCATTGGGGTGTAAGCGAGGGTTTGGTTTTTGAACGCTGGCGGTCGGAAAATTTTAGTTTGGACGAGGTAGAAAAGGGCAAGGAGTGGCAGTTTAAGCACGTTTTTGGGCTGGACTACGGCTACACTAACGACCCGACGGCATTCGTTGCAGCGGCAGTTGATCAGGTAGAAAAAAAGGTGTACATTTTTGACGAGCATTATGAGCGCCGAATGCTTAACACCGACATTGCAAAAATGCTGATTGACAAAGGCTATCGCAAGGAACGCATTCGTGCCGACTGCGCCGAGCCAAAATCTAACGAAGATTTGAGGCGGCTGGGTGTGACGCGCATTGTTCCGTCGGACAAGGGACGCGACAGCATACTAAACGGAATTGCTCGCATACAGGAGTACGAAATTATTGTACACAGTTCATGCCAAAACACGTTAGCGGAGCTTGGCAGCTACCGTTTTAAAAAGCACCGAGACGGTGGCTGCGACCGATATCCCGTTGACAGCGACAATCATTTAATGGACGCCCTGCGTTATGCTTTTGAGGACATCAGAGGGTTTAACCCCTCCCCTCCGCAAAAGCAGAGGCGCATGGTAAGCTCAATTATTGACCGCACTGATTTTATGGGCGGTTGGGCTTAAATTTTAACGAAAAGGAGAACGGTATGAGAAAAATTATATATACGGTAGGCATTGACAGCATTACGCCCGCAAGCGTGCAGTACGGCGGAATTCAGGGCGAGCACAATGCGACCGATATTCAGTTTATCATTGGTGATGACATTTCGGCTGTGCTGGCTAATGCCAACGAAAGCGCAGAAGTGTATTATCACATAGATGCCGAGGACAGTGCAGGATCGCATTTTATTGGTGAGGCTGTAGAGTACATTCCGACAGAGCCGATTTTGTACAGTTTGCCGCAGCATGTTACCGCTGCAGGCGAATGTGCAGCGCTGCGTATCATATTTGCACAGGTGAATGCGGGCGAAACAGAGAAAATTTTATTCAGCTATCCGATTAAGCTGCGTTTTGACAGCAGCTTTCACGGTGATGAGGCCGAAAGTGAAGCGGCAAGCGAAATTTCGGCGATAATCGATCAAGCAAAGGGATTTGCGGGTGAGGCTAAGTCGGCAAAAAGCGATGCATGGCAGGCTGTGGGCGAGGCTCAGTTGGCAGCAAGCGATGCTCATTTGGCAAATGACCTGGCTCAGTCGGCAAAAAGTGATGCATGGCAGGCTGTAAGCGAGGCGCAGAGTGTAGTCGACAGCAAGCTTGATAAGTCCGATGTGGTAAGCAAAACTACATTAGACGGTGTAATGCTTTACGATAAAGTGCCGAATGTAGCAGCGGTACATGATCATTTGGTAGGCTTCGGTGTTACAGGAGTAGAAGCTCAAAGCATGACGGCCGCTCAAAAGGCGCAGGCACGCACAAATATCGGCGCATTTGCTGAAAGTGATGCGGTCAGCGCAATGGTCGCTAACGGGCAGCTTCAGACAAGCAAAGTGCCAAATGCGTTGGCGGTTAATGATTTTATAATTCAAAACGGCGTATCGTCATCATATTCGCAAACACTTACCGACGCAAAAAAGGCACAGGCTCGCAAAAACATTGAAGCGGCAAAGGCCGAATCTGATGCCGACTGGGCAACTATTATAGACGCTGAGCTTACCGAAGAAGCTGTGGTAACGCTTACCGAGCTTAACAAGTACAAATACATACACATTATAATGAAAACGCCTGATAGCATGACTAAAAATTATATAAGAGGCGGCTACGACTTTACAGGTAGTGGAAATTACAACATTCCTTATGTGCTTACAACCGGAATGGCAGATGCAAAAAGTGTAGTCCATTTTGCGTATGAGAGGCACGGAAATACAAAATCCGACTGGGCAGACTTTACATCTTGGGGCAGTGCAAACGGTACGGTAGGCACTGCTGTTGCTAAACAGTCGTGCAATTTTGAATACATACAAAATAACAGCGGTGCGTATTTCAAAACATTATACGGTATGCGAATTTGGCTGGGTAGTGAAAGTCCGGCAACGCCGCTACCGGCAGGCACGAAAATTTACGCAAGGGGGTTAAAGGCATGAAGAAGTTTAATAATGGCGAGTATGAAGAAATGACTGCCGAGGAAATTGCTGAAATGCAGCAGCTAACAACTCATCAATTATTTAAAACATATGAAAACGATGCTCTGGCGCTAATGGCAACTGCCATGAGTACAGCAAATACACTTGCCCAAGTGCGTGATGCAGCAAAGCTGTTTTTGACAGCAACGGAGGTGGCAAAAACATGACGTGGGAGATTTTGGTGGGTCTAATTACAATTATACCTGCCGGCATTGCTGTATGTACCGTGGTAAGCAACAATACAAAGGCTATGACCGAGGTTAAATGCGGTCTGGATGAGCTGAAAAACACACTGCACGAGCAAAAAAGCGAACTTCGAGCCGTGGAGGAGACCATTTCAGATCACGAGGTGCGCATTACACGGCTGGAATGCTAGAAATAGTGTGTCATAGGATTTGGTTGCGAGAATATAATGAACTGAGCGCCGAAGGGATATGTTCAGATTGTGAAAGCGGTGATTTATATAGAGAAAATTTATGCAAGCAATATTATTAAAATTGCAGAAGGAGAAATCGGAGTAACCGAGTCACCGAAAAATTCTAATAAGCAGAAGTATGGTAAGGCATATGGTGTCGACGGAACGGCGTGGTGCTGTCAATTTGTTTGGTGGGTGTTTAATAAGGCTAACGCCTCCAAGTTATTTTATGATGGTAAGAAAACTGCGTGGGTGCCAACGGTACGAAAATATTATACAAGCATTGGCAAATGGATACCGCGTGGCAGCGGCAATCCCAAGTCCGGTGATTTAATTATATTTGGCCGCAAAGAAGCTGCAGACAGCGGCACGCACATCGGTATTGTAACCAAGGTAAGCGGAGGCAAGGTGTATACAGTAGAGGGTAACACATCAGCTAAAACAGGCGTTGATTCTAACGGCGGAACTGTTGCCGGAAAGAATTATTCGCTAACCTTTAGCAGCATTGCAGGTTACTGTTCGATTAATTACGATGTCAAAGAAAGTGCTGAAAGTGAGGTAAAGACAGTGACGGTGAAGCTGCGTGAGATTGCAAACGGCAGTAAGGGCAACGATGTAAAATCGGCACAGGTGCTGCTAAACGGCTACGGCTATAACTGCGGTAAAGCAGACGGTATATTTGGTACAAATACAACCGCTGCGACTAAAAAGTTTCAGAAAGCAAAAAACATCAAGGATGACGGAATTATCGGAGCAACCACATGGAACAAGCTGCTTAACGGAGTTTAACAAATAATAAGGAGGAGTTTTATGGGTAATAAAGAAGTAATTATACGTTTATCAGTGCTGGTTTTGACGCTGGTGAACCTGATTTTAACGGCGCTGGGAAAAAACCCGTTGCCAATTTCGTGTGACGATGCATTTGTTATCGCTTCTTCTGTTGCGGCATCGGCGGCGGCAATATGGACGGCGTGGAAAAACAATTCCGTGACAACTGCCGCAAAAACAGGAGACAAGCTTGTGGCTGCGATAAAGGCGAGCAAAATAACCGCCGAAGAGGCGGCAAAGCTGTTAGAAGCACTTGAAAAAATTGAAGAGTAAAGCGGCTATATTATCGAGTGCAAACAAAAAGCAGGAAAACGGATTATTCCGTTTTCCTGCTTTTATTAAGCGTTTTTTATTCGGTGGCTTCGGCTGAGTTGATTTGTGCCACGTAGCTGCCGCTATTTACTGTTAGTGCCGTTGCCGATTTGCCGTTAACGGTCATCGTTATGCGGTCACCTGCCGAAAGGAACGGCAGCGCATCGGATACGGTAATGGTTGCGGTGTAAACATTATTATTGTCCAGCATGATATAGTAGACGGTGTTGCCACCCACTACTGCCGATTCAATGTTGATGATAGTACCTGAAACCTCCTGCGTATCGGTGTTGGTTTCAAGCGACACATCTCCGCTTGCCGCAAGCTTAGTAAGATAATCTTGGCGAGCATCTTTTACAGTGCTGCCTGTACCGACAATCTGATACTGCTGAACATCGACAAAAGCGTACATCTTTACAAGACCCGCGTCGCCTTTAAGTGACATAAAGTAGGTCGGGCGATTTTCAATGTTAAGCAGAAGGGGGAATGTGGCGGTGTATTTAAGGTGCTGCACTTGCTCCTGTGCTGATGACATTGCTGAATATTCCTCGGCACCGGGAACGGCATAAAACCGTGTTTCCTTAGTGCGCAGGTTTACCAGTACAAAGCCGACATTTGATTCGTCGCTGACAACCGATGTCATACCTGTGTACAGCCAAACATCGTCGTCCAGAGCAAGATAATTGTAGCCGTCGGTCGGCTGCAAAACGCCCTTTTGACCAAATACCGAGTTCCAATAACCTGAACGGTATTTTCCGTTATAGGTAAGCTGGTTGAGTACAAGCGAGGAGTCGTAAACTTGGTCAACCCAAGTGGGTACGTTATCAATGTCGTAATAATTACATTCGCCCGTTTCTGCGTTTAGCAGAACTGCACCGCCAATATCTTTACCGCTCCAGAAACCAATGCGGTATTTTACGACTGATGCAACCCAGTAAGGCGTGCCGTTGTCATCAATTTCAAAAGTGATGTCGTCAAAAATGGCTGTGGGGTATTTAAACCGCAGGTAGCGGTCAAGGTTACGCATCAAATACTCGCTTCTGGAATATTTAATTCCCTGGTCGAGTCGTACCAAAGTGGCTTCCTGAGTGGTCATGTCGACCATAATGTATCCGGGCAAACCCTTTGAACTGTTGTTAAACCACTTAATAATGTCACCGTAAAGCAACGGTGTTACTCGTGTGGGTCGTCCGTTATAGTTAATTTGTGTATAGTCCTCAGCTATTTCAAACTGGGAAACAAGGTCGCTCATTTCGCCCAGCTTGCGCTTACCGAGCGTTTGGGCGGTGTCATAGTCAACTACTGGTATTTGAGACATATTAATTTCGGTAACATCTTTTACAAAGTCACTGTCGGTAATGGTGATAAGGTCTCTGTAACCGGCGGAATTGAAAAGTTGTGCGCCAATGATGTTACATATAACCGAAAAAACTATTACTGCTGCAATGCCAATAATGATGCCAACTACGGGTTTGCCGAGCGATTTAAACTGCTCTTTGCTTTGCTTAAGAATGCTCTCATCCGTATTATCCTTAACGGAACGAAAGAAATTCAGCACAGCGTGGCCGAAGTTAACGACCAAAATGATTACCGCACAGGTGATAAGGAAGCTCCAAAATTCACCGCTTTTTGGGTTAAGCGCAGGTAGAGTAAACCAGAATACGAGAAAAATAAGCACGGCGCAAGTCAAGATCTTTGTTAAAACAGAAATAGCTTTTTTCATATACATCACCTCATATAATATTATGCGTTAAAGTTTGCGGAATATATACTTTACAAGTCCAATAACGCGAACACGGGATATTTCGCTGCCTTCAAAAACTCTTGGTGGGTAATAGGGGTTTTCGCTGATCAGCTCGATACGGTTGCTTGAATAGCAAACTTTTTTTACCACACCATCTTCATCATCTATCATTATAACACCATATGAGCCGCTGTCAACCGAAGGCATGAGCTGAACAAGCAAGCGGTCACCCGGTTCAATTTTGGGTGACATGGAGTCGCCTTTTACATCTAGCAGAATGTACTGCTCATCGGGGCATATCAGATCGGACGGAACGGCTTGATAGTTTTCAATGCTATTATCAGCGAAGCAACCGTGACCGGCGGCAACCCTGCCTAAAACGGGAATGTATGCTATAGGGGCAATGCTGGATAGTGGGTAATCATCAACAAGAACGCTTTTACTAACCCCAAAAACCTCCGCCATTCGCTGGATGGAATTCATTCGGGGGATTTTTGAGCCAAGCTCCCAGGCGGAGACAGCTTTTCCTGTGACGCCAATTTTTTCACCCAGTTTATCTTGGGTAAGCCCCATGGCTTGTCGGTGATGCTTTATATTAGTTCCAATCGGCATTTTAGCACCTCTTATTAGTAAAAATACATATAATTATACACTTAGAGTAGATAGTTTGCAACAAATAGTGACTAATTGTTGCAAAATGTTCTTGACTTTCTACTTTAAGTAGATATATAATAAGGATACCCCGAAAAAATTGAATATTTACTAGATTTATTGTTTTGCCGAGAGATGCTCGGACAGTCGTAGAACGACAATCATGCAAAACTATGGAATATTACGGAGAAAAGAGCTTATGTATTGTGTTAAAAATACGGCAAGGGAATGTGACGGCTGCGGATATTGTACTAACGAAATCTGCAAAATTTGCGGTGCAAATGTTGATACAGAATATTACGGGGGCGTGGCATATTGCGCATCATGCGCAAGGATTTATAAAAAGAAGAGGGTGCAGCAAATGACAGTAAGAGAGTATTTTGAACAGGTGCGCGAAATGGAGAGGCGAATTAGCATTAAGCACGAACAGATCAAGCATTTAAAAGAGCTTGCGACCAGAGCTACCTCAGCAATTGAGGCAGTACGGGTCGGAGGCACCAGCAACCGATCAAAAATGGCTAATGCAGTTGAGGAAATGGTCGACATTAAGCGTGCTTTAGAAAAAGATATAGCACGGCTTAGCCGACTGTATAAAGAAATTAGCGCAATTATTGTCAAAACCGATAACCAAAGCTATCGTGAGCTGTTAACTCTGAGATACCTTTGCAATAAAAAATGGGAGGACATTGCCGATCAAATGCATTTTGACACACGAAGCGTATATAGATTGCACGGCAAAGCGCTTGCAGAGGTTCGGCAATATGTGCCAAGTACTTGTGCATAACATATAATATTTAAATGAGTCTGAGGCATTTGCCTCAGGCTCATTTTGTTGTCATGGAATGTCAGGTTGCATGTGTGGTAATATTTACAATGAAAGGAGCGGGTCAAGTGGCAAAAGAGAAGCAATCGGTTGAATCGTGCATGCGAAAATTGATTAAGTTGCCGAGTGTGGGCGGCGACGAGCTGCTTGATGCGCTCGGGTATAAGGGTAAGCGAGACAACGCAGCGCTTATTGCTGCAGTAATGCTAGAAAAAGCGAAATCGGGCGACATTAACTGTTTGCGCGAAGTTATGCGAATGTGTTCGCAGGAGGTCGATACGGGAGTAGGGGTAAAAATCGTAGACGATGTGAAGTGAGGTGAGCAAAATGACAGAGCTATTTGTTGCGGTTTCCACAGTATTAATAAATTTTGCGGTCGGGTTTATTGTTGGTCGTTATATTTATACGAAACAAAAACCCAAAGCAAAGCAGCAGGAGCCGATAAATACCAATGCATCGGTAAAATGGGCGGCAGAGTACCGCAATTTTTTAAATTATGACGGCACCGAGCAGTTGGATGTGGAGTAAGGCGGCTTGCTACCGATTTGTCCATTGACATATGGGGCGGCTTTGTTGAGTTTTACCCCCCATGGAAATATAGCAAGTGGCTGGGTACAGCTTAAAGAAGAAAACTTTAGTCAATTCAGCTTGTATAACACATTAGTGTGTAATTAAACAAAATCAATATATCACAAACAGCGCACGCAATAAGCGGTGCGCTGAATTTATTTATAAAGGAGCTAAGAACATGACAAATGACATTATGACCGCCCTGCCAGAGGCGGAAACAGTGTGCGAGGCGCAGCCAACCGAGCTGCCTGTTCACAGCGAGGATGCCATACCAAACGGTGAACAAGAGGAAGGCATTGAGGTGAAGTTTAACAAACAACTGCGCCGTTTGTCTGTGAGCGAGGCGCGCAATTATGCCGAAAAGGGCATGAAGTACGAATCGCTGATACCCGTTCTTGACCGACTCAAAGAGCTGTCACCCGACAGTTCAATGAATCTTGCACAGCTTGCAGACCACCTGTTTAAGGAAAAGGAAGAAAAGGACAAGCTTGTGCAGCAGGAGGAGAATGACGGTCGGCATAACCGACTGGCAGCTCAATTTATAGAGCTGAAAGCAAAATTTCCGGAGCTTAGCGGCATAAAGGACATTCCGAAAAGCGTTATTGAGCAGTCGCTCAAAGGGGATATTCCGCTTTACTACGCATATCTCGGACACCGTCATGAAGAGGAGCTGAAGGCATTTCGCGCCAAGTTGGCCGACACTAAAGCGTCGGACGCAGCGACAGGCGAACTTGCAGATGCTCCAGACAGGCTGTCATCACCGGAAATTGCAGCAATGCTCAGAGGCATCTGGGCTTAAAAACATATTTAAAGGAGAAATAAAATGTCTACAATTAATTCACTCGATTTTGAAAGCAAACTTACTAACGAACTCGACAAAGCCATCGTGCAGAAGTCGGTTACATCATTCATGGCGGACAATTCTTTCCGTCAGCAGTTTGTCGGCGCAAGAACTGTCCTCATTCCCGATGTTGATTTCAGCGGGCTTGGCGACTATGACCGCGACGGCGGTTTCACCAACGGCTCTGTTGCCGTAAATCAAGAGAGCTACCAGCTCACACAGGACCGTGCACGCTCCTTCTCCATTGACCGCGAAGATATGGACGAAACAGGCATTGCCGGTCTTGCCGGTCAGATAATGGGCGAATTTGTTCGCACCAAAGTTGCTCCCGAAATTGACGCATACGCTATTTCCAAACTTGCATCAATTGCTTCTGAAAAGTCACAAACTGTTACTCTTGGCGCGGACGAAACACTTGCAGACAACTGTCTTAAGCTGGTTAACACCGCCATTGAAAAGGTATGCGGCGAAGTTGGCTATGATGAAGAAATGGTTGTTTTTGTTAACCCAACCGTGTACTCCGCTCTTATGAACACAAGCGAGCTTAACCGTTCACTTGAGATTGGCGAATTTAAGCGTGGTGAGCTGTCCACTAATGTGCAGAAAATCAACAATGCTTACATTATTCCTGTATCCGGCACACGCATGAAAACCGCTTTTAACTTTAACGACGGCAAAACAGCCGGCGAAACAGACGGCGGTTTTGCTGCTGATGCCACCGCAAAAAATGTTGGCTTGCTGGCTATGCCGAAAAAGGCAGGCATGCTCATCAAAAAGACCGACAAGGTTCGTGTATTCACTCCTGACCGCAATCAGCAGATGGATGCGTACAAGTTTGACTATCGTCTCTACTACGATGTACTTGTTAAAAAGTCAAACGAAAATTCAATTTACGCCTATATTTATTAATAGGCAAGTTATTTGGGGCGAGGCTATGCGCTTCGCCCCATATTTTTTTGTAAAGGAGGAGTGTAAATGAAATTTCCTCAACTGAATTTTGATAAGCGCTTGCGTAAGGAGCTGCCGTTTGATGGCGGAATACGTTTAGACGGTACCGGCGAAGACGGTCAAATGCTAGATATGCTTAATTTGCAGTACAATGGCAGCGGACTTTGTGTAAGACCGGCGCTTAAATATCGGGGTGGCGTGCAAATGCCATCGGTGCCTGATCATTTCTTTTTGGCAGACGGCATAACAGCCGCGGTCAGCGTTAAAGACGGCGTTAACATGGCGTTTTTTGATGGTGACGGTGCCTTAATAGACAGTGGGTCGGTCGACGTTACGGCAGAAGATGCTGTCATGCTCATAGACAAAGATAAAACGATGCTTTACACCGCCCATTCATCCGGGGTAAACGCGACAATTCTTTACCGAATCGGTCAGGAGGACTCCTATTTTGATACCCCTCAGGAATTAACAGATATTGCATATATTCCGAGTGTGTCGGTGGGTGGAAAAGGCTATCTTTTTACAAATGTAGAGGATATGTCGGCATTTAAGTACAATAGCAAGGAATACGAAAGTAAAAATGCCCTTGTTGACATATATAAATCCAGACACACCTCAGAATATAAACGCAATGTTTATGTTTTGCCGTATCCTATCGGCATGGATGCAGAGGTTAGCTCAGAATATACCAACATGCATTATGAGAGCTATGCTCATGGCTTTAAAACCAACGAAATGGGAGAAACTATACAGGAAAGTATAATTGAGGACCTGGACAAGCTGTCTCTCAGACGTCTGAATGCCGATCGCCGCACTGTTGTTTTTACCGGAGTTAATACTCTGTACGGCGAACAGGAAACGCCGATGGGTTATGATGGATGCAACCACTTAACAATAACCGTAAACAACAAATCTCACGGCGGCGGAACAATTTGCAGATCATCAAAATGCTCCAGTTTTTGTGCGAATGACGGCGGCACTACATGGGTCGTGTATGGTTCAAAACTCTATCCGGCACGGTTGTGGCTTACCGGGCATGGAGACAACACATATTTTCCCGAATCGGGTGAATGCGATGTAGGTAATGTGCATGAGCCGATTATGGCGGTGGTGCAGCTTGACGAAGAGCTTGCTATAATGAAGAAAAATTCGCTGTGGCTGGCTGATATTGAAAACGGCAAAAGGTACACGGACGATCAGCTTGCCGCCGATGAAACTGACCGTTCGTTCGGCACCACCGTTTCAATTGCACCTAAACTGGTGTGCGAAAGGGGTTGCGACTGTCCGAAAACGGTTACAAACTGCGACGGACGTCTGGTTTGGCTTAATTCTGACGGTGTCGTGCGAATGATGACTGCGGTCATAAATCCGCACGAACGCGATGTGCGAGAGCTGTCTTTTGCAATTAAAGCCGCGCTGAAAAAGCATTCAGCAGATGAGCTGAAAAACGCTTCAGCTGCCTATTGCAGAGGAAAATACTACTTGCTCGTAGGTAATGAAATGTTTGTTTTGGACTGCCATGCAAATGCAATGGATAACTACACATCCTACTACGATGACATGGTAGCGCAAAAAAAGCTGTGCTGGTACAGATGGAATTTGTCCGTTGATGGAGTGCAGTGGCTGCAGGTGCGAAAAGGTAATGTGCCACTTCTTTTCGGAACAATGAATGGACAATTCATTTGCTGTTCGCTGGACGGCACTGGCGGCTCCGACTGTGTTGACGGGACAAATTCGGTCAGCATTAGGTGGAAGATTGACAGTTTGCTGAATGATTTCGGTTTGCCGGACATTTGTAAGACATCGGGAAAGCTGACGGCGAGCATTACCTCTGAAAATGCAGTTAATGCAGCAGTTTGGACAGAGGACGGTTGCGGCGGCTGTGTACAAATACCACCGTTTGACTCTCCGCAAAGGGTGACTGTGGGCTGTGGGGACCGTTGTGAACTTATTGGTGCTGCTTTTGAGGGCAGCGGCAGCGTGGAAATAACAGATGCGTCACTTTCCTGCCGTCCGACAACTCAAACAGTTAGATAGGTTCAGAAAAATTCTTATTAGTGACATAATACATAAGCAATTTATTTAACGCAGGCAACAAAAACAAGCCCAAATAATAAAACGGGGTACTAACGACAAAAAGACCGCAGCTGAAAAATTCAGCTGCGGTCTTTTTTTTATATCATTTTTGAATATGTGTATTTTTTATGATCTAAAGCGCAAGTGTAAGTGTGCACTCATTTAATAATAATTATTTTTTCGGACGGTGAGGACGAAGCCCCGACCACAAAAATATCATAATTTGCAGCGGAATACCGATGGTAAGCAGCAGCAAAACATACATTCTGCCGGAAGTTAGTAAAAACGTTAGACAAAAAGCGATAAGCAAGCTCCACAGCAGTACTGATAAAAACAAAAAATTACGCTTTGGTTTGCCCCAAATGGAGTTAAACACGATGAGGATGATGCATGAGGGCGGAATGGCAAAAACAAAGACCAGCCATGCTTCGGGAAGACCGAATGCGGTCGTTAAACTAATGCTTACATAAATAATTGTTGCGGCCAGCCAAACGATCATGGTGCTGAGCAGCGTAATAATAAGGTGGTTTCGTTGTTGACGGTAAGTATATTCATTCTTAAGTTGATTTTCGGCTTCATGCTCTTCTGCAATCAGATAATCAACCGTGACGCCAAACAGATCGGCTAGCTCCTTTAATGTGACAATGCTGGGTAAAGCATCGCCGCGCTCCCATTTCGATACAGCTTTATCGGTATAATTAAGTTTTTCTGCCAACTGCGCCTGTGTCATGTCGGCCGTGCGTCGCAACTCTATTATGTTTTTCGCAATAACCTGTTTTAAATCGTTCATACTTCATCTCCTCCCGGGAAAGTATTTTATATTGTAACACATTACAGTAAAAAGTTCAATACTTGCAAAATCAGCGCTTCTCCTGGCGGTAGAAAAAAATTTAGCCGATTCTACCGTGTAAAAATTTCATTGGTTTTTTTAACAAGAAACCTTGTAATATCAACATAATTTCAGATTCTACTGACAAGAGAAATGCAAAAAAACCACTCTACCGCGTGATAACTAAACATAGAGAGCGTAAATGGGAGCGTAGGGTGACATGTAAGATAAAATTGTTTATTATGTTTATAGTTGGGTTTTACGCCGTTTATACATTGCTTGCCGCCCGTGCGGTACATGTGTGAAACGACTGTAAAATATGACTATGGAGTTTAAAATAACCGATTACATATTGAGTTTTGCGGCAAAAATAACCATACGGCTTATGCTGTCGCAATGAAAAATGGATCATTGGGTGAGATGTGCACCATCGCATCAGTATGATGACGTTTAACAGTTACATATTTAAAGAAGGAGTTTCTGCTTTTGAGCAGAGTGTTTGACATGAACAAATTTTGTATTTTTACCGATTCATCCTGTGACCTTCCAGCAAAGTTGGCTGACGATCTCGGAGTGACAGTAATACCACTTCAGGTAATTGCTGACGGCAGAGAGTATGTCAACTATCTGGACGAACGCGAAGTAGGCTTTCACGAATATTATGATATGCTGCGCCGCGGACTGCAGGCAACCACCACTGCGGCAAATATGGATACCTTCATGACGGCTTTTGAGACGGTGCTTGAACAGGGTAACGATGTTTTATATCTTGGCTTTTCATCGGGACTTAGCGGAACATATAACAGCGGCAGAATGGCTGCTGAGGAGCTGAGCGAAAAATATCCTGATCGCAAAATCTTAGCTGTTGATACCCTGTGCGCTTCGCTTGGTCAGGGATTAATGATTTACCATGCCGTTCAGCAGCAGCGCGACGGAAAGTCGATTGAAGAGGTGCGCGACTGGGTCGAGCAGAAAAAGCTTAATATGTGCCACCTGTTCACAGTAGATGATCTTCGCCATCTTTACAGAGGCGGCAGAGTTTCAAGAACAACCGCAATTGTCGGCAGTGCGCTGGGCATGAAACCGCTGATGCACATGGATGATGACGGACACCTGACCAAAACAGGCGTTGTACGCGGCAGAAAGTCATCGCTTGACTCAATGGTTAAGCGCATGAAAGAGTTAGTAGTAAATTCTGCAGAGCAGATGGTGTTCATCAGTCACGGCGACTGCTTGGAAGAAGCGGAGTATTTGGCTGGCGAAATCCGCAAAGCCATGCCCGTAAAAGACATTGTAATCAACTATGTTGGACCGGTCATCGGTACACATTCGGGACCGGGCACAATGGCTCTATTCTTCTTTGGCACAGAAAGATAAATATAATGTAAAGCAAAAAGCGTTTCGCCAATTAAGCGAGACGCTTTTTTTATGTTGTGCAAATTTTTTTGACATTTAACAATATTACATAGTTTACGGTGTATGCCGTATTTTAATGCGCCACCAAAAACAGCGTTTTTTGACCTTTTTTGTATACCTTAACCAGAATATGCAAACACTAACGGTAACAAGAATAGCAGGTAAAGTACGATATTTTGTTATACTTTAAATGGCCGAAATAAAAAATCACGGCACTGAACATTAAAATCGCAAAATACTGACTCTTAAAAGGTGTAGTGATGGGTAAAAAACATGTCTCTCACTTACTTTTTTAAAAAGACGGAGTAGCGCAAAACCATTTAACTTAAAACTGAACAGCCCAAGCTTTATGGTATGCCGAGCAGAAAAATAAACTTTTTCATCAGAGGCTATTATTCTTTCATCAGAATTTGTTTATTTTTCTTGCATTTTAAAATTCCGTGTGATAAAATCATTAAGTTGGGAAATATTTGCCCGATTTATGTGAAATATTATTCCTTTAAGAGGGAGTAGCTTGCGGATATCTGCGACAACCAGCGTCAGTACGGCCGAAGGCCCGCTGTTGTATTAAAAAGCGAGACTCTTATTGCTTTTTAAGCGATAAGAGTTTTATTTTTACAAAAGGAGACAGACATGAAGATTTTGTACGAAAATTTTGCCTTCATAGAATGGCAGCAGATTGTAATGTGGATAATCGGCGGAGTGCTGATTTATCTTGCAATCAAAAAGGATATGGAACCTACATTGCTTTTGCCGATCGGTTTCGGCGCAATATTGGTTAACCTGCCCATTTCGGGAGCGATTACTCAGTATTTTCAAAACGGCAACCAGATTTCACACGATGCTTACCAGACTCTGCTTGCACAGGGAGCTCAAGGACTGTCCGAATCAGAAGGTGCTTTAACTACATTATTTAATGCAGGTATTGCAAACGAGCTGTTCCCGCTTATTTTGTTCATCGGCATTGGTGCAATGATCGATTTTGGACCGTTGCTTTCCAACCCGAAGCTGATGATATTCGGTGCGGCGGCACAGTTCGGCATTTTCTTTACACTTTGCCTCGCTTCAATGTTTTTTGATATTAACGATGCGGCTTCTATTGCAATAATCGGTGCGGCTGACGGCCCCACATCTATCGTAGTTGCAAACAAGCTCGGCTCAAAATATCTTGGTGCAATCATGGTCGCCGCCTACTCATACATGGCGCTCGTTCCAATCATTCAGCCACCTGTTATCAAGTTGCTGACAACTAAAAAAGAACGCCAAATTCGTATGCCGTACGAACAAAAAGATGTAAAAAAGAGCACACGCATTCTTTTCCCGATCATCATTACCGTTGTTGCAGGAATCGTTGCTCCGGCATCGGTTTCATTGATTGGCTTCCTCATGTTCGGTAACCTTATCCGTGAGTGTGGCGTGCTTAATTCGCTGTCAGAAACAGCGCAAAAGGTGCTCGCAAACCTTATCACAATTTTCCTTGGAATCACCATTGCATCAAAAATGCAGGCCGCAGACTTCCTAGATGTAAACACATTGCTCATCCTCGGACTCGGACTTGTAGCATTCATTTTCGACACCGCAGGCGGAGTTCTGTTTGCAAAATTCATCAACCTGTTCCTGAAAAAGAAAATTAATCCGATGATTGGTGCAGCAGGCATTTCTGCATTCCCAATGTCGGGCAGAATAGTTCATAAAATGGGATTGGCGGAGGATCCGCAAAACTTCCTGCTTATGCATTCAATTGGTGTCAATGTTTCGGGTCAGATTGCTTCGGTTATCGCCGGCGGTCTGATACTCAACTTCTTCATGTAAGGGAGGACGATGTAAATGAATTTCAATCCTTCAGCTTTTGTTGATAATTTATCCTACATGGGCAAAGGCATGCTGTGCATTATGGTAGTTATTGGAGTAATCATCGTTATTACCGCCTTGCTTAACGCAATCGGAAAAATGTCGAAAAAGGACAAAGATAAATAATTGCGCCAATACTATAATATTTAATGAAAAACGCCGACCGAGGTTTTACACTTCGGTCGGTTTTTTTGTTGCAAAAAAATAATTAAAAATGAGCGATTCAAAATAAGAGCGCATCATAAATGCAGTACCGCAAAACACAATCAGACCCCCTAATAAAATTGGTGGGGCAGTACTAAACCACCGCTTTTATTTCGCACGATGACGAAGCTCAAACCCGCCGATTTGGTTGCATAATGTGTTCCACGGTCAAGCCGCGCTATGTTGAAGTGAGCATCAACTTTTTTGGAACGTAATAATTTCCACAGTAACTATTATGATGATATTTGTAGAGATTTTACGTTTCCAAAGGCTCACAGCATTTGGTCGTTGAGGAGGGGAGGTTTTAAGGAGGGGAGCCCGTCGAAAGGGGTCCACTCTTTAACGTCTTTTGGTTACTTTTTGGCGGCAAAAAGTAACTGCCTGCCGCGGCAAAAGCGGCAAAGCAAAGGAAGTTCCTTATACCAAATGGCGAAGCAAAGCCTACCTCGGTTTTGTTTGCACAATGGCGATGCACAAATCCCCCGTATTGCTTGCGCCATGTCGAGCGGGTAGCTCAAAACCGCCGCTCTGCTTGCACCAATCCAAATGCGAAGCACAAAACCACCGTTTTATCTTCACCAAGCCAAATGGCGAAGCTCAAAACGACCGCTTAGCTTGCATAATGGCAAAGCATAAAACCAGACTCTCTGCCCCAACACAATAACGTACACCCAACTCAAAACCTGTTTCAACAAAAAAAGCAAAATGTCCGTTAAGGACACTTTGCTCAAATTACATAAATAAACTATTACATTTTTTTAATGCTGGTGCCGTAAAAATCACAGCGGTAAAGCGAGCCGTCAGCAAGATAATAGTAAAGATTATCTTCTGATACATATAACTCGCAAGGAGTGCCTTCGCTCGTCTCTAGTTTTTTCGACTTTGCGTTGGTCTCGACCAAGTTGCGCGAATAAAGCTCGCCGTCGTTTACGTAGAACAGTGTGTTATTATATACAGTAAAGACGTCTGCCTTGCCGTGGATCAGCATATTGGCGGTGTTTTGCGTTGCTGTTGACCAAATTTCGCCCTCGTGCATAAAGTAAATGTAATTGCCGTAGAACATAAAACTGTCAACCGTTTTGCCCAAAAACGGCCTATTGTTACTGCCGTCGGTGCGAGCCATGTAAAGATAATTTTTTTCACCAATATAAATTATAATGTTGCCGCGTACGGCAAAATCGCCGTTAACAGTAATGCCTATATCTGATTTTTTGTTATCGGTAAGCCTTATTTTCTTCAGTTTATTGTCGCCCGCTTCGGTGTAGTACAGCCAGTTTCCGCTAAGAAAGTAGTCGCCCACATTGTCAATCACGGTGCGCTTGTTTTCTCCCGAAATATCGGAATAAACAGCTTTTTTACCGTCGCGATATAAAAGTCCGTCTTTCCATGGCGCCAGCATATCACCGCTGTCGGCCACTTTAAATTCAAGTGCCGCACCTTTTGCTCGAACATCGCCTGATGATGATACATAGTAGACTATGTCGTTTTCGGTGCAAACTTTTCCGCCCATGGCGGCGTTCTGAAATTCCTCGTTTGAGGCGGTATGTAATCTGTCAAGCGGAACAATAAGCTCAATGACAACAACTACAGCAACAAAAGTAATTGCAATAATAAACGGTATGAACGCAATTTTTTTTCTGTCTTTTGTCATTATAAATCCCCCTCCGCTTAAAAATATATATAATGATATGATAATATGTTTGGTTACGATTGTCAATAAAAGAGAATTTCGGGTTTTATCGGTTATTTCTATTCCATATTGGGAGATTTTGTGCTAAAATGGGGCTATAAAAATAAGGAGAGATGTTCCGTGAAATATGTAGTAATTCTCTGCGACGGCATGGCAGACCTGCCAATAGATTCGCTCGGCGGCAAAACGCCCATGGCAGCCGCAGTTAAACCGAATATGGATAAACTGGCAAAGCATGCCGTTGTCGGTATGGTAAGAACGGTCGCCGAGGGGCTTAATCCCGGCAGCGATGTCGCTAATTTATCGGTAATGGGTTTTGACCCTGCCGAAGTTTATACGGGACGCTCGCCGCTTGAAGCTGCGTCAATCGGAATTGAACTTACCGATGACGATGTTGCCATTCGGTGCAACCTTGTAACACTTTCGGACGAGGAAAATTACGAAGATAAGACCATGGTCGATTATTGCGGCGGAGACATTTCTACCGACGAAGCCGATGAGCTGATAAAAACGCTGGCAGCCGAGCTTGGCGGCGGTGAATTTGATTTTTACACCGGTGTAGCATACCGCCATTTGACCGTGTGGCACGGCGGCAGGTCAGAGGGATACACGCTTACACCGCCTCACGACATTTCCGGGCAGGTAGTGGGCCAGCATTTACAGGCGCACATGCATAACCCCGAATTGTACAATTTGATGAAAAAAAGCGTAGAGATTTTGCGTGACCATCCCGTTAATAAAGCCAGGGTTGCACGTGGAGAGCGCCCTGCCAATTCGATTTGGCTGTGGGGGCAGGGTACACGCGCCGCTTTGCCAAAATTTGAAGAGAAGTACGGCATAAAGGGCGCTGTCATTTCGGCAGTAGACCTGCTTAAAGGCATTGCAAAAAGCGCAAAAATGCAGTCAATAGATGTTGACGGAGCTACCGGATACATAGACACCAATTTTGACGGAAAAACAGCCGCAGCCATTGAAGCGCTGAATGACAATGATTATGTTTATGTGCATATCGAAGCGCCCGACGAGTGCGGACATCGCCGTGAAATCGAGAATAAGGTTCGTTCAATCGAACTTATTGACGAAAAGGTGCTTGCGCCGATTTTGAATGCGCTTGAGGGCACCGATTATCGTATAATGATATTGCCTGACCACCCCACGCCGATTGCCACCGCAACACATTCGTCGGCACCCGTTCCGTTCATGATTTATGACTCGACAGCACCGACAGACGGAGTAGATACATTCACCGAGGAGACGGCGGCGCAAACCGGCGTATTTGTTGAGCATGGCCCATCGCTGATAAAGCAACTAATAAAATAAAATCGGCAATCCAAAAAAATTTTATAATATTAAAAAAAACAAACCCGGCAGTCTCATAAATGATACTGCCGGGTTATTATATATAGATATATCCAACGCAAATAAAATTTTTCAGGAGGTTTTTTTATGGGACTGTTTGACCCTATCGGAGCAGAGTTGTTTGATTTAAACGGCGATGGCACTTTGGATTGCGCTGAACGTGGCAATTACTACGACGTTACTAATGAAATTGCCGACAGCGTATACGGCGACGATGACTCAACTGATGACCTCTACGACATCGAAGAAGAAATTGAAGAAGAAATTGATGAAGATCTCGACGAAGACCTCGATGATGGACTTGATGACGGCTTGGACGATTATTTCGGGGGTGATGATTTTTAGCGCATAAAATTAGAGAGATCGACGGCCGCGGAGCTAATTGGGTGCGCCGCGGCTTATTTTAATTAAAAAATAAGTTTTTAACAACAAAAACATCTGTTTGTGCTAAATGTAAAACAGGTGATTTTTTTTGGTATAACTTTTTGACACAAAACATAGAATAAAAGTGTTATGCAAAGAAAAGCTGATGTAAAATTTTTTTATTTTAAGAAAAATTATACAAAATCACCAAATTTACCTCTTAAAATATTCCATTGTATATTTAATAAAGACGAAAAAAACCTTGAAAAAGAGGACAAGGTTTGTTATATTGAGATAGGTGAATTATGCATGTCGATGATTTTCGGCGTTTACAAAGAATATAATTAACAGGGAGATTCTAAAAAAATGGGACCTGATTACAATTTTATCAGTTCGTTTCACGACGGAAACCTTGCTGACGCATACAAATACATGGGTGCGCACAGGTGTGGAGATGAGACGATTTTTCGAGTATGGGCACCAAATGCCACAGCAGTCAGCGTTGTCGGGGACTTTAACGGCTGGGATGATACTGCTGCACCTATGACACGTATAAGCGACTTCGGCATTTTTGAGGCTCGTATATCGCAAGTAAATACATTTGATAATTACAAATATGCCATTACCGCTGCAGACGGCAGGGTTATGCTTCGCGCCGACCCTTACGCTTTCCACTGTGAAATTCGGCCTGGTACTTCTTCAAAACTTTACGACATAGAAGGATATGAGTGGCACGACCAAAAATGGTGCTCCGAACGGGCGAAAAGGGATATATACAGCTCGCCTATAAATATATATGAAATACATGCTGCGTCGTGGCGCAGATTTGAAAATCAAAATTGTTTTGATTATGAAAAGCTGGCACATGAGCTGTGCGAGTATGTAAAGGATATGGGTTACAACTACATTGAGCTTATGCCAATGTCTGAGTACCCTTATGATGGCTCGTGGGGATACCAAGTTACCGGCTACTATGCGCCCACTTCGCGCTATGGTACGGCAAAGGACTTTATGAAATTCGTGGATATTTGTCACGAAAACGGAATTGGAGTCATGCTTGACTGGGTACCGGCGCATTTTCCAAAAGATGCCCATGGTCTGTATCAATACGACGGAGGGCATTGCTACGAATATGAAGACCCACGCAAGGGTGAGCATAAAGAATGGGGAACAGCGGTATTTGACTACGGCAAAAACGAGGTTCGCAGTTTCCTAATTTCTAACGCAGTTTACTGGCTGGAGGAATACCACATTGACGGAATTCGCGTTGATGCGGTTGCATCCATGTTATATCTTGACTATAACCGCAATGACGGCGAATGGATTGCCAATCAATACGGCGGCAAGGAAAATCTTGAAGCAATTGAATTTTTGCGACAGCTAAACGCGGCTGTTTTTGCGCGTTTTCCGTACGCTTTAATGACGGCAGAGGAGTCAACTGCGTGGCCGTTAGTAACCAAACCGGCCGATGTTGGCGGACTTGGATTTAATTTTAAATGGAATATGGGCTGGATGAATGACATTCTGCGTTATATGTCACTTGATCCGATTTTCCGCAAGGACAACCATAATTTGATGACATTTTCATTTTTCTACGCATTTTCCGAAAATTATGTTTTGCCTATTTCTCACGATGAGGTAGTGCACGGCAAGGGTTCTCTTATTGAGAAGATGCCGGGAGAATATGACGATAAATTTAAAAATCTGCGAGCATTTTACGCATATATGGCGGCACATCCGGGCAAAAAGCTGCTGTTTATGGGTCAGGAATTTGCTCAGTTTAAGGAATGGGACTATCAAACCGAACTGGATTGGTCGCTGCTTAGCTTTGATAAGCACAGACAGCTGCAAGACTGCGTGCGTGCACTCAATAAATTCTACCTGAATACACCTGCTTTTTACGAGATAGATTATTCTTGGGAAGGTTTTAGGTGGATTGCAGCCGATGACACGGTGCAGAGCATAGTTTCATTCCGCAGAATTGATAAATCAGGCAAGGAAATAATCTGCGTGTGCAATTTTGTCCCCGTCACGCGTGAAAATTATCGCATAGGCGTGCCGTATGAGGGCAGTTACAGCGTGGTATTTGATACTGACGCTGAAAAATTTGGCGGTGACGGTGTGCTCAAAAGCAAAAACATTTATGCTTTTGAGACCAAAGATGAATCAATGCACGGACTGGACTTTTCCATTGACATAACATTACCGGCTATGAGTGTCATTTATCTTGAACACAAGCCGGCAAAAAAACGCAGTTTGCCACGCTTGCGATATAAGGCGAGTTCCGATGGCAGCTCAAAAATAAAACAGTCAGATAAACCTTAACAACGAGAGGATTGACATAAATGAAAGCAAAAACAGAATGCGTGGCTATGCTGCTTGCAGGAGGACAGGGTAGCCGCCTCGGTGTGCTTACTCACAGCATGGCAAAACCGGCTGTTCCGTACGGAGGTAAGTACCGCATTATCGACTTCCCGCTGTCCAATTGTATAAATTCGGGCATTGACACTGTCGGCGTACTGACCCAGTACCAGCCGCTTGTGCTAAATGAGTATATAGGATCGGGCGAACCGTGGGATTTAGACCGTATACACGGAGGAGTCCATCTTTTACCTCCATATCAGCAAATGACGGGAACAAATTGGTACAAAGGCACAGCAAATGCCATTTACCAAAACATTCAGTTTATAGACCAGTTTAATCCCGAATATGTACTTGTTCTTTCGGGTGACCACATTTATAAAATGGATTACTCCAAAATGATAAAGGCTCACCGCGAGTCTGACGCCGAGTGCACAATTGCGGTGCTTGAAGTGCCGATGGAAGAAGCAAGCCGATTCGGTATTATGAACGCTGATGAAAACGGCATAATTTACGAATTTGAGGAAAAGCCGAAGGAACCTAAATCAAACAAGGCATCAATGGGTATATATGTTTTCAACTGGCAGGCGCTTCGCCGTTATCTGATCGAGGACGAGACAGACAGCCAGTCGGAAAACGATTTTGGTAAAAACATTATTCCAGCCATGCTGCGTGACAACATGCGCATGTACGCGTATCCGTTTGACGGATACTGGAAGGATGTAGGAACAATTGATTCACTGTGGGAATCAAATCTTGATCTGCTTCGTCCAAATGTAGAACTTGATTTGGGCGACCCGAAGTGGAAAATATATTCTCGTACCCGCAGCACCGCACCTCACTATATGGGCAACAATTCCGAGGTGCAGAATTCCATTGTAACCGAGGGCTGCGTTATTGACGGCAAAGTCGAGTTTTCGGTTGTTTTCTCCGAGGTTACTGTGGAGGAGGGCGCTGTTGTACATGACTCTATCATTATGCCGGGTGCTGTTATCAAAAAGGGAGCAGTTGTTGAATACGCTATTGTGGGTGAAAACTGTACAATAGGTGAAAATGCGCACATAGGCCGCCGTCCCGAAGACATGAACAACATTGAAAAATGGGGCATTGCCGTAGTCGGCAGCGGACTGCATGTAGGCGACAATTCAGAGGTAAAACCAAAAACAATGCTTTCAGATGATTTGAAAGAGGGTGATTGCGAATGAAGGGCAGCAATATGATGGGCATAATTTTTGCCAACAGGCACGACAATCTTATCAGTGAGCTGACCGCTTATCGCGCAATGGGCTCTGTACCGTTCGGAGGCCGTTACCGCCTGATAGATTTCTCTTTATCAAACATGGTAAACGCCGACATCAGCACGGTTGGCGTAATTACAAACGCAAATTACCATTCGCTTATGGATCACATTGGAACTGGTAAATCATTCGATCTTGCTCGCAAGCAGGGCGGGCTTTACATGTTGCCCCCCGGTCTGTACAAGGCAGGCAATTCAAATTCGACTTCGCTTGAGCAGCTTATCGGAATACGTAATTTTATTGAAGTAGCCGTACAGGACTACGTTTACATGTGCAACGCTGATGTAGTTTCTAATTTTAATCTTAAGAAAATGCTTCGCACTCACATTTCGACCGAAGCCGATATTACAATCGGCTACCGCCGCTCTCTTCCGCCGGTTGGCGATGATGTAATGGAGCTTAATATGGCGGATGACGGCGTTATCAACGAAATCTGCATTTGCCCGTCGGGCAAAAAGGAAAGTGCGTGGTCAATCGGCAGCATTATTATTCGCCGCGAGCTATTACTGGAGCTGATTGACGAAGCTTCGTCACATAGCAGAACAAACTTATCTCGCGATATTTTCCAGCGTAACTTGGGCCGTTACAAAATGTACGGTTACGAGATTGAGGGCTATGTCTCTGTTATTGACTCAACTCATTCGTACATTCGCGCCAACATGGACCTGCTCGACAGCAAAAACCGTGAAATTCTGCTTCGCCGTGACTATCCGGTTCTAACAAAAGTACGCGATGAAGCACCGGTAAAATACGGTCTTAGTTCTAAGGTAAAAAACTCTCTTGTGGCTGACGGATCGGTAATTGAGGGGCATGTAGAAAACTCGGTTATATTCCGCAGTGTCAAAATCGGCAAAGGTGCTGTTGTTAAAAACTGCGTGCTCATGCAGGGCACACAAGTTTGCGAAAATGCACGCCTTGAGTACGTTTGCACCGATAAAGATGTTACCGTAGGCGAGGGCAGGGAGATAAAGGGATCGGACACATACCATGTGTTCATAAAAAAAGCCGGCAAAGTTTAAGCCGGTGAGGGAGACAGAATATGAAAGTTTTATTTGCCACCAGTGAAGCACAGCCATTTGCCGCATCGGGCGGACTTGCCGATGTATCGGGCGCATTGCCAAAAGCTCTGCGCAACCGTCTTATCGGCTGCCGAGTAATCATGCCTTTGTATGACACCATAAGCAGCGAGCTGCGCGAAAAAATGAATTTTATCGGCAGTATTTCGGTGCCGGTTGCGTGGCGCCGCCAGTACTGCGGCATTTTCGAAGCAAAGCATGACGGCGTAATTTATTATTTACTTGACAACCAGTATTATTTTAAGCGTGGTACCCTTTACGGACACTACGACGACGCTGAGAGATTTGCCTTTTTCTCGCGCGCTGTGCTGGAAGTAATCCCGGCAATAGGCTTTAAGCCCGACATTATTCACTGTAACGACTGGCAAACGGCGCTTGTACCCGTGTATAAGGACTTGTTTTACGCTGAGCGCCCCGAATACAGCGGAATAAAGACGGTTTTCACAATTCATAACATTCAGTATCAGGGCAAATACGGACTTGAAATTCTGGAGGATGTATTTGGATTGCCGGTTTCAGCCACCGATATTGTTAAATACGGCGACTGCGTCAATTTAATGAAGGGTGCAATCGAGCGAGCCGACCGTGTAACAACAGTCAGCCCCACATATGCACATGAAATTATGGATCCGTGGTATTCACACGAGCTTGACGCCATTTTAAAGGAGCGCAGCTGGAAACTGGCCGGTATTGTTAACGGAATTGACACCGATATGTACAATCCCGAAACCGACAGCATGATTTACGAAAATTATTCAGTAAACGACCGTTCGGGAAAAGCGGTGAACAAAGCCGAGTTGCAAAAAGCTTTCGGCCTGCCCCAAAATCCCGATGTGCCGCTTATCGGCATGGTAACTCGTTTGGTTGCGCATAAGGGACTTGACCTGGTAAAAGCGCGTCTCGAGGCAATTATTGGCTTTGGAGCACAGGTGATTGTTCTGGGCTCGGGCGAATTTGAATATGAAAATTATCTTTACGAAATGGCACAGCGCTATCCTGACAGCATGAAACTAAAGTTGGGATTCATTCCTGACCTTGCTCATAAAATTTATGCCGGCGCTGACATATTCCTGATGCCGTCAAAAAGCGAGCCGTGCGGGCTGGCACAAATGGTCGCACTGCGCTACGGTACAATTCCGATTGTCAGAGCAACAGGCGGACTTAAAGATACTATCACCGACTCAGGTTTGTTTGAGGGCAACGGTTTTGTGTTTGAAAGCTATAATGCCGATGACATGGCACACGCTGTATATCGTGCGGTTGAAGGTTTTAAAAACCGCGAGGGCTGGGATATTCTTGTTGACCGAGCCATGCGCTGCGACAATTCGTGGGGCAACTCGGCAAACACATATATCAGGCTGTATAAATCCATTCTCTGATAATACCTATGCAAAAACGGAATGCTATAAAAGGCGTTCCGTTTTTTTTGCGTCATAATTTATTTACATACATACGGTTGAAATAACAAAATAATAGGTTACAATGATAATATAACTTTTACAAAGGGGATTTTTACACAATGTTTGGGCGTTTTATGGTAACACTAAGCCGATTCATGTACGGCCGCTATGGCGTGGACCAAATGTTCAGGGGTCTGTCCGTGGTATATTTAATATTGTGGGCGGTAAGATTGGTAATAGGAGTGCTTACCGATTGGTACGCTGTGTATTACATTTTGCAAATTATTATGGTGGCACTGTTTGTGTGGCTGTTTTTCCGCGTTTTTTCACGAAATATCGACGCTCGCCGCCGCGAGAACGAAAAGTATTGTGCTTTTGTAAATAAGCTTGGTATTAAGAAAAACGCTTCTTACAACTATGCGCAGGGCAGCACATACGCACCGAAAAGTAATTCAAAAACAGCAAACGATAAAAAACTTTATAAATATGTAAAGTGTAACAGCTGTGGCGCAACATTACGTCTGCGTCGCCGTAGGGGAACGCATACGGCTACTTGTCCGCGATGTGGAAATAATGTAAAGGTACGCTCGCTGTGGTAATTACGGGCGCGGAAACCTCCGTCTAACGAAGCTAATAGCAGACAAATATACGCAAAAGCTATATTATAAATAAAATCAGAGGACTTCGCGTCCTCTTTTTTATTTGTTGTAAAATTTTTAAAAATCATGGATGAGTAAATTAAAGAAAAGCTAAGAAAAACAGAGAATAAACGAGATATGTACTGACAAATTAAAAAATCGCATATTTTGTGTTGACAATGTAGAAAAGGTATGGTATTATAATCAGCGTCATTAAAAAAGATAATGTTTTGGAGGTATTAACCATGTCAACTTATATGCCTAATGCTGCGGCTATTGACCGCAAATGGTATGTTATTGACGCCGCTGGTAAGCCGCTCGGCCGTGTTGCTGTTCAGGCTGCAGACCTTCTCCGTGGCAAGCATAAGCCTACTTTTGTTCCCCACGTTGATTGCGGCGATCATGTAATCATCATCAACGCTTCTAAGGCTATCCTCACCGGAAACAAGCTCGAGAACAAGTATTATTACCGTCACTCTGGCTACATCGGTGGACTGAAAGCCACACAGTACAGCACACTTATGGCTCAGAAACCTGAGCTTGCTATGGAGCTGGCTGTTAAGGGTATGATCCCTTCTACAACCATCGGCCGCAAGGCTTTCACTCGTCTGCGCGTATATGCTAATGCTGAGCATGAGCATGCAGCACAGATGCCTGAAAATTTTGAATTTTAAGTAAAGGAGGTAACTGATAATGTACGATTCAATCCCTTATTTCTACGGCACTGGTAGAAGAAAGAGCTCTGTTGCTCGTGTACGCGTTTACGCAAACGGCACAGGCAAAATCACAATCAACAATCGCGACATCGATGATTATTTCGGTCTTGAAACACTGAAGCTCATCGTTCGTCAGCCTATGGAGCTGACCGGTACCTCCGGTAAGTTCGATATCATCTGCACCGTTACAGGTGGCGGCGTTACCGGCCAAGCCGGCGCTATCCGTCACGGCCTCGCTCGTGCTCTTCTTCAGTACGATGTTGAGCTTCGTGGCGCACTCAAAAAGGCAGGCTTCCTGACACGCGATCCGCGTATGAAGGAAAGAAAGAAATACGGACTCAAAGGCGCACGTCGTGCTCCCCAGTTCTCAAAGAGATAATCTGTATTATTTCAAAGTTTACAAAAACCCCGAAACCGCAACGGTTTTCGGGGTTTTATTTATGCTTAAGTATATATTTAGTGCAAATTTGGTGCAAATTATAGAAACACCCTATGACTTTAAAAAGGTCATAGGGTGTACTTTGTAATGTTGGAAAGTGATTTTGAATCAAATTTGTTACTTTTTGTTAAGCCCATAGATACAAATAGATATTATTTCGGATACTTCCTTAACGGTCTTATCGCATTTATTTCTCAACCATTCAATAACTATGGCATTGATACCATTCAAGTAATACATCATCACATACTGTCTATAGTTTAGTGGATAATTAAATCTATCCAAAATTGGATTGAATATGTTTTCGTACATTCGATTATACACATCCTCAAACCCAAAAGTTTTATTATGTGATAATGCCGTTTCAAACACGTCCTTATGGTCTTTAATATAGGATAAATATGGGGTTAAGTATTCATCACATATAAAGACCAGTTCACTCAGTTCGCAATCCATAAGGTTAAGCGAAACAGATTGAGTATCGGTATAGAAATAGGAAAAAAAATCGTTTAACAAATATCTTGCTGTTTCATTTAACAAATCACCGACAGTTTCATAATGCAGATAAAAGGTAGAGCGGTTTACTCCTGCTGTTTTGCAAATCTCACTTACGGTAATATATTCAAATGATTTCTTTTTTAGCAATGAAATCAATGCAAGGTCCATTTTAGTGGCAGTATTAAAATATTTGCTTTCTGATTTATTCATATTACCACTCCTTGCAAAATTCATTTACTTGTCTGCGATTTCACGGGCAAGATGTACAATTTCATAAGCATACTTTGACTTGCCATTTTCGAGAATTTTCTTATAAATCGGGTAATTTACACCGCAACCAATAAGACCGATAATGCCGATAAGGATACCAAGCATCATGCTGTTGCCGATAACCTGCATTGACAAGCACATTCCTGTACCGAAAACAAGTGCGGATATGATACCGCAAGCATAGGTAAAAATGGTGGCAGGGAGTTTTGCTCGATTGTCCAATTTTTTAAGAGCAACAATTTTTGAGTTGTCTTTCGGGGCATAGTCCTTTGCGATTGCTTCTGCTAAAATTTTGTCTGTGTTCATTTTATGAACCTCCTTTTTGTTTTTTGCAATATCATTTTAACAATTCAAGGAGGAATGTTAAACAACACGAAATCGGAAAAGCGTTGATTTCATAAAATTACTTTAATAATTATACCAAAAAAATTTTTAAATTTCAATTTGCACGCAATCTTTATGAGTCATAGTGATTATTAATAGAAGTGTTATGACTCTTTTTCTTTATATAATACCCTTATAAATCTTCATGATTATATAAGCATTATAAATCTTTGTCTTAAACACAGGGTAATTTAGGTTAGGCTTTGTTAGAAATTCTGTTAATTTTACGTCGCTAGTTTTCATATTTTTCTTCAAACGGAATAAATATACTTAAAATAACAAGTTTCAAAACATTTATTATACATGTCTCCTAATTTAATTAAACTTTTTTAATTATACCAAAAAAACCAAAATTACAAGCCGAGGCGCTGGGTTTGCGGCAAATAAAAAGCACATTTTTGTCAACAAACTGGAGTCGCTTACATAAAATAAATAATAATTGGTAATAAAAGACTATTGACAAATAGAAATTAATGTGTTACATTGACATAAACTTATATGAAAACCGATGAGTAAGAGTAGTAATCCTGATTTTAGCTTTCAGAGAGCTGCGTGTTGGTGAAATCGCGGCAGTGACAATCACGATGAATGGACTTATGAGGGCGACCGAAAGTGGATTTTTCCGCCAGTAGCAGTCGACGGGTATCGCGCCCGTTACAAATGCGAACCGTATGATGGTACGGATAGAGCGGATGATTTTTTTAATCGTCAACTTGGGTGGCACCGCAGGATTTATTAGTCTTGTCCCTTATTGTTATGTAGGGGACTGGGCTTTTTTTATTTTACATTATGGAGCGGTGCATTATGATATTACTTACAAAACGATGGCGTGGCAAAATTGCTCACTAATTAATTATTAAACAAAAATTTTTATTTTACGGAGGAACTAATTATGTTATACAATGGAATGGAATTTGACACCTATTTAAAAAATTACCCCGACGTGAACGGATTTTTCGGCAAATACGGCGGCGCATATATTCCGGATGACCTTAAGGTCGCAATGGAAGAAATCACTGAAGCATATTTCACCATTTGCAAATCCAGCAAATTTATAAACGAACTGCGCCGAATTCGCAAGGAATTTCAGGGCAGACCCACACCTATATCCTATCTTGAGCGCCTTTCCGGCAAGCTCGGAAATGTACAGCTGTATGTTAAGCGTGAGGATCTGAACCACACAGGTGCGCATAAGCTTAACCATTGCATGGGCGAGGCTCTGCTTGCAAAATACATGGGCAAGAAAAAGGTAATAGCCGAAACAGGCGCAGGTCAGCACGGTGTTGCGCTTGCAACAGCTGCAGCTTATTTCGGACTTGAATGTGACATTTACATGGGCTCGGTCGATATTAAAAAGCAGGCACCAAACGTCGCCAGAATGAAAATTCTCGGCGCAAATGTAGTAGAGGTTACACACGGTCTTGCTACGCTTAAAGAGGCTGTTGACGGTGCATTCGAGGCATATTCTAAGGAATACAAAGACAGCATTTACTGTATCGGCTCGGTAGTCGGCCCCCATCCTTTCCCAATGATGGTTCGTGATTTTCAGAGCGTAGTAGGCATTGAGGCAAGAGAGCAGTTTATGGAAATGACAGGCGAACTGCCCGACGCAATTGTCGCCTGTGTCGGCGGCGGCTCAAACGCTATGGGATTTTTCTCAGGCTTCCTCAATGATCCGGTTGACATCTACGGTGTAGAGCCTCTTGGCAGAGGCACAGCTCTCGGCGATCATGCAGCCAGCCTCACATACGGCACTGAGGGTGTTATGCACGGCTTCAACAGCATTATGCTGAAAGATGAAAACGGCGATCCGGCTCCTGTTTACTCGGTTGCCAGCGGCCTTGATTATCCGTCATCCGGCCCTGAACACGCATTTTTGCATGACCTTGGCAGAGTTAAGTATGATGTTATAAATGACGATGATACCATTGATGCATTCTTTACACTTTCTAAGCTCGAAGGTATCATTCCTGCAATCGAAAGCTCACATGCTGTTGCATACGGCATGAAGCTGGCACAGAAAATGGGCAAAGGATCTATCCTGATTAACCTTTCAGGCAGAGGCGATAAGGATATGGATTATATCATTGAAAAGTACGGCATAAGATAAGAAAAAGCTAATTATGAGCGTGTAGTAAATAAACGGGCAATAATAAAAACTCACCACAAAGCAAATTAGCATTACGCAAAAATAAATAATAATATATATCATCCGACCTTCTAATACCTAACTGTACGATAAAATGCGACAGTTTTCGGGCTAAGGTCGGATGATTTTTTGTCATTTTTTGGTCTTGTGGGTCACATGAAATGCGGTTATAATTTAGTTTATAAATAATTTAGTCACAGCTAAAAAAAGAAAGAAACTATGGGAGGTGAGGGGTATGATAAAAAATTTAACCGAAGGCAGTCCACGCAAAGTTTTGCTTTCGTTTACAATACCGATTTTTTTCAGCACTATTTTTCAGCAGTTTTATACAATAGCTGACAGCATCATTGCGGGTAAATTTGCAGGCGAGGATGCGCTTGCGGCAATCGGCGCTTCTTACCCCTTAACCATGGTATTTATGGCGGTGTCTTTAGGATCTAATACGGGTTGTTCGGTAATAATATCACAGCTTTTCGGTGCCGGTCGCATTAAGGACATGAAAACAGCGGTAAGCACGGCAATGCTGTCGCTTGCGGTGCTGTCTGCGGTTTTAACTGCGATAGCGCTGGTGTTTTCGCCGTGGATAATGACCGCGCTAAACACCCCCGATAACATTTTAGCCGACGCAAACACATATTTTAAAATTTACATAGGCGGATTTATATTTTTATCGCTTTACAATATAGCCAACGGCGCATTTACCGCACTCGGTGATTCTAAAACTCCGCTGTGGTTTCTTATCGGCTCGTCTGTTGCCAATATTGTGCTCGATTACGTTTTTGTAGCCGTTTTTCCATGGGGCGTTGCTGGCGCAGCATGGGCAACCTTTATTTCGCAAGGGGCGGCGTGCATTTTGTCGGTTATCTGCTTAATCAATCGCCTGCGTTCAATGCAGTCAGAACGGCATAAATATTTTTCATTTTCATCACTACGCAGCATTGCAAAGGTATCGTCCCAAACAATATTGCAGCAGAGCTTTGTTTCTGTCGGAAATATGCTTGTTCAGGGCATCATCAATGATTACGGATCGGCTGTTATTGCGGGCTACGCCGCGGCAACAAAGCTGAACACATTCAGCATTGCGGGAATATGCACTGTGTCAAATGCGATGTCAGCATTTACGGCGCAAAACATTGGCGCACGCAACTACGAGCGCATTAAAAAAGGTTATCGGGCGTCGGTTGGAATTATAATGTGCATTGCGTTAACGCTGACGGCAGCATATACATTGTTTGGCGATTTCTTTGTGAACTTGTTTCTTAAAAGCGACAGTTCGGTAGAAACACTTGAATCAGGCACAGTTTTTTTAATGGTTGTTGCACCCTTTTATCCGGTTGTAAGCATAAAACTGCTCAGCGATGCAGTAACACGAGGTGCGGGAGCATTAAAGCTGTTTGCAATATCCACCTTTGCCGACCTTATCATCCGAGTGGGGCTTTCATATGCACTCAGTCCGTCTCTGGGTATAATGGGTGTTGCGTATTCGTGGCCAATCGGCTGGGCTATCGGCGCGGTAATTGCGTATCTTTTTTACCGTTTTGGCAACTGGCGTAATTACAATCTTACTTAATTTTAAAATACAGTTATAATCACCGCAAAAGCAATGAATTGCGGTGTTTTTTTTCATCTTATTTGTGGGTATTTTACTAATTTTATAATTAATTTATTATAAGGTTGCATAAGCCACGACCATATGGTAATATATTACAAATCAATTACAAATTGACATAATAATAGTAAATATTACCATCGTGGAGGAACAATGAAAAAATTAATTTCGCTTGGTTTAGTAATAATTATGGTCGCATGCATGATACCGACTGCGGCGCTTTCGGCTTCGGCAAAAACAACCGTCTCCACAGGTAACTTTTTTGTAGACGAGTACATTAATTTTGCAATCAGCCTTCAAGGAAAGAATAAATCGCATTTTGGATTTACAGAGCCATGGAGCGACAAGTTTATTGGCTGGCTCGGCGAAAAACTGGATTATGACTTTATTCAGCCCATGTCAGAAAGTAACGACGGCCCCAGTATAGGAAACTGGATTGCTACAAACGGCGGTACTTTCAACTATTTTTATTCAGATGCCCAGTGTAATGCAAAATATGGCACAAAAATGGAAGAGTCTGATTACGAGCCCAGTCCTGGCGATATTGTGTTTTTTAGAAGCAGCACACACTCGTCAATGGAATCACCTAACTGCTGGTCAAATAGCGCCATAGTTTATAAAGTAACCGAAGATAATATATATGTTGTGCACGGCGATTGGTCAGGTAAGGTTGCTGTCGGTACTGTTTTCAGCCGAAATTCAGAACAAAAATATGGCACCTACTACTATCGCGTCGCCGGTTATGCCACACCTGCCTATCCGCAAAAGGTGATAAATGAAACCCCAAAATATGGTGATGAACCTGGTAGTGACAATGCAAGTTTAAAGCTTAATGTTAGTAGTGTTACGCTGCCGATTGGGTTGACATGTCAAATTGAAGCAACTGATGTTTCAGATAATGTCAGTGCTGAGGGCATAACCTATAAAAGCCAAGACTCTACTGTTGCACGAGTAAACAAAACCGGCTTGGTCACTCCTATAAATGTGGGCGAAACCAATATTACCGTGTCTTCTGGTACCAGTACACGTACTATCAATGTCATGGTAACCGACAAAATAACAAGCCTTGTAGAAAGCATACCGTCAACTGCAAGCGACGGTGACTATAAAGCCATCGACCTTTTCCGCTATGTTTACAATGAAGAGGTTAGGTCTAAAACCGAAATTTTGGGCAAAACACCAGATAAAATTGAAACAACCGAACCGCTGGAATGGAGCGAGGTTAAGGAAACAACCGAACAACCAATCGAAAGCGAAACGCTTAAAATTATTTCAACAGAAACCTCATACAATGTTGAAAAATGGACCGCTACCACCGACATTTCGGTGTACAGCGACAAAGCACTTACGCAACAGGTCGGCACGATTGCTTCGTCACAGCAGTTTAATACATACGAACGCACGGTCTCATCCGGAAAACTTATAGCACGCACAACGGACGGATATGTTGCAGTAAGAACCACATCAAAGGCGTCGGCATACGCTCGTTTTGACGGCACTGAATTTGTTGTAAATGAAAAGTGGAAAACTTCAGTTGAACTAAATGTTCGCGCCAGTGCATCAACTTCAGGCACTTGGGTTGCATCTTACCAAAGCGGCACAATAATTACGATTACAGCATATGCCGAAACAGATACGTATTTATGGGGAAAAACCGATAAGGGTTGGGTAGCGCTGTACAATTACAGCGATAATGGATACAATGCCATTCAGCAGACTGAGGGCGCTCTCACAGTTTACCGCTACTCTCAATTAGTCGGAAAAACTACTTATGTTTATTTTAATCAGACGGGCGTGTCCAATTGGCAAATAGCTCCGCTTACCGCCAAGGGCACTACCACAGTTGAAAAAAATACGCTTTATTACGGAGCAACGACAGGGTCTGCCAAATACGAAAACGGCGTGTGGGCAAATGGCGTGGACATTTCTCGTTGGAACGGCAAGGTTGATTACGCTAAAATGAAAGCCGACGGAGTAGATTTTGTAATACTTCGCATAGGTTACGGCGCAGAAATGGACGTAAATTTTGAGGCAAATTACGCCGCGGCAAAGGCAGCGGGTATGGATGTCGGCGTTTACCTGTACACCATAGCTACCACCACCGACGAAGCAGTAGCCGAAGCTAATGCGCTTATTGAGTGGTCAAAGGGCAGAAAGTACGAGTACCCAGTTTTTTACGATATTGAAAACAAAACTCTGCACGCGGGCATGACCAACCGTCAGCGCACCGATTTGTGCCTGGCATTTACCGAAACTATATATAAAGCTGGATTTTACCCCGGAATTTATTCATCATATTACTGGCTGCTCGACAGTATAAACATGGACGAAATCAATCAGCAATTTAGCACATGGGTTGCAGCATGGACATCGTCGGGCAATCCGAACAATGATTATTCTGAATATAATATGTGGCAGTACACCGACAGCGGCAAAGTAAACGGTGTCTCGGGCTATGTTGACAAAAATGTGTGCTATGTCGACTATCCGTCAATGATAATCGGCGGCGGTTATAACGGTTACAGCGTTATTAATTTTGCACAGCCGGAAATCAATATATTTGATGTTAACTGTGACGGTACTACCGATGCGCTTGACTTGCTTGAAATGCAGCAGATTATGCTTGGCAATACTGATGCATCGTCGGCAGCGGACGTCAACCTTGACGGTGTGCTTGACGGTAAAGATCTGGTTATTATGCAAATGGCACTGCTGAATATGGTATAAAAAGCATTGCACAAATAAAAAAGCAGCGAAGTTTTCTTCGCTGCTTTTTCTATATTATGGGGGTAATTACACACTGTGCGGCTGCTCAAAAGGGCGCTGCCGACACCGCCACCGGCACATAACGGGCCCGCCTTATTCCCCCTTCTTTATTATATGAATCAGCCTCAAATTTGCCACAGTGGCTAAGTGCTTTATTATTTAATAAAACGGGGCAGAAATTTATCTGCTCCGTTTGGTTATGATAGCACTTTAATCAGCGCATATATCCCGAATATAACAACAATCAAAATAGTAGTGTAAATGCAAGTTTCCGCTGTCATTTTTTTAGCCTCGGAGGAAAAATGCAGTTTATTTTCGTCGGCTTTTTTTAATTCGTCGGCGTGTGCCTGCTCGGCTCCGCATTTGTAGCAGTATTTTTCACCGTCATTTAACGATACACCGCAGTTTTGACAAAACATTTTCATCACCTATATAAAATTATATTACCAAACAAGCAATTTATCAATGCAAAATTTTAATTGAACTAAAAAACACGGTACCGAGCAAAAAAACGGAACAAAAAGATTTAATAATAAACGATTTATCGTTAAACGGTAAAAAAAACTCCGCCACAAAACGAAGCTGTGACAGAGGTTTTTAAATAATTATTTATTTGCTCTGGGTAAGTATGAATTATAACTTTGCAAATGGCGGTTAGTTTAATTAACCGATTTTAACAAAGTTCTTTTTCAGCCAAACCGAAAGAATGATGTAGTTTGCGGCAGATGCAGCTGAAGCAATAAATGATGGTATATACTCTAAGCTGCCCAGCGCACCAATACCTGACAAAATACCGAAAACAAGCAGTAAAGTTTTGATAATGCCTATGTTAGGAAGCTGTTCGTTGCCGGTTTCTATACTTATGTAAAAAGCTTTTGCCAGTTTGTGAAGGTTGCCGTAAAAGAAAATATTTACCAAAACAGCCACAGCCGCAGCTATTAAAAGTCCTATAAAAAGTGCAACACCGAGTATAGCGCCACCGCCGCCCAACAAATGTCCAATGTAATCGATGTCGCTGCCAAGGCTGGATGTACTTAACAATGAAAGGAGAAAACCGGAAGCTGCAAGGCTTAAAATAGCCAACAGACCCAAAACACCAACTAAAACCCAAGTAATAATGCGGACTGCATAAACAGTACCACTGGTTTTACGCAAATGATTTGCGCTGATTCTGCCTGATTTTGCACTTGAGTAAGTAAGCCACATAAATATTGTAAACAGTACACCTAATACGTCGACTGAACCAGCGAGCAAACCGAGTACTGTAGAGATAGAAACACAAATGCATGAGACCAAAAACAGCGTATCGGAAAAAATACCGTTGTATCTTTGTGCGACGGGATTAATCGTATACGCGGGATTCCCCTGCTGATAAGCGTTAAAATCTTGCTGTGCTGCAGGGTATTCCTGCTGAGAAACGGCTGCGTTCGGCTGTTCAGCTTTAGCTTGCTCGCAGTTTGGGCATACGGTAGCGTTATCATCTAATTGATAACCACAACTTTTACAAAACATAATGTATAAATCCTCCATATATTTTTTCAAAGTTTTTACTTTGTATTTTTAATATATCATGTATTTGTCACATTTTCAACAAATATTTGTGTTTGCGTTCATGGTGTGTTAAAATATGGTTATCAAAAAATCTGGTGATAAAATGAGTATTAAAAAAAACTACAACTGTACACTAAAAGCCAGCTATGCCGGATATGTTACACAGGCGGTTATCAACAATTTTGCACCTCTGCTTTATGTTACGTTTAATCGGGATTTCGGGCTGTCGCTGTCAATGATATCGGCTATTGCGGCAATAAATTTTATTGTTCAGCTTGTCATAGACGGCTTGTCGGCAAAATTTGTCGACCGTATCGGATACCGTATTTGTGTTGTTGCGGCGCACGCATTGGCAGCTATCGGACTTGTTGCGTTGGGGGTGCTGCCGTACATAATGTCGCCTTTTGTCGGCATAATCATTGCAATAGTAATGTATGCGACGGGCAGCGGACTTATCGAGGTGCTGGTCAGCCCCATTGTTGAAGCTTGCCCAACCGAGCGCAAGGAAGCTGCTATGAGTTTGCTCCACTCCTTTTACTGTTGGGGGCAGGCGGCGGTAATTTTGGTATCAACTGCGTTTTTTGCGCTTTTCGGCGTTTGGGCATGGCGTTATATGGCGTTTTTGTGGGCGCTGTTGCCTTTTTGCAATATGTTTTTGTTTGCGGCTGTGCCAATAAACACGCTGGGCAACGATGGAAAAAGTGAGCCTGTCAGAAAAATTCTTAAAAATCCGACCTTTTGGAATTTGGCGGTTATGATGACCTTCACAGGTGCCAGCGAAATAGCAATGTGCCAGTGGGCGTCGGCATTTACCGAATCGGCACTAGGTGTATCAAAAACGGTTGGTGACATTGCTGGCCCATGCGCATTTGCACTGCTGGCAGGAACGGCGCGTATAATATATGCAAAATTCAGCCACAAAATTAATCTTATGCGGTTTATGGGACTGAGCTGTGCGCTGTGTGCCGTCAGCTACATTGTAGCGGGGCTGTCACCTTTGCCGCTAATCGCACTGGCTTCGTGTGGACTGTGCGGATTTGCAAGCGGGGTTTTGTGGCCGGGTGTTTTTTCGCTCGCACCGCGACTGTGCCCGTCGGGAGGCATGGCTATATTTGCACTGCTTGCCTTAGCCGGTGACCTCGGATGCTCACTGGGCCCCGCTGTTGTCGGGTTTGTATCAGAATTCGCGGGCGGTGATTTGCATTACGGCATGCTAACGGCGGCAATATTTCCCATTGGAGGTCTCATAGCACTTGCCGCACTTAATAGAAAAAAGGCAAAAACCGCGTCCTAATAAGTAATTTGGCAAATAAAAATGACGCCAGCAGCATATTTTTAATTGTTATAAGCTTTGTCGAAGGAGCTCTCGGTTTGTTGACATAATTCGACCGCTCAATTATAATTAATTAAAAATATTTGGGAGGCATTGTTATGTATAGTACAAACTATTACGATTCAATTTTTGACATGTACGGTTCTGGCTATGGCTCAGAATATGGTTTTGGCTATGGCCCCATGGTAAGCGGAACTCAGATTGTAATAGTGGCTTTAATTTTGGCTGTTGTTGCTACGGTTTTAGCGCTTATTTTCATCACACCCGAAAATCGCCGTGCAAAACTGCCGGAGTTTTTCAAATTCATTCATGACACTTTTAATTTCAAGTACCTCGTTCTTGAAAAAGTGCTTAAAGCACTTTATATTTTTGCTACCTGTTCATCTATACTGGTTGGCTTTTTCCTGCTATTTCAAAGAAATGGCTTAATCGGCTTGGCGATAATGCTGCTCGGTCCCATTGCCATTCGAATTATATTTGAAATGTTAATGCTGATGATACTTCTTGTCAGAAATGTAATAGAAATTAATAAAAAGCTGGGCAAAAGCGGCGATTCGGATAATTCTCCGTCATTTGATTTTAAGTTTCCGAAACATACACATTCGGCACCGACACAACATACCGCACCTGCAGCTCAGTATGTTGCACCCCAAAACACCGCACCCGTCACAAAAGAAAATTTTGTTTACTGCACCATGTGTGGAACACGATATGATGAAAATGCGGGTAATTGCCCAAATTGTCAAGGCAAATAATTTTTAACCAAACTAAAAAAACACCCTTACTTTGAACAGGCTATAAATGTCTGTTCAGAAAGGGCGTTTTTTATTATATTCAGTTTATGATTGCAAATGGACAGCGTGGCAAATTCCAGGTATGCTTTCTCCTTGCTGTGACGATGTGGTGGACATAAGCGCACCGGTCGCACAAAACAGCACATTGCGAAGCTGCTTTTCTTCCATTTTACGCAAAATGTATCCGCAAAGCATACTTGCCGCACATCCGCAACCTGATCCGCCGGAATGCACATCCTGCTTCTCTTTGTCAAAAATCATCATTCCGCAGTCCTTGTGTACTTTTGAAATATCAATACCGCTGCCAATGAGCAGCTCGCCAAGAAGCTGAGAACCGACATATCCAAGGTCGCCCGTTACAATCATGTCATAGTCGGAGGGTTTTGTGTCGGTTGCGTCCAAATAACGCGATATGGTGTCCGCGGCGGCAGGGGTAAATGTCAAGCATAAACCATAAATTCTATAAAAAAATAATCGACGCCGTTCGATATAATTATGCTTTGCTCAAAGATGCTTTTTTGGTTGATGCCAATCGTATTTTAACTTAAATTGTAGTTGCTGGGCCGCGCCACTGCAAAAATTTACGCCGACTTTTTATCTTTTTCAAGTTCGCTATTTTCAGCGGCGTCTTTGCTCATTTCAATGTATTCAAGCACCTGCTCATAGGCGTCACTAAACTTAAAGTGAACCTCGATACTGCCGTTTTTATGCACCAAAATTTCGTCTACCAGCTCGACCAGCATTGGACGGGTCAGCTCGGTAATGTTACCGTACCGTTTAAATGTGCTGATAAAGTCATTTTGCTCCGTAATTCCCTGAGAATACTCCTCAAGCGAACGTTTTATGCCGTCAATTTGTTCGTCAAGCAACTTTAACTTTTCATCAAACTGATTTTTAAGGTTTAAATACTGCTCTTGCGATAACATACCGCTTTTCCAGTCGGGGTATAAATCAAGCTGCATGTTAGCTATTTTTTTGCGTTCCGCAATTTGCGTTTTAAGTGCTTTTTGCAGGTGGGTTGATTTTTTTGTTCGGTTTGGATTTTTGTTTATGAGTTCTAAAATATCGGCCATTTCGGTGGCTGCATCTATCATTTTTTGAATGGTAACCGTGACAGCCAGCTGCATTTTATCAATGCGTATGGTGTGGTTACCGCATGAATTATTTTTCATTTTTCTTGCGGTAGAGCAGCGGTAATAGTGATATGTGCCGTAAGGGTGTACATTCGACTTTTTGCTCATAATTCGCAAGCAGTCGGAACATCTGACAAGCCCTGCGAATAAATCGACATCGTTTTTTTGCGGTGATTTTCGTATATTCTTTTTAAAAAGCGACTGTGCCTTGTCAAATGTGTCCCTGTCAATAATAGGCTCGTGAGTTCCCTCGACAATTATCCAGTCCTCTTTGGGAACGGAACGGCATTTTTTAATTTTATACGAAACGGTGGTGTTTTTGCCCTGCACCATGTTGCCAATGTACATTTCGTTGCTCAGAATTCGGCGCACTGAGCTGTCCGGCCACAGTCCGTCGTTGCTTTTTCCCGACGGATGATGATATTTTAAACCTTTAAGCTTCTTGTACATTGACGGATTGGGCACGCCCATTTCGTTTAACGTTTTTGCAATGCCGATTATGCTTTTTCCGCCGATAAACCAGTCAAAAATCTGCTTTACAATGGGTGCGGTTTCTTCATCAATTATAAGCTGGTGATGATCATCGGGCGATTTTAAATAGCCGTAAGTGGGAAAAGAGCCGATAAACTGTCCCTTTTCGCGTGATACATTAAGCGTACCGCGCACATTCACCGATGTGGTAGCGGCAACGCTTTCGTTTATAACATTTTGCACACCAATGTTAATACAGCGTGTGGCGCAATTCATACCGTCCGAAAATGTGTCGACGCCGTTATTTATTGCAATAAACCTGATTTGCATTTGGGTAAAAACGTTATCCAGATAATATCCGCCGTCAACAGCATTTCTGCCGAAACGGGACAAATCCTTTACGATAACGCAGTCAACTTTTCTTGCGTTTATGTCGTTTATCATGCGCTGAAAATCGGGACGGTTAAAATTTGTACCGCTCCAACCGTCATCAACGTAAAAATCGTATAATTGAATGTCGGGGCGCTGTTTCAAAAATTCTTTTAAAATTTCCCTCTGCGATGTTACCGAATAACTTTCGGCTTTGGCACCGTCATCCTCACGCGAAAGTCGAATATAAAGGGCAGCCTTCCAAGTTTTTACGACTTGAGAGGGCTGCCTTAAGTAATCGGAATTTTTGTTTTGCATATGGCATACCTCCGGAAAAAAAGTTTTATGGCGGCAGGTATGCGTTTAATTTTCAGTACATTTGCATTATAGCATTCCGACCGCGGCTTTTCAATCGCATTTGACAGAAAACGCGACGGTAAATATTGGCCTTTCAGCTTAAAGCGACGGCCGATGCCACAGCTTCGCTGAAGGCTTTGCCGTTTGGATTGCATGATATTTTTACAGCCACATCACCCACACGAAATGAATACGGATTTTGCACGGCCCGTATAAAATCGTTTACTCGGTCGGCTACCGGCTTTGTTTTATCTACCTTTATGTCGGTAATGTCGACAAGCTCGCGCGTTACACAGCGGGAAATATCATTACTGCGCAAATTATCAAGCTCTGATTTTGTCATTGCCGTATCATCTCGCTTTCATGTTTATTGTTGACATTATTGCGGATTAAATACAGAAGTTGGCAATAAAAATAAGGGCTCACTGTTTTCAGTAAACCCTCATCTTTGTGTATAAAAATATTCAGTTACAGCAAATCTGCCATTTCAAGCACAAGCCGTTCGCTCTTTTCCCAGCCAAGACAGGGGTCGGTGATCGATTTTCCGTAAACACCGTCTCCAATTTTCTGGCAACCGTCCTCAATATAACTTTCTATCATAAATCCTTTAAAGAAACTCCTTACATTTTCGTTATAGCGGCAGCTATGCAGAACCTCTTTGCAAATGCGTATCTGCTCTAAATACTGCTTACCGGAGTTTGAATGGTTTGTGTCAACAATCAGAGCCATGTTTTTAAGATTTCGTTCTCCATAGCTATCGTAAAGGTTAATTAAATCTTCGTAATGATAGTTTGGAGCGGAGGCTCCCTTGCTGTCCATGTAGCCGCGAAGTATGGCGTGGGCTAAAGGGTTTCCGTTGGTGGTTGATTCCCATCCGCGATAAATAAAGGTTTGCGGATGCTGTGCAGCGGTGATGGAATTAAGCATTACCGAAAGGTCGCCGCTGGTGGGGTTTTTCATTCCCACGGGTATGTCAATTCCACTGGAGACCAGACGGTGCTGCTGATTTTCAACCGACCGTGCGCCGATTGCAATGTAGGACAGTACATCGGATAGGTATGCGTAATTTTCTGGATAAAGCATTTCATCAGCACTGCAAAGTCCGGTTTCGGTCATTGCTTTTATATGCAAACGGCGAATTGCCAAAAGTCCCTTTAGCATATCGGGTTTTTCGCTCGGGTCGGGCTGATGTATCATACCTTTGTAACCGTCGCCGGTAGTTCTGGGCTTGTTGGTATATATTCTAGGAATGATAAGGATTTTATCCTTAACTTTTTCCTGCAAAACGGCAAGTCGGCTTATGTAATTAATAACCGAATCTTCGTTATCCGCGGAGCATGGGCCGATGATAAGCACAATTCTGCTATCCTTGCCGGTAAAAATATCGGCAATTTCCTTATCTCTTGCAGCTTTCATTATAGCTGTTTCTTTTGAGACGGGCATTTGCTCTTTAATTTCATCAGGCTGGGGCAATAATCTTTCGTGTACAACTGACATGGTAATTTCCTCAACTATTTTATATTTAAAGTTATTATACATTGAAATCCAGTTTATTTAAAGAGTTTTTGTCAAAAAAATCACCAATATGAGTACACTTATGCAAACCTGGCTGTATGTGCACAGCAAAACCAACTCATTAATGTGCGCTCATGTGCGTTTTCAGTATTGACTAAATCCCAAACATAAACGTATAATTAAAGGTAATACATAAAAAGGAGTAACATATGAAATTTATTACAGTTAGTACATATGATCAGCTCAGCCGACAGGCGGCAAACGTTATTTCTGCACAAGTTATACACAAACCAAACAGTATACTCGGACTTGCGACGGGATCAACGCCGATCGGAACGTATGAGCAGCTTGTTGCTCGATGCAAAAACAACGACATTGATTTTTCCGAAGTGGTTTCTTTTAACTTGGATGAGTATATTGGGTTAGACGGAGCCCATGAACAAAGCTATCGGTACTTTATGGACACAAATTTGTTTAATCATATCAACATTAAAAAGGAAAACACATTTGTTCCTAACGGAAAAGCTGACAATTCGGACGAAGAAGGGGAAATGTATGACCGTCAAATAAAGTCATACGGAGGCATTGATTTACAACTGCTGGGACTCGGCCTCGATGGACATATTGGCTTTAACGAACCTGATACGGTTTTTGTAAAAAGCACACATGTTGTCGATTTGCACGAATCAACCATTGCTGCAAATGCAAGATTTTTTAAAAGCGAGTCGGATGTGCCCAGAAAGGCAATTACAATGGGCATGCTTTCAATTATGCAGGCAAAAAAGATTTTGCTGATTGCAAACGGACAGAACAAAAAGGAAATTCTCGAAAAGTCGCTTTTCGGGCCAATAACACCGTCTGTTCCTGCGTCTATTTTACAGCTTCACCCCGACTTAACGGTAATATACAGCGAGAAATAGTTTTATATCACCATCATAAGACGGGAAAACAGCAAAATACGAGCTATTTATATTACAAAAATAAGATCATCCCGATAAAGTAATTGATTGTAAATTAATGTGGAAGTGTTTTAATGAAAATTTTGGCATTCGGAGAAGTGCTATGGGATGTTTTCTCGAATGAGAAAACAATCGGCGGAGCTCCGTTTAATTTTGCTGCTCATGCTGTAAAGCAGGGGGCAGAGGTTGATTTGGTTACTGCGCTGGGTAAAGATTCTCTTGCCAAAGAAACCAAAGCCACAATAAAAAAGCACTCTGTCGGCACAAAATATATTTATGTTTCTCAGCTGCGCAGCGGCATTTGTAACGTAACACTCGATTCCAAAGGTGAGCCAAATTATGAACTGATAATGCCGGTTGCTTATGATGATATTATTCTTTCTGAAAATCAGCTTGATGAAATAGCGGCGACAGGTTACGACTGTCTGTATTATGGCACGCTTGCGCTTCGAGGGAAAACATCGCTGAGCACATTGCAAAAGCTTATAAAGCTTAACTGTTTCAAAGAGATTTTGTGCGATGTAAACATACGCCAGGAATATTATTCGGCCGATGTTTTAACGTTTGCGCTTCAAAACGCCACTATTGCAAAAATAAGCCGCGAGGAAATGTCGCAGGTTAGTCTTTGCCTGATAGGCAACGACGTAACCGATTATGTAGCTTTCTGCCACGAACTTTTCAGCCGTTTCAATCGGTTGCACACCATTATTTTAACGCTTGATAAAAATGGGGCTATGGTCACCGAAAAAAACGGCAATATACTATATTCGTCGCTTCCGGTTAATAAAGTGGTTTCTGCCGTCGGAGCAGGAGACAGTTTTACCGCAACCTTTATCGTCAGCAGATTTGACGGATGCTCGCTTAAGGACTGCATTAATCGCGCTGTTAAGGTAAGCGATTTTGTTGTAACACAAAGCGGGGCCGTGCCCGAATACATACCATCAAAGTTGCTCGGCTGAATTGTGTACGATAAATAAACGCACTGCAATTACGTTAAAGACCAATGTAAATAAGCAATTTTTAATTTAATGTAAGGCGATAGGAGTTTAGAGACACCCTGTTGTGCTTAGTTTTTGTACTGAAAATAAACGCACACTGCGGCCCAGTGTATTTATCATGGTGTTAGTTTAACATTTACAGGTGCCATGGCGGCACCCATGTTGTTGGCGTCCTTCTGGCCAAGGTCGATAATTTTTCCGAGCATAATGTCGGTAACTTGCACAGTTCCGCTGCTCCCGACGATAACTGCACCGGATCCGCATACCGTCCACTGTGCCGAGGGTGTGCGCTGTCCGCCGTAATCGACGGGTGTGCGAAACTGACGCTCGGCGGTACAAAAGTGGGATGACGTGATCGCAGCTGCATTTTGTGCAGCACCGCTGTCGACTGCCAGTGATGCCATTGACAGCGACAGTGACATGGTTGAACATGCTCCAAACAATCCGACAAAAGGTATTTGAAAATCGAGCAGACCAAAAGTAGAACTTATGCTTTGGTTAAGCAGGTCACCGGCATATATAATGTCTATTTCACTGGGCTCAAATCCACCCTTTTTAAGTGCGGTGCCCAGTGCCTTTTTCTGAAGCTGACTCTCTTCTTTTTCCCACGAGCAGCTGTCGGGGGAAGGTGACAGGTCGACGCAGTCAAAAAATGCTGCAAACGGGCCTTCAGCTTCCTTTTTGCCGACCGCAGAAGCGTAAGCGGCTATATGGGGCTTGCTGTCAAGAATAATAACTCCGTTTTTACCCTTTATTGCCATAGCGTCCTCCTTATAATAAAACCTTTACGATATAAAATATAATTCCGTATATAACTGAAAACAGCGTGCCGAACACAATTACAGGTCCCGCAATAGCAAACATTTTTGCGCCGACGCCCGTTATCTGACCTTCACTTTTAAATTCAAGTGCAGGTGAGGCGACTGAATTGGCAAAACCGGTGATTGGAACAAGTGCGCCTGCTCCCGCAAATTTGCCTATTTTATCCCAGGCGTGCAGTCCGGTTAATATTGCCGTTAACGCAACCAGTGTTACTGATGACGCCGTGCGAGCTGTTTCCTCCATCATGCCACTCATGGAATATACATTAAATAAAAACTGGCCAAATGTACATATTCCGCCGCCGACGATGAAGGCACAAACGCAGTCACGAAACCACGGTGATGACGGCGTTGCCTTTTTTGCCATTTTTTCGTACTGTTTTTTTGAAACACTCATAAAAATTACCTCCGTTTTCTATCAGTATTTTATCCTGCTGTTAACGTTTTATGATTTTTTAGGGAAAGATAAAATTATGATAGAAATTAAAAATTTAACTAAGATTTATCCGTCGGGCGTAAAGGCGCTCGATGACATATCGTTTTCGGTTCCTGACGGCGAGCTCACAGCTATAATTGGCAGGTCGGGCTCGGGCAAATCTACCCTAATGAATATTCTCGGTTGTCTTGACACGCCAACCGAGGGACAGTATTATCTTAATGGGGAAAAAATTGCTGATGCCAGGGCGACAGGACTTGCGAGAATAAGAAACCGTTCTATCGGTTTCGTTTTTCAAAACTATAATTTAATTCCCTCGCTTACCGGGGCAGAAAATATACGCCTACCTCTTTTATACCGAGGGATGAATACCGCCGACGCAAATAAATTAGCACTCGATGCTCTTGCTCGTGTTGGCTTGTCCGAACTTGCTGACAGATTTCCACGCGAAATGTCTGGAGGACAACAGCAACGTGTGGCCATTGCACGCGCCGTAGCGGCAGACCCGCCTCTTATTCTTGCCGACGAGCCAACGGGAAACCTTGACTACGTTATTCGCGACGAGATAATGGGTATTTTTCACGAACTCAACGACTGCGGTCGCACCGTTGTGCTGATTACGCATGACGAACAGGTTGCGACCGAAGCTCACCGAGTAATTACAATTCAAAATGGCAAAATCATTTGCTGAAAGGGAGATTATAAAAAATGTATAAGGATTTGTTAAAATTAAAAAGCGGTACCGATATTCGAGGAGTAGCACTTGAGGGAGAGCCTGACCAGCCGATACAGCTTACCGACAAAACTGTCTATGGCATTGCCCGTGCTTTTGCAAAATGGATATCGCAAAAATGCGGCAGCGAAAATCTTACCGTTGCAGTCGGTCGTGACTGCCGTCTTTCGGGCGAGCGTATCGAACAACAGGTTGTATCAGCTTTTTGCGATTCAGGTTTCTCGGTCATTCGCTGCGGCCTTTGCACAACGCCGGCCATGTTTATGACCACCGTGCTCAAAAATTGCGATGCTGCAGTTTCAATTACCGCCAGCCATCATCCATATAACCGCAACGGACTTAAATTTTTCACTCGCGAGGGTGGACTTGAGGGCAGCGACATATCCGATATACTGAACATAACTCTTTCAGGCGGCGAAATAAGCGGTAGTGGTAATGTTATCGATTGCGATTTTCTCGGCGAGTATGCTGCATACTTGCGTAAACTTATATGTGATGCACTTGAATGTGGCCAGGATGACAAACCTCTTTCGGGGCTAAAATTTGTTGTTGATGCAGGAAACGGGGCAGGCGGATTTTATGCCGAAAAGGTGCTAGCACCACTTGGCGGCGATGTGTCAGGCAGTATAAACCTTGAGCCTGACGGCCGATTCCCAAACCATATACCTAATCCCGAAAATGCGTATGCCATGGAGTGCGCCTGCAAAGCTACGGTTGAAGCAGGAGCCGACTTGGGCATAATTTTTGATACAGATGTAGACCGAGCAGGCGCAGTCGGTTCCGATGGAAAAGAAATCAATCGTAACCGTTTGGTTGCGCTTGCGGCTGTTTTGGCATGCGAGGATTACCCAAATGGTACAATTGTCACTGACTCCATTACATCCAGCGGTCTAAAAATATTTATAGAAAACGATTTGCACGCTGAACACTACCGTTATCGTCGCGGATACAAAAATGTAATTGATAAAGCAGTTGAGCTGTGCAATCAGGGTAAAATTGCACCTCTTGCAATTGAAACCAGCGGACACGCAGCGTTCCGCAGCAATTACTTCCTTGATGACGGCGCTTACCTTATAACTCGTATTGTAATTAAGCTGGCACAGCTTAGATCCGAGGGCAAAACGATACCCGACTTGATTTCGGCACTGCGCGAGCCGGTAGAAAGCAAGGAGATCCGCTTTAAAATAACCAAAAGCGATTTCCGCCCTGTAGGAGAACACATTATAGCAGAACTTGAAAAGTTTGTGGCAGGACATGATGGTTGGCACAATGCAGACGATAACCGCGAGGGAATCAGAGTCATTTGCGACAATGCCGACGGATGGTTCTTGCTCAGGCTGTCTGTTCATGACCCTGTTATGCCTATGAATTTTGAAAGTGATTCGGTAGGCGGCGTTGAAAAAATGATTTCTCAGCTGACCCCGTTTTTTAAAGAGCAAAAAAATCTTAATATCTGAATAATTATGTAAAAAAACCGTTTTAATTTAAGAATGTTTAATAATTAACATCATTTTTGTCGTGCGTTTTCGGCTGTTTTCACAAATAATTATTAATTTTTCGTAATTTTTTACATTGACTTTATTATAATGAGAAGTATATAATTACAATGTATATTAGAACCATAGTATGCTATTCTAAGTGCATAATCGTTCGTGTTAAAAATAGCCTTGGATATATGGGATTTGCCGGCTGTTGGGTTTAAACTTGAATGGTGCATGTATATGCGACAGACAAGTTTGTAAATTATTACTTAAGCAAAATCAATACACATTTAAGGAGAGGTAAATTAATGAAAACATTCAGAAGATTCCTGTCTCTTGTTTCGGCGATTGTATTAGTAGCTACCATGCTTTCATGTGCGTTCACTACTGCATTTGCTGATTCAACACTTGACGCAGAACTTGCGGCACTTACCCGTCAGGGTGACATCAGCGAGAAATTCAATGTTGTGGGCGGCACAAACGGTTTGTACATTCAAGGTAGAAGACTATCAGACGTAACAGCAACTTCGCAGAATACATTTAATTTATGGGACAATTTCGTATATACATATGAAGCGAACTATAATTACAATGTTAACGGTGCGAACAATGAGTTGCACTATACATCATTTGGTGATTTTAAGTTTGCCATTGATATGGGTGTAAAAAATGTGTCGTCGGTTAAGTATAAGTTAATTTACGGCCAGGATGTAATTGCTACATATGACACGGGTCTTACTGTAGGAGTTGACAATCTCATCTCTGCACTTTCATGCGCATGGGATCTGCACCTAAAAATCACCATCGCTGTTAATCATGGTGTAGCATCTGTTAACAGCCAAATAATTAACTGTAAGGAAGCAGGCGCAGTATCCATTGGGAATATTACATGGACACTTGCTGACGGATCAACTTCTACAACAGTTGCTCTCCCTGAAAGCTATGCTGCTAACGGTGTAAATGTTGTAATGCATCAAGCAAAAGCACCCAGCCTCAGCAATACAAACTACAACCATAACGTTTTCATGGTAGGCGCCCAGGCACTTACTATTAAATATCCGTTTTCAACAGTAGACGATCTGAATACATACCTTGCAAATGTTGATGTAGATGATGCAGCAGCTGTCGAAGTGGCAAAATACTATAGAAACTGGGCTTGCGATGGCACATCCGGAGCATTGCAGGAATCAATTGTTCCTATTGGCGGATACACAGCTCCATGTGTACATGATTACACATCTACAACAACAGCCACTTGTACTGAAGACGGTGTCCGTACATATGTTTGCTTACTTTGCGGCGATACTTATACAGAAGATCAAGCAGCTTTAGGACACACAGAATCAACAGTACAAGCTAACTATACTAAAAAAACTGTTTGTACAGTTTGTAATGAACTGCTTGAGTGGAAATATCTCGGCAGAACATCTAATTATAAGGTTGTTACAACAGACCTTGACACAAACGCAGCACTTTCATTTGACTCGGTTGAATACTATGTTGATGAAAATGCCAATGATAAACTTGTCCTCAGCGAATCATGGGCAGACAAAGTATTCTCTTACACAATTGACGGTGCTGCTGTAACAGGCAAAATCAACTCGCTTGACTACAAACTTAACGGTACAACAGTACATACTGTTGATACAACAGTAGCCAATGATACATATACATTTACTACAGCCGGTAAATACAGCATTTACGGCACACTTACTGATATTGCAGGTGCTGAGGGCGTAACATACCCCGACCAGACCATTCTTATGGGCTCTGTAACAGTAAAAGATTTTGTTTACACCGATTATGCAAAGAAAAGCCTCACCATTGAATTCGGCAAAAACAACAATCTTGATAATGTTGTTATTGGAAACCCCTCCACCAATGCTTTCTTCCTGAAAGCAAATGGTACTGAAACAGAAACACTATATTACGGGGATACATTTTCATGTAATAACTGGTGGACAAATTACAAATATACTATTACCATTGATGGTGTAGTTTATAAGGGCCACATTACCAAATTCCAGTATCGCAATGCTTACAACGGCGCAATGATTGGCCCGGAAGCTTATGTTTGGAATGGAAATGCAGGTGCAGTTAACTCCAACGTAAAGGAACTCAGCCAAACAGGCCTTTGGTATATAAACGGTACAATTGAAGGCTTGGTAAGCGTAGAGGATGAAAACGTTAAACACGACACCATTTATAATATACCACTTGGTTCATTCAAGGTAAAAACATACCAGGGTGATACTCATGTTCACGTTTACGAAGGAACAGTTGTAAAAGAAGCCACATGTACACAACCCGGCTCAATGCACTACACCTGCGAATGTGGCGAAGAGGATTATTATAGTGAAATTCCGGCACTCGGCCACAACTATACAAGCCAGGTTACTGTAGAACCCACCTGTGAAACAGAAGGTGTTAAGACATACACCTGTACACGCGGTGACAGTACATATACAGAAGCTATACCTGTAACAGATTGTGACTATGTAGATGGTTACTGCCGTTTCTGCGGTGAAAGAGAACCGTACGAGCCTACCGCTGCTGAGTGGAAAATGAGCTTTGTTGATGCTAACGGAAACTCGATTGACAATGTAAGCACAGCTGAAGGTGAATTCTGGATGGTGGTTAGCCTTACTAATTACGCTGACCTCATCGGAGAAATGAATCTTGTTATGGAAGATGGTGCAATTGACACCATTAACAGTACATACGACCGTACAATTGCTTTTGCTACCACCCTTATTTCTTTGGATGGAACAAAGGTAATGGGCGTACGCGATACAAATAACAAGATTATTTATACAACACCTTATGCAGGTGCTACACTTATCACAAATTACGATACTGAAGATGGTATGCTTAAGGTAGTATTCCAGTCAGATGATAATGCAGGATGCACATTCTCTGTCGGCGCATCTAACCTTAATGCAAACAACGGCGAGCTCTTTAGAATTAAACTTACAAGTTTGATGACTGAAGAAGGCGCAATCGACTTCAAGTTTGCTGAAGAGAGCAAATTGGTATCATCATCTGTTGCTCTTATTAATAAAGCAACAGCAGGCGAATGGGAAGCAGGCGTAAATTATGCTTCTGAACTCGAATTTGATGGACGTGGCTACGACACAATTTACAAGATGAATGTAACCCAGCCTACTATAACAGGTCCGACTTATGTCGAAACCCTTACAATCCCAAACAAGAACGTTAAGTTCGAGAGCGATTATACACTTGGTCTCT
>CALHND010000008.1 GCA_938034875.1 uncultured Clostridia bacterium
TATGATATTGTAGACGGAGTAGAAAAGCTGGAAGCAGCTATACTGCGAGTCAGAGAGGCACAGAAGAAGTTTGCAGGCTATACTCAGGAGCAGGTAGATAAAATTTTTCTGGCAGCTGCAACAGCAGCCAACAAGCAGAGAATTGCACTAGCAAAACAAGCAGTTGAAGAAACCGGAATGGGCATTGTGGAAGATAAGGTAATCAAAAACCACTATGCTGCCGAGTACATTTACAACGCTTATAAAGACACAAAAACTTGCGGTGTAATTGAAGAAGACACCGCTTACGGCATAAAAAAGATTGCCGAGCCAATCGGCGTTATAGCCGCAGTTATCCCGACAACCAACCCGACATCAACAGCAATTTTTAAGACACTTATTGCGCTTAAAACCCGTAACGGAATCATAATCAGCCCGCATCCGCGCGCCAAAAACAGCACCATTGCCGCCGCTAAAATCGTACTTGAGGCAGCAGTTGCAGCAGGCGCTCCCGAGGGCATCATTTCATGGATTGATGTACCGAGTCTTGACATGACAAACCTGGTCATGAAAGAAGCCGACATTATTTTGGCAACGGGCGGTCCGGGAATGGTTAAAGCGGCTTACTCAAGCGGCAAGCCGGCACTGGGCGTAGGTGCAGGTAACACCCCAGCTATTATTGACGACACTGCAGACATTTTGCTTGCGGTAAACTCAATCATTCATTCAAAAACATTCGACAACGGTATGATTTGTGCTTCGGAGCAGTCAGTTATCGTACACGAAAATGTGTATGACGCTGTTAAATCCGAATTTGCAGTAAGAGGATGCTATTTCCTCAACGCCGAAGAGACCGAAAAGGTACGCAAAACCATACTTATCAACGGCGCACTTAATGCAAAAATCGTTGGTCAAACGGCTCACACAATTGCAACCCTTGCAGGTGTAACAGTACCTGAGTCAACAAAAATTTTGATCGGCGAAGTAGAGAGCGTTGAGCTTTCGGAAGAATTTGCTCACGAGAAGCTCTCCCCCGTTCTTGCAATGTACAAAGCAAAGGATATGCAGGATGCATTCAGCAAAGCAGAGCACCTTGTTGCTGACGGTGGATACGGTCACACATCCTCTATCTACCTTAACGCAGTAACAGAAAAAGCAAAGCTTGACGAATTTGCCGCAAGAATGAAAACCTGCCGCATTTTGGTCAACACCCCGTCATCACAGGGTGGTATCGGCGATCTGTACAACTTTAAGCTGGCACCTTCGCTTACATTGGGCTGTGGCTCATGGGGCGGAAACTCAGTCAGCGAAAATGTCGGTGTTAAGCACCTCATCAACATTAAAACAGTTGCCGAGAGGAGAGAAAATATGCTTTGGTTCAGAGCACCCCAAAAGATTTACATGAAAAAAGGTTGTCTGCCCGTTGCCCTGGATGAACTTAAAACAGTCATGGGCAAGAAAAAGGCATTTATCGTAACCGACAGCTTCCTTTACAACAGCGGATACACAAAGCCGATTACCGACAAGCTTGACGAGATGGGCATTCAGCACACCACATTTTTTGATGTTGCTCCCGACCCAACACTTGCTTGTGCAAAGGCGGGCGCTGAGCAAATGAGATCATTCCAGCCCGACTGCATTATCGCACTTGGCGGAGGTTCAGCTATGGACGCTGCAAAAATAATGTGGGTTATGTACGAGCATCCCGATGCCGATTTTATGGATATGGCAATGCGATTTGTTGATATTCGCAAGCGTGTTTACACATTCCCCAAAATGGGCGAAAAGGCTTATTTCATAGCTATCCCGACATCAGCTGGTACCGGCAGTGAGGTTACCCCGTTTGCTGTTATCACCGACGAGCAGAGCGGCGTAAAATATCCGCTTGCTGACTACGAGCTGTTGCCAAACATGGCTATCATTGACACCGATTATCACATGAGCGCTCCTAAGGGACTTACTGCTGCTTCAGGTATTGACGCAGTTACCCACGCGCTCGAAGCATACGCAGCTATGCTTGCTACCGATTACACCGATGGCTTGGCACTCAAGTCTCTTAAGATCATATTTGAGTACCTGCCGCGTGCTTATGACAACGGACAGACCGACATTGAAGCGCGTGAGAAAATGGCAAACGCTGCAACTATTGCAGGTATGGCATTTGCTAACGCATTCCTTGGTGTATGCCACTCAATGGCGCACAAACTCGGTGCATTCCACCACCTGCCCCACGGCGTTGCTAACGCACTTATGATTGAAGAAGTCATCAGATTTAACGCTTCTGAAACACCGGTTAAGATGGGTACATTCTCGCAGTATGACCACCCGCACACACTGGCTCGTTATGCTGAAGTTGCCGATTACCTGGGACTTGGCGGCAAAACAAACGAAGAAAAGCTTGAAAATCTTATCAAAGCTATCAATGACCTTAAAGCAAAGGTTGGCATCAAGAAAACCATTAAAGATTACGGCATTGATGAGCAGGACTTCCTTGCTCGCCTGGATGACATGACCGAGCAAGCATTTGACGACCAGTGCACCGGCGCTAACCCGCGTTATCCGCTCATGAGAGAAATCAAGCAAATGTATCTCAACGCTTACTACGGTAAATAAGGAGGACATGAATTATGAAACTTGATAACATTATTGTTGTAAGAGAAAACAAAACTCTTTACCGCGACGGAGACCGTTGCATAAAAGTTTTTGACGAAAATTATTCAAAGGCCGACGTTCTTAACGAGGCTCTTAATCAGGCGCGTGTTGAAGAAACCGGACTTAAAATGAACAAAATTATTGAGGTTATAAAGGTTGACGGCAAGTGGGCCATTGTATCCGATTACATCAGCGGTAAAACTCTTGCCGAGCTTATGAAAGAAAACCCCGAAAAGCTTGATGAGTACATTCAGCTGTTTGTAGAGCTGCAGATGCAGGTTCATTCAATGGAAATGCCTATGCTCAGCAGATTAAAGGATAAAATGAGCCGCAAAATCAAGCTGACTGATCTGGACGCAACCACCCGTTACGAGCTGCACACTCGTTTAGAGTCAATGCCAAAGCACAAAAAGGTTTGCCACGGTGACTTTAACCCGACAAACATCATTATTTCCGAAGACGGCACACCGTATATTCTTGACTGGGCTCATGCTACACAGGGCAACGCATCTGCAGACGTGGCTCGCACATATCTGCTATTCAAGCTTGCCGGTGATGACGAGATTGCAGATAAATATCTGAATCTTTTCTGCAAAATGAGCAACACAGCAAAGCAGTACATTCA
>CALHND010000009.1 GCA_938034875.1 uncultured Clostridia bacterium
ATAAATATCTGAATCTTTTCTGCAAAATGAGCAACACAGCAAAGCAGTACATTCAAAAATGGATGCCTATTGTAGCCGCTTCACAGTCCGTAAAGGGCAAATCGGACGAGAGACAGTTCCTGCTCTCTTGGGTAGATGTCGTTGATTACGAATAAACCTTTAACCTAAAGGTACACCCGAAAACATACAAGGTCTACTAAAAAGCAGTTTAATGAATTAGCAGCTTTGAGCGTTCTAAAGTAAAAAAAAAACCGAAAAAGACTGTAAAAAGTTTTTTTCGGTGTTTTTTATATATAAGCATTGGCATTTACTAAAATTAAATGAAAACAATAGTTTGTTATATACCAAAGCACCAGCACAGAAATAAATCCGTGCTGGTGCTTTTTTACTAAATAAATTATTCAGCGCTGAAAGAATCTTTGCCAACTCCGCAAAGAGGGCATTCAAAATCCTCCGGCAAGTCTTCCCACTTTGTTCCGGGGGCAATATTAGCTTCTGGGCAACCTACTTCTTCATCGTAAACCCAATCACATACATCGCATACATACTTCATTACATTCACCTCGCTTTATTATACTGCTTGTTGATATTTTAACACAAAACGCTTAAAAAAAACAGCCTTTGCAAAGTATTTGTAAATATATGATAAATAAAAACCAGTGCCGGCCAATTAATGCTTTAGTTCAGTGCTTTATATCACATTACACTTTTGCGTGTTTGCGCTTTTTTGAAAACAGGAAACCGATAAACATAATAACGGCAAATACAATCAAATACCAGAAGTTTGCCATTTTGTGTCCGACTATGCAGGCATATACCATAAAGCAAGAGCCGATAACTGCCAATGACGGAATAAGATACCTTTTTATGAACTTTTCGTCCTTAGCTTTTTTCATCCACATTATAAAAATAGGAATATACATTGCATAAAGTGAAACAATTGGCAGTTCAGTCGGGTCGAAAACCAAAATAGAACTTTCAAAAGGTGTTCCGACAAATGCAAGTGCAGAGCTCCATGTGCCTGCAAGATTTGATAGATAAAAATACAGTCCCCAAGCTGCACAAAGCGTAAGACCAATTATTGCAGAGTTGTGCGGCATGTTTGATTCACGGTCGACTTGGCTGAACAACTTAGGATTAGGCCCCTCTTCACGTGAAGCGATAGAGTACATTCCGCGGCAGCAGCCGAGCATCAGACCATTCATGGTGCCCATACACGAAATTGCAATAAATAAGTTGAGAATGTTACCAAAAACACCACCGAAAATATTAGTAAAAGCGGTAGTCGCTCCATCTTTAATAAGTACATCTACCGAAGCGCCTCCGGCAACGCCGATAAAGTATATAGTATAAACTGATATAATAACTATACCGCCGATGATTAACGCCTTCGGTAAATTCTTTTTAGCGTCCTTAAGTTCTGCGTTTATTGAAGTTGCAATAATCCAACCTTCATAAGCAAATGAAGTGGCACATACAGACGCAAGCAGAGCGTTTCCAGTGCCACTGGAAAATACAGTAGAGCCAGCAAAGTTATTAGTCAACATGTGAGTTGGGCTGAAAATGCCGGCAATAACGCCCACAACAGCCATCAGTCCGAGCGGTATTAGTTTAATAACTGTAGTTGTTGTCTGGAACTTACCTGCAAGCTTAGGTGATAAAGCGTTAACTGCATATGAACAGCACATATAGAATAACATAAGTGCAATACACTCAGGTCCGATAATGCATCCACCTTCTGATGCCGGTACAATAAGCTTAAAATCGGGCCAGCATGATGTTATAAACACAAGCGTATATCTTGCGGAAAGCCATGACAATGCCGAAGTTAATACAGGGTAATAAATAGTGGTCATAAACCATCCTATGTAATATCCGTATTTGCTGCCGACAGTTGCCTCTGCGTAGTCAACAACACCATTAACCTTTACATATTTTTGTGCCATGCTCGCAAATGCAAGAACACAGACGATCATTATAGCACCACCGATAAGCCATGCCAGTATGCCAATTAGCATGTTTTCTTGTGCTTTTTCAAGTATTGTTTGTGCCTTAAAAAAAACGCCGGAGCCTATTACAATGCCAACAACCATGCATATTGCGGTAAACAAACCATATTTTTTTTCAAGTTTATTTTCCATACAATTTCTCCCTTTTCTCTTTATTATTATCTTAAATTTGTATTTGTGCTCATAATAAATAAGCTCAAAGCAATTTTAAAATTTATACAACTATACTAGATATACCATATTTAAGTATAAATGTCTATAAATTTCCATTTAGTGTTGAAATATTTTTTATAGTTTAACTATGTTGTATATCACATTAATTAGATCTATTACAAAACAATATTAATAAAACCATATTAAATATGCCTAGCACACTTTCTAAATAGCTGTTGTAAAAAAAATATTAACCCATTATAAGGTAATAAAAAATGTTAAAAAGTCACATTGTTTTTTGCAATTTATGTACATTGTTTTCGATTCAAAAATATGCTAATATATTTGAGTATAATATATATAATATATAAAGGCAGGTTAAATATGGAAAATCAAAACAATTTTAAACCGTATATACCGGCAGAAAAGATTACTCCGGAGCTTACATTTACTTCGGTAATTGTCGGCGTTATTTTGGCCGTCATTTTTGGAGCCGCAAATGCATATTTAGGACTTAAGGTTGGCATGACTGTTTCTGCATCAATACCATCGGCAGTAATTGCTATGGGTGTTATTAAAATGATCATGCGTAAAAATTCCGTACTTGAAACAAACATGGTGCAAACCATCGGATCTTCGGGTGAGTCCCTGGCTGCAGGCTCAATATTTACACTTCCCGCTCTTTTTATTTGGGCTTCGGAAGGTGTTACTGAAATGCCAAGTCTCATTGAAATCACCCTTATTGCTCTTATTGGTGGTATGCTCGGTATCTTATTCATGGTACCGCTTCGGAATGCCCTAATTGTTAAAGAACACGGAATCCTTCCCTATCCCGAAGGCACCGCTTGCTCAGAGGTTATATTAGCCGGCGAAAAGGGCGGTTCAAGCGCCTCCACAGTTTTTGCAGGAATGGGATTAGCTGCACTTTTCAAATTTATTATTGATGGACTTAAAGTAGTTGCAGGCGAAGTTTCTGTTAGTGCTAAAGCATTTGCAGGTACAATTGGTACACAAATTTATCCGGCTGTTATGAGTGTTGGTTATATATGTGGACCTAAAATTGCATCCGTAATGTTCAGCGGAGGAGTTTTAAGTTGGCTTGTTCTTATTCCTCTTATAGTATTTTTCGGTGATGCATCTATAAAAGAAACATACGATGCTGCCGGCGCATATGCTATTTGGGGCAGCTATATCAAATACATTGGCGCTGGCGCGCTTGTGACGGGCGGATTTATTAGCCTTATCAAATCCCTACCGCTTATTATTTCAACCTTTAGCGACGCAATAAAGGGCCTTAAACGTAATTCTGCTGCTTCGAACAAGCGTACAGAAAAAGACATGAACTTTGCTTTTGTTATCGGAGGCATCATTATCTTAACTCTTCTCATTTGGATTATTGATGCAATACCCGTAACCCTTATTGGTGCAATTATGATTGTAGTTTTCGGTTTCTTCTTTGCCACCGTTTCTTCCCGAATGGTAGGGCTTGTAGGAAGCAGTAATAACCCTGTTTCCGGTATGACCATTGCCACGGTCTTAGTTTCAACCGTTATTTTAAAAGCAACCGGACTTGTTGGTCCTAGCGGTATGACAAGTGCAATTGCGATAGCGTCTATTGTTTGTATCATTACAGCTATTGCAGGCGACACATCACAGGACCTTAAAACCGGTTATTTGCTGGGTGCTACACCCGTAAAACAGCAAGTTGGCGAAATTTTTGGTGTACTTTCTGCGGGACTTGCTATCGGCGGCACTCTTTATCTTTTGAATGCTGCTTGGGGCTTTGGTGCAAACGGTCTGGACGCACCTCAGGCAAGCATGATGAAGCTTATTATTGAGGGTGTAATGGACGGTAACCTCCCCTGGGCTCTAATCATTTCCGGTGCGTTTATTGCAATCGTAGCCGAACTGCTTAGAATACCTGTTCTTCCCTTTTCCATCGGTCTGTACCTCCCCGTTCAGCTAAACGCATGTATTATGATCGGAGGACTTATAAGATTAGCACTTGAGAAATCAAAGATTAACGGCAAGAGAAAAGAAAAGGTTATTAACAACGGCATTCTCTTTAGCTCAGGCATGATTGCAGGCGAAGGCTTAATAGGTATTGCTCTTGCTTTATTTGCAATTTTCGGCATTGATAAAACTATCAACCTTGCTGAGCGCTTTGGAATTTCTACTACATTTTCAAATATCGGCAGCTTGGTTCTTTTATCAATTATTATTCTTTCATTCCTCAAATTTACTGTTTGGTCTAAAAAAGATAAGGCGGATATAAGTGAAAATGAACAAGCGTAATAAGTCAAAAAGTGACAACGTTCTTGAATATATACCCGTTCGTAATGAAAGTATAAATTGGAATAACGACGAAAACGGTATTATTACACTCGAAATTGAGAATAAAGGACTGTTTAACCGAATAGCTCAAACTGTTTTTAAAAAGCCAAAAAAAAGTTATGTTCATCTTGATGAAACCGGCAGCTTTGTTTGGCCCTTAATCGACGGAAAAGCCGATATTTTAAAAATTGCTGAAAGTGTGAAAGAACATTTTGGAGATAAGGCTGATCCACTGTATGAAAGGCTTGTTAAGTATTTTAAAATCCTTGAAAGCTATGGTTTTATAAAATTAAATAAATAAAAAAATGTCGTCTTACAAAAGTAAGACGACATTTTTATTTGTCTGTTATAATTTTGCTGCTTCACTGGGCATAGTTCCAAACAGTTCTTCAGCAAACCAAACACTTTTCACCATAAACTCTTTTCCATTTAGATACTGCAGTTCATCAGCATCTTCTTTAAAATCAAATGCAAGCCGATATGACCACAATGCCTGATGTTTATATCCCTTTTTACGGTCAGCGGTGTTTATACCGTATTTTCCGTCACCCAGAAGCGGATGTCCGATAGAAGCCAAATGCGCACGAATTTGATGAGTTCTGCCTGTCAACAGCTCAATTTCAAGCAGTGATAAATCCCCTTTTTGCGCTAAAACTCGGTAACGGGTGCGTATTGAGCGCGACTCATTGGTTTTATGTGTACGAATTTTTGCTAAATTTCTATCTTCGTCCTTTTCAAGATAACCTGTCAGCGTATCTTCTTTTTTCGGCATTTTGCCATGTACAACACACAAATAAAATTTATTTATTTCTCTATTTTTAAGCTTTTCATTTAACACTCTCAGCGCCATTGCGTTTTTTGCCGCAATCACAATTCCTCCAGTATTGCGATCAATTCGGTTAACAAGCGCCGGTTTAAAAGATGCCTCATTTTCCGGGCAATATTCCCCACTTTTGTACAAATGATGCTGTATTCGCATTATAAGCGTATCACGGTATTCGGTGTCATCAGGATGTACAATGAGTCCCTGCGGTTTATTAACCAGCATAATGTTCTCATCCTCGTAGACAATGTCAACAAGGTCCGGCGCAGAAGTAAAATCATATTTCGGAGCTGTTTCCTGAAGCAACTCGTCGTTTATATATAACGATACAACGTCACCCTCAGAAAGGCGGCTTGATATTTCGGCACGCTTTCCATTTAATTTGATTCGCTTTAGCCTTATGTATTTATACATGAGAGACATTGGTAGGTTTGCAAATGTCTTTGTCAGGTACTTATCGAGCCGCTGGCCCGCATCGTTCGATTTAATAATATATTCTTTCAACGGTTTTCCCCCATAAAATTAGTAATATTTATATTATAACACATTTTTCGCTTTGCAAAAGACTAAAAATATCATATAATGGAAATAAATGATATTTTATAGTAGGAGTTTTAACACATGGATAAAAGACATTCGACTTTGCCAGCAAAAAATATTCATGCCGAGCATCGCCAAAGAATGAAAAAAAGATTCATAGCTAATGACTTAGATAGCTTTGAAAACCATAATATTATTGAACTGCTACTTTTCTTTGCAATTCCTCAAGGGGATACAAATGAGCTTGCACATAAGCTACTTAAAGCGTTCGGATCGCTTGCAGGCGTTTTTGACGCTCCGTATGAAGAGTTACTTAAAGTTAAAGGTGTAGGTGAACATACAGCAACACTTATTAAACTTATTGCTCCACTGTCACGAAAATATCTGGAAGATAAAACCAGCGAAAAAGAAGTTTTCGATAGCTGTGAGGCTGTCGGCGAATTTCTACTTGCAAAATACCGATTTAGACAAAACGAAATATTATCAGTTCTTTGTCTTGATCAAAATTGCCACTTTATAAGTTGGGAACAAATTTCAAGCGGTACTGTTAATGCAACTGCCATAAATACACGCAAAATTATTGAGGTTGCTGTAAAAACCTCTGCGCATTCAATCATTTTATCACACAATCATCCCAATGGTTTAGCGGAACCATCACCTGATGACATAAGGTCCACAATCATGCTTGTTGACGCACTTAATGTTATTGGCGTTAAAGTACTCGACCACATTATTATCGGCGGTGAAGACTATATCTCACTTGCAAATTCAAAGCAACATGAAAAGCTATTCAGATAAATTCTCGTCCCTGTCTATCAGGGACGAGTTTATTTCATAATATGGGCATCCGCCAATGACACATTTTACCTCGCCACATTCGTCACGGCAGCAATAACCCTCATTTTGATATTTGCAGTTTCGCACACATTTTATCAAATTCATTTTTTACACCCTTTGCTATTTTTAACCTTTTATACGAAATAATGCATAGGATAAATACGAACCGTTTACCCAAAATAATAAAAAAGGTGGGAATGGTGTAAAATGAAGAAAACGGAAAAAATTATAGCTGCTGTTTTATGCTCTGCCGGCTTTTGCGCCGTTGCTGCATTTCTTATTTACAATGCTACATTCACAGAGGTCAGCGCTTTGTCAGTTGCGCCACAAACGATTGAACGAATAATTCCCTGTGTCGGTACGGTTTCTGCCAAAAATAATGAGGTGGTAACATACGACGAAACAGTTATTCCGGATGACATAAAGGTGAGCGTTGGTGACAAAGTTAACGATGGTGACTTGATCATGACGGCGATTAACAGCCGAATGAGAGAAATTGATATTTATTCAGATTATGACGGGATAATAACATCTTTGCCTGCCTCGATTGGTAAAGAATACAAATCAGGTGCACCTTTAGCAGTTATTTCATTGACAGAAAAAATGCAGGTTAAAACTCAAATTAATGAACGCGATGTTTCTGTGGTTAATATAGGTCAAAGTGCCACAATCACCGGAAATGGATTTGACGATAAAACTTATTCCGGAAAGGTTGCTCGAATATCCTCTGTTGCTGAACCCACGGTTGCAAACGGTACGGTTGTAAGCGTGACCGTAGATATTTCAGATAATGACGAAATTATTATGCCCGGAATGAGCGCAAAGGTTTACATTTCGGCTGAAGAAAGCAGCAATGTGTTGGCTGTTCCCTATTCCGCTATAGCATACGAAGGCGATGATGCATATGTTTACGTTGCAAACGGAAACAAAACCGAAAAAACAAAGGTCGAAATCGGTGTAGAAGGTGATAAATACGCCGAAATAACCAGCGGACTTAAAATCGGCGACTGCGTAATAGAGGATAAAAATTCGCTTGGCGGTCGAATCAAAGTGAGGGTAAAAACCAATGATTAGCATTTTGCCCGGTGTAATTCGTCAGCTTATGCGCCACAAGTGGCGTACGGTTATGATCGCTTTAAGTGTAACAATCGGCGTCATGTCGGTAGCCGTAATTGATATAATCGGCGATGCAGGAATAGTCAAGTTCAATAACGAACTTGACTGTCTTGGCGTAAGTGGTATTTCGGTGTCCATAAAATCAAAAAGCGGTGTCGAGCCTCTTGACAGTAGAGATGTTAAGCTTATAAACAGTATTGAGAATGTGGAAAGTGCTATGGGAATAATCAAAACAATGGGCAGCGTAAGTAACCACAGTGAAGAAATAAGTGCGGCTGTAGTTGGAATTGGAGAAAATGCAAAGGATACAATTTCGCTTGAATTAAAACAAGGCCGATATATTTCCGAAGATGACATCATGTCATATTCAAATGTTTGTCTAATTGACGAAAGTCTTTCAATAGATCTATTTGGCACAGGTGAAAGCGTTGGAATGAAGGTTGATCTGAATTCACAGGCTGTTGCAGGATCGTATGAAATTATTGGGGTTATTCCCACTGAAGGCAGTATTTTGCGAAATGTTGCCGAAGATATGATTGACAGCAGTATATATATTCCCTATTCTAAAATTGACGGTAGTTTTTCCTCAATCGCGGTTTCTGTACTAGACACAAGCACCTCTGACACAACCACAAGTAAAATTAAGAGAATAGTAGGCTATGAAAAGGGTAACAAAAATGCTATTAATGCCACAGACATGGCAACCCATCGTAAACGAATAAATCGATTACTTGATATTATTAAACAAATTCTCGTAGTGATTAGTGCTACATCAATCGTCGTTTCAGCGCTGTCAATAATGACGATAATGTTGCTCACAGTTAAGGAACGAACCTATGAAATAGGAATAAAAAAATCAATTGGTGCAAGCAACCGCAGGGTTTTAGCCGAAATTATTTATGAATCGGGGACAATTGCCTTTATCGGCGGAGTAATAGGCGTTACTATTTCGCTAATACTATCAGTTGTAATAAGTGCCATTCTTGGCATGAGCATGACATTAAATCCGCTAAAACTCATATTGCTGATAGCGGTATCTGTATTGGTTGGTTGCATATCGGGAGCATATCCAGCAATTACAGCTGCAAAACTTAACCCAGTAGATGCACTCGGCAGAAACTAAATAAAAATACACACAGGTTAATATATATTAACTATAAAAATATATTTTATACCGCTATAAAATTCAATCTCTAGTCAGTATTTTAGTTTGTCCAACTTGTATAGTAGCAATGGAAATAAATCATTCCTATGCGCAGCTACGGCTGCGCATTTTATTATACTAGATTAAAAAAGAATAAAAAGTTTGTTTGCTATGCGTAGTAATTTTGATAATGACTATGCCGCCATGCACTTTCACTGTCAGAACTGAGACCGCCGACAGCAACAATTTAAAAAAGGCAGTATTTACTTTAATGGCAAGGTAAACTAAGCGCACTAAATCACTTTACGGCAATCCATCCCGATCTAACAGCGCTTAGTAAGATTGGAGGTCATTTTGCGCAACTTTGCAACGGCAAAATAAATGCTTGCGTTTTCATTATTTTACAAATAAAATTATTATTAAAATATCATTTTTAAAATATGCAATTCATCTTTTTTTGCTTAAATATTGCGTTTTAATTGATTTTTAATTATATTTATCATATAATTCTAAGAGGGTATTTTTTATGCCTATATTAATTCAGGGGGCACATTTATGTGTGGTATAGTTGGATATGTGGGCAGCAAAAATGCTGCGCCCATATTATTAAATAATCTTGAGAAATTAGAATACCGTGGTTACGATTCAGCCGGAATAGCCGTTGTTCAAAATAACAGCATTATAGTAAAAAAGTCAAAAGGCAGAATACAAAATCTACGTGATGTTACAGATAACGGTGCAAATATCTGCGGAATTATGGGTGTAGGACACACCCGCTGGGCAACTCATGGGCAGCCTAATGATATTAACTCACATCCACACGAAAGTATGCGTGGAAATTTTGCTGTCGTTCACAACGGAATCATCGAAAATTATGTCAGCATAAAAGATGGTCTAACCAAAAAAGGCTTCAATTTTATGTCTGAAACCGACACCGAGGTTGTAACCCAACTACTCGACTACTATTACGACGGTAATATAATGCAGACTATTATAAAAACTCTCCACAAATTAGAGGGTTCATATGCACTGGGCATTATTTGCAAAGACTGTCCTGATAAGTTTTATGCCGTGAGAAAAGATAACCCGCTGATTGTAGGTCTTGGAAACGGCGAAAACTATATTGCTTCCGATGTTACTGCATTAGTCGAGCATACGCGAAATATTTGCTATCTTGATGATAACCAAATAGCTGTTATCAGCAAAGATGAAGTGCATGTGTACAATTTAAACGGCGAAGAGTCTGATATCAAAGTAAATAAAATTGACTGGGATATCAACGCTGCAGAAAAAGACGGCTATCCTCACTTCATGATGAAAGAAATCATGGAACAACCTAAAGTACTAAGGGACACAATTACACCAAGAATTAAAAACGGTGAGGTTGTAATTGACGGCATAAGTATCGACAGCTATATAAAAGATATAAATAAAATAATAATTACCGCCTGCGGATCTGCATATCACGCCGGAATGGTTGGAAAATATGTAATTGAAAAACTTGCTCGTATACAGGTTGAGGTTGATTTAGCGTCAGAATTGCGTTACCGCGAACCTATAATCGATGAAAAAACACTGGTTATTGCTGTCAGCCAATCGGGAGAAACCGCGGATACGCTTGCAGCGCTTAAGGAAGCAAAGCGCCTCGGTGCAAAAACAATTGCAATAGTAAATGTTGTATCGTCGGCGATTGCTAAAGCTGCTGATGACGTTATTTACACTTGGGCAGGACCAGAAATAGCAGTCGCCACTACAAAGGCATACGCGGCTCAATTATCTGTTTTCTACTTGCTTGCAATTTACATGGCGCGAAAGCTTAGCAGAATAAATGATGAGCGCAATTTACAGCTTATAAACGAACTGTTAGCGCTTCCTGATAAAATTGAATCATTGCTTGAACAAAAATCAGTAATTCAAAATATTGCATCGCTATTTTTCAATGAAAAGCACATTTTCTTTATTGGGCGAAACATTGACTACGCATCTGCGCTTGAAGGTTCTCTAAAATTAAAGGAAATTTCGTATATTCATTCTGAGGCATATGCTGCCGGTGAATTAAAGCACGGTACAATATCGTTGATTGAGCCGGGACGTTTGGTTATAGCAGTTGCTTGCCAGAATTATTTATTTGATAAAACGCTGAGCAACATTCGCGAGGTAAAATCACGCGGAGCTGATATTATAGCCATTGTTGAGAACACAAATACAGTTATTGCAAGTGAAACAGATAAGGTGCTATACATCCCACACACGGACCCGTTATTTACAGCATCTCTGTCAGTTGTGCCAATGCAGTTCCTCGGCTACTATGTTGCGGCGGCGAACGGTTGTGACATCGATAAACCACGTAACCTTGCAAAATCGGTTACGGTTGAGTAATTTGCAAGGTTAATTCATTTTTGTACAGTCACTAAATACCAATTATTAAAACAGCACACAGATTCTAAAAGAGTCTTGTGCTGTTTATTAATTTGTAAAATTAAAGTTAATTATCAAAGAAACCAATGATTTTGGTGCAGAAGCCTTATTTTAAGTTAAAACCTATCTTACATTCCATATAACGATCAAAATGCTTTGCCATAAAAAAACATTTTTTATTATGCAATTATTTTTTATTTTGTGTCCGTTTATAATTTTACTGAATTATAGTTAATTATTAAGGGAAACAATGACTTTGGTGCCGACGACTTGTTTTAAGATAAAACCTATCATATGTGCCATATAACGATGAGAATGCTTTGCAATAAAGAATCATTCCCTATTATGCAACTCTTTTAGATTCTGTGTCCGTTTATTATTTTACTGAATTATAGTAAATTATTAAAGGAAACAATGATTTTGGTGCCGACGCTTTTTTTACAATGAAAATTTTATTACCTTATATATGCATAACAGCATGCTTTACAATAGAAATGCAAATTCTGTTCCACCCGTTTCTATTGATTGTTTATATCAACTCTATATAAGTGTTATTAACGCACTCACATTATGAATGCAAAAAATAAAAGCCACCAACTATTGCTGATGACCTTAATAAACATATTAAATTTTAAAGAATACACCTTCAAAATTGAACAATACGAAGTGGATGAGAAAGTAGATGAGTGGTTGTGGTAAACCACATATGAAGGTCAAGCACTCGACCGATTAGTACTGCCAAGCTAAATACCTCACGGCACTTACACACGCAGCCTATCAACCCGGTAGTCTACCGGGGGTCTCTCTGACCAAAGTCACGGGAAATCTAATCTTGAGGCTGGCTTCACGCTTAGATGCTTTCAGCGTTTATCCAATCCGAACATAGCTGCCCAGCTATGCCACTGGCGTGACAACTGGTGCACCAGAGGTTCGTCCATCCCGGTCCTCTCGT
>CALHND010000010.1 GCA_938034875.1 uncultured Clostridia bacterium
GATACAAGCTCATAACATTCAACGTTGTTGATCGTTTCTATGCGCCCACTGATGCGCAGGAAGAGGAAACCAACGATACTGTATATCCCGATGGTTCTTCACTGCCATTCACCGACAACTTGGTTGAGGGTGACCAGGCAGACTTTTATAACAACCCCGTAGAATCGGGAACATTCTTCACCTCCGACATTTGGCAAGCAGTGCCTCTGATTAGCCAGGAGCTTTTAGATCTTGGTTACTCGGGCGGTGAAGGTTGCCAGCTTGTCAATTCTGTCACTATCGCCAGTAATGGAACGCTCGCATTTCTCGGCACCGATGTCGGCGGTCTATATAAATCAACCGACGGCGGCACAAACTGGTATCTAAGCTCGGTTGGTTTCGATGCAAACGGTGCTACCGGCATTGCAATCGACCCGAAAAACAACAATAAAGTTCTGTGTATTGGTGCAAGTTCTGGCTACGACGTCTTAAACGGTATCTACATGTCCACCGACGCCGGTGATACATGGAATTACGTTTATTCACCCTCTCAGGCAGGGTTGGGACAGGTAGGCTATCACGGAGATCTGCGTGTACAAATTGCCTACGATGCCAGCAGTTATGATGAAAACCTCGGTTACTGCAAAGTCATCTACTGGTCAAGAGAAAACAATACTTCAAATTCAAATTACAACCGACCCGCTATTTACAAATCAATTGATGGCGGTTACACATGGAATGAAATCCCTAATTCACTTGGTTACGGCGGCGCTCAAATAAGAGTATCTGCTGATACCGGTTGGGTATATGTAAATGCAAACAACGGAATATACCGTTCAAAAGACGGTGGTAACACATGGCAAATGATATTCAATCAGGCCGTTAACGGTTTTGATATGGTTTACACTCATCCATCAAACCTGTACGCCATTAACACAAGCGGCTATCATGTTTCCACCGACTACGGCGAAACATGGGATTCATTTAGGGGAAATAACTTTGAAACTAATGGTTATACCATGAATTTTGCAATCAGCCCTGTTAACCCCGACAATATAATTTTACAACAGTATTACAGTTCATACAATTATGAGACCTTTTACTCAAACGACGGCGGTCATAACTGGGGCACCATTTCCATTGACTACACTGGTTTGTGGCATGAAACCAAAGGTGATCCTGTTTACACATTTGCTTGGAACCCCATTTACACAAACACCGTCCTCACATCGGCTTGGGGTGGTATATATAAATCAATTAATGGCGGTTCTAAATTCTTTTGGAGCAACGCCGGTTTCAACAGCATTTGCGGCGGTGGTAAAATTAACTTTAATGTTAACCATCCCGAGTACATAAGTATCGCCTCCCAGGATTTTAACGGTGGTTATTCCACCGACAGCGGCAAAACATGGAAATATATCAACTGGGCCGGCAACTCATGGGGCGGCTACACCTACGGATCATATATTCTTAATGAAAATACCATTATAACAGGTGTTGCAACTCAAATGTTCGGCGCAGAAACCTACATCAAAGTCACCCATGACGGTGGTGAAACCATTGAATCAACCGGTTTGCGCATCTACGGCAGTAAAATAGGCTGCGGTGCGTTGGGTAATGATAATATTGCATTCATAGGCGAATATCGCACAACAGACGGTGGTTATACATTCACTCAAATGACCAACTGCACTGGCGTATTCACCGTGGACATGAAAACAGGCCGATTATTCGGTGCAAATGGTGCTACTGTTGTAACCTCCACAGATAACGGTGCTACATGGACCACACTCTGCTCCGGTATTTCACAAATCACTGATATTGCATACAGCTCAGCCACAAACACGCTGTACGCAACAAACGACACATATCTCTACTCATGTAATGTTGATTTGAATTCAACACAAAACACCTTTACACAGAAGAGCTTTGGTGAATCATATGCAACAACAGTTGCAGTTGACCCGAACAATGAAAACGTTATATACGTTGGATGCTCAGGCTATCAATATCACAATCTTAAGGCAACTTGGCGTTCCCTAGACGGAGGCAATACATGGACAAATCTCACACGTGTTGCCGGTGACGGCAGACAATCTGCTGACGGCGGTAAGAAACCGCTTTCAATGCGTGTCAGCCCCGTTACTGGTGAGCTGTTTATTTTGACAGGCTGCCGCGGTGTATGGAAAATCTCCGCTCCCCCTCAGTGGTATCTAGATTCCAACATGGCTAACTTACAATCAAACGAGGAAACTAACCTGGTTGCTACTATAAGCGCTACACGCAAAACAATGTGGGTTGGAACACAAATGGGCGCAAATGTCAGCGTAACAGATTTAATCGGAAACCAGGCAGAAGCAGACACCTATTTCTACACCACAACTCCAGACATTGTCTCTATTTCGCAAACAGGTGAAATTATCGCTCTGGCCGCCGGCACTGCATATATTTATGCTGCCGAATATAATTCACAAAGCATTATGCGCTTGGCCATAAATACTACCTATTACACATTGCTTGGTGACTTAAACTTCAGCCAAAATATCAGTAGCATTGATATGATGATGTTGCAACAGCACATACTCGGATATTCGTCTATCAATCAATCTGCTTTGTACATCTGCGATTTTAAAAATGACGGTATTGTTGACTCAGCCGACCTTTTATCGTTGCAAATGATTATGATTGGTTATTCACCCGAATTCGATGATAGTAATTACGGTGAAATTGACTGACGTGTGATCGACGCAGCCGACCTTACATTGTTGCAAATGATTATTGTCGGTTATTCAGTCGAATAAACCCAACCAAAAAAATTACCACTTAAAAGGCGCCCCCCTTAAACGGAGGGTGCCTTAGCTTTATCCCCTTAGGCGTGTTATATTGCCTTTAGATAGTTTTATTGCTTGGCGGTTATATTGTCATTGTCACAATTTTATGGATGAATTAATCTGAAACCCGTGGTTTAAATAACAGTATACCGAATGCATAACACTTTTATAAAAAATAAAAATATTACTGTATTTTTTAGACGGCATTTGCATGATAAAAACTATGTAACACACTTTGACACTTTCATTCCGCCAAAAGTGTCAGCTTTATTTAAAAAGCAATATTACAAGTAACCATACTTGCTGAAATTCATTGGTTAGGTATTTGATTATTCACATATGGTAATACCCTGCGCTTTTTTTGTTTAATTGAAGCATTACATCGTTTATGCAGCACATAAAAAAACACCATTCCGAATAATCGGAACGGTGTTTTTTATTATTTATCGGGAATTAATACATTCCGCCCATGCCGCCCATTGCGCCGGCTGCCGCAGCATTAGCTGCTGCCTTATCTTCCTTATTATTGGCAACCAATGATTCGGTTGTCAGTATCATGGAAGCGACCGATGCAGCATTTTCAAGTGCTGAGCGTGTAACCTTGGCAGGGTCAACGATGCCTGCCGTAATCATGTCGGTGTATTCCTCTTTGTATGCGTCAAAGCCATAGTTTACCTTGCCGCTGTTTTTGATTTTGTCAACAATTACTGAACCGGCAATGCCAGAGTTGCGTGCGATTTGGCGCATAGGAGACTCAAGTGCCTTAAGAACAATGCTAACTCCTGTTTTTTCGTCACCCTCGACCCTGTCAATGATACCTGCAACAGCAGTAGCAGCGTTAATAAGCGCTACGCCGCCGCCTGCAACGATACCTTCCTCAACAGCAGCCTTTGTGGAAGCAAGAGCGTCTTCAATGCGAAGCTTTTTCTCTTTCATTTCAATTTCGGTTGCAGCGCCGACCTTAATGACAGCTACGCCGCCTGCAAGTTTAGCAAGTCGTTCCTGCAACTTTTCACGGTCAAAATCAGAGGTTGTAGTATCAAGCTGGCTGCGGATTTGAGCAATGCGAGATGTAATCTCCTCTTTATTTCCGGCACCGTCAACGATAATTGTGTTTTCCTTTGTAACCTTAACCTGATGTGCGGTACCAAGCTGACTAAGCTGAGTATCTTTAAGCTCAAGTCCAAGTTCGTCGGTAATTACCTCACCACCGGTGAGTATTGCGATGTCACGGAGCATTTCCTTGCGTCGATCACCAAAACCGGGTGCCTTTACTGCAACGCAGACAAATGTACCGCGCAGCTTATTGAGGATTATTGTGGTAAGAGCCTCACCCTCAACATCCTCGGCTACAATAAGCAGCTTTTTACCGGTCTGAACTATTTGCTCAAGAACGGGCAGTAAGTCCTGAATATTAGAAATCTTTTTATCAGTAATGAGAATGTACGGATCTTCCAGTACAGCCTCCATTTTATCTGTATCGGTTGCCATATATGGAGTGATGTAACCGCGGTCAAACTGCATACCCTCAACTACATCGGAATAGGTGCTGGCTGTTTTTGACTCCTCAACAGTAATTACACCGTCAGACGAAACCTTATCCATTGCATCCGCAATCAATGTGCCAATATATTCGTCACCTGATGAAATAGTTGCAACACGAGCAATATCGGATGAACCGTTTACCTTCTGTGAATTGGCCTTTACCGCCTCAATAGCGGCATCTACAGCCTTTTTCATGCCCTTACGGAGAACCATGGGGTTAGCTCCGGATGTGACATTCTTCATTCCTTCTTTAATAAGCGCCTGTGCAAGAACAGTTGCAGTAGTAGTACCGTCACCGGCAATGTCGTTAGTCTTTGTAGCAACCTCTTTTACAAGCTGTGCGCCCATGTTTTCAAACGGGTCATCAAGCTCAATTTCTTTTGCAATGGTAACTCCGTCATTTGTGATGAGCGGAGCGCCAAAATTGCGGTCGAGCACAACATTTCTGCCCTTTGGTCCAAGTGTAACCTTAACCGTATCAGCGAGCTTGTCGACGCCTGCCTGAAGTGCTTTGCGTGCTTCCTCGCCGTAAAGAATGCTCTTTGACATAGTAAATCTCTCCTTTATTTAAATAATTATTCAACAACCGCAAGTATATCTGACTGACGGAGAATGGTGTATTCTGTACCGTCAAGCTTAACCTCGGTGCCTGAGTATTTGCTCATAATGACTTTGTCGCCGACATTTACGTACATGGTGATTTCTTTGCCGTCAACCATTCCGCCCGGTCCTACAGCTACTATTTCGGCAACCTGCGGCTTTTCCTGTGCAGCTGCAGCAAGAATAATTCCGCTTTTTGTTGTCTCCTCTACCTCGACCATTTTTACGACTACTCTGTCAGCCAATGGCTTGATTGTCATAATATATTCCTCCATTCAAAAATATTTCAAACAAATTAGCACTCTATTATTTAGAGTGCTAATTGTATTTTATCACCTTTTTTTAAAATTACAATAGGTTGTAAGAAAAAATTTGTAAATTTTTTCTCACTTTCCAGCTATAGCAGCCTTTTTTAATATTTCCCGTTTATCCGATTTTACCGGAATTGTGTTAGGCAAAATGATTTTTACTACTCCGGGCGCAATTTTAACAGAAATACTTTCGGTCATTAAAATTTCGCCGTCGTATGTTACCGGTATAGGCTTTGCTGCTGTCATTTTTATTGTTTGGCAGCTTTTCATAGTAACAATATCGGTATATTTCTTATGTTCACCTTTCATATACACGGGGAACATTTTTAGAAAGCTGGATTTTGGAACATTTTTTACAATAATAGCAGCTATCTCACGGCTAAACGGATCAGCTTCGGGCACACTTTTCATTCCGCCGCCCTGATATTTACCGTTGCCCGCAATGGCAAACAGCAGCTTTTCCTTTTTGGCAGGAATTCCGTCGATTTCTACCGCTATTTCATTATGAATTGTACCTGCAAGAGAATAGATAGCAGATAATATATATGCCATTTTTCCCGAAATATGCGACTTGTTCTTAAATTTGACAAAATTACTTGCAACTTTTGCATCAAATCCCATCGAAACCTGATTAATTGCATACAGTCCGTCGTCGATTTCAAGCAGGTCAGCTCGCATACTGCCGCCCTCAACTTGAGCCTTAACATTAAGAAACACATCTTTATCTTCTTGGCAAAGGGAATTTACAAAATCGTTGCCCGATCCGCACGGAATGGCGCCCAGTTCAACATTATCATATCCCGCTATACCGTTTACAACCTCGTTTAAAGTGCCGTCTCCACCGCATGAGTAAATTCTGACTTGCTCGCCGGTTTTTGCATATCGGCGTGCAATTTCGGTGGCATCGCCCTTATACTTTGTAAACTCAATTTCATAGCTGCCGCCGTTTTTTTCAAAGTATTCGCGTATCTGCGGTATAAGTTGCTTTGTCGACTTTCCGTTTCCTGCGGCATTATTAATAATAAAAATATGTAGCATTACCTATCACACTCTTTTATTTATAGTAAAAATAAAGTTGACATCTTATACTTCCATTATACAACTTTCTTCGCTTGTCTGCAACCGCACCAAAAAGTTGTTCAAAATTATCATCGGGGCTAATTATGGTGTATTTAAGCCCGTGGCGGCGCTTAAATACCTTACCCATAGTGCGGTAAAGTTCGCGTGCCTCATCTATATCAAGCATACGCTCGCCGTAAGGGGGATTTGTTACCGTGACGCCCCGTTCAGTCGGAATATCAAAATTTGCAATATCATTTAAACTGACTGTAACACAGTCGGACACGCCCGCCTTTTTTGCATTAGCCATGGCAAGTTCAACCATAGCAGGGTCTATATCAGATCCTACTGCTTTAAACGGTATATCATTGTTAATCATATCGCGTGCTGCTGCTCGCTCACTTTGCCACACTTCAGGAGGTATAAAACTGAATTTTTCAGACGCAAACGATCTGAAAATTCCCGGTGCAACATTGCGTGCCATTAGAGCACCCTCTATCAGAATAGTTCCCGAACCGCAGAACGGATCATACAACGTGGAATCGGGATAAATTCGCGACAACTTTACCATTGCCGCTGCAAGTGTTTCCTTCAGCGGTGCATCGCCCGAATTAGCTCGGTATCCGCGTTTGTGCAGTCCCTCGCCGGAGGTGTCAATCAGCATCTGCACCTTGTCTTTTAATATGAAGAAAGATATTTTTCTCTCTGCACCAAGCTCATCAAACCAGTCAATTTTATATTTTGACTTTAACCGCTCAACCACCGCTTTTTTTACAATGGACTGGCAGTCGGGTATTGAATGAAGCGTCGATCCGATTGAGCTGCCTTTAACGGGAAATGCATCGTCAGCGCCAATATACCGCTCCCAGTCAAGATTTTTTACGCCATCAAACAGCTCGGTAAAACTGCGAGCTTCAAAACTGCCGATGAGCAACTGTATACGCTCGGCAAAGCGGCTGCGTATGTTTGCACGCGCGACTATTTCGGCGCCACCGCTAAAAATTACGCGTCCGTTTTCGGCTAAAACATCCTCGGCTCCCATTTCCTTTAACTCATCTGCAACCAGCTTTTCAAGTCCGAAAAGGCAAGGCGCCGCACATTTAAATTTATTCATTTTATCCATCCTTTACAGCGTTTCACTTGCATGTCTGGTAACATGACAGCCTATATTTACAGCAACAGGCAATCCTGCAATGTGTGTTGCAAACTGCTCAATGTTTACATACAGCGCCGTTGTAGCTCCACCAAAACCCTGTGGTCCGATGCCAAGTGCATTAACAGCGGTCAGCATATCCCGCTCCAAATCAGCGTAATACTCGTCACTGTTGCGTTTGTCAGCCGGTCGACAAAGAGCTTTTTTTGCCAGTATTGCGGCGTATTCAAAATCTCCGCCTATACCTACACCCACAACCATAGGCGGACAGGGATTGGATCCTGCTGTGCGGACAACATCCACCACAGCAGAAATTATATCCTCTCGTGTAGCCGATGGTGTCAGCATACGCACGCCGCTCATGTTCTCGCTTCCAAATCCTTTTGGTGCAACAGTAATTTTAACGCTGTCCCCATCTATAATGCGTGTATGAATTATAGCAGGCGTGTTATCGTTAGTATTTACACGACGAATAGGGTCACCAACAACCGATTTGCGCAAAAGTCCTTCCGTATAGCCACGGCGCACTCCATCGTTTACGGCGGCCTCCAAGCCACCGCCTATAAAATGCACCTCTTGCCCTATTTCGAGAAAGATTACAGCCATTCCTGTATCCTGACAAATGGGGATGTTAAGCTCCTCCGCTGCGTCAAGATTTTTGCGTATATCGGACATTATGCGACTGCTTAGCGGGCTTGTCTCACTTGCCGCAGCACACTCAATACAGCTGATAAGGTCATCACCAAGCTTTTTATTTGCACTAATGCACAGCCGTGCAACTGCATCGGTTATGCACGAAACGTCAATTTCTCTCATGTTTTACCCCTGTGAAAAACTTCTTATATTGTCGAACGAAATTTTACAGAATTTAGGACAAGTCTATTGACAGAAACTGGGAATTGTTGTATTATACTAATGCAACTCCCTTCATACCTCAATATACACTCTTGCGATCATATATTATCGCGCATACCGCCGAAATTGTTACGGCGGTATTTTTATTTTTGTATAAATGCCTTGTTAATCGGCATATATTCCGCCCTATTGTTCGCGTGGGTTTTAAAATGCCCCATCTGCAAAAAAAGCGGAGCAAAAGCTGCTCCGCGTTTTCATTATTTTTGTCCGCGTTTTGCGCCACGCTTGACTTCGCCACCGTTTTTGCGTTTAAGGTCGGAAAATTTGTCATCGCTTGACTGCTTAAACTTAGACATCATGTCTTCAAATGACAGATTATCGTTTCTTCTCGGTGACCATTCACGAGCTGTAGGACGGTCAGGAGTTGGTGCAGGCGGACGCGGTCCACTTCTGCGCGGCTGTTCCTGTGCCCGTTTGATAGACAGGCTAATTTTGCCGTCCTCTCCGACAGAGAGTACCTTTACCTTTACCTCGTCACCGTTTTTGACAAAGTCGTTTATGTTCTCAACATAGGATTGTGCTACCTCGGAAATGTGAACCATTCCCGTTTTTCCCTCGCCGATATCAACAAATACTCCAAATTTTGTAATACCTGTGACTTTGCCGGCTAAAATCGCGCCTACCTCAAGCTGCATACCCTTTGTGCAACCTCCCATGATTTTTTTAAAAATTTCTTTTATTTCCCCGATATATCTGTGTAGATTTCTTCATCGGAATAAACATAACCAAGTCGCTCGCGCGCAACGCGCTCAATAAAATCGCTCTCCGTACCGTTTTCGAGCAGGTTTTGAAGCTCCTGCACCTTTAGCTCGGTAGTTTCGAGCTGTTTTTTTGCAGCATCAAGGCGGTCCCGTTTTTGCACAAGTTCAACCTGAAGCTGTCCCATTTTAACAACCATAAAAACAGCGAAAACGAAAATGCCAAGCCGCAGGATCACACTTCGCTTTCTGACAGGCCTTGCGCCCGTATTTACTGATTTATTCATATTTAATTACTCCGTGTCCGAGTTTGATAATACATTTTTCTTTCTACGATTATACAACAACGGCATACGCAGGTGCAAGTGCTTTTTTGTCTTTTTTAGGGTTTCTTGTTTAATTTTTTTAATTTTATTCAATATTTTGCTAATAAACGGCACTATCGTGCGTAAAATCGCAGATTTAATCGTGCGAATCAATCGTTTTGCTGTGCGAATTACGGGACGCGCTGCAAGCATCAACAATCGGCTGACGGTCAATCGGAATAAAATGAATCCGCTAACCTCACCGATAATAATGTACGAGCGCACCTCGCCCCTGCATCTGGCAAGACACATCATGTAGGTAGCAACTGCAGCAATTGCAAACCAAAGTACGTCCTGAATAAATGCCGATATTTTGCCGGGCGGAAACGCCATTCGCAAAATTCGGAAAACATCGTATAAAAGACACAGTACCGCACCCATGCCCGCCGCCAGAAGCAGACTTACCGTCTGGTCGGCAAAAGTAATCTGGCTCAATTTTTATCTAAACAGCCTTCCGAGCAGACCCGATTTTTTGTCACGATCGTCCGTATAAGCAAGCCCATATATATTGCCCGTAACATTCAGCTCGCCCGCCTCGGTGTTGAGTCGGTTAATGTGAAGTTGCGTGCCCCGAACGGTCAATTCACCCATATCGGTATAAATTATCGTTGTTTCCTCGTCAAAGGAATCAACGTCCTTGACGCCCGTAACTGTCAGGCTTTTTCTGTTCTCCATTATAACATTGTGCGGCTGATTTTGTGTAACTTTTGACTGCTGTCTTATTTCCTCTGTCATATATATATCCTCCTATACGGTTTCTTATTAAAAATATGCCTGTACAAGAGAATATATGACTATTATATTACCGTATACATGAGGGGCGCAGTGTCCTTGTTAGCAACCTCTGTTACCTTTTCAACTCGGATTTTTACTACTCTTGCGCCCAGCTTCATTTCTACAATGTCGCCTTCCTTGATATCATATGACGCTCGTGCCTGTTTTCCATTTACAGATACTCTGCCGGCATCACACGCCTCGTTGGCAACCGTGCGTCGTTTTATAAGCCGTGATACTTTTAAATATTTATCAAGTCGCATGGTTATCTCCTTTTTGTTAATAACTGCTCTGGTATAGTTTAAAACGGCCGCCCGTAATGAGCAGCCGTTTAAGATTACTAATTTTTATTAGTTATCAATAGCGTCCTTAAAGCCTTTGCCAGCCTTGAATGCCGGAGTCTTAGAAGCAGCGATAGTGATAGTTTCCTTTGTCTTAGGATTGCGTCCGGTGCGAGCTGCACGCTCACGAACCTCAAATGTACCGAAACCTACAAGCTGAACCTTTTCTCCAGCCTTAAGAGCGTCAGTAACTGCTTCAACGAAGGCGTTAACAGCCTTGTCAGCATCCTTCTTAGAAATAGCAGCTTTTTCAGCAATTGCAGTGATAAGTTCTGTCTTCTTCATGATATAATTCCTCCAAATAATTTATACTTCTCCGATTTTAAGATCGGAAGAGTTGACAAAATTAATTTTTGCCCTTTACCTCAGCCCACAGTTTGTCCAGCTCGGCTATCGGCGTCTCGGGCATTTTTATGTTGCGCTCTATTGCCAGTTTTTCAACCTTATCAAACCGCTCAATGAACTTGTCGGTTGATGCTGCAAGAGCTTCCTCGGCATCCACATTTAAAAATCGCGCTAGATTAACAACCGAAAATAACAGGTCGCCATACTCTTCCTTGACCATTTCGGCGTTACCGGATGAGACAGCGTCGCTAACCTCAACCATTTCTTCGGCTATTTTATCGTGTACGGCGGATACATCATCAAAATCGAATCCTGCTCTACCTGCGCGTTTTTGCACCTTTTGTGCGCGCATTAGCGCCGGAAAAGCACGAGGTACGCTGAGCATGGTATCGGTATAGGTTTCCTGATGTTTTTCTTTCTTTTTGAGTGCGTCCCAGTTTTTCAGCACTTCGTCGGGTGTATTAGCCGATACATTGCCGAAAATATGGGGATGGCGATAAATAAGTTTTTTGCATATTCCGTCGCACACTGAATCAAAATCAAAACCACCAGATTCCTGCTCCATCCGACTGTGAAAGACAACCTGTAAAAGCAGATCTCCCAGTTCCTCCTGCAATGTTTCAGGAGAATTGGAATCAATAGCATCGGCAACCTCATATGCTTCCTCGATCACGTTTGCTCTAATGGAGCTGTGTGTTTGCTCTCTGTCCCACGGGCAACCGCCTTCTGAACGCAGAAGTGCCATGATTTCAATTAAATCTTTTATATCATAATTCGGTTTTTTTATAAAGTCAATCATATTCTTACCATTTTCAGCTGTTATAATAAGGAATTATATCCAAATATGTGCAATATGCACATATTTAATTGCAAATATGCTTATAATTTGTATTTTAACTTATCCATCTAATTTTTTCAAGTATTTTCGCTAATTTTTGTCCCTTGGGAAGCATTATAACATCGTCCTTAGTCAGTGTGCGCAAAAAACCGACTGCAAGCAGGTACGAAACCGCTGCTGCTGCCACTGAAATAATGGTAGTGAGGCTACCTTCTCCTCTCCAGCCTGCAACCAACATATGCACTCCGTAAGCAGTAACTCCGCATATTACAGCAGAAACGAACGGTTTGACTATAACGCTTATAATATCTATTTTAACACCTGAATATTTGCACAGTGCTGCAAGGTTTGCAAAGAAAATATATCCGTAGCAAGTAGCCGTTCCTAACGGTGCACCGACAATATTTATTTCGGGAATACCGACTAAAATATAGTTTATAACTATTTTAAGTACGGCACCGACTATCATATTATACACAGGTATCTTTTGCCTTCCGATCGCCTGAAGCATACTGGTTGCGGGAATGGTGAGCGCCGAAAAAATGGTTGTAAGCCCCAGCACACGCAGTATTGGTGCTGCTACAGCGACCTCAATCGGCTGTGTCGGATAGAGAATCCCGAGTATTGGCTGTGCAAGCGCTAACAGGCCCGCACCGGCAGGCAAAGCAATTAATGAAGATAAACGCATGGTTGCTTCAAGATTGGTTTTAAGCGAAAGCTTGTCATTCGACTTCCATGCGGTAGCCAGAATTGGAATAGCACTGACACCGATAACTGATGTAATGGTGGGTGCCAGATTATAAAGCGAATATGCGTAGTTTGTGTAGCATCCGTAAAGAAAAGTGGGTACTTCCTTATCAATAAATCCACCCAACAGCCCATCGTAAACATTGCGCAAAACTTGACCGCTTGTGCTTACTACCGATTCAAGACGACCGGTTACAATGAAAAGGTCAATGAATGCAGTCAGCTGTGAAATCATTGAGCCAAGCACTATCGGCACTGCGATTGCCACAAGCATTTTAAAATTAGACCTGGTGGAACGAGGTTCGGGTGAGAGCGCAAGATCCTGTGCAGTAAAATTATCGCCTGTACGTCGATGGCGTATAACAAGGTAAAGCACGCCGAATGCCGAGCCCAGAGTTATTCCCAGTATTGCACCTGCTGCAACATACGGCATCATTGCCTTGCTTGCAACCTCGGCAAGTGTTGCCTCACTGCCATCTGGTGTAATCACTGAGCCCATAACTGTGCCCGACGCATTATATTCATTGGTCAAAACGCCTTTTATTGCGTAGGCTATACCAAGTCCAATAAATAACTTTCCCAGCGCCTCAATTACCTGTGATATTCCTGTGGGGTACATGTTTCGCAGTCCCTCGTAATAGCCACGGTAAATGGACATAATGCAGCAAAAAATTATTGATGGTGCAATAGTAACGAGCGGAAGCAGTGTAACCGGATTATCGCTTCTGTACATCATAATTGCAATAATACCCGAAAGTATTACAAAGCAGACCAATCCGGTGATTACAAACACCTTTTTAGTCAGTTTAAACAGGTTTCGTGCATCTCGGAACCGGCCCTCGGACACGCTTTCCGCAACCATTCGAGACACAGCTACCGGCAATCCTGACATTGCAAGCGTATAAATCGGTAAATATACATTATACGCTATGCTGAAATAGCCGCTGCCCACTCCACCAAGCGCCCAACCGAGCGGTATTTTATATATTGCACCAATTATTTTAACAAGCATTGTTGCTGCGCCAAGTATAAGCGTACCCTGAAGCAAATTTTGATGCTTGCGTTTTTTTACATTGTCCATTTTATGCTCCTTAAAATATCCCTTCACTGTGTAATAGCTCTTTTAGTCCGTCCATTACTATTTCAGCAAGTGTTGCCTCTGCGCGGTCGTTCATTTCGGTGTACGACTCGGTCGCATTTTCTCCAGCGTCGTCAGAAATTCGGCGTACTGCTGTAAACGGCACACCTGCAAAATAACATACCGATGCCACAGCAGCCGATTCCATATCGCAACTTACCGCATCAAATCGGTCAATAAGCTCCGATTTAAGCACCGTGTCACTGACAAATCGGTCTCCCGTAACCATGGTTCCGACCTTTGCGTGCGGGCAAACCTTAATAAATGCGGCATTGAGCGAAAGGTCAGCATCATAAATGTACTTTTGCTGAGGCTTTGCGGCAAAATTATACCCCAGCACCGTCAAATCAAAATCGTATTCGAGCAAACGATCGGGCAGAGTAATCATTCCCATGCCGATATGGTTGATGCCGCCCGACAGTCCCGTATTTATTATAAAATCGACGCCCCGCGAAACAACATAAGCAGTTGCTGCCGCTGCGTTAACCTTGCCTATGCCACAGTGAACTGCAAGCACCTCAAGCTCATTTTCGCCATCCTTAAGCGAAAACCTAATGCACCGCCTGCCAAGCAGGGTTTCCTCAGTTGCCCCGTAAACACCTGCGGCTTCGGCAAATGGCGCATATTCCATATCGTCGGCTATAATTATTCCGACTTTTTTTATGCTCATCTTTTATCAGTCCCGTTTATTTATTACAGCTGTTTGCCGCACTTTTTGCAAAATGCAGAGTCGTCCGAATTTTGTGTTCCACATTCGGTACAATAGTTGCCGCCGTTAACCTCTCGGATTTTTTCCTCAATGTCAGCAAGCTCATCGTATTTTCCGTCAACATCGGCAACAACGGCTCTTATAGCGTCGGAATTGTCGGCGCCATTTTTATGACCCTCATAATACATACGTCCGATGGTTTCAAAGTCCTTATCAATACCGTTGCGGATTGTTGCTGCGTTAATTTTCAGCTTCTGCAGGTCTACAAATTCTTCTGTCTTTTTGCGAGCGATTCCAAAGTATTCCTTTGTTTTAGCCATTGTCTCTTCAAATTTTGCCATAATAATATCCTCCTTTATTTAACTGGGTGAGAATCGTAGAATTTTTCAATACCCAACTTACGATTTATGATTTCCTCAAATCTATCGGTATACTCGTATGGGTATTTGTAATTAAATATTCGTTCAATATAACCATCGGTTGCACGCAGTTTAGTTACCGCTGATGCTCCGCAGGCAAGTATTGAATGTGTTTCATCCATTATATAAATATTATAAAGCCCTTCGTATCCGGGTTTTGCAAAGCCGGTATTTTCCAAATTTCCAACAGTGCGCGACTGGCGATAAAGGTAGTATGGACGCATACCGACCTCCGCAAGTACCGATTTTGCATGGCGCAGCATACAGTCCGCCGTTTTACCCACCTCGGCGTCAGGCAAGTCGCCCCCCGTAGTCATTCGCGATGATCGCTTCATAGATAGTGTATGCACCGTAACGCTTTCGGGGTCAAGAGCAATGATTTTTTTCATTGTATCACAGAAGATTTCGTATGTATCCCCCGGTAAACCCGCTATCAAATCCATATTTATGTTATTAAAGCCGTGTTTTCTCGCCATTTCAAATGCCGTCACCGTCTGTTCTGCAGTATGGCAGCGTCCAATGTTTTCCAAAACAGCGTTGCACATGGTCTGTGGATTTATACTGATGCGAGTGGCGCCGTTTTTCATAATTGCATCGAGCTTTTCGTCCGTGACCGTGTCGGGTCGTCCCGCCTCAACAGTAAATTCACGACAGGCTGACAGGTCAAACGAACCATTGACCGCCGACATAATTCTGCCGAGCTGCTCTGCCGAAATTGCAGTTGGAGTACCGCCTCCGATGTAAACCGTTTCAAGGTGAAGTCCAAGTTTCTGCGCAATTTCGCCTGTATATGCAATCTCCTTGCAAACAAGCTCGGTGTACGGCTCAATCAATTTTTTTGCCTGCTCAACCGAATGTGAAACAAAGGAGCAATAGCTGCACCGTGTCGGGCAAAACGGCACCGAAACATACAGACTAAAGCTGTCAGGTCGAGACAAATTAATTATACTCTGCTCTGTGCGAGATGCGGCAAGCGCAAGATCGACTTTTTCGTCGCTGACAAGCAGTTTTTCCGTAAACCAACGGCGAGCATTTTCCTCACCCTCGCTGTCAGCCATACGGCGCATAAGTTTGCCGGGTCTGACGCCCGTTAATATACCCCATTTTGGCTGAGTGCCGGTGTATTCGGAAAAAATACCGTAAAGCATTACAGCAAAAAGGCGTTCACACTCATCGTCAAAACCGTCGGCCAAGCTGTTGACAGTGCGGCTGTCGGCTTTGTGAATGTTGCCGTCATCAAATGTTACCGTCAGCACAGTTTCACCATTTTCAGTGGTGCGTATTGCAGTAACAGAGCGACCGTCCGATTGCTCGGTAGTATCGGATACCGTTATTTTTTCAAACGGAAAGAACAGCCGACATATATTCTCAAGTTCATACCTGAAGTTGTGTCCGCAAATATACAAAATCATAATTTGTGTCCCATATTTTAAATTATTTATTTTTGAGCAAAAATTCGTTGCCGTGTCCCGGATAAACTTTGTACTCGCCCTCAAGTGCTCGGATTTTTCGTAACGAAGCACGCATATCGCTCATACTGCCCGATTCAAGATCGGTGCGGCCGATGGCACCGTCAAAAATGGTGTCACCGCTGAATATTACATTATCCACAAAATACATTATGCTGCCTGATGTGTGACCGGGCGTGTGCATAACCTTTATTTTAAGGTCGCCAAGATTAAATTCATCAGCATCCTTAAGCAAAATGTCCGGCTCGACCGCCGTTTGCTCATGGGGTATCATGTCCTGAAACATATTATAAAGACTGACTTCCGCAGAGCGCAACCCGTCGGCATCAAGCGGATGAATAGCAATTTTTGCATTTTTGCACATCGCCTTTACTCCCGCTGCACCAAGCACATGGTCAAAATGGCGGTGAGTAATCAAAATATATTTAACTTTGTCCTTTATCTGCTCAATTTCCTGCTCTAACTGTGGTAAGAAAAAAGCAGGATCTATAACTGCTATGTCCCCACTTTTTTCATCAGTCAGAATGTAGCAGTTGCATGCAACATCGTTTAAATTAATGGTTTTTATTTTCATTAAAGAGTCTCCGTATCAAGAATTATGGTTACCGGCCCGTCATTAACAAGCGACACCTTCATATCGGCTCCGAATATACCGTGTTCAACCCGCCGCACTCCGTTATTTTTAAGCATTTGCATAAACAGCTCATATAAACGGTTTGCTTCCTCGGGTTTCATTGCACCGATGAATGACGGGCGGTTGCCCTTTTTGCAATCGGCGCACAACGTGAACTGGCTGACAGCAAGAATTTCGCCGTCCACATCGTTTACCGATAGGTTCATTTTACCCTCGCTATCCTCGAAAATCCGCATAGCAGATATCTTTTTTGCCAGTTTTTCCGCCTGTGCCTCGGTATCCCCTTCAGCTATGCCAAGCAGCAACAAAAAGCCCTTTTTAATGCTGCCGACCGTTTCTCCGTCAACCGTAACCGATGCGTCCAATACGCGCTGTATTACACACTTCATAGCTAATTAACCTTTCTGTCTGTCAACCGAAATAATTCCGTCAATTTTAGCAAGTCTGGATATAATCGACTTGATTTGCTCCTGACTTTCAATTCTGACTTCAAGTTCAATTGAATAATTGCCATTTTTCATAGCGCGTGTGTTAAGCCTGTTAATCATTACACGCATATTAGCAATAGTAGTGGTAATATCTGCGATAAGACCAAATCGGTTAAATGCAAAAATATATAATCCTGCAACGAAGTCCTTAGACGACTGCTCTCCCCAATGGGCTGGGATCCAGCGTTCGGGTTCTTCACAATTTGCCAAATCCTGCGGCACATTTGGGCATTCACGCTTGTGAATAGATACACCGTGTCCACGAGTGATAAAGCCGATAATATTATCCCCCGGTATCGGGTTGCAGCACCGTGAAAGCTTAACCAAACAGTTGTCAACGCCCTCAATAACTATACCGTCGTGAGAATGGCGATGAGTAGCATTATTTATAATACCATCTGAAACATCAACCCGCTGTGGTGCCTTTACATTACGCATATATTCTTCGCGTATGCGGGGCAGTATGCGAGAAAGGATTATGCCGCCATAACCGATTTTGTTGTAAAAATCATCAATTGACGTGCAATTTTGGCGATCTGCAACGCTGCTGAGGAATTTCTCCATTTCCTTTTCGGGTAAGTTGATACCTGCACGGCGAAATTCACGTTCGACTTCGTGCTTGCCTTCTTCAACATTTTCGGCGTACCGTTCTTTTTTAAACCATGCACGAATTTTAGAGCGTGCTTCACTGGTTTTAACGATTTTTAGCCAGTCTCGGCTTGGGCCGTGCCCCTGCTGATTGGTGGTGATGATTTCAACAACATCGCCGGTGTTTAGAACATAATCAATCGGCACAATTCTGCCGTTTGCCTTAGCACCTATCATGCGATTTCCTATCGCCGAATGTATCGCATATGCAAAATCTATTGCGGTTGAACCTGCCGGCAGACTGATAAGGTCGCCGCCAGGTGTAACGGCAAAAACATCCTCAGGCGCAAGGTCAGTTTTTATCGTGCGGACAATTTCCTCAATGTCATCTGATTCGCTCTGGTTTTCGAGCATACGCCTAATCCATGCAAGGCGTTCTTCAAAACGCTCGTCGGCTCCGCTTATGCCAGCTTTATACTTCCAGTGGGCTGCGATACCGTATTCAGCCGTGTAATGCATATCCCACGTGCGTATCTGCACCTCAAACGGTGCACCGCGTTTTCCGATAACAGTAGTGTGCAGCGACTGATACATATTTGATTTCGGTGTAGAAATGTAGTCCTTAAATCTGCCCGGAATTGGACGGAACATTTCGTGAACGAGTCCGAGTACGTTGTAGCAATCGGTAACTGTGTTTACTATAACTCGAACTGCATAAATATCGTAAATTTCTTCAAACTGTCTGCCTTGAATATAAATTTTACGGTATATTCCATGAATAGACTTTACCCGTCCCTCAATGGACAGGTTTGGTATTGAGTCGCCCAGAGTTTCCCTAAGCAAATCCTTTATGCTTTCTATATAACTCAGTCGGTACTCTTTATTTTTTTCCAGCAGTCCTTCAATTTCATCGTAAGCGACCGGATCAAGATGCTTTATAGCTAAATCTTCAAGCTCCTCTTTAACCGCACGAATACCAAGTCGGTGAGCAATAGGAGCATAAATTTCAAGAGTTTCTTTTGATTTATCAAGCTGCTTTTGCGTACTTTGCGCGTCAATAGTACGCATATTATGCAGACGATCGCACAATTTGATGATAATTACACGTATATCCTCTGACATGGCGATGAACATCTTTCTGACATTCTCCGCCTGTTGCTCTTCTTTTGAAATATAGCTGATTTTACCAAGCTTTGTAACACCGTCAACAAGCATGGCAATAGTATCGCCGAATTCGCGACGCACATCTTCAATAGAAAGGTCAGTATCTTCAACAGCATCATGCAGCAGCGTTGCCGCAATTGACTCGGAATCCATGCCGAGCTTTGCCGTTATGCAGGCAACAGAAAAAGGATGAATAAAAAACGGTTCTCCCGAAAGGCGCTTTTGCCCATCATGCTTTGACTTTGCTATGTCATACGCTCTTTTTAACATGTCATAGTCATACGTGCCCCCTTGTTGTTCAAGCAGATCAACGAGAGTTTCAAACCTTCCGTCGTAGTTTACCGTCATATTTTATTCCTCCTCTCCATTTGCCTTTCTGTATATTGCTGAGCGGTTAAGTTCAAATTTACCGTCAACAGGACATTTTTTTACCAATACACTGTCTTTTATGTATTTGCACTTAATAAGTTCAAGTTCACACATAATATCCAGCGCAAGACGTGTTTTAATATATGAGCCGATACCAGCCGCTGTCATAAGCGCCTCGAAAACGCCTGAAAATCCGCCGTTTTTGGAAACAACTCTGTATATAGCCGCAGCGTCGTCACGGCTTACCGCACAAATTGCTTTTTGTTCCGGTGTCAGTTGCTCCATCCGGCAAAAACGTTCATATATCCGTATTTCTTTTAGCATTTTTTCCTCGTCAACCGATGATGAACGAAACGCCTTTGCAATCAGTGTAAAGCTGCGATTGCCCATATACTCGCTTGACTCAACTGTAACCGCAAAATCGAGCAAAGAGCCGATAGAAAATCCAAAATCCTGCTCACCTGACATAAACACCATAATGGTTGCACTTGCTCCGTTTTTTGAAACGGTCAAACGCAAATGCTTACCGCCTCCAACGGCGACAATTTTTTCAAGTCGCACACCCATGAGTCCGAAAACAGGGGTCTGATTTCCCACTCCGCACGGCTCAAATATTTCAAGTGAATCTGCCAAATCGGCCGAAAATGCCGATGGTGACAGACGACAATCTATTTTTATTTCAGAAAACGGCATTTCATCAAAATTTTCTGCCGCCCATTTATTTATTGCCACACGAAATTCGTCAACACGGTCGGCTTTAACCGACATTCCTGCGGCACGTGCGTGTCCTCCGAAATGAGTCAGCACATCTTTACATGCTCGCAGCGCATCAAACACTGAGAATTCGCCTATACTGCGTGCAGATCCGTTTGCCTCGCCGTTTTCTACCGAAAGTACAAACGAAGGTCTGCCGTAGCGCTCGCAAATGCGTGACGCAACTATTCCGATTACTCCTCCGTGCCAGCCCTCTCCGCAAACAACGATAACTCTATCTTTATCATATCCGTTTTCCTCTATTATCTGAACGGCTGATTCGAATATCTCCCTTTCAATTTGCTGACGGCGCGCATTGTCCTCATTTATCTCAGCCGCAAGCTGTCGAGCCTCGACCTTATCGTTTGACAGCAGCAATCTTACTGCTCGATCGCATTTACCCATTCGTCCCGCAGCATTAAGACGCGGACCGATGGCAAATGACACGCTGGATGCCGCAAATGTGCGTGAACCAATTCCTGCGGCGTTGATGATAGCGGCAAAACCTTCTCTGCCGTTTTCAACCATCCGCAATCCGCCACGAACAATCAGCCTGTTTTCGCCGATAATCGGCATAACATCGGCAATAGTTCCTACTGCAGCCAGATCTCCGTAACGGGTCACCATTTCTTCGCCCGAAGAATCGTCAATAGCACAAATCACCTTAAACGCAACGCCTGCGCCTGCGTAATTTTTGAAATGACTTGGGCAATCGCTGCGATGCGGGTCAACAACTGCAACAGCAGCTGGTAGTTCATTCATTGGCAAGTGGTGGTCAGTAACGACAACATCTATCCCGCATTTGTTTGCATAATCTACCTCGGCAACAGCATTTATACCGTTATCGACCGTAATTATCAGCTTTACACCGTTCTCTTTCAGTCGGTCAACGGCTGAAAAACTCATTCCGTAGCCATCCTCACGTTCGGGCACTAAATACATAACATTAGCACCCCTATCGCAAAGGTAGCTGTACATAAGCGCAGTCGAAGTTACGCCGTCAACATCATAATCTCCATAAACAGCAATGCGCTCGCCGGATGCAATTGCCGCGCGAATGCGCTCAACCGCTTTGTCCATGTCGATAAGCTCATACGGGTCACTCATCTGCTGGTCGGATAACAAAAATTCATCTATTTCGAAAGGGTCGCTGTATCCGCGCGCAGTAAGAATAAGTGCGACAAGCTGATCTATGTCACATTCCTCTGCGAGCTGGCGAGCAAGCTCCTTATTGCCATTTGATATAATCCATTTTTTTCGGTTCACCTTTTCCCTTTGCCCCCAATTTATATATATATATAACTAGATTCATTTTAATTAAACTATTATATCACTCTGCGTACATTTTAACAAGTACCAAACCTTAAAACACATGAAAACCGCCGCTTGCAAAATTTACAAACGTCGGTTTTATTATTATTAAATTAGGCGGTGCCCATAGTGCGAGAAACAAAGGTGGCAACGCAAGCTGTATAAAACGGCACAGCCACAACAAGCGGAAGCACTACCGCACAGCTAAGCAAAATGGGTACAAGGCATATCATAAGCAAAATTGTTTCGCCCAAATTACCGCTGCGAATACCGAGTAGCGCCGCTGAACTTGAAATGATTTTGCTGGTTTTCATTGTTTCATTCTCAAAGAATATAAAGTCGGCAGCGCTGTACGAAATCAGCTTTGCCAGCACAAAACACACACCTATACCGATTATTAAATATTTTACATATGCCGCCACCCAATTGGCAGTAATAAGCGGCAAATAATACTCAGCCAGCCTTGCCGGAATGAAAAACACAGACGCCCACAAACTTAATCGCAGACCAATTGTGACTTTGAGCCCCACTGCTTTGATAAGTCGGTGCAGCGAATAACACCAAAACGTATCGGAAACAGAAGGCGTATCCCCGTTGACCACTGTCCAAACTATGCGCTCAAACCCCAAAAACAGTGGCATGTTGATAAACAGCGAGCTAGCATATGACAAGACGGTGAAAAGCGTGTAGAGACTGCTGTTGAGAGCTTCCACTGACTTTTCATCAGTAATATACATATATGACAGCGATGCCACATATTGCGCCATTTCAGCCACCATTGCCGTAAGGGAAAATGCGCAAAATGCCACCGCAAATGAAATCAGAACAATCAGCCATTTATTTTTAAGGCTTTGCCATGAGCATTTTATTACCGAGCCGACAGAAAGGTCCAAGCATAACACCTCTTTTTGTTATTATCCCTTTTTAGCGAGCTTTTTATCCTCTTTTGAAATATATTTGTAGCTGCTAATGCTGTTTGCGATGAGCGAACAAGCACTTACAAATGCCGGTCCCGCTATCACTAAAATAGCAACAGCCGCTCCTATTACAACAGCAACACTCATGCTACCTTTGGCAATATCAAGCTCTGCCTTAAAATAAGTGAAAGCAAATATCATTAAAAATGCTGACAGCGCAGCAAATAGAATATGCACAATATATAAAATTACACGACGCAGCTTTTTATCGGTGTCTAGCAAAGTGTCAGCCAGTGCAAAAATTTCATACATAGCAAAAACTACTGCAATAGGCATTATAACTGCACCGTGAGCTGCATATTTTTCGGACAATGAGATAAGCGCAACCGCCGAAGATACACTAATGATTATTAACGAACCGATAAAAAATGAAACGTTGGGGTTAATCTTGTCCCGCATTTTAAGAGCTATGACCGATGCGAGAGTAATAATAGCAAAAGCCGCTATTATTGCAGTAAAGGCGTATCGCGGAAACAAATAATTTTGTGCTGTAAACTCTGCACCGACAAGCTTTGCTGTCTCCTCGTATCCTGCTACTATCATTTCGACTATTGTATATGATAAAGTGAGAAACAGTACAGGTGCAAGTATGCCAAAAACGGTGCGCACCGAGTGCCCCTTTGACACTTTGCGCGCAATAATTCCCGCCGCCAATATCAGCACAGCCGAAAGCATAAGTATAAAAGTATTAACAGTTTGCATATTTGTACCTCGCACTCATTGTTTAATTGGTTAATTATAGCACACACACCTGATGTTTACAACGGCAAGATTGACATATATTATTGTTTATTGTATTATACAATATTAAAGGGAGTGGTCAAATGTACCCTAGCAATGAAAACTATCCTAACAACTGTAACTACGGTTATTATCCACCGGTTGACCCCGCAAAAATCGAGAAAAAAGCAGTTAGACACAGCGGAAACCGCATAGGCGCTGCCTTTTTAATTTCGCTTGGCGCGGTCACACTCCTATCTATTGTAATAGTACTGGTATTTTCAAACACCCCTTATGTGTTTTCGCCCATATATGACCTGATTATGCAAATCGTGCTGTCGATTGCAATGTTCGTTCCACCCTTTATAATACTGGCAAAAACCAGTCGTTTCCGATTAGGCGATCTTTTTGCACATAAAAAAATACCCGTCATCGATGCTTTTTGGTTCATATGTTTCGGGCTTATGGTGGCAATGGGCGCCAATATTATTGTAGGCTACTGGGCGCAGCTTTTAGAGAGTGTGGGCTGCAATATTAACTATGGCTCACTCGAAATTCCTGAATCGCCCGCAGGCATCGCTTTATGGATATTTACAATCTCTGTACTGCCCGCTTTAATTGAAGAATTTGCGCTTCGCGTAGTCGTGCTTGGTTCTCTGCGCCGCTACGGAGACGCATTTGCAATATTTGCATCGGCACTGCTTTTCGCGCTAATGCATGGCAATATGGTTCAAATCCCGTTTGCATTTATTCTGGGGCTTGTGTTTGCATACATTACCGTTATAACCGGATCGGTCATACCGGCAATAATCATTCATTTTATAAACAATCTTTACTCATGCATAAGTGAGATTGCAAATCAATATGGCACAGCACTCGTAAAATTATTAGTAAGCTACGGCCTTTTCTCCCTTTTCATTATACTGGGAATTATCGGCTGCTGTTTGCTCAGTGAAAAAAGTTATTTTCACAAACGGTTGTATAAACCCAACAGCATAATTTCGCAAGGCAAAACATTTGCCGCATTTTACAGCTCACCGTGTATTATCATATCAACTGTAATCTATTTGCTTGAGGCTGCTCTTTTACTTATACCGACGGATGTAAATTTAATATGATACTGAACGACGAAGAATATATGCGCGTTGCATTGTCACTTGCTGACGAAGCCGCCGCAGAGGGTGAATCGCCCATAGGCGCAGTCATTGTCAGAGACGGTAAAATTGTCGGCACTGGCAGAAACAGACGCGAAAAGGACAAAAATGCACTCGGCCACGCCGAAATAGAAGCGATTAATAACGCTTGCAGGGCACTTGGCGGTTGGCGACTCATCGGTTGCTCCATGTATGTCACACTGGAACCATGCCCCATGTGCGCCGGTGCGATTATCAACTCACGCATCGAAAAAGTTATATTCGGAGCATATGATAAAAAAGCCGGCTCATGCGGTTCGGTAATAAATTTGTTCGAGCTGCCGTATAACCACAAACCTGAATTAATAGGCGGAGTTTTAGAAAAAGAATGTTCATCCGCACTGACCGACTTTTTTAAAAATTTAAGAAGATTAAAACAAAACACAGACCTGTAAAATGAAACGGAGCCGGAAAATGATTAAAAAAATAATTTGTATGATATTATCGATTATGTTTATTACTGCAGCAGCAACAACTGCATCAGCCGACCAAAAGTCAACAATAGTAAATAAAGAAATTGTTTACGTTGACGGATACATGGATGAGTCGTATAAAACTTCCGGCGCTATCACCGTTGACCAAATAGTAAAGCAAAACGGAACATCCGACACCACCGCAACAATATATTTGCTTTACGACAATACATACATATACATATTTGGCAGCGTACTCGATAAAACCAGAATCAATACACCGCCCGAGCACGAATGGACGTCCGACAGTGTTGAAATCCAGCTTGATTTAGACTGCTACGATGCCGACCAAGCCGTCGGCAGTGGTTACACCGGTCTTTTTCGCATCGTGCGCTATACCGGCGCCGTTGCAATAGCAGAAAAAAGCACCTCGCCCGCATTCCTTGCAATAAAAGATGCTATACAGTGCAGAGTAGCTGACACCGGTGAAAACGGATATAATTTTGAGGTAGCCATTCCTCACGCAAACAGTTTCCGCACGGCAAAGCTCGGCGTATCATGCATTGTAAATGATGCAACCGACGCGGTCAAAAACCTTGCCGCTATGATATTCATGAACTCCACCCATACAGGAGCATATCCCAGCACAAAAAGTTTTTACAGATTTGATTTAAACAGCTTTACAAACGCTCGCAGCGCCGATGCGCCAACCTATGTTTCCTCTGCTGTGGCTCAGTCAAGCAGCTCATCGATTTCATCGGACATATTATCAGAGGAATTATCAGATACAGAAACATCCTCATTAATTGAATCGGATTACAAATCCGATTTGCCTAAAAATGCCGAACAAAACGGCATTAACCCAATTATAATATGTGTTGCGGTCATCGCTGCTGCACTTTTTATCATAATCGTTTCGCTGATTATTTCATTTAATAAAAGAAAAAGAGCGAAAAATGTAACTAAAAAGTGAGTTTTTTATTTTTAGCTTACTAAAATATTATTTATGTTTATAATTTACGCATATTATGCTGATGTATATGCATAAAATTAAGCAAGTCACTCGATTAAAAATAATGACTTTTAAGCACTTATCTTTTTTGAGAATCGGTTTCACCGGTTCTCTTTTTTTGTTTATATACATCTCTATATAATCGATGAGGGTGAAGCCAGACTTGAATTAAAATACGGTAAGGCAAAAAAACAAAATAAAAAAACGCACACTATATTATGTGCGTTTTTTATTTGTGTCTGTTTTCATCTTGTTGCTTTTTTCTTTCCTTGTACTCTGCTTTTTTCTTTTTAAATTTGTCTTTGAGCAAATCTAATTCATGGCGCAGCACTTTAAGCGTTTTTTCATCCTTTGGAAAAATGATTTTCAGTAGGAACAGTGAAATTATAATCGTTACAAGCTTTTCAGGCGTAAACGGCACCCATAAAAATGCGGCATATGCCGTGCCCACCATCCACATCCAGTTGATGTCCAGACGGCTGCCGACGGCTATAAAAATATAGCACCAGCCATTTGTTATAAGCCAGGCAATTCCAAAACAAATAAGCATATGGGGATTGAGACAAATGCGGGCCATTTTACGCAAAAAGCTCTTGGTTTTTCTGTACCAGATCGGCATTTTGCTCCAAAATCCTTTTTTCTCGCCGTTTTTATCCTTGCTCATTTTATCTCTTTTCTGATTTTTTACTTCCGTATTATTTTTGCGGCCATGCCTGATAATATTCACAAAATAAATTTATTTACGCTTTGAAAATTCACAACCGCAGTAGTCCTGTCGGTACAAATCGAATTTTTTAGAAAGTTCGATCGAGCGTTTATATCCTTCTCGCTTTTTAAAATCCGATGGCAAATGTGCAACTCCGTATTTTTTACCGATTTCTTCACCTAACTTACCCAGTAAATCGGCGTTTTTATGCGGACTAACACTCAGCGTTGTAGCAAAATAATCAAATTTGCCGTCGCGAGCTGCCTGTGCCGTTTTTTCAAGTCTTAATTTAAAACATTCGGTGCAGCGTGCACCGCCCTCGGGCTCATTTTCAAGTCCTTTTGCCGCTGCAATAAATTCCTCATGGTCATATTTGCTGGGCAAAAGCTCTGCCCAGCCCGTTTGTTTTAATAATTTTTCTTGACTTTTCAAACGCTTTTCATATTCTTCATGCGGGAAAATATTAGGATTATAATAAAACAGCGTTACGCTAAAGTGAGCCGATAAATATTCGAGCACATAACTGCTGCATGGACCGCAACAACTATGCAGTAAAAGACGCGGCTTATTATTTTTTTGAAATCCGTCAATAATAAGGTCAAGCTGTTTTTGATAATTCGTTTTCATAATAATCATCTCTTGAATAAGATAATAGCAAAAAGCGATTATTTTGTCAACAATCGGGGGCTTTTGAAAAAAACGCATATAATAGTAATAAACGCAGAAGGGAGTTCATATGAAAGTTATGTTTTGGATTGGATTACTATCAGGAATTTTTATAGGTGGGTTTGTAGGAGTTGCAACCATGTGCATTATTTCAGTAAATAAGTAATATAAATATTATATCTACAATAATAATTTGGTCAGATAAACCTTTTTATCTAATTATTTGATATATTTTGTGTAAAAAGCTTGCAAAATTACAAAAAATACTGTATTCTTTTTAGTAATTACGATAATGCTTTTGTAGTAATATTTTATTGTCGAGTATTATCGGCAGAAAGGAACGTATTATAATGAAAAAAGCAAAAAAAATATTATCCCTTGCTATTTCTCTGCTCATGATTGCGTCGATGTTTGTTATTGGCCCCATGAGCGCATCTGCACAAGAAAGCCGTTTGGATAATTGGAGTGGTAATATTACAACCACTTTGCAAATCAATACTCGCGGTAATGAGAAAAGCGATGTTGACCCCGACGGCAACTACCTTACCCTGACGGAAACAGAGCTTTATGTCGGTGATAGCATAGATTCTAATGCCCAATGGCTTAACTATGAATTTAACTACATAAATGAGGCCGGTGAGGCTGTTTCCGGTACTCCTACAGATATGCAAAATTGGTACTGCAACGGTGTTTACATGTTTAACTCCCAACTTATTTTCGGTAAATTCAACGGCTCGACTAACAACGACCCAAAGGTACTTGACAAAGCCGGTAAATGGGAGCTTAAAACTGGTTTGACAACCGGTGATACCATTACCCTTCTTACGTTTGATGTTAATACTGTTCCGCGTTCAATTGAATGGAACGGTTTCCTTACAACCACCCTTAATATCAAGGGCGGCGGCGACCCGACAAGAAGTGATGTCCAAGATGACGGTTACTACTTGACAATCAGTGACACTGACCTTTATGTTGGCGACAGCATTGTTACTAACAACCAGTGGCTAAACTATGCTCTTAATTACACAAATGATGCCGGCGAAGCTGCTTCAGGTACTGTAGCCGATAACGCAAACTGGTACTGCGGCGACACCTGGATGTTTGCATCACAGCTTCAAAACGGTAAAATTAACGGGTGGACAGATAATACTGCTAAAAAGTTTACTAAAGCAGGTACATGGAAATGTACTGTTAAACTGAGCACTGGCGTTACTGTTACCCTTATCGAATTTGAGGTTAAAGCACTTCCGCGTACTATGGGTGACAACATATTTTCCGGCAACCTCACAACCACTTTGCAAATCAACACTCGCGGCGCCAATAGAAGTAACGCTGACGAAAACGGTAACTATGTTACATTAACCGAAACTGACATTTATGTCGGTGATAGCGTTGTTACTAACAACCAATGGTTTGACTACGCAATTAATTACACAAATGCGTCAGGTACCGCCGTTTCGAGCAAGATCAAAGATATGCAAAGCTGGTACTGCAATGGTAGTTACATGTTCAATTCACAGCTATATTACGGACGCATTAACGGCTCATCCAACAACAATGCAAAAGTTTTTGACAAAGCCGGTAAATGGGAACTGAGAACAACTACACAAGCAGGTGATACCGTTACACTTCTTACCTTCAATGTTAATAATGTTTCTCGTCTTACATACAATTATGAAGGTACTATGAGTTATGCAGGTGCAGTTAATGTAAAGGTTTATCAGGGCGAAGGCGTTCCCTTCTCTGTAGAAGAGCTTTTTGTCGGCGATAAACTTGTCAACGGTTCAGATTGGTGGACTAACACAAATGTTCCGTTCCAAATGGACGGCCAATCTTACACCGGCAGAATTACATGGCTAACCATCATAGCTCCGAGCGGCAACGTAGCCTCAGGATATCACGTGTGGAACGGCGGAGCTATTGATTATGTGCTCAAAGAAGCAGGAACATATACCCTGCAAGCAAAAGTTGAAGGCATTAAGGATTCAACAGGAGCTTCACTCGGCAGCAAAGAGCCTGTTTTCCTGCGTACATTTACAGTAAACGAGTGTCCGCATAATTATGAGTTCACCGAAACAGTAGCCGCAACCTGCACAACGGACGGATATGATAATACCACATGTAAATACTGCGGTGATGTTGTCCGTACCAACATTGTCGAAGCGTCCGGCACGCACAAATACACCGCTACTGACGGTGTTATTACCTGTGAAAATTGTAGTTATTCAAAAACATTCAGTGGCAATACTGAATTAACCTACACAATCAACGACACAACCGGCGCTACAAATTATGTTAATCTTGATGAAGTTGCATTTGTTGGCGACACACTCAAGAATGGCAGCGGTTGGTGGCAAGACAAATCATTTACAGTCAACGGTGAAAACGGTAAAGTCTACAACATGTGGATTGTATACGGCGACATGGATTACTTTAACGCTTATCGTGAAAAGAAACTTGCAGACCTAAGTTACAATGATGACAATGTTGACTGGGTCCAGGTTGGTACAGGCAAATCAAACGGCGACACTGACAATCTGTACACTCTGGAAGCTGCCGGTAAATACACCCTTGTTTGTGCACTTGAACAGGAAGGCAGCAGCTGGCTTACAAATGTTATCCCGTTCGAAGTTGCCTCAATTGAAGTATTCGACAAGCCTGTGGTAATCGGTGACCTTGACGATGATAACCAAGTCTCAGCAAGTGACCTGGTCATTATGCAGCAGCATATACTTGGCGTGTCCGCTCTCGATTCCATTGATAAATTAGATCTTAATGCTGATAACAAGATAAATGCAGTTGACATTACTATACTTCAGCTTAAGATACTTGGATATTAATTGCTTTTAAAAATTAAACTTATAAAAAACATTGCCTCCGCTAATATAGCGGAGGCAATGTTTTTTTATCTGAAACTATTTCTTATTAATCTATAAAATTAGATCTGGCGCCGTACACTTTGTCGCGTATGCGCTGCATCCGCAAGTCTATTTGGTTAATAGTATTGGAACATTCAAGCAACTCACGGCTGATTTCTTCTGTATTGGCTGATTCGTTTTTATACTTTAGGTCGTGTTCCTCACTCGCCCAAAAATCCATTGCAATCGTGCGGATTTGAATTTCCACTTTCATTGGTGTTTTGGAATCAGAAAAGAAAACTGGTACTTCGACAATCATATGATAGCTGCGATAGCCGGTTGACTTCGGATTTTTTATGTAATCCTTTACTCTTAAAACGGTTATATCATCTTGGCAACTAAGCATTCGAGCAATTTCGTAAATGTCGTCAATAAACGAGCATATTACTCTCACTCCCGCTATATCATTAAGATTGGCCTCTGCATTTTTTACCGTCGGCTCAAGTTCTAGTCGTTTCATTTTTTTAATAATTGACTGAGGGCTTTTCAGACGCGATTTTATAAATTCGATAGGATTGCGTCGGCACCGAACCGAAATATCATTATTCAGCACCTCAAGCTTGGTTTTGATTTCAAGCAATGCACACTGATATCGCATCATCATTTCACGGTACTGCGCCGAACTTCCGATAAGCTCATGAGAGTCAACCGAGGCATCGTTGTATTCAAGTACAGTCGTTTTTATCTGGTTATTCATTTAATACTCCTCTTTCAATATCTAACAAATGCTGTTTTAGTGCTGTGCCAAAAGCGTAACCGCCCAAACTACCGTCTGCACTGATGACTCGGTGACAGGGCACAATTATTGGCACGGGATTTCGATGATTCGCCATAGCAACAGCTCTATAAGCGTTTTTATTATCTACCATTATGGCAAGCGATTTATACGAAATTGTGTCACCGTATGGAATTTTCAGTAACGTTTGCCATACACATCGCTGAAATTCAGTGCCCTTTAAATTAAGCTCTAGATCGAACTGGCGGCGTTTGCCCAAAAAATATTCCTGAAGCTGCCTTTCTGTCTCGATAAGCAAAGGGTGGCTGTGGGTGTCCTTTTCGTTGACTAACTCTGTATCAGTCGCTGCATCGCTCGCGTTGACTAATTTAATCCCGGTCACAGCGTCACCATCGCAATAAGCGGTAATGATTCCGACCGGTGTTTTAAATGACCTGCTGTACATCATATCACCGTGTATCCCAGGTTTTCAAAATGCAGTCGGGTTCCAACGTCAATATCACTGGGCAAAAGTGCCAAAGCAATGAAAACGTCGCCACCCAAATCGTCACGCAATACCGCATATTCACCATCTATTTTTTCCACTATATAATTTTTCGGCTCCATACATATCACTTCCTCTTTTATTATAACATACCATCTGCAGCATTTCCACAAACCGCATTATATAATAAACATTGGACCAGAATATTTATGAAATGTTGCAAACACTGCAAAAAAATGTTAATATTTAGTTAATTAAGTAATTTTCTTGATGTTATGTACAAGATTTTAAGATACAATAATTAGGATAATATATTTTCCTAAAAAAGGAGCTTTTTATGCTTAAACTAACCAATATCGTAAAAACATACTCAGCCGGAGGCTCAAAGGTTGATGCCCTTAAAGGTGTGAACATTGAGTTTCGTAAAAATGAGTTTGTCTCCGTTCTGGGCCAATCAGGATGTGGAAAAACCACGCTGCTGAATATCATTGGTGGTCTTGACCGCTATGACAGCGGCGATATGTCCATAAACAACCGCACAACAAAGCAGTTTAGCGACAAGGACTGGGACTCTTACCGCAACCACTCAATAGGCTTTATATTCCAAAGCTATAACCTTATACCCCACCAGACTGTATTGAGCAACGTCGAGTTAGCTCTCACCCTCTCTGGTGTGTCAAAGGCTGAAAGACGCCGCCGTGCTCAAGAAGCTCTGGAAAAGGTGGGACTGAGCGACCAGCTTTATAAAAAACCAACCCAAATGTCAGGCGGTCAAATGCAACGTGTTGCCATTGCGCGTGCGTTAGTAAATGACCCCGAAATTCTGCTTGCCGATGAGCCCACAGGAGCACTTGACAGCGAAACCTCTGTTCAGATAATGGAAATTCTTAAAGAAATATCGAACGATAAGCTCATTATTATGGTCACACATAACCCCGAGCTTGCGGATCAATATTCCTCACGAATTGTACGGCTGCTTGATGGCGAAATCATCGGGGATACCAATCCATATGACTCAGAATATCTACTTGAGTCAGCTCCGAAAAAACAGCAGGTGAAAAAACAAAGCAGCAAAAAGTCGATGTCCTTTACCACTGCGATGTCACTTTCATTAAATAACCTGATGACCAAAAAAGCCCGTACATTCATGACATCGTTTGCCGGCAGTATTGGAATTATCGGCATTGCTCTAATAATGGCACTTTCAAACGGAATAAACACATATATAGATCGCGTTCAGGAGGACACACTGTCCAGCTACCCAATCACCATTGAGGCACAGACAGTAGATATGTCAAGTCTCATCACCAATTTAATGGGTGCAAACGATAAAAAATTGGAACATTCTCTTGATGCTATTTACTCAAACTCTATAATGTATGAACTAATGAATACCATGAACAACGCACAGGTGGAAAAAAACAATCTGCAAAAGTTTAAATCATTCATTGAGAGTGACGACGATATTAATCAGTATATCAGCGCCGTCCAGTATTCCTATGACCTTGACATGAGCATTTACACCAAAGACACCGACGGAAAAATCGTAAAATCCGATGTAAGCGAGTTGCTAAGCGGCATTTACGGTAATGATAACAGCATTATGTCTGCAGGTTATCAAGAAGGCTTTGCTACAATGGACATTTGGACCGAATTACTGGCAAACCAAAACGGTAAAGATATTAATGATTTGACAAAAAGCCAGTACGATTGTATTTATGGTGAATGGCCGAGTGAATACAACGAAGTTGTGCTGATTGTAGACAAAAACAACGAAATCAGCGATCTCTGCCTTTATGCGCTCGGTCTTAAAACCTCCGAAGAGCTTACAAATGTACTAAAATCGGCTATGAATCAGGAGCAAATAGACACCTCAGAAAAAAAGTGGTCATACAGCGATATTTGCTCAAAAACATTTAAACTTGTTCCCCCCAGCAACTGCTACCAAAAAAATAGTGATGGCAGTATAAAGGACCTGCGCGAAACCGACGCCGGACTTAAATATGTTTACGAAAGCGGCGTGGATATAAAAATTTCTGGCATTGTTCGTCCCAACGAGGATGCACTGTCAGCTTCGATAAACGGATCTATCGGCTACACTCGTGCACTGACCGAGTTTATGATTAATTCCGCCGAAAAAAGCGACATTGTTAAGCAACAAGCCGAATGCCCCGGAACTGACATCTTGACCGGAATACCCTTTAAAGTTGAAGGCACCAGCAAAAACAGCGTTTCGGCAAAGGCAGAAGCTTTTAAAACATATGCTGACAGCTTGAATGTGCAAAAGCGTGCAGAGCTTTACACCGAGATAATGTCGGAACCCACTGAAAACTATGTTACCGAGCAGGCTAACGCCGCAATGAGCAACATGACAAACGCCAGTTTGCGTGAAATGCTAATTAACGCATACGCTTCACAAATGGGAAAAAGCAAAGATGAAGTAAGCAAATACATTAACAGCATGGACGACAAGACTTTAAACGAATATGCGCTTGAGGCAATTACCGAGCAGGTTAGACAGTCATACAAAGCCCAGAAAAAAGAGTACTACGGTGCTATGACGGCGACTGCGCTGAACGAACTGCTTACCCATGCTCTGCCCAATTTTACCGAAGAGGAACTTGCTAAGTTTTATGATATCAATATACCCGAAACAGCAAGCATAACTTATGATGAGGCAATGAAAAATCTCGGTTATGTCAGCCTTGATAGCCCGTCGTCCATTAATATCTATGCCTCCTCGTTTGACAACAAGGACAATATAGCTGCTGAAATTAAAAATTACAACAGCAAGCAGGACAATGACGATGACCGCATAGAGTACACAGACTATGTTCAGCTTATGATGTCCTCCATTACAACCATTATTAACGCAATTTCCTATGTATTAATGGCTTTTGTCGCAATCTCACTTATAGTATCGTCTATCATGATTGGCATAATCACCTACATTTCTGTGCTGGAACGCACTAAAGAAATTGGTATACTTCGCTCAATCGGTGCATCAAAACGTGACATTTCGCGCGTATTTAACGCAGAAACATTAATAGTGGGATTTGCCGCCGGTGTAATCGGTATAGTAATTACAGTGCTGCTGTGTATTCCTATAACCTACATTGTGCGCGCGGTAACCGATATTAATAACATCAGCGCTACGCTACCGGTTGCAGGAGCGGTTATTTTGATAATAATCAGTATGCTGCTAACCTTTATTGCAGGACTTATACCGTCGGGCGTTGCAGCTAAAAAGGACCCCGTCGAAGCACTCAGATCCGAATAAAAGTTGAACACCTCTTTCTAATTTGAAAGAGGTGTTTTTTTGTAATAAATTCTTATTTTCTCATTATTTTCAATTTATTCGGCACATAATAATTCAAAACACCTTTGGAGGTTGTTCTATGGATTATTTTAATACATTTTTATCCGCACTTTTTGCGGTAGTAGCACTCTTTATCATTGCTAAATTTTTGGGATATCGACAGGTTTCCGAGCTTTCCATTTTCGACTATGTCAACTCAATTTCAATTGGCTCAATAGCCGCCGAAATGGCAACATCAGAGGGCAAAGATGTATTCCTCTGTTTAATCGGCTTGGTTGTGTTTGCTTTATTCACATGGATAAGCTCAATTCTAACCGACCGCAGCATTAAATTACGCCGTTTTATCACGGGCAAGCCCATTATACTAATGGAACACGGCAAAATTTATGATGAAAACTTTACAAAAGCAAAAATTGATATTAATGAATTTACATCAGGATGCCGTGCACAAGGATATTTTGACATTAGCAAGCTCGACACCGTAATACTTGAGCCTAATGGACGTTTTTCTATTATGCCACTGTCAAAAACCAAGCCTGCCACACCTGCTGACCTTAATTTATCAGTAACTCAGGAGGAAATACCCGCATGCGTAATTATACAGGGCAAAGTAGTACAAGAAGCGCTGAACGCTTTGAACATGACAGAACAAACGCTAAAAAACAAACTTTCAAAAGCAGGATTTAAATCAGAAAAGCGCATATATCTTGCACTCATGGACAAAAGCGGAAATGTAACGGCATTTCCTAAGTGCGGTCAAACCGACGCGGACAAGCTTGAATAACTGCGAACCAAATGTTATACTGCTCACAGGTGATATTTATGTTTAATATGTCTTTCTGCACACTTTGTCCGCGAAAATGCGGTGCCAACCGAGCGGCCGGCCAAACGGGCATTTGTCGCACGGATAGCAAAATAATAATCGCCCGTGCCGAACCTCACTACTGGGAGGAACCGTGTATTTCAGGCAAAAACGGGTCAGGAACGGTGTTTTTTTCGGGATGCAACCTCGGTTGTATTTTTTGTCAAAACCGAAAAATAAGTCGTTCCCCCGTTGGTAAATCAGTTTCTATCGACCAGTTGGCCGTCATATTTGAGGAGCTCCAGGACAGAGGCGTGCATAACATTAATTTAGTTACACCCACCCACTACATTCCGCAGATAGCCGAAGCTCTTAAAAAAGCAAGGCTGCACATTCCTGTGGTATATAACTCGGGCGGCTATGACCTACCCGATGCTCTCGATATGCTCGACGGCAAGGTTCGTATTTTTTTGCCCGATTTTAAATATATGTCAAGCACACTTGCCGAGCGGTTTTCCCATGCCGCTGATTATCCGCAAATATCAAAAACGGCTGTTCGAAAAATGTTTGAGCTGGCAGGTAAGCCCCGTTTTGACAGCGATGGCATGATGAAAAGCGGTGTTATTGTACGACATTTAGTGCTGCCAGGACACGTAGACAACTCGATTGAGGTAATAAAATACCTGCACGAGACCTATCGCGACAGCATTTACATAAGTATTATGAATCAATACACCCCTGTTGCCGACGCTCCGTTTGAGGAACTGCGCCGTCCCGTAACCAATGAGGAATATTTGCAGGTTGTGAATTTTGCCGAGCAAATAGGCGTAAAAAATGCCTTTATTCAAGAGGGAGGCACCGTATCGGAAAGTTTTATTCCCGATTTTAATATATAAAAAAAGACTGCTGTTAATTACAGCAGTCTTAATTTTTTCTCTAAGCAAACTAAATTTATGTTCGGAATGCCGCAAAAGTTGCATTTAACAATTCCGACCTCTGCATAACCCAATTTTTTATAAAGACTACGTGCCGACGAATTGGTTGCGTTTGTGTCCATACGCAGGTATTTACAGCCGTTTGCCGCTGCATAATCTTCGTAAAATTTTACAAATCCCTTTCCGTATCCACGGCCCGACATATTTGGATCGACTGCCAGCGTGTGCAGCACCATTACCTCGCTGTCAGGGGCATCATGCTGCCAATTAGCCTCAGCGTAAACATCGGCCTGATTTTGGTCAATTTTTGCGGCTGCGACGATCTGATTGCCGTCCTCGGAAACAAACAAACTGTCATTGTGAAATGCCTCAAGCGCTGATTGTTCGGATGGGTAAATTCCGCTAATCCAACCTACACGTCGCTCACCTTTCTCATCGGCAGCAATTATGTTTTCATAAATCTCCGCAATCCTTTGGATGTCGTTAATAGAGGCTTTTCTAATCACAAGACCACTCCGTTTCATTTAATTACTGCGCATCTTAATTTGCCGTTTTGACAAGGGTGTGTAATCACGGTGCGAATCGTATACGTTTTTTTATTCCGTTTCCTTCAATTCCTCAGTCACCGCTGTCCATTCATCAAGCTTTTCGTCCATTTCTTTTTCCAGTTCGGCAAGGTGTTCTGTTAATTCTATCGTTTTTTTGTAATCGGATACAACCTCTTCCGAGCAAAGCTGTTCATTAAGCTGATCCATCTCGGTTTCAATCTCCTCAAGCCGTTTTTCTAATGTGTCAGCACGAGTTTTGAGCTTTCTGATTCGTGACTGCAGCTCTTTTTTCTCTTTGTATTCCATTCCGCCGCTGCCCATTAACTTTTGAGGTTTTTTCTCCTCCTCGGGTGGTTTGCGTTTTTCAAGATAGTAGTCGTAATTGCCGCAATATTCGTTTATAGTACCACTTTCCATCGACCAAATCTTATCTCCTAAACGGTTTATAAAATGACGGTCGTGCGACACAATCAGCATTGTACCGTTAAAGGCAAGCAGTGCATCTTCTAACGCAGTGCGTGAATATATATCGAGATGGTTGGTCGGCTCGTCAAGCAGCAAAAAATTTGCACCCGACAGCATGAGTTTTAATATTGCCAGTTTTGCACGCTCGCCGCCCGATAAATCGGCAACTCGTTTGAATACATCGTCTCCGCGGAATCTGAACACTGCCAGCGCACTTTGTATTTCTGTGCGTGTCATGTTGCGGTGCTCGTCCCAAATTTCATCCAGTGTTGTTTTTTCATCGTGCAGGGTGCGCTGTGTCTGGTCAAAATAACCGCACTTTACCCCTGCGCCAAAACGCACGCTTGTACCTGCCATAATTTCACGAATAAGCGTTGTTTTACCGCATCCGTTTGAGCCAAGCAAAAATACCTTTTCGCCACGCATAATGTCCAGCCGCACGTTGCTGTATAGCGTGCGGTCGCCGTACGACTTTGTCGCACCGACAATGTGAAGCACTTCGTTACCTGTCACGCCCTGCGGTGTAAATTTAAAATTAATGTAGCTGTTTTCGATAATCGGCTTGCGCAACGTTGCACGCAAGCGGTCGACCTGCTTTTGCTTTGAGTCAGCGGTTTTAATGTTGCGTTCTCTGTTCCACTGATGTTGCTGGGTAATTATGCCCTCTATGCGCTCAATCTCTTTAAGTGTGTTTTCATATTCGTGCATTTCCGTTTCAATTCGGATTGCTTTTGTTTTCATGTATTCGGTGTATCCGCCTGCCGAAATGAATACTCTGCCACCCTCGATTTCAAAGGTGCGATTTGTAACTGCATCAAGAAAGTATCGGTCATGTGAGACGATTACCACAGCACCCTTGTAGCTGCGAAGATAGTCCTCGAGCCATTCGCATGATGCGGTGTCAAGGTGGTTAGTCGGCTCATCCAGCAGTAATAAATCGGACGGTGCCAGCAGTAGCTTTGCAAGCGAAATTTTTGACAGTTGTCCGCCCGACAATGAGGTCAGCGGCAAATTCATCTGTTCATCGGTAAGCCCAAGTCCGATTAGCGCTGACCGAGTGCGGCTTTTATATGTCAGCCCGCCCTCAAGCTGAAACCGTTCCTGCAAAATATGATGTTCGGTGATCGCTTCGTGTGAATGATCATGCTCAAGGCGCACAGTCAACTCAGCCAGTCGCTGTTCCATATCGCATAGTTCTGCAAAAACTGACAGTGCCTCATCGTAACCTGTTACGGAGCCGATGGCTGCAACCATTTGCCGCATATAGCCAACGCGGAGCCCCTTTGAACGAACAACTGCGCCACTGTCGGGATCATACTGTCCCGTCAAAATGCGAAAAATAGTAGTTTTACCTGCACCGTTCGGGCCGATAAGTCCAATTTTTTCATTATCCTTTATTTCAAAAGTAACATTAGAAAAGAGATCCTCTCCCCCAAAGCTCTTTGATATTTTATCCGCCGTCAAAATTACCATTATTAGCGCCTTTCTACTTGTAATGCTTTCATTTTACCACAATAAGTGAAATATCACAATACAAGTAAAACAATGGTTTTTGCAATTTTTCAAAAAAACGCTTGCATTTGCCGCCCAGTTGTGCTATTATACTTTGGCACAAGTAAAATGCGCTTGTAGCTCAGCTGGATAGAGTGACTGGCTACGAACCAGTAGGTCAGGGGTTCGAGTCCCTTCAAGCGCGCCAATTAAAAGCAGAGAAATCGTATGACTTCTCTGCTTTTATTTTTTTATTAAGTAAACTTAAAAAACGAATATACTGTGTATTTGCTCCTACGACATAGGATGTATAAAATGGGTTTTATAAACCGTTTGTAATTATATTTATTATTATAATAGTATTATTAGTACAAAATAGCCTCTGCACACTGGTTAAAATCCGATAGTGGTATTACTTTATAAACTGCAAAAATCAGGTGTAATAATCAGTCTATTATATAAAATAAAAAACGGACAAGCTTCTGCCTGTCCGTTTTTTTAATTTTACAATTATGCTTTTCCGACTGAACCGAAAAGTTCCATTTTTTCCTTGACGGTTGCCTTGATAGCCTCATAGCCCGGTGCAAGAAGCTTGCGTGGGTCAAAGCCCTTGCCCTGAAGATCCTTGCCTGCTTCAATATATTCGCGTATAGCTGCAGCGAATGTGAGCTGGCACTCGGTGTTAACATTGATTTTGGAAACTCCGAGAGTAATTGCTTTTTGAATCATTTCAGCAGGGATACCTGTACCGCCGTGGAGAACGAGCGGCATAGTGCCGGTGAGCTCCTGAATCTTAGCGAGTGTGTCAAATGACAGACCTGCCCAGTTTTCAGGATACTTGCCATGAATATTTCCGATGCCTGCTGCAAGCATGGTAACGCCAAGATCAGCGATCATCTTGCACTCGTTCGGGTCAGCAACTTCGCCGGCGCCGATAACGCCGTCTTCTTCGCCGCCGATAGAACCAACCTCTGCCTCAAGAGAGAGACCGAGTTTGTTGCAGGTATCAACAAGTTCCTTAGTTTTAGCGATGTTTTCCTCAATCGGATAATGTGAGCCGTCAAACATGACTGATGAGAAGCCGGCTTCGATGCAAGCCTTTGCTCCTTCATATGAGCCGTGATCCAAGTGGAGCGCAACCGGAACTGTGATATTCAGTTCATCGATCATGCCCTTAACCATGCCGACAACTGTCTTATATCCGCACATATATTTACCTGCGCCCTCGGAAACTCCGAGGATAACAGGAGAATTAAGCTCCTGTGCGGTGAGCAGGACAGCCTTTGTCCATTCGAGATTGTTAATGTTGAACTGGCCAACAGCGTATTTGCCTGCTTTAGCCTTGGTCAACATTTCCTTTGCTGAAACCAACATATTTTTTACCTCCGTAATGCTTTATTTACATATTACTCAATTATTATACTCTATCATGCACAAAAAATCAACAATCGCATTGTCTTTTTATACCATTAAATTTCGCAGCAAAACTCACATTTTGGGTCGCTGATTAGGTGCTGTGTGCCGTCGGGCATGGTGATATGCTTTTCACCCTGGCCCTCGACAGCCAAAATAAATTTTCCGTCAGCTATGTGCCATTTTACCGAAATGTCGCCAATCGGTGTGGACACAATACCTTCGGCGTGGGTAAGTCCAACTGTGTGCGGAGTGATGTTGACACCATTACCGTAATAATCGTGCGGTTTCACACCGAGAATTACAGCTGCAAATTCATATATCGGCAGTGAACCCCATCCGTGGCAATCACTGCGCTGGTTCACATCGTCTTCGACCCAGGTTGTCAGTCCTTTTGCAAGCATGGCACGCCAGCCGTCAAGCATTTCATATGCTCGGTCGTAAAGTCCGGCCATTTCGAGTGCGCGGAATACGAAGAATTTCATTGAATATGAGCACTGCGGCAAATCTTTTTCGCAAAGCATGCGCTCCATTAAAGCCCGTGCATCGTTGCCCGATACAGCTCCCGACAGTACCGCCCAAATTTGAGCGTGCTGACTAAATCCGCCGTTTTCGGTATCTTTAAACAGTTGTCTGTCGCTATCGTAGAAAAATGAAACGGCATTTTTGTTAATATTCTCTGCCCGTTTTTCATATTCGGCAGCAAAATCATTGTATCCGTAGCTGCGATATAAATTTGCGGCGCACTTAAGCGCAAGCGCATACATAAAGCTATACGCCGCCATCGCGCCCTTGCCTGGAACGCCATCTTTCCACGTTTTTACCCAGTCAAGAAAGCGCCAATATTCCGTATCGCCAACAACGCCGTGCTCATTTACCAAACGGTCAAACCATGACAGTATGCCATCAAATTTTGGCAGCAGCGAGCGAACAAATTCGCGATCGGTCGGCGTGTATTTAAGGTAATCGTCCGCCATGTACACAGTGTGCAGTGCAAATCCGGGTATAACCTGCTCGCAGATTGACGGAAAGCGAGCCTGTGTCATGCCATCGGGGTACTGTGACTGCATGAATTCAGTAAGGCATTTTTTTGCCAGTCTGCGGTCTGCGCCGAGCTGGAATGTGAAAAGGGCCTCAAGCCGTGAATCCATTGCATACTGAGTCTGCTCATAGTATGGGCAATCTTCAAAAGTTTCGTGCATACAATTATTTACCGTGCGTATGCTTGTATCCCACAACGCCTTTGCGTCTGGGTCGGAGCTATCAAACTTTGCCGATATCAGAAGCGGATATTTATTTTCATAAAAGCGCAGTCCAGACAAAGTAACAGGCTCATCGGCAGTGGTCACTTCGACCCGCATAAAGCGGAAAGTGCGGAACCAAAATGGCTCAAAAACATGCGTTTTGCCGTCGCACACGAGCTCGTCGGTCATTCCGTAAATAATGCCGCTTACATCGTCACGCTGTTTTTTTGTAATATTCCAGCCGTCCTTGAAAATATAGCTTTCGGCGTAGGTAAGGCGCACGGTGGCTCCCTTACCACCCGCTATTTCAATATGCGGTGTGCCCGTAAAGTGGGCAAGTGCATCAACTTCAACAAAATGAGTGCTGTTCGGTGCAAATGTAACGCCATCCCCGTTAACCAACCCCTCCGCGTCAAGCGATGTCTTCATCACACGGACAAAATTGCGTTCAGTGTTTGTCATCTGCGGAATTTCGCGCGGTTTCAGTTGCCACGGACTCACTTCGCCAAACGGATAATCGGCCGAAAAGAGTGCATCGCACACTTTTACTGCAGGTTGCCAGTCGGGCTCGCCCTCTGCGTAATTTATGCGCTCGGTAAAGTCGGTCAGGCACCAATAATTCGGTGCAGTACATTCAAATGAGTGGTCGGGCGTACAAAGCCAGTTTTCGTCCGATGATATATTTTCGCACGTGCCATCACCTCGTACAAGCTCGCCATCGAGCAAAAATGCGGTTATGTCGGTGCGATGTATAGAAGCCATGCGATAATTTAAATGCAGCACATGGGCTACAATTTCGTTTTCGCCATCGGTTAAATATTCGGACAGATCAGCCGTCTCATAATAGGTGACAAAACGGTTGCCCTTGCACGGACCGCACAGCACCATGCGCCCGTTAATGAACAGTTTATATCGTGTATCGGCGCTAACCCTGACAGTCAGACTACTGTTCGAGTCGGCAGCAAAGCTGCGCTTGAAAAGAAAAAGCCCGTCTGCTTTTGGTTGTGCTCGATTATCGGTAATCCACATTTAGTAAAACCCTCCGATTTTTTTAATGCGACCATACTACTGCTGATTTTATTTAATTAAAATATAAATATTTAAACCCTGCCCAAAATCGATGCAGTGTCAGTTTCTGCAGTTAAATAGTCGCAATTGTATGCTTTTTTATTCGTCCTTTATCCGTGGCAGATTGATTTTAAAATATGCCGAAATTAGTCGGATAATCAGCACAGTCAGTGCGCTGATTATCATTGCCCGCTCGTACGAAATGACATTCATGAGCCATGCGCACAGCACCGCTCCGATAATTGACGCGCACGCATATATGTGCTTGCGGAAAATATGCGGCTGTTCCCCCGCAAAAACATCACGAAGTATACCACCGCCTATTCCGCTGATGACCCCCGTAAAAACAACCAAAAAATAATTGTCGGCGTTGTTTTGATAAGCATAAGCGACGCCGGTTACGGTAAATGCCGCCAAACCAGCCGAATCCATCAGCACCGCCATGGCGCCGTAAATAATTTTTTTATGTAAAAATCGCCGTACAAACGGCAAGCAAATGAGCAAAGATGTTATAACTGCTGTCGTGCAGTAAATTGGGTTTGAAAACATTATCGGCGGCGTAACACCGATGGTAATATCGCGTATGAAACCGCCCCCTACCGTCGTCACAACACCAAGAATTATTATACCGAATATGTCAAACTGCTTTTTTATTCCCAGCATTGCCCCCGAAAACGAAAAGGCAACCGACCCGATGATTTCCAGTATCAGAATGACCGTTTGCATTGCATTCTCCCTCCGAAAAATTATTGCCTCATTTCGCCTCTACAAACTATCGTTAATATAACACTATTAATCGATGCTGTCAATTAATAACCAAACAAAAACCTTTACCGCACCACTTTTGGCGGCTCGCCTGATCGGTTTATCTTTCGTGATGTTTTATTGATTTTTTCGTTATTATATTGCCATTTGCGGTGCAATTGTTGCCCAATGAATAGGACTTATTTTTTGCAAAATAAATCTCAGCTGCCAATGATACACAGTAACGTCGAAACATCTTGTAATTCGTATATTTATATATTATAATTTATGACATATATGAAACTTTCTGCTCCCGAAAATTCACAAAAATCGGGTTAAGATTTGCTGATCACAGTCGATAAATGAGAAAGGTGAAGTTTTATGAGATTTTCTCTTCCCGGTACAAAAGTACCTCACAGAAAAAACACTGCCAGTATGCAGCCTGTTAGAATGCCGACACCTACCATAGTTACAATACCTATGCAAATGCACATTGGTAACTCTGCTTGCCCCGTTGTTAAGCAAGGCGACAAGGTTTATGTCGGCACGCTTATTGGCGAAGCTGACGGATCCATCAGTGCCCCGATTCACTCAAGTGTTTCTGGCGTTGTTAAAAAAATTGAGCAAATTACTATTTCAAACGGAAATATTTGCAATGCTGTTGTAATTGAATCGGATGGCGAAATGAAATTAGACGAGAGTGTTCGTCCGCCTGTAATTGATTCAAAGGAAGCGCTGATTTCAGCAATTAAAGACAGCGGCATTGTCGGCCTCGGCGGCGCCGGTTTTCCTACTCACGTTAAATTTAACGTTGATACCGATAAAATTGAACAGCTTGTAATAAACGGCGCAGAATGCGAGCCGTATATTACAAGTGACACACGTACGATGATCGACAGAGCCGAAGACATTAAACTTGCGCTCTCTTATTTTGAAAAATATCTTGGAATCAAGAAAATTGTCATCGGCATAGAAAAGAACAAACCCGAGGCAATTGCCTCAATGAAGGCGCTCGCTGCTGAAGATAATGCTGTAACGGTAAAGGTTTTGCCGAGCATTTATCCTCAGGGTGGAGAAAAAGTGCTGGTTTACAACACGATTGGCAAGGTCATTCCGGTAGGAAAGCTGCCTATTGATGTTGGATGTATCGTATCAAACTGCACGACAATTGCTGACATCGGTAAATATATAAAAACCGGTATGCCGCTTGTTGAAAAATGCATTACTGTTGACGGAAGCTCGGTAAAGAACCCAATGAATGTAATCGCTCCCATCGGAACAGCTCTTTCTGATGTGTTTGAGTTCAGCGGCGGATACAGCTCGGAGCCGAGCAAAATTCTTTACGGCGGTCCTATGATGGGTATTGCTGTTCCCGACACATCTGTCCCTGTTTTGAAAAACACAAATGCAATTCTTGCATTTGATAGGCGTGATGCTGTTCTTGCAGAGCCTCAGCCCTGCATCAAGTGCGGAAGATGCCTCAACGCATGTCCTTTTGGTATCAACCCCCCTGCGCTTGCAAAGGCGCTTTCGCAGCACGACATAGAAGCAATGGAAAAATTCGGCGGAGATGCTTGTATGGAATGCGGTTGTTGTTCATTTGTTTGCCCTGCAAACCGTCCGCTTGTTCAAAATCACAGACTTATAAAAGCCGAGTTGCGTGAGCATAGGGCAAAAAACAATATAAACGGAGGTAACAAATAATGGCTGACAAGCTTCATTTATCTGTATCGCCTCACATTCACACAAAGCACACTGTTAGGGGCATTATGCTCGATGTTATAATCGCACTTCTCCCTGCCGCGATTGCGGGAGTGGTCATTTTCGGATTAAGAGCGCTTCTTGTCATTGCGGTTTGCGTTTTCTCATGTGTGGCGAGCGAATTTCTTTTTAACACATTGACTAAAAAAGCACAGTCGGTTGCCGATTTAAGTGCCGTTGTAACCGGACTGATTTTGGCAATGAACCTACCCGCCAACATTCCAATTTGGCAGGCTGTCGTAGGCTCTGTTTTTGCAATTATTATAGTAAAATGTCTTTTTGGCGGAATTGGCTGCAACATTGTAAACCCTGCAGCCACCGCAAGAGTTTTTATGCTTATTGCATTTAGTTCATTGACCAAGGCTGCTATGCCGTCAGGCGTTGACGCCGTTTCAGGCGCAACTCCTCTTACTCAAATATCAGAAGGAACAGCGCCAAGCCTTATAACTCTTTTCTTTGGAAAGTACGGCGGCGCAATTGGCGAAACCTGCACAGCCGCCCTTTTAGTCGGCGGAATATATCTTTTAGCAAAAAAGGTTATCACCTGGCATATACCCGCCGCATTTATCGGCAGCGTTTTCGTATTTGTCCTGCTGTTAGACGGATTTGATGTAACATCTGCTACTGCAAGCATCCTTTCGGGTGGACTTTTCATCGGTGCTATTTTCATGGCAACCGATTATGTTACAGGACCATCAACACCTTTCGGAAAAATACTTTTTGGTTTGCTCGCAGGAATCATTACCGTATTGATTCGCAGATGGGGCGTATATCCCGAAGGCGTTTCATTCGCTATCCTGTTACTTAACATTCTTAATCCTTATATTGAAATTTGGACTGCGCGTCGTGTGCTTGGGCTCGGGAGGGATAAGATATGAAAAAAAATCTTAAAAGTGTACTTGTCCTCACGGCAATATGTACTGTAGTTGGCTTACTTATGGCGGTAACAAATCAGTTTACTGCCCCAATAATAGAAAAAAATCAGGCCGCTGCAGCAAACGAATCTTTGATCGTTGTTATGCCGGAGGGAAAATCATTTGAAAAGCTTGACATTTCTTCATATTCGCTTCCGTCCACAGTAACCGAAGCGTACAAGGAAGAAAGCGGCGGATTTGTTGTTAAGCTGGTAACATCGGGATATTCCGATGGTCTTATAATCATGTGCGGTATTGACAACGCCGGAAATGTCACCGGTGCAGTTTGTCTTGGCAGTTCCGAAACTCTGGGATATGAAAAAGAGTACGGAAACCAGGTTGTCGGCGCAACTCTTGATTCAATCGATTCAGTTGATACAATTTCGGGCGCTACTATGACCACTACCGGATATAAAAACGCCGTAAAAGATGCGCTTAAGGCGTTTGTCGTATTTAGCGGCGGATCAGTTGAAACCAGAACCGAAGAAGAAATTTTGGCAGACAATCTTGCTGCTGCGCTTCCGTCAGGAAACGGCGAATTTGAGGAAGTTTTCATTGTAGAAAAACTTGAAGGCATTGATGCCATTTACTCTGCAAAAAACAACACGGGATTTGTTTACGTAGTTGGCGATAAATTCGTCGGAATTGACGCAAACGGCAACATTGTGGGACAGATAGACGATGAGACCAAAGCACTTGCTCTTGATGCTTTTGCAATTATGTCGGCAAGCAAGATGGTTGAGATTGATATCAGCAAATTTGAGCTCCCGCATAATATTATTAAAGTAAGCAAAACCGATTCAGGAAATTATGTCTTTGAGCTTCGCGCCTCAGGCTTCGGAATTTACGGAGACGAGTGGTACAGCCCGTCGGGAGAATATATTTACATCTCGCTTTGTGCCACAAAGGATAAGGAAATAATTTCGATAAAAACAACCGCGCAGTCAGAGTCAGACGGAATTGGCTCGGTTTGTGCAGACGAAGAATTCTACGGTCAGTTCGTTGGTAAAAATGACACCAACTATAAAGAAATTGACGCTATCAGCGGCGCTACACTAACAACCGACGGATACAAAACCGCGGTCGGCCGTGCGCTTGAATCAATCAGCATTTTGAAAGGAGCAAACTGATTATGAAAAATGAAAACAGCAACATGTCGGTTCTTTTAAAAGGCTTGCTTCTTGAAAACCCGGTATTTGTGTTAATTTTGGGCACCTGCCCTTCACTTGCAACTACCACCACCGTTATCGGTGCAATAGGCATGGGTCTTGCCGCTGCGGCAGTATTAATTTGCTCTAACGTGGCTATTTCTCTTATGAGAAATATAATTCCTGACACTGTCAGAATTCCATGCTATATTGTTATTATTGCAGGCTTTGTAACTATTGTTCAGATGCTTATGCATGCATACATGCCCGAGCTTTATGAACTGCTTAATGTTTATCTTGCTCTGATTACCGTTAACTGCATCATACTCGGCAGAGCAGAGATGTTTGCCAACAAAAACTCCGTTGTTAAGTCCGCACTTGACGGCATCGGAATGGGTGCAGGATTTACTATCGCACTTCTTTGTATGGCAACAATAAGAGAAATTTTCGGTGCAGGAAGCTTTGCCGGAATTGAAATTCCTTTTATGGCCGAGCATACCATTGACATTTTAGTAAAAGCTCCGGGCGGAATGATGGTCTACGGACTGCTGATTGCGCTTGTTGGTGTAATAACCAATGGTAAATTTCCGAAAAAGAAGAGCTTTTCATGTGCGGGTTGTCCCTCTCGTGGGCTTTGCAGCTCATCATGTGCCGATTCAGAAAATGAATGCAAGGAGGAAATATAAATGGATACCATCAAAACTTTGATTGTTATACTTATGTCCTCTGTGCTGGTTAACAACTATGTTTTAAGCCGATTCCTCGGCATTTGCCCCTTCCTTGGTGTTTCTAAAAAGCTTAATCAGGCTGTCGGAATGGGTATTGCGGTAACTTTCGTTATGCTCATCGCTTCAGCCGCCACTTGGCCGATACAGATGCTTATTCTTAACAAGCTGGGACTCGGCTATATGCAAACAATTATCTTTATTTTGATAATTGCTTCGCTGGTACAGCTGGTCGAGATTGTGCTCAAAAAGTTTATTCCCTCGTTGCACAAGAGCATGGGAGTTTATCTGCCGCTGATTACCACAAACTGCGCTGTACTGGGCGTAACAATCAACAACATGATTGACGGCTATAATTTTGTCGAATCAGTTGTAAGCTCCTTGGGATGCGGTCTCGGCTTTCTTCTCGCAATGGTTCTCTTCAGCGGTGTCAGAAGTAAAATAGATGAAGCTAATATTCCCGAACATTTCCGCGGACTTCCCGTAACCCTTATTGCCGCATCATTTGTTTCTATGGCATTTTTTGGGTTTGCAGGAATCGTAGAAAATCTGTTCGCATAAGGAGAAGATATGAATACGATTTTATCAGCCGTTCTCATTGTCGGCGGTTTGGGACTTTTATGTTCCCTGCTTTTGATGATTATAGATAATTTGTTTCGTGTAGATGAAGATGAGAAGGTTAAAGAGATTAGATGCTGTCTGCCAGGTGCAAATTGCGGCGCTTGCGGATACAGCGGATGCGACCAATATGCAAAAGCTCTGGCTGAGAACGAAGCTGCACCAAACCTTTGCATTCCCGGTTCAGTATCGGTTGCTGCAAAGCTTTCGGAGCTTTTATCTGTTAACGTTTGTGTTGACGAGCCGAAGGTTGCCTTTGTAAAATGCAACGGCAATTGCAAAGCCACTGCTAAAAAGGCAGTTTTGGATAACACTTATACCTGCAAAGCTGCTGCCTCTCTTTACGGTGGGCCTAACACCTGCTTGTCAGGATGCCTTGGCTGTGGCGATTGCGCCGAAGTATGCCCGTCAGATGCTATTTGCATAGATGACGGTATTGCACACATAAACCCGATGCTGTGTATAGGCTGCGGAATGTGTGTAAAAGAATGCCCAAAAAACATTATCGATCTTTATCCAAGAGATGTACGTTACGCTGTTATGTGCAGCTCCACGGACAAGGGCGCTGTTGCACGAAAGAACTGCACCAATGCTTGCATAGGCTGCAAAAAGTGCGAGCTTAACTGTCCGAATGGTGCCATTGTGGTAAATAATAACCTTGCTGTGTTTGATTATGACAAATGTATAAACTGTGGCAAATGCCGTGAGGTTTGCCCCGTTGGATGTATTCAGGTAGTGGATTTTTCCGCGCCCACAAGTGTATGATGGAAAAACGCAAGACTAAAAACGATATTATATTAATAGTTGTTGTTTTACTGTTTGCCGCCGTCCTACTTGCAGTGTATGCTTTTACGGCAAAGGATGGACAATATGTAGTTGTTACTATTAGCGGCGAAGAGGTTTCAAGATACCCTCTGTCAGAAAACATTGAAACCGACATTATGTCGGATGGTGAAGCAAAAAACACGCTTGTTATAGAAAACGGTGAGGCATATGTTACCTATGCAAACTGTCCGGACAAAATTTGCGTTTCGCATCGAAAAATATCCCATGATGGAGAAAGTATAATATGCCTTCCGCATAAGCTGGTAGTCAGCGTGGAAGCAAGTTAAAGGTAAGAGTGTTATAAAGCTTATGAACAACTCAAGCAAAAAAGCCGCATATTTAGGATTAGGTGTAGCTCTTGCAATGATTTTATCATATGTGGAGCTACTTATTCCGCCCATTTTTACAGCAGTCCCCGGCATTAAAATGGGCTTGCCCAACATTGCAATTATCTATATTTTATACCGCATGGGATTTAAGTCGGCATTTTTAGTATCGGTTACAAGAGTGCTTTTAGTTTCGCTACTTTTCGGAAACGCTATGATAATGATATACAGTTTAGCAGGTGCGATTTTAAGCATTATTGCGATGGCAATTTTAAAAAAGCTTAATTTGTTTTCGTGCGTAGGAATAAGCGTTTGCGGTGGTGTATTGCATAATCTGGCGCAAATTGTGGTTGCAATGATACTGCTTGAAAACGCCATAATTGGATATTATATGGTAGTGTTGGCAGTTTCAGGAACGGTTTCTGGCGTTTTTGTAGGGTTGGTTGGCTCAAAAATAACTAAAAGATTCTAAATTTACAAGATTATTTATAAAAGCGCTTTGCTTAGAGCAAAATATATGATATAATGTTGTGTCTTTTTAGTTTTTTATTAATACAAAGAATAAAGGGAGGTTAGAAACTATGAAAAGACTTATTAGCATTATTCTCGCAACATTAGTAGTTCTTTCTTGTCTTGCTCTCGTTAGCTGTGATAAAAAAGAGAATCCCACTGGGGATAATACACCTGATGCAACTCTGAGCCTCGGCTTAGGCATTGCTTCCGCTTACGGAAAAGCTACAAATGCAGATGGAGAAACAAATGGTTCTGCTTCGGTATCTACAACTGCTGCTGCAGTTCTGCTTGACGCTGAAAATAAAATTGTTAAGTGCGTCATTGACACCGTTGAAGGAAAAATTGAATACTCCGAAAAAGGTGAATTAGTAGCTGTTGCTGAGTACAAAACAAAAGGCGAGCTTGGCAAGGACTATGGTATGTCCGCTATTGGAAAAACCGAATGGAATGAGCAGGTTGCTGCTCTTTGCAAGCTTGCTGAAGGCAAAACTATCGATCAGGTCAAAGCTTGGTTGGTTGAAGGCGGCAAGGGTAACGACGAGGTTATCAGCGCCGGCTGCACAATTACAATTTCCGATTTTGTAACAGCTATTGAAAAGGCAGTCAAAAACGCTGTTGCTTCGAACGCAACTGCTAACGATACTCTTTCTCTTTCATTTGTAACCAAGCAAGAGAAGGTCGCAAATGCTACCGCTGATAAGAGCGGCTCATGCGAAGTTGTAGCAAACATCAGCGCTGCTGTTGTTGGCACTGACGGTAAAACTGTTGCAATCAAGTCCGATTGTGCTGCTACTAAGTTTGCATTCAGTGCAGCAGGTGTTGCTGAAACTGACATCACAGCTGCTATCGCTACAAAGAGAGAGCTTGGCAAGGATTACAACATGGCAGCTTACGGCACGGATCTTAACGAAGACGGCGTTGTTAAAGAATGGTTTGAGCAGGCTGATATTTTTGACGCTGCTTGCATCGGCAAGAATGCTGATGAAATAGCTGCACTTGCAGTAGACGGATACGGCGTTGAATCTGTACAGACTGCCGGTTGCACTATCGCTATCTCCGATTTGGTAGCAACTGCAATAAAGGCTATAAAATAATTCATTAAAAACAAAGGGGGATACTTTAATCGGTATTCCCCATTTTTTTAGTTTGGGATATGTTATGAAAAAATTTATTATATTAATTTTGGTATTAATAATGACCTTATCGATGGCGTCCTGCTCAAAAAAGGTCGAAAAAGAACAGTTCAAGGCTTATTTTTTTGATTGGTTTGACACAGCAACAGTCATTACCGGATACGAGGAGACAAAGGACGATTTCGATAAAGTCGTTAAAGAAATAGAAACGATATTTGCTAAGTATCATAAGCTGTATGACATATACACAAAGTATGACGGTGTTAATAATCTTGCGGTAATCAACGATAAGTCAAGCGGAATTCATAGCACCGTAAAAGTTGAGCCGGAAATTATTGATTTGCTGGAATTATCTTTTGAAATGAATAGGCTTACTAATGGAAAGTTTAACATTGCTATGGGCAGTGTGCTTTCCATATGGCACACCTATAGGGAGCTTGGCATGGCAGAACCCGAAAATGCCGAACTGCCACCCATTGAGGATCTGAAGGACGCATATCTCCACTCTGATATTAATGACATAAAAATCGACAAAGAGAACCAAACAGTTTTTCTTGCCGATGATAGAATGACGCTCGATGTTGGTGCAATCGCCAAAGGCTATGCCTGTGAACAAGCGGCAAAGCACCTTGAGCAAATGGGCGTTACGGGATATGTTATAAATGCGGGGGGAAACATTCGCTCAATCGGCACAAAACCGAACGATGAGCCCTGGGTTGTAGGCATTGAAAACCCCGACACAAGTGACGAGGAAAACCCCTATATTGCCTATCTTGAGCTAAACGGGCAGGCGCTTGTTACAAGCGGAAATTATCAGAGATATTACACCGTTAACGGAAAAAATTATCACCACATCATTGACCCGGAAACGCTGATGCCGTCGGAACGATATTTGTCGGTTTCGGTTTTGTCGTATGATTCCGGAATGGCCGATGCCCTTTCCACAGCACTTTTTAATATGACACAAGAGGAAGGCCTTGAAATCATAAAAGGGCTAAAGGATGTAGAGGCACAGTGGGTGCTGCCATCGGGAGAAATTGTTCGCTCTGATGGGTTCCAAAACTATATTTCCGAATAAAAAATATTTTTAGGAGCCGTAAGCACAAGCTTATGGCTTTTTTGCGTATGTTTTTCGAAAAGGTATAGAAAATGCTTATGGTCTTTTTCCTTACTTTTTTGTAGCCGTGAGGGCAATGCTTATTAATATTTCTTGTCTATCGTTTTTTATTGATCTTTTGAAGTACATTGTACCGCAAAAGAGAATTAAATAAGCATGAGCGATTTGTAAAAAGTTGAGCCGTCTTTTCAGGCGGCTCAGTTGGTAGAACTATTTAGTTGTCTTGCCAGATTTGTTTTTGGTTGGATCAACCATAAAATAGCTCTGGCCGGGCTTTTTTGTAGGCGGCAATGTTTCACCTTTTACGACAGTAACTTCGTGGTTAGTTTTACCACCACGAGGACCGACCACGCCATATTGACCTGATGCATTAGCCTTGTTTCCGGGTTTTAAAGTCATAGTTATCACCTTTCTTAATTATTTCTTTCTAAAAAGATAACTACAATATACCATATATGTAGTACCGCGTCAACAACTTAATAACTATATCTTGTATTTTAGATAAATATCAGAATATAACGCCTACAGATTATACACCCCCTGTTGATTTCTCAACAGAGGGGGTTATTTTTAGATATGCAATTTTACCTTAATGTTATCCCTACGATGTACACGGAGCTTCGTGGAATCGGCGACAGGTACTTATGCGCATCATGTTTTGTTAGAGTGAATGCAGCAAACTTGGTATATGGAATTATTTTTCGCTTGTTTTAATAGCGGCCTATTCCGCAACACACGAAAGTGGAAAATTGCAAGTTATAAATAAATATCCACTTCGTATTTATCGTCAATGAGTATATAGTTAACATTATGCTTTTGTGCGAGAGCTAACGTTTTTGCATTATCGTCCAATATATTCTTTAAAGTGCACCACTCATAATCTAACCGATTTTCAATGACACTTTCAAAACGCTTGATGTCGCTAAAATGCTTTCTTATGTAGTTTTCGCTCATTACAAGACAATAATATTTGATGCTATCAAGATATTCTTTTTCAAAATCCTTTGACCAGTCAAAAGGAATATAGCAGCCTTCTACGATCAGATTTTGCTTGTTTTCAATAGCGGTTTTAATCATTTCTCGTACTATGGGCCATAGGTAAGCGGTTAATTCTTCCTCATCGCTGATCGGAGTAAGTTCTGTGTTTCCGCTACGGATCAGCCCCATTTTCAAATGGTCTATTGATAAATAGGTATATTTATATTTTTCCAGCAACTTTTGAGCAAGTGCGGTCTTGCCCGTGTGCGATGCACCTGCGATTAAAATAATCATTGCTTTCACCCTTGCAAATTTAATTTTTTCTATTTAATTATAACACATTGATTTCAAATAGAAATAATATGCATAAAAAATTCGCCCGAAGAAATTCGGGCGGATAATTTTGATCTATAAATCTAATTATTTATCCTTTATATTGGTCTGATGGCAATACGCACAAATATATGAGATTATTTGTATTTTATATCTGTACCTATAAATCCAACATTTTCGAAGTCTTTTGGATTTGTTCTTATAATATAATCAATGTATGAATCAACCAAATTTGCTGTAAAAATATAGCCCATCGGATTCATATGACCAAGCAAGAAATACTTTTCTCTAAATGCATCGTCATAAATGGGACCATACTTGTATAGGTCGATTACATACGAATTATCAAAATGCTCGGCAAGAGCGTACAGTGCATTTACCATTCCCTCGGTTTTCACCTTGTCTGTTTTTTCGCCTTCGTTGGGGAATGTGACAAAAAAGAATTTTGCGTCAGGGCTGATTTCCTTATATCTTCTAATAATTTCAGCATAATAGCTGATAAATGGGCTTCCCTCTGTTAATTCTGCGGTAATGTCATTTGCGTCCCCGATATTCATGTTCTGACCATAAATGTCGTTAACACCTAATGCGATAACGTATGCCTGACAAGCCTTTTCCTTATCCCAAAAGCCATTTTCACCAGCAAAATTATTAAGATACCCCTTTGCTGTCATTCCGCCTTTTGAGAAATTATATGCGGTCAGTCCATTTTTTCTGGCGATGTATTGACCCCAAGAATATTCGTATAAATCGTGATAACCGCGACTTCCGTTGGCGTCTACCGTTTCAAACTCGCCTGATGAAAGACTGTCGCCAATAAAGGCTATCGTTCTGAATATTGCCGTATTACTATAACCACCAACCAAATTTTCCAAAGGCTTTTCGTTTGTCACGGTTATTTGTCCCTCTACTGTATAATCAGAAATCAATAGATCAAACTGTTCTTTATCAAAAATGGAATGGCCGGAAGTATTAGTGCCATCACGGTGAAAACGCTGAGCTTCCGAGTGTACTAAATCAAAATCACCGTTTTTGTATTCAATTCTTATAACAACGTAACCTTTTTCAATTTCTTGCGTGTCATCCTCATTCACTGATTGTTTTATGCCATTTAATCGAGTAATAAAATCTTTAAAGCCATCTATTTGAGAAATCACGGTATATTCATAGGAGTATTTCCCTTGAATATAGCTATCAAGATCAACAATTTTAACGGATGCTACGTCTTCAACATTGCAAAAGTAACTTTGATCCTCTTCGCTGCCGAAAAGACTACATGAGCAACACGAAAATACAAGTGTAATGACCATAACAAAACATATGATTTTTTTCATTTGTTTCACACCTTTAAATGTTTTTTGTATTGTGGACTATGATTAGTTCATTTCTTTGATAGCAGAGCAAATTGTCGTTGTAAATAAAGTGGATTACTTATACTGTATATTCGTACCGATAAAACCAACGTTCTTAAAATCATCAGGATTTGCGCGTACAATATAATCAATGTATGAATCAATCAAATTTGCTGTAAAAATATAGCCCATCGGGTTCATGTGACCGTGCAAGAAATACTTTTCTCTAAATACATCGTCATAAATGGGACCATACTTGTATAGGTCGATTACATACGAATTATCGAAATGCTCGGCAAGTGCGTAAAGTGCATTTACCATGCCCTCGGTTTTCACCTTGTCTGTTCTTTCGCCTTCGTTGGGGAATGTGACAAAAAAGAATTTTGCGTCAGGGCTGATTTCCTTATATCTTCTAATAATTTCAGCATAATAGCTGATAAATGGGCTTCCCTCTGTTAATTCTGCGGTAATGTCATTTGCGTCCCCGATATTCATGTTCTGACCATAAATGTCGTTAACACCTAATGCGATAACGTATGCCTGACAAGCCTTTTCCTTATCCCAAAAGCCATTTTCACCAGCAAAATTATTAAGATACCCCTTTGCTGTCATTCCGCCTTTTGAGAAATTATATGCGGTCAGTCCATTTTTTCTGGCGATGTATTGACCCCAAGAATATTCGTATAAATCGTGATAACCGCGACTTCCGTCGGCGTCTACCGTTTCAAACTCGCCTGATGAAAGACTGTCGCCGATGAAGGCAATTTTTCTGAATATTGCCGTATTACTATAACCGCCAACCAAAGTTTCCAAAGGTTTTTCCGTTATCATAGTCTTTTCTCCCTGCTATTTTTTTACATAATTATATTTCATTCTTGAATGTTTTGCAACAAAAATCCCCGATGATTTCTCATCGGGGATTTGATTGTTTTATAAAGTCAACAATTACTTGTTATCCTTAATAGCGGCCTGAGCTGCTGAGAGGCGAGCGATCGGCACGCGGAACGGAGAGCAGGATACATAATTGAGGCCAATCTTATGGCAGAACTCGATAGAGGACGGGTCGCCACCGTGCTCACCGCAGATACCGCAGTGGAGATTGGAACGAACCTTTTTACCCTTTTCAACTGCCATTTCCATGAGCTGGCCAACACCGGTGGTGTCAAGACGAGCAAACGGATCGGACTCGTAAATTTTGTTAGCATAGTAGGACGGGAGGAACTTGCCTGCATCGTCACGGCTGAAGCCGAATGTCATCTGTGTAAGGTCGTTTGTACCAAAGCAGAAGAAATCAGCTTCCTCAGCAATAACGTCTGCAGTAAGGCAAGCACGTGGGATTTCGATCATTGTACCAACTTCGTAGTTGAGCTCAACGCCTGAAGCAGCGATAACCTCATCTGCAGTCTTAACAACGATATTCTTAACGTACTTAAGCTCCTTAACTTCGCCGACAAGCGGAATCATGATTTCCGGAACGATGTTCCAGTCAGGATGGTTCTTCTTAACAGCAAGAGCAGCCTTAATAACTGCCTTTGTCTGCATAACAGCGATTTCCGGATAAGTTACAGTCAGACGGCAGCCACGGTGACCCATCATCGGGTTGAACTCGTGGAGGTCAGAAATGAGCTGGTTAATCTGAGCAACTGTCTTGCCCTGTGACTTAGCGAGCAGCTCAATGTCGGCCGGATCGGTCGGAACGAACTCGTGAAGCGGCGGGTCAAGGAAGCGGATGGTTACAGGGTATCCGCCGAGTGCCTCGAAGAGACCCTCGAAGTCAGCCTGCTGCATCGGCTCAATCTTGTTAAGAGCAGATTCGCGCTCTTCTTTAGTCTCAGAGCAGATCATTTCGCGGAAAGCTTCAATTCTGCCTTCGCCAAAGAACATATGCTCCGTACGGCAAAGACCAATACCCTGAGCGCCGAAAGCAGCTGCCTGCTTAGCATCTTCCGGAGTATCCGCGTTTGTTCTAACGCCGAGCTTCTTATATTTGTCAGACAGTTCCATAATACGGCCGAAGTAGCCGCTGTTGGGGTTAGCAGGAACAGTCGGGATGAGGCAATCATAGATATTACCGGTAGAGCCGTCGAGCGAAATGCCGTCGCCTTCCTTAAATACCTTACCAGCGAGGGTGAACTGCTTGTTCTCCTCGTCCATTTTGATTTCGCCGCAACCAGAAACGCAGCAAGTACCCATACCACGAGCAACTACTGCTGCGTGAGAGGTCTGTCCGCCGCGAACAGTCAGGATGCCCTGAGCATATTTCATGCCCTCGATATCTTCAGGGGATGTCTCGAGACGAACGAGAACAACCTTCTCGCCCTTTTTGCCGTGCTCAACAGCATCTTCTGCGGTGAATACGATTTTACCTGCAGCAGCGCCAGGAGAAGCAGCAATACCATTACCGATAACATTGTTCTTGTCAGCTTCTGCAAGAGCCTTAGGATCGAATGTCGGGTGAAGGAGCATGTCAAGTGATTTTGCGTCGATCTGCATGAGAGCTTCCTCTTCGGTGATCATCTTCTCGTCGATGAGGTCGCAAGCAATTCTGATAGCAGCGGCAGCTGTACGCTTACCGTTACGGGTCTGAAGCATGTAAAGCTTCTTATCCTCGATAGTGAACTCCATATCCTGCATATCGCGGTAATGGTTCTCAAGTGTATTGCAAATTTCGATAAACTGATCGTAAACTTCGGGGAGGATTTCTTTCATCTTTGAAATAGGCATCGGAGTACGAACGCCGGCAACAACGTCTTCGCCCTGAGCGTTCATAAGGAACTCGCCCATGAGACCCTTATCGCCTGTAGCAGGGTTACGGGTGAAGGCAACGCCTGTACCGGAAGTATCGCCCATGTTACCAAATGCCATCATCTGTACGTTAACTGCAGTACCCCATGAGTAAGGAATATTGTGGTCCATACGGTAGATGTTTGCACGGGGGTTGTCCCATGAACGGAAAACAGCCTTGATAGCTTCGAAGAGCTGTTCCTTAGGATCGCTGGGGAAGTCCTTACCGAGCTGATTTTTGTACTCAGCCTTGAACTGGTTAGCCAGCTCCTTAAGGTCGTCAGCGGTGAGGTCAACGTCGAACTCAACGCCCTTCTTCTTTTTCATTTCGTCAATGAGCTTTTCAAAATACTTCTTACCGACTTCCATAACAACGTCGGAGAACATCTGAATAAATCTTCTGTAGCAGTCCCAAGCCCAACGTGGGTTGCCGGACTTCTCAGCTATAACGTTAACAACTTCTTCGTTAAGACCGAGGTTGAGGATGGTATCCATCATACCCGGCATGGAAGCACGAGAACCTGAACGAACGGAAACGAGAAGCGGATTCTCAAGGTCGCCGAACTTCTTGCCACAGACTTCTTCCATTTTTGCGATGCTGTCCATGATCTCTGCCTGAATGTCAGCGTTGATCATTTTACCATCTTCGTAATACTGTGTGCAGGCCTCAGTAGAAACTGTGAAGCCCTGCGGAACGGGAAGACCAATTTTGGTCATTTCCGCTAAGTTTGCGCCTTTGCCACCGAGCAGCTCGCGCATGGATGCGTTGCCCTCTGTAAAGAGGTAGCAATACTTGTGTGCCATATAAATTTTTACCTCCTAAAAATAGATAACAAAATTAATGAAATGATATCCGTGTGAACACATCAACATAGGGTATCCTTGATATTATAACAGACAAACAAACTATTTTCTACACTTAAATTACTTTTTATAGGTATTTTTTTCAACAAAGTTGTGCCTGTTAAAAGCCTGTTTTTCGTTATTTCGCTTATTAACCATACTAATTGCTACAAAACATGCCATATTTTGCTTGAAAAAGGAGTTGCAATGCTTCATAATAAGTATAGTTTATTATTAGGCAATTTGGGTAAAACTATGCGAAACAATTACCTCGGGAGGAAAAATAAGTGTTTTTTAATAAAAAATCCATGCCGACCGGCGGAGTGGATTACATGATAGTAGGGCTGGGAAACCCCGGTACCGAATACGAAACAACACGGCACAACGCCGGCTTTATTGTGATTGATATGCTGGCACAGCAGCTCGGATGTAATGTGAATAAACTGAAATTTAAGTCGCTGTACGGCATGGCCGATATCGGCGGAAAAAAGTGTCTGCTGATGAAGCCGCATACTTTTATGAACAATTCGGGTGAGGCGGTACGAGATGCCGCACAGTTTTATAAAGTACCTGCCGAGAATATTATTGTAATATCGGACGATATTTCGCTTGACGTAGGCAAGCTGCGCATTCGCCGAAAAGGCAGTGACGGCGGACACAACGGGCTAAAGAGCATAATTTATCTGCTTGGTTCAGATGCTTTTGCACGAATTAAAGTGGGCGTAGGTAAAAAACCACACCCTGACTATGATCTTGCCGCATGGGTGCTGTCGCATTTTAAAAGTGATGAAGTCGCCGCTCTAAAAGAGGCAACTGAGCATTCCTGCGATGCCATAAAACTTATGGTAGGCGGCAAAATTGACATGGCTATGAATAAATTTAACGCCTAAAGTTACAATCATTGTTAACCGGTACAACTGCTATATTAATTTTCTGTGAGCTGCGCCATAAGCGGTGCGGCTCATAAATATGACCCATCGAAAGGAGGCTTTTGCGAAAATGCAATTTATCTCATCGCTAATGGGAGCATTGCCCGAATACACCACGCTGCGCGGACAACTGGCACACCTGCAGTTTCCCGCTGCCGCAACCGGCCTGTCCCACATTCACAAAGCGGCTCTTATAAAATCGATGTGCGATGATCTTGACCGCCGTGCGCTGTTTATTGCCTCTGACGAAAGCGAAGCCTCACGATTTTATGACGACCTTATTGCAATGGGCGTTTCCGCAGTTTACTTTCCCTCGCGCGACTACACTTTTCGCGACATTGCCGGTGTATCACGCGAATATGAGCATATGCGGTTGGGCGCACTGCGCAGAATTGCCGACGGTGACTATACGGTCGCTGTTTGCTGTGCCGTTGCCGCTTGCCAGCTCACCATACCGTGTGCCGAACTGAATAAGCACACATTTACCATTGATAATGCTGATGAATTACCGCTTGAAAACATTGTAGAGCGTCTTTTATCGGCCGGCTACGCGCGTTCCGACATGGTTGAGGGCGCAGGTCAATTCGCTGTACGAGGCGGCATACTTGACATTTTTCCACCACACATGAAGCACCCCGTACGAGTGGAATTTTGGGGTGACTCGGTTGATTCGATCAGCCTTTTTGATGTAGAAAGTCAGCGCCGTACCGATATGCTTGACAGCGTTACAGTACCACCTGCCTGCGAAGTGGTTTTTGCAACCGAATTTATTAAAAAAACAGAGGCTTTTGCACAAAAGCTGAATAATAAATATGCCAATGCAAAGGAAAAATTGCTTCAAGCTGTGGATGCGGCTAAATCGGGCGTTTTTCCGCAAAGCTACGATAAATACTTGCCTATCGCTTATCCACACAGTGAAACGCTGCTTGACTATGTTAGCGAAGAAATGATTTTTCTGAGCGAGCTGAATAATATTAAAGAACGGCTGCGCACCCGAACGGTGCAGCAATCCGAAGATATGCAACTCATGCTTGAGGACGGCACTCTGACAAAAGGGCTTGACCGTTTTTTCCTGACACAAAACGAATTTTTTGCTGCTGTAAACAGTAGAAACAGTGTTTACACCGACACATTTGTGCGGGGAAACTACGGCACAGATATTGCCGCAATTGCCAACTTTAATTTACGCCAAACCACATCATGGCGTGGCTCGGTAAAGCAGCTTGTAGATGACCTGACACCGATGCTTAAATCGGGTTTTTCGGTGGCTCTGCTCGCCGGTAATGCCAAAGCTGCACAAAACCTGGCTGATGAACTGTGCGACAATGATATTGACGCTTCATTTGTCGCTGATCCCCCTTTTTTGCGCGACAATTCCGTAACTGTTACACTAGGCGCGCTGTCGTCAGGATTTGAAAGTCCGCACGGCAAATTTGCCGTTATCACGCGCGACAAGTACATGGGTGCGAAACCGGTTTCACGGCGATCACGTTACAAAAAAGGTGAGCAAATCAATGGTATTGAGGAGCTCAACCGTGGCGACTACATCGTCCACACTGCCCACGGAATCGGCATTTTTGATGGCATACACAAAATTGCAAACGACGGAATTACAAAGGATTACATTAAAATTAATTATGCAAAACAGGATGTGCTGTATGTTCCTGTAACGCAGCTAGACCTGGTTTCAAAATATATTGGAAATGCAGAAGACAAAACCGTAAAATTAAACCGTCTGGGCGGCGAACAGTGGCAAAAAACGAGATCTCGAGTAAAAGCCGCTGTTCGTGACATGGCAAAGGAGCTGATAAAGCTTTACGCACAGCGAATGGCCGCCGAAGGTCACGCATTTATGCCCGATACCGACCTTCAGTCGGATTTTGAAAACCGATTTGAGTACGATGAAACCGACGACCAGCTCCGCTGCATCGCCGAAATCAAAGAGGATATGGAACGCTCGGTTCCGATGGACCGTCTGCTTTGCGGAGACGTAGGCGTAGGAAAAACAGAAGTTGCTCTGCGTGCCGCATTTAAGTGCATTGCCGAAGGAAAGCAGTGCGCACTGCTTTGCCCAACAACCATTCTGGCGTGGCAACATTACCAGACAGTCACACGGCGCATGGAAGGAATGCCGGTAGATATTGAGCTGTTGTCAAGGTTCCGCACAGCAAAACAGCAAAACGAAATACTCCGCCGTCTTAAAAGCGGTAGAGTTGATATGATCATTGGCACGCATCGACTTGTTTCAAAAGACGTTCAGTTTAAAGACTTGGGACTTATTATAATCGACGAGGAGCAACGATTCGGCGTTGAGCAAAAGGAACGACTCAAAGAACTGTGTCCTTCGGTTGACGTGCTTACTATGTCAGCAACACCCATTCCACGAACGCTTAACATGGCCATGTCGGGGCTGCGAGATTTGTCAGCCATAGATGAAGCTCCTGCTGACCGACAGCCAGTTCAGACCTATGTTGTTGAGCATGATTTAGGCGTGCTTATAGACGCCATTAACCGCGAACTGCGACGTGGCGGTCAGGTTTACTACCTGCACAACCGTGTCGAAAGTATTTCGCTTACCGCCGCAAAGCTTAAACAGCGTTTGCCCGATTGCAACATCGGAATTGCTCACGGCAAAATGAATGAGGAAGAATTAAGCGAGGTTTGGCGAAAACTTATCGACAGAGAAATTGACATTTTGGTTTGTACCACTATAATAGAGACAGGGGTAGATGTTCCAAACGCCAACACTCTGATAATCGAGGATGCTGACCGTTTTGGTCTCAGCCAGCTGCATCAGCTGCGCGGACGAGTCGGTCGCTCGGCCAGAAGGGCATACGCCTATCTTACATTCCGTGGGGGAAAAGCTCTTACCGATATTGCACAAAAGAGACTTGAAGCAATTCGCGAATTTACCGAGTTCGGTTCGGGATATAAAATCGCTATGCGCGACCTGGAGCTGCGCGGCGCCGGCAATTTGCTGGGCGGTGAACAGCACGGTCACATGGATTCGGTCGGATATGATTTATATCTGCGCCTGCTCTCTGACGCTGTCAGCGAGGAAAAGGGCGAGGCTTCATCCTCTCCTGCCGAATGTACCGTTGACCTGCCGATTTCGGCACATATCCCTGAAGACTACATTCCCGATCTGCCTCAGCGACTGGGCGTTTATCGCCGCATTGCCGACATTCGCAGTACAGAAGATTCTGAAGATGTCATTGACGAGCTGTGTGACCGTTTTGGTGATCTGCCGCCGGCAGTAAACGGGCTTATAAAGGTAGCACTGCTCAGAAATCGTGCCGCTGCTCTGGGCATTACAGCAGTTGAATATCGCATGGGCTCTATGAAGTTATATCCTACCGCACTCGATATGCAACTTGCAGGTTTATTAAGTGCAAAATTTTCGGTGCGATTTGCCATATCCGCGGGCTCAAAGCCATCATACGGAATTGCTCCGTGCCCGAAACAGCAGCCACTGAAGCTGCTTGAGGAGTTTATATCCGCCGCAGAAGAAGCGATGGAACAGAAAAATTAATTGGTTCTTTTTGGTTTGAAAGGAGACACTATGAAAGAATTTATAATTCATAACAAAAAAAACATTATTGTATTTGCTACCGCTATTGTAATCATCATTGCATGTCTGATTACAAAAGAAGTTGTTACAGCAAGTAAAGAAGCAGAAGTTTCATTAAGAGACTCTAGCTCGGTTGGTCAGGTAAACGCTATGGAATACGACACTCACAACGCAAATGACCTGATAGACGAAACCGCTTCTGACGTTTCTGCAAATTCTGCAGTTTCCTCTGTTTCCGAATAATATTACAAAAGGAGAACCTGACGCATGGAGGTAAATAGAAACGACTCCTCGGGCCGTTTTACCGACCGCGTAATTATTTTGACCGCAATCATATGCGTTTTTCTGCCGGCGATTTTGTCGCTGGCGGCCGAGGCAATTTTGATTGTGGCCATGATAATGTACCGCCACACGAGGCGTATCATTTTTTCGTCTCCTCTTTCATTTTGGCTCATTCCATTAGCTCCCGCTGCTATAATTCCGCCAATTGTTCACGGTAACTTTGTCGGAATCGTTGCCGGTGTGGGGCTTATTTTGCTGATTATACTTGCAATATACTTTAGCCGAGCCATGACCAGCACTATTTTTGAACAGGCATCAAAATACGCCTGTGTGCTTAGCGTAATTGCCATGTTTGTTGCGGTGTTTGAGCGCATAACCTATTCTATTTGGCCGCAACTGTCAGAAAACAAGGATTTGCGCTGCGCAAGCGTGTTTTTTAACCCAAATTTGTTTGGCACGGTAGTTGTATTCATTATTTTGCTGTGTCTGTATAAAATAATGGCAGGCCGTGGCAATAAAAAAATCTACACCGCCATTATCGCTGCCAATTTAATCAGCATGGCGCTGTGCGGCTCTTTGCTTGGCATGGCGGAGCTTGTAGTCGGAATATTCTTTTTACTGCTGTTTAACCAAAAATGGTGGGGAGTGGGCGCATTTGCCGCCGCTGCCATTGTAGGCGTGGCTGCAATACTTGTGTATCCGCAGCTTTTGCCGCGCATATTTGAGGCGAGCGAATCGTTTAATCTGCGCTATCGGGTATGGCAGCTTGCGATTATGATGTTCCGCAGTGCACCGTTTTTTGGCAGAGGAATACTCACATACATGACATTTAGCCCCGAATATGTCGGCTTAGATCTTGAATTTAATGTGTGGGTCACGACCTGCGCACACAGTTTACTGCTTGACAGTTTACTTTGTCTCGGCATAGTCGGTTCAGCTTTTCTTATCGGATTTATGGTGCATTTGTATATGCCGGTTGTTCGCTCGGTTGTGCGCAAATGCGACAGGGCGGCAACTGCACTTGCACTGGCAATGACCATGGGGGTGCTGTTTCACGGTCTGCTGGACGAGACGATCGCCTGGCCACAGGTTACAATCATTTTCCTGCTGATTTTAACGGGAACAGCCGCATACGGAAAGAAAAAAGTGGAACAATTCCACTAAACAGCCCAGTATTAATGCAAAATAATAAAAACGCTTGACCTTAAACCGTCAAGCGTTTATCATTATTATGTAACTAAAATCAAGGAGCACTAAAGAATGGTAAAAATCTCACCGTCAATTTTAACTGCTGACTTTTTAGAGCTAAAGGGTGTTATTCGCGAGCTGGAGGATGCCGGCGTCGAAATGCTGCACATTGATGTAATGGATGGCGCATTTGTGCCTAACATTTCCATAGGTTTCCCTGTAATTGAATCGCTTGCACGTCACACCAGTCTGCCGCTCGATGTTCACCTTATGATTGAGCGCCCTCAGCTTTATATAGAGCAATTTGCAAAGCACGCCGAGCGCATAACCATACACTTCGAGAGCGACTGCAATGTTGCTGAAACACTTAAACAAATACGCGACTGCGGAGTTAAGCCTGCCATTTCGGTCAAGCCAAAAACCCCCGTCAGCGAAATTTTTAGATATCTTGACATGATTGACATGGTGCTTATCATGTCGGTCGAGCCCGGCTTCGGTGGCCAGTCTTACATCCCCAATGCCACCGATAAAATTGCCGAGCTGCGCCATGAATGTGACCGCAGAGGCCTTAATAATATGGATATCCAGGTTGACGGCGGCATAAATCTAAACACCGCCGCCATTGCTGCAACAGCAGGAGCAAACATTCTTGTTGCGGGCAGTGCCATAATTAATGCCGATGACATTAAACAGGCGGTTTCTAAAATTCGTGCCGTCACAAACTAATTTTAAACACTATTCGGATATATTTAAGTGCGGGTTTTCGCAAATATTTGATACAATATGTTTCAAACGCTAACTTGCGCCCGTCTCACAAATATCCGCCAATATCGTTTACCGCGTTTTCACTGATAAGACGTCCATGCTCGGCTGTGAATGCAACAGCGGCGGCTCCCTTTGCCACCCTGTTCCCAAATTCACCGAGAATGTGGGGCGTCTTTTTTTCGTCCCGATCAGTGTAAACAATTACACGATATTTATTTTCTAATAAATACAGCTCACACGGAACGCTTTCGCCTCCGCTTAGTGCAGACATAGCTCCAATCATATCATCAACGTTATCAAATTCGTACACCGCCGGCTCGGTTTTAACCCGTCGCATACGCACCGTAGGTTGACCATCAGGTGCCTCCACCGATGTGAACTGCACCATGCAGCCGTCGTTTGCACGCGGAAAGACCTCTATCATAATCCTGCCTGTCGAAGCCTCAAAGCCTCCGGGCAGTCCAATTCGCTTGAGCAGACCCTGAAGCACTTCACGCGTATGTTGGTCGTTATAATCCATTTGCTGATATGTTATATCCAATTCATTCATATCCTCGCGGTCAAGCTCAATTTTGAACTGCTGAGGGGAATCAAAATATATGTGCATGGAAATATACCTCCATGATTTAATTTTACGCACTGCCCACTTTTGTTTCAAGCGGTAAAAATCGGATTCCAAAAATTGTTCGGCTGTTTTTGATTGTGCCCCTGGGCACTTTTTCACCTTTAAAACATTCTATGCTCACAGCTTTTCCATTTCATTTTGTCCATGGGAATAATATTTTGTTCACTCGACAATAATATAACGAGGTGATATCTGTGGGCAAAGGTATGTATGCGTTTTTACGCGCATTTGGATTTACGATGCTGTGTTTTGCACTTATTGCGGTGGGTTATTTTGGCGCTCAGCTTGTTGAGTTTTTTATTTCTATGTAACAAATGGCAAGACTTCGCATAGTATATAGCAAAACTTTATTAATGAGGGTTTTGCTATGTCTTTTACATATCCCAACAATTATTTCCTGTCAGCCGTCACTCCGGGCGGCTTTTCATCTTTGCTCGCAGACTGCGCAGAAAATGGAAAATATAGACGTGTTTTTATTTTGCAGGGCGCTTCCGGTACAGGTAAATCGGATGCGCTGATTGCCGCTGCAGAGACCATGCACAAAATGGGCGCAGAGGTTTGGATTGCGCAAAACCCGCTTGATCCGGAGTGCTTAGACGGGGTTTTTGCGCCTGAACTTGCCGTAGCAGCGATTAACGGAGCCTATCCGCATAACATTTGCGAAAAACGTGCAGGTATACGGGAAATCACCATTGACATGGGTGCGGCGTGCGATCCCAAGCTGCTGCACGATATGGAAACCGAAGCAGTAGAGGCATATAGCAACAGAGACGCGCTTTATGCTCGCGCCAGTCGCTATATTTCGGCGGCACAATCACTGATATCTGACACATTCCGCATGGCCGCCGACTGCACCGACGGCAAAAAAGCGGCCAAATTTGCCATGCTGTCTGCGGCGCGCGTTTTGGGCCGCAAACGGCGCGAACGAGGCAGCGAACAAATACGTTATTTAAGTGCGCTGACTCCCGATGGTATCATTTTCCGCGACGACACTCTACGCGATGCCGCCGACCAAATTATTGTTATGAATGATCGATACGGCGCTGCCTCTCGGGCAGTTATGACTGCGGTGCGGTACACTGCACTGGAACTTGGCTTTGACATAATCACCTGCATGTGTCCGCTGTCCGCCGATAAATGTGAACATGTTATCGTGCCCGAGCTTAGGGTCGCATTTTGTACCGAAAACAGATATCATCAGGTCAACACCGATGGTAGACGCTATCATGCACGACGATTTACTGACTCTAATGCGCTTAATACACGGAGCCAGCGGCTGTCATTTAACCGCAAAGCTACCGATGAGCTGCTGCGCAGTGCATGCGAGGCACTGGGTGCAGCTCGTGATCAGGATGACATTTTGCACACAATATATGCCAATGCCTGCGACAGAGCTGCAACCTGCGACATAGTTGATCGGCTGTGCAAGCAAATTAGTGACAGTGTGTAATTAATTGCGCTGTAACCTATTTTAGAAATACATGATTATTGAAATTTAGCCAAATTTTTGCCGTTTATGGTGTGCTAACAAGCATTTTAATTTACTGTACAATTAAACACAAAACCCCTTTGCCCGTTTGGGCAAAGGGGTTTATGAGTTGCTTTTATTCGTCTAATTTGAGTACTGCCATGAATGCTTCTTGCGGTACCTCTACCGAGCCAAGCTGGCGCATTCGTTTTTTGCCTTCCTTCTGCTTTTCAAGCAGCTTCTTTTTACGCGTAATGTCTCCGCCGTAGCATTTGGCAAGTACATCTTTGCGCATTGCCTTAACCGTTTCGCGTGCAATAACTTTGCCGCCCACAGCCACCTGTACAGGCACTTCGAACATTTGGCGCGGAATATGCTCCTTTAGCTTTTCGGCAATACGGCGAGCACGTGCATATGACGAGTCGGCGTGTACAATGAACGACAGCGCATCGACAACATCGCCGTTCAGCAGAACATCCAGCTTAACAAGATTTGACTTTTGATATCCCATTGGCAAATAATCGTATGATGCATAACCGCGAGTGCGTGATTTCAGCGCATCAAAAAAGTCATAAACTATTTCGTTAAGCGGCAAAATGTAGTGAATATCTACACGCTCTGTGCCGACATACTGCATATCCTTAAATTCGCCACGGCGCTGCTGGCACAGCTCCATTATGGCACCGACAAATTCGCTGGGTGAATAAATATGGACTGTGCACATCGGCTCCTCGGAGCTGACGATAACTGAAGGGTCAGGATAGTTGGTCGGGTTATCAATTTCAAGCGTATCGCCGCTTGAAAGAGTCAGTCGGTAAATTACGCTCGGTGCGGTGGTGATAAGGTCCAAATTGTACTCGCGCTCCAGTCGCTCCTGAATAATTTCCATATGCAACAGTCCAAGGAATCCGCAACGGAAGCCAAATCCCAGCGCAACAGAGGTTTCAGGTTCAAACTCTAATGATGCATCGTTTAACTGCAGTTTTTCCAGCGCTTCACGCAGGTCGGTGTAATGTGCTCCGTCGGCTGGGTAAATGCCGCAGAAAACAACCGGATTTATCTTACGATATCCAGCAAGCGCCTCAGCAGCAGGATTCTCAGCAAGCGTAATGGTGTCGCCCACACGGGCATCTCCAACATTTTTGATAGCGGCGGCAACATAGCCTACCTCGCCTGCATACAGACCATCACACGGCTCCATGCGGGTCGCTTTTTTGCGACCTACTTCAACAACGTCAAACTGTGCGCCGGTAGCCATCATTTTAATGGTGTCTCCGGTGCGAATAACGCCGCTTTTTACACGGAAATATACTATAACGCCCTTGTAAGCGTCGTAATAAGAGTCAAAAACAAGTGCCTGGAGCGGTGCTTCCCTGTCGCACACGGGCGCAGGTATATTACGCACAATATTCTCCATAACCTCATCAACATTAAGTCCCGTTTTGGCCGAAATTTTTGCTGCGCCTTGGGCAGGTATGCCAATAATGTCCTCGATATCGTTGATAACTCGATCGGGTTCGGCTGACGGCAAGTCAACCTTATTAATTACGGGAATAATTTCAAGGTTGTGGTCAACGGCAAGGTATGTGTTGGCGAGTGTTTGAGCCTCAATACCCTGCGATGCATCAACTACCAGCACCGCCCCTTCGCAAGCGGCAAGTGAGCGGGAAACCTCGTAATTAAAGTCGACATGTCCCGGGGTATCGATTAAGTTAAGTTCGTATTTTTCGCCGTCTTTGGCGACGTAGTCAATGGTTACGGCGTGTGCTTTTATTGTAATTCCACGCTCGCGTTCAAGGTCCATATTGTCGAGAATTTGATTCTCCATGTCACGCTTTGCAACCGAGTCGGTCAGCTCAAGCATACGATCAGCAAGGGTTGATTTGCCGTGGTCAATGTGTGCTATTATGCAAAAATTACGAATGTGGTCGGGAGAAATGGGCAAAATTATCACTCCAAAATTTATTTCATCAGTATTGCGCGGCAGGGTGCTGCCTCCACGCCTTCAATTTTAATCGGCAGGGCGAACAAAGTGTATCGTCCCGACTGGACATGGTGCAGTACCAGCCCCTCCAGTACGCACACACCTGCAAGTCCAAACTCTCGGTGCACTGAGGCGGTCTCTTCGTCGGGTGCAATAGACTGGGCATCAATGCCTACCATTTTTACGCCGGCGGATATAAGTGCAAATGCTCCCGAAAGGGTAAGTCTGCATTTGCCTACCGTTTTAAAGAGAACTCGTTTTGTGCCGGGCTTTACAAGTTGCTCGATATCCTCACCAGAAATGTCTTCGTCAAATCCGTTGCACGCGATAACGTCGCACTCGCCCATAAACGTGTCAAGCTCAATTTCGTCAATGGCACTTCCACCATCAACAAAATGTAGTGGTGCATCGATGTGTGTTGCGCTGTGCAAACACGCCGATATCATGGACAGATTGCAGTTGTCACCACGGTCAATACTCTGAATTTGTGTCACATTGGGTGCAGGATCACCGGGATAAACGGGTGCTGAAAGCAATTCGCTCGAAATATCAAAAACTCGCATGATTACTCCTCCTTATCGGGGAAATTTTCATAACTGTTTAAATCTACAAAGTCCTGTTGGTTATCATCTATGGCGCATATGGGGTTTGACGGAACTTTGTCAGATATAATTTCGCTTACAAAATCATACAGCGTCTTTGCTAAGACTACAAGCAGTATTGCTGAGCCCCAAAGCAGTTTCATTTCTCCGTTTAGGAACAAATATCGTGAATAGCAAATGTAGGACGATAAAATGACGCCGATTGGTACATACCAACGATTTTTGTTGTAAAAAAAGTATATTAACGAAAGCACATCTGCCGTGAAAAAGTAACGGTCGTGCATACGTGGCAGCAGGTAAGGTATCAGCAGTGCTCCGATAAATGCAATATTTACTATCATGCGTACATCAAGCTTCCTACGGTATTTGTAAGCAAGATAGATAAGCGCTGCGACTGCAAGCCCGGTCAGCATAATGGCTATCATGTTAAAATTAGCAAACTCCACCGCTTCCGGTTCACCAATGAAGCACCAAATAGATGTGGCATTTATATACATTGTAGCATATTCTTTTGTTTGATGCAGGTAAACCATAAGCGCAGAAACCGGATTTCTGCCCGCAAATGCGGCCGGCAAAACCGATATAAACAGCACTGCAGGGAACCAAAGCAGGTCACGCCACTTGATTTTTCCGATTAGGAACAGTATTGCCATTACGGGTACGAAAAAAATGGTTTGAATTTTAAATGAAAAGGCTATCGCAAACATTATGATCGACAGTCCGCCGCGTTCCTTTAGTGCGTAATAAATTGCAGCAAGTCCAAAGGCGGTGAACAGCATATCGCACTGTCCCCACATCGCCGAATTTAAAAATACGGTTGGTATTGCAAGCGTCAGTATAAAGGAAAGTGCTCGCACAGCAATGTTTTTAGTTTTCAGCCCGACTAATTTCATTGCATAAGTTGCGCCGACAATATCGAACGTGACCGAAAACAGCTTTATGAGCAAAAGGTCGTTACATTTTAGCTTGGACAAAATCAAAAGAAAATATTGGTACGGCATGGTGTAGTCGCCAATATTTGCATTAAGCGCTTCCATCCCCGAATAATTACGCATTTCGCTCAGCCACACCGAAAGAAATACTTCGTAATCGCGCGAGTAAAAAAACATAAGTGAACAGCGAATATATGTGACTGCTGCAAAACCAGCTGCAAAAAAGAAAATTGTATCAATTTTATCGGTATCTTCACCCATAAAAAAGATGACCATGCCCGCAAAGTAGAACAGTGTAAAATACACCGACAATATTACAAGGTCGTTTCCGAAAAATCCAAGGTTATCTCCGGTGAATAAAATAAACACGAACATAATTGCGGACAAAAACGCCGATACAAGTAACTTTGCATTTAATGAAAAGCTTGTCCGGTCGGCATAATATGAAATTAGTTTCATTTTTTGCTCCTTTGCAGCTCATTTATAATTGCTTATTATGCATTATATCACCACCCATGCACTCATGTCAAAACAATTTGTGTTGACGGAGTTTTAGGTGTGTCGAAAAAGGTGTTTTTGTTTACAATTTCATCAAAATTTATATATTTGACCATAAATAATTGAACATTTTGATTAATATTTCAACAATTTGCATATTGCCACTTGACAAAACCAGAATGATATTGTATGATATCAAAGAGAAATTGTGTTCGAAAGGTTTTTTCGATATGACCGACATTTCCGATGAACAGTTGGCTTTACTTGCTGCAGACGGCGACAGCGCTGCCTTTGATGAGCTGGCTGCGCGGTACATACCGCTTGTGGGCTTACGCGCCTCTGCATTTTACGATGCACATTCAGGTGTTTCGGGTCCCGATGACATGGGTCAAGAGGGTTTTATCGGATTTATCGATGCTGTACGCCGATACGATGTGAGCTTTGGTGCTTCTTTTCGTACCTTTGCCGTACTTTGTATCGACCGCCGCATGAAATCGGTCATTCGTTCCTCCCTCAGGCAAAAAAAAGTACCCCATTCAGCGCTTGTCTGGCTTGACGATGAGGACACTCCGGATATTGCCGGAAGCGATACGGACAACCCCGAAAATCGTGTTATTGCATCTGACGAATACAAATCCCTGTGCAAACGCATAAAGGACACCTCCTCAGACTTTGAGGGAAAGGTACTGTTTCGCTTTTTGCGTGGCATGAGCTATCAAATGATAGCTTACGAGCTCGGCTCTTCTGAAAAAGCAGTCGACAACGCATTGCAGCGTCTGCGCCGCAAACTTACAAAGAAAAACTGATATTCACCCCCAGTAGCTTAAATCCGCAAAAGCATTGTCCTGGCAAAGATGGTGGTGCAACTCCACACGGGGGATATTATTATTTAATTTTACAAGTGAGGTAACAAAATGTTTCAAGACAAGAACTTAAACTGCAAGGATTGCGGAGAAGAATTCGTATTCACCGCAGGCGAGCAGGAATTTTATGAATCCAAAGGATTCGTAAACGAACCCCAGAGATGCAAAAACTGCCGTATGTCCCGCAAGAACAACGACAGATCCACCAAAGAAATGTTCACAGCTACTTGCGCATCATGCGGCTGTGGCGCAAAGGTTCCCTTCAAGCCCCGCGAAGATCGCCCTGTTTATTGCAGCGAGTGTTTCGCAAAGATGAAGGAATCTGCTGAATAATTATTCTGCAGTTTGTGCTTTGTAGGTGGTTTTACGGAAAATAGCATTCTACCGCTTTTTGTGGTTCACATTTTGCTTACCTTCCATATACAAAGTAAACCTTTTCGGCTCGGTGCAGCGGCTTTTGCGAGCCATTGTTAATAATGCGGCACATAACCCTGCCCGATTTGGATAAGGTTTATGATGCGACCAACAATTTAACAAAATAAAATGCAAGCAACTCCCACCAGGAATAGGAGTTGCTTGTTTTTTATTATAGTGCTATATTATAAATAGAAATGCTTGGCTTTATTATAGTGCTATAGTTCAAGTAAGAATGCTTGGTTTTATCATAGTGCTATAGCTCAAGTAAAAATGCTTGGTTTTGTTATAGTGCTATATTTAAAGTAGAATTTTTTTGTAGTGCATTGGCTGAATCGTGGACAGAATCATTGGCTGAATTGTTGTCTAAATTATTATCTAATTTATTGTCTATATTATGGACTCGGTCGTCGTTAGCAAAGTTTCATTTTTTTCAGCTAAAAAACAGCGGCGCGGTGTCTTATTCATCAAAGAGCAGTTCATTTGTCGCATACAACAACACTACTCCTATGATCAAATCAGTTTCAGCACACATTCTAAATATTATAAGGCAATAAAAAAACTCCCTTACGGGAGTTTTTTTACTTTACATTATTTTTAATAACCTTCATGCGAGAGAATTCCTCGCGTTCCTTTTCCTCGAGCGACTCAGTGATGGTTTTTATCTGCTCGGTAAAGCGCGGTATAATAATATTTTTAAGAGCGTTTGCTCGTTTTTGGGTTTTCTTTATGGCATTTGCAAGGCGGTAAACTGAATTTTCTATCTCGACCAGTCTAACCGTTAACCGCTTAACCTCGTCAAAGGCGGCGTACGCCTCATCCAGAGCGGAGTTTGTGCTTGAATAGCCGTAAAAGTTACCCGAAAGTGTTGAATCCAACCTAACTATCGGGACCTCAACACCCATTACCGATCGGAAATCTATCGATAGACCCGTTTCAATGGGAACAAGTTGTGCCGAATCATCTACAATACCGAGGGTGATATTAGCCGCCATAAGCGCCTTATACGCTTTTAAATATGTGGAGTCGATTGACGACTGTAAAGAGTTAGCTTCGTCAATCATCGCCATTGTTTCGCGGATAAGAATGTTATTCTTACGGTCAAGCAGCTCAAATCCCGTTTGTGCGAGCTGAAGTGACTTTTTTATGCTTATCAGGTTGCCCTTGGTTGCAAAAACATTTTGATCTGCCACCGCTAATACCTCCGTTCATTTTTGCTAAAAATTATTTACTGCGCCGGCTTGTAGTGTGCTGCAAGAAGATTTGCGTCCACACGGTCAAGTTCGCTGATCGGCAGGCAGCCTAGCAGTTCCCAGCCGATTTCAAGTGTTTGTTCCATTGAACGATTTTCGTCGTATCGCTGTAATAAAAAACGATTTTCAAACTGTTTTCCAAATTCGATATATTTCTTATCAATATCGGACAGCTCATCTTCGCCAATAACCGATGCGAGCGCACGAGCATCCTGCACCCTTGCGTACGATGCAAAAAGCTGGTTTGCCAGCGCCGAATGGTCAGCGCGTGTATACCCTTCACCGATACCGTCCTTCATCAATCGGGACAGCGACGGCAATACAGATACCGGCGGGTAAATGCCCAAACCGTCAAGACGGCGGTCAAGAACTATCTGTCCCTCGGTAATGTATCCTGTCAAGTCGGGTACTGGGTGGGTGATGTCGTCATTCGGCATGGTCAAAATGGGTAACTGCGTGACCGATCCTTTTTTGCCCTTTATCATACCGGCGCGCTCGTACAGCGATGCCAAGTCTGAATAAAGATAACCGGGATATCCTTTTCTGCCCGGGATTTCTCCCTTTGACGATGAAAATTCACGACAAGCCTCGGCATACGAGGTCATGTCAGTCATGATTACAAGAATATGCATACCAAGCTCGAATGCAAGGTATTCCGCTGCGGTCAGTGCGCAACGCGGAGTCAAAATTCGTTCAATTACTGGGTCATTTGACATGTTAAGGAACATGACAACCTTACCCAAAACTCCCGATTTTTCAAAAGAAGCTCGGAAATAATCGGCAACGTCATTTTTTACGCCCATGGCGGCAAAAACTACGGCAAACTCAGCATTCTTATCATTGGCAATTTGCGCCTGGCGTACAATTTGCACCGCAAGCTCATTATGCTTCATGCCCGAGCCGCTGAAAATGGGCAGCTTTTGTCCTCGAATAAGAGTTGCAAGGCAATCGATAGACGAAATGCCCGTATTAATGTAGTTTCGCGGATATTCGCGCGAAACCGGATTTATTGGGCTGCCGTTTATATCACGGCGGGTTTCGGGATAAATTTCGCCCATGCCATCGGCAGGACGGCCTGCACCGTCAAAAATTCTGCCCAGTATTTCGGGTGAAAGTGCAAGTTCCATTGGGTGCCCAGTCAGCACGGTAGATGTGTTTTGTAAAGAAACTCCACGAGTACCCTCGAAAACCTGAACAACAATTCTGTCACCCATAATTTCGACTACTCTGCCCATTCGGGTAGAGCCATCGTCGAGCTCTATTTCTACAACTTCCTCATAGGATGCTCCGGGGCAACCATCCAGGACAACGAGCGAGCCGCTGATTTCTTTTAGACCTATATGACGTATTATCATATGCTCGCCTCCTTGCCCATGAGCTGCGCTACTACTGTATCAATTTCGGCGATGTAATCGTCGAACATCTCTAATTTATCATTGGGGATATCGTACTTCATTTTAGTCAGCTTATCAAACACTCCTCGTTCGGAAAGGCGATTGATAGGCACACCGATAGGAAGCATCGTTTTTGCTCGGTCGTAAAGGTGCAGTATCGTCTTCATCATTTTGTACTGCTTTATAAGCGGCACATATGTGTCATCTGCATGGTATGCGTTTTGCTGCAAAAAGCCCGTGCGTATAACACGTGCAACCTCGATGACAAGCTTTTGGTCGTCGGGCAGTACATCGGCGCCGATGAGTTTGACTATCTCCATAAGAGATGTTTCCTCACGCAAAAGCGCCATAATTTTAGCTCGGCAATCCATAAAATCGGGCGCAACCATTTCAGAATAATAGGCCGAAAGATCGATATCATATTCGGAATAGCTCATATTCCAGTTAATAGCAGGATAATGGCGTGCGTATGCGAGCGACTTGTCAAGCGCCCAAAAAACGCGTGTAAACCGCTTTGTATTCTGTGTAACAGGCTCGGAAAAATCGGAACCTTGCGGTGAAACGGCGCCAATAACGGTTACTGAACCGCGGTCGCCCGAAAGGGTATCGACCATGCCTGCACGCTCATAAAACTGTGAAAGACGGCTCGGCAGGTATGCCGGGAATCCTTCCTCAGCAGGCATTTCTTCCAAACGTCCGCTGATTTCACGAAGTGCCTCTGCCCAACGGGAAGTTGAGTCGGCCATCATCGCAACATCGTATCCCATGTCGCGATAGTATTCCGCAAGTGTAATGCCTGTGTAAATTGACGCTTCACGCGCAGCAACAGGCATATTTGAGGTATTGGCGATGAGCACAGTACGATCGGTTAATTTTTTACCTGTACGCGGGTCGATAAGTGCACCAAATTCATCAAGAACCTGTGTCATTTCGTTGCCGCGCTCGCCGCAACCGACATAAATTATCAGATCAGCGTCGCACCATTTTGCAAGCTGGTGCTGTGTCATGGTTTTGCCAGTACCAAATCCACCAGGAATGGCGGCGGTACCTCCCTTTGCAATGGGCATCATTGTATCAATAACACGCTGTCCTGTGATAAGCGGTACCGAACATTCACAGCGTTTTTTAACCGGACGCGGTACGCGTATCGGCCACTGCTGGCAAAGGGTAAGCTCATGCACATTACCCTTTACATCCTCTATTTTTACCACTGTGTCGTTTATTCGATATTCGCCGTCAGCCGCTGTCCATATAACAGTGCCTGAAATCTGCGGCGGTACCATTATGCGGTGAGTAATCGATGCGGTTTCGGGACATTCAGCATAAATCATACCGCCCGTAAGAACATCGCCGACAGCTACCTTTACGCTTACGTTCCACAGCTTTTCGCAGTCCAGTGCACTTACTGTGCTGCCCCTGGCTATAAAGGGACCCGACATCTGCTCAACCACCGGAAGCGGTCTCTCGATGCCGTCAAAAATATTGCTGATTATTCCCGGTCCGAGAGTAACCGACATAGGATGCCCCGTCGAGTAAACCGGCTGTCCTCTGTGCAGCCCTGTAGTAACCTCGTACACCTGTATAACAGTGCGCTCACTGCTTATTTCAATGACCTCACCGACCAGTTTTTCCTCGCCTACGAGCACCATTTCCTGCATAAAAAAGCTGTCCGTATCCTTGACGGTAATTACCGGTCCGTTAATGCCGTATATTACGTTGTTGTTTTCCGCCATACTAATCAACTCACCAAATTTCAATCTTGTAATTTTCGCGGAAAGCCGCCTTTTCCTCGGCAAAACGCGCATCTAATGTATCGTCTGCGATGAGGTTGCCGCTGCGCACCATTACACCGCCGAAAACGATGCTGTTGCTCGGCACAACGGCGCAGGACACTGCTGCAGTCACAGCGGCGGCGTATTTCATATCTTGTTCGCGCAAAAAGACGGTACATTCGCCGTCAAGAGCAGCAACGGCCTTTTTTGCAGTTTTTATAATAAACTGTTCGTACTCGCTGCTCTGTGTAAAGGAAATTATTTTTTCCTCTACTGCTTTAAAAACTCCGTCAGCAAGCTCCTGTCTGCGCTGAAGCAGTGAACGGCGAAGTTCATTCATCTGCGCCGACAGTTCTCTGCCCATCTGAGCCCTTATTTCAGCGCTCTTTCTCTCAACTATTGTATATACTTCTTTAAGTATTTTCGATTCCGCTGCTTTTAGCTGTTCATTAACATCGTGCTGCGAATTTTGCTCGATTTGAGAACGGCGATCATTTACCTCGTAGGTAATCGCGTTTACGAAATCCTTAATCATTTGATCGTTTTTTACCATGTTGTGCCCTCCTGCTGTCACAGCTTAATCCCGATTGCTTCGTGGATATAGCGCATAATGGAGTCCTTTGTGCGTCCCTCGGCGTGGCGGTCGGGAATTTCGACGATAAGCGGACGGGTGCGGTGCATTTTAAGGTCATATACTGTGTCTGGGCACATTCTTACCAGCTGTTCTGTCATGAGCACGGCACCAACCTCTTCGTCGGCAATAGCGGCGGCGAGCGCCTGCTCGACCTGATTCTTATCATGGGTGATTACACCCTCTATACCTGCCAGTCGTAGTCCCGTGACTGTGTCGTGATTATCGCTTATCAGAAAAAACTTCATCTTTTTTATCCTACAAATGACGACAGATCGGGTATTTTAAGGAATACGATAAGCATTGCTACAACCAAACCGTACAGCGCAACCGCCTCGCCCAAAACTACGAAAATCATTGCCTTACCAAAGGACTTCGGATTTTCTGCAATAGCGCCGATTGCTGCCGGTGCGCCGCCAGCCAGCGCTACACCTGCACCGATTGCAGACAGGCCAATTGCCAGTGCCGCGCCGATGAATCCCATTCCTGATGCGTTGCCGACCGCCTGTGCCTGAGCGGCAAGTGCAGAATCGGATATTGCTGCTGTTTCGGTAGCGGTTACATTAGCAACTGGTTCTTGCTCAGCTGCCGAAGCAACTACGGTAAACATTAAACACATAATTGCAGCAAGTACAACTGTGAGAAAATGCTTTTTTATAGCAGTGGCGCCTGAGCCGGTCTTTTTAAAAACACGCTTACCTACATAAAGGGCAGCGGCGATGGAAATTGCGGGCATTGCAAGAATTAAGAATGTTGTAATTGTCATAATAATTTCCTCCTGAATTAGTAAAAAAAATATATCAGCCCTTGTTTTTTGATGATATGGGTTCCCAGTCTCTGCCGTCACCAAAGTAGAAACGTGAAAACATTTCATAAAATTCAAGTCGCAAAACCTGAATTCCTACAAGAAGTCCCTCAAGCACTATTACAAAAATGTTTCCAAAGACAATGAGCAAAGTGTAAAGTGCTGCGTTAGGCATATATTCAGCCAGCTTAAAGAACATAAGCATCATGCCGGCGTGAATCAGCACGAATGCGCCGACTCGCAGGAAGCTAAGTGTATTTGAGAAGTAGGAAAGCACAACTTCAAACAGCTCTGCGCCGTTATCAAGCGAATATTCGCTCCACGATTCGGGCTTCCAGTTTTCTTCCCGTTTTATGATGCCTCCGAGTGGCTCTCGCAGGAATATAAGAACAATCATTGCAAGCATAGCCCAGCCGAAAACGCTGCGAGGAACCGGCATGGTTACTACCAAAGACAGTACCAGCAACATCATGCAGGCGTAAAATATCAGTCCTGCTACGCCGTTTGGTCCAAATAATGCAGAACCAAGATCTTTTCGTCGCAATGACGAATAAATGTTAACACACATGGCCAAAATTACCAAAACCACGCCAATTGCAATGGCAGCGATCAGCAGCAAAACTGCCGAGTCGATAACCTCGATAGGCTTGTGTTCGAATCCAAGAGCGTGGAACATGGGGTTAAGAAGCTCCTCAAAACCGAAAACGCTGCCGAAAACCAGCCCGAAAAGGGCACTGGCTATACCGCATGGTACAAGTATTTTGCCAAGTGGCATTTTCATTTTATACCACATGAACAAACCGACAAGAGAAAGCACCAATCCTTGTCCAAGGTCGGCAAACATGATACCAAAAAGCAGGGTATAGGTGATTGCCACAAAGGGTGTTGGGTCGGGTTCGTTGTAGTTTGGTACACCGTACATTCGTACATACATCTCAAACGGACGGAAAATGCGCTTATTTTTAAGGTCGGTTGGCGGTGTCAGCTTTTTAACAGCGCCGGCTTCGTCAACAGAAAATTCAACAGATTCGATTTTTGATAGCTTGTCGGTTAATTGTTTTTCTTTATCTGCAGGCACCCAGCCCATTAAGAAAAAGAAGTTGTTGTATTTTGCATAGTAGCGGCTAAACTCTGCTACATCATTTTTGCGCTTTAAATAGGTGTAAAGCTGCATGATTTTTTCGTTTTCATCTCGAAAATATTCTGAAATCATTTTATCGAAATTGGCAATGTCTTTGCCGATTTCCTCAATCTCATGCTCCAACCTAGCTATAGTATCTCTGGGCACACCTTCGTTAGCAGTAATTCTCATACGCTCAAAGAAAAGGGACGCGAATACGCGGTCAACCTCCTCTTTGTGTTCCTCCGGGCATGCGTAAATACCCCACAGATGATCACCCTCTCGTGAGCAGGGTACAAACATGATGTAAGGATGCTCGTCATAGCTCTGGATCTTACGGTAGCTTTCAATGGGGATTTTACCAAAGCGCACCTTTACAAATTCGCACGAAAAAACCTCGTCAAGCCCAACATCAAGCGTACGGAAGTGGGAAAGCTGATCTATTGCAAGCCTACAGGCTTTACGTTGTTCTTCAAGTGCGTTTTTATGATTCTTAGCGCCTATGAGTCGTTCACGAAGGTCGGTCAAATAAGTCTTTAACTCGTCGGGATCAGCGCCATCAAACGCCACCAACTGCGGAGCAATTCCGAATTCATCACATAACTCAATAATTTGGGTAAAATCGGCGGCATATGGGTTTTCCTCATTCACTCGGGACACTCCACTGGTTACGCTGAGTGTATCTGCTGTATTTTCAGGCTGAAAACATCCGGAGTCTATACAAACTGCGGAAACACTTGCCATCATTTCTGATTTGCCCGAAATGTTTATTATTTTCATTTTATTGACAGCCAAATTTTATCCTCCTTTATCTATTATAATCAATCGTTTTATGCTTTCCTGGGGTACGCTGTAGCGCACACCCTCGATTATTGTCGTAATATTTCGTATTTCGGTGGACATCAGTCCCGTGTAGCATACACTTGCTACGGCCGGCGATGTTGACATTCTGATACTGCCAATATACTTTTTATACATTATCCGTTCCGCAAGCTCGCCGATAGGAGCATCGGGCATGGATTTCACGTATTCGCCGTAATGGGTGCTGCAAAATATCTCACGCACCTCGTCGTGGGTCTGTGCCTGAGCCATTTTAATACGATTTGATTTATTAATATAATGCCCTGCATCTATTAACTGGGGCAATAGAATCTCGTTTGGAGTATGGTAATATTTTTTGGATCGGTAACAGCGTGCAACATTTTGCAGATCGCTTCTCATGCCAATTATGCAAAGTAGTTCCTTTTGGGCATTACCCGAAAAATTCGACTTTATAAAATCACGCTCAAAGCAGTAAAGTTCGCGATTAAAAACCGCCTCAAGCATGGTAAAATCTATTCCGTTGCGCTTTTGCTTTGCAAATCCTGACACCGCCTTTGCAAACGGGGAGGGGCCAAGCACTTCGGCGAGATCGGAAAGATTACGGCACTGCACCATTTTACTGATATCAAACGAAACTATGCTGTTTGATATAGCAGAACTTACCAGCATATAATCTTCTGGGTGACCGGAGGCAAGATAGCGCAAAAAATCAAGTATTACGCGCATTTCCTCGCGTCGCATAATTACTTCTGCCATTTTGTCGCCTACCGATCGCTCAAAAAGGCAAAGCTGAGACATTTCGCGCAGGTAATGTCCGTAAAGCATTAGTTCGAGATTGCCTCGGTGTAATGCCGATTCCTGCACACCCGAAAGCGCATCTGCATATTTTGTGCGCGTTTTTAGATAGGTTGCAACCTCGGCAACCGATCCGAGAGAAAGCATGTCATGATAATTTTGTTCTGTCAGGCAAGCACCGAGCTTTGCCCGAATTTTCGCTGTTATTGAATTTGATGCGCTGATTTCAGGCATTTACAATGCTCTCCTTTCAAGATTTTGTGCCAAGTGAATGATACTAACTCAAAGATATCACTATGCGGTTATATCGATTAATCCGCAATCGTTCTCTCAAATATTTCCTGTGCCCAGGTTTCGCCGTTTTCTTTAAAGAGCTGTTCCAAATGTTCTTTTGCCGCCGCGTTTTTTTCGCTTTGGCTTTTGAGCTGTGCCTCGCCGCGGCTTCGCTCTTCATTTTCAATGGCGCTAATTCGGCTGTTTGTACTCTCCATGTACTCGGTACGAAGCTGCTTTACCTGTTCGGCAACCTGTGCTTCAGCAGCTTTGCGCGTATCTTCAGCATGTGCCGTTATTTCTCTGCCCTGTTTGTCAAGGGAAATTATTTTTTTAAGCAGTTCATTTAAATTTGTACTGTAATCGCTATTTTCTGCAACTGGGAATTTTATGTCGGGTTTAGACATTTTATGTCACCTCGAAAATTTAATACATTATTAATTTTTACAATTTTAACATATATATTATAAGCCTTGCAAAATATAAAACAAGGGCAATACTAAACAAATACGATGGTTTAATTGACCCCAGTTTTAATCATTTTTCAATGTTTTGTGGGATAATTGCGCCGCATGGGGTGCATACTCTTTATTACATTGTATTTATGCAGCTCAGGAGGCGCAGAAAATGACAATCAATATTGCTGTTATCGGTTTTCCGCCAGGCAGTATGTCGCGCATATTGCAAGTATTGCAAAGGCACGACATTTCGGTACATTTTGGAATCAAACCACACGATATTATGCTTTGCTTCGGCGATACGGCAGAAACGCCGCCGCCATGCTCGATTGCCGTTGCAGTATTGTGCGACAGAGTTATAATGGAGCAACTGCGTGACATGGGTTGCACCGTAGTCACCTGTGGAACTGCACTCACCGACACGCTATCTGTATCCAGCATTGGCGAACAGTCGGCTGCGGTCAGCCTTCAGCGCAGCGTAACAACTTTATCGGGCAAGGAAATTGAACCTTGCGAAATCCCTGTACGCTTAAATGGTTTGTCAGACAGTGTAATTATTACCGCGGCGGCGGCCATGCTTTTGCTGTGTGACATTCCACCCGACTGCGGCTACGACATTTAACAGATGTATGAATCATGCTCACATATTATTGGTTTTATCCTGTAAAAAACCAAAAATCCTACCGTATGATAAAATACGGTGGGATTTAAATTTGTTCGTCGTCAATTCCCCAGCCGTCAATTTTTGCTCTTTGAAGCGCTCCTATCGTCTTTTGATACAGTGCATCATAGCCGTTTTGCTTTTCAAGCGACCAAATAAGGTCCTTTATCCGCTGCCGCTCGGTTTCACCGTCTACAGGACATTTAGACTTAACAACCGGCAAGTCGCGCGACCGAATAGCATGGCGAACTTCTTTTTCATATGCAAGTATCATCGGACGAATTGTGTATATATCTTTGCGCGACAAGTAGGTGACCGGAGAAAAACAGCCGATTGTGCCACCATTTAGTAAATTCATATAAAATGTAACAACAGCATCGTCAAGGTGGTGGCCGAGTGCAACTTTGTTGCAGCCCGCCTTTTTAGCCTCGTCATGCAAAATTCCGCGTCGCATTTTGGCGCACAGCGAGCAAGGATTTGTCTCCTTGCGCTCGTTAAATACAATTTCTCCAAGCTTTGTACGGCGAATAATGTACTCAACACCCAGCTGTTCGCACAGCTTGGAAATATCAGAATAGTCAGTTTCGGTTCCACCGAAACAAGGGTCAAGCGTAATTGCTTTGACCTCGTATTTTTTTGGATAAAAGCGGCGCATTTCACACAGCGCTGTCAACAGCGCCACCGAATCTTTGCCGCCGGAAACGCCGACAGCAATTATATCCCCGTCAGCTATCATATTGTATTTTTGTGATGCCGAACGAATGCGACTCATCAACTTTTGCACGATGCTATCACTCCCAAAGGCAATTATAACACCGTGCACACGCCGTTACAACAGTTTTCCGTTGTTGCCCTGATTTTCCATATAAACATAAAAGAATAAAGGGCGTTAAGCCCTTTATTCTTTTACAGGTATTGTTTCATTTGGTTAATAAAATTCTGCTCAGATTTGGCAAAGTTTTTTGCTTGATCTACTACAGCGTGGTCTGCACCCGAGTACTTGTTTGCGTCACGCAGCAAACCTATCATCGACATTGTGTTGCCCTGGATGACCATTTTGGCTATTGCTGACGGATCATCGCGGCGCATTAAATGCATTTTCATCGATGTACGTGCCATTGCCGCAATATTTTCGGCAGTGCCTCGAGGCGGGCGCACACCATTTCGTGCAAGATTTTTTGCTGCAACGGTCTTAATATCTCGGTATTCGCCACGCTTCATCGACAGGTCGTGTATAAGCTGTACATCGTCGGCGGCGTTTATAACAGCCGACAGAGTGTCTTTACCCACAGCTGCAGTTTTATAAATTTCACTTAAAAGACGGTTTGTCTGATTCATATTTCATCGCTCCTTTGTAGGTATTTTCCCCTAACGGAACGATTTTTATGCGAATTTTAATTTTTAATTTTTTTAATTTTTTTAAACATGTGCGATGTAGATCTGCGTGTTATTTTATTAGTCTTGCCGCGTTTATGACTGTTATTATCATCACGGCAACATCGGCGGCAACCGCAAGCCACATTATTGGGTAAATGAGTGCCGATACCATGACCGCAAACTTTGCTACAAGTGGGAATACTATATTAAAACGCACTGTACGCATGGTACGGCGACTTATTTTAATGGCATCGGGCAACGCCGCTAGAGAATCTGCCATCAAAATTGCATCGGCGGCCTCGATTGCCGCATCGCTGCCAAGCCCCATTGCAAAGCCGACGTTGGCGGCGGCAAGCACGGGCGCATCATTAATTCCGTCACCCACAAATATAACCGATTTTGCCGATTTTTTCAGCTGTTCAATGTGCGTAACCTTATCCTCAGGCAAAAGTTGTGCGTGCAGCTCGGTCACGCCGACAGCAGTAGCCGTTTTTTTAGCGCTGATTAGGTTATCACCGGTTAGTAGCGCAATTTTTTCGATTCCAAGTTTTTTTAGCTCGCTCATTACATACGCGGCATTTTCACGCGGACGGTCGGAAAATGTCATTCCGCCAACAGCCGCTCCGTTTACTGCAACATACACCTGACATTCGGGCAAATCGGCAATGTCGACTCCATGCTCGGTCATCAGCCGTTTTGCTCCGCACAGTATTGTTTGCTCACCCGTAAAAATAACTCCGGAGGCAGGGATTTCAGTATAGTTTCCGTCAGGTATTATACATTTTGATGCCGCAACAGCCGCACGTGCAATCGGGTGCGATGAATTGTATTCGGCTATGCGCGCCGCATCAAGCACCTGCTGTTCATCACAACCGGGCACCGTGTAAACTCGGTCAATTTTTAAAGTACCGTCGGTCACCGTTCCTGTTTTGTCAAATGCGGCAGCATCGGCGGCAGCAAGATGCTCAACAAATTTGCCGCCTTTTATAATTACACCTTTTTTCGATGCCGCACCGACTCCTGCAAAAAAGGCGAGCGGAACCGATATTACAAGCGCGCATGGACATGATGCAACCAAAATAGCCAGCGCTTTGTAAAGCCATTCATTAAAACTTGCGCCGAAAAGCGGGGGAATTGACGCAACCAGCACACACAAAATAAGTACCGCAGGCGTATAAATTTTAGCAAAGCGTGTGATTACACGCTCCGAACTGCCTTTTGCAGCTGCAGAATCCTCTACCATGCGTATAATGCGTGCGGCGGCCGATTGGTCAGCGGCTGCAGTTGCTACAATGTGAAGCTGTCCCTCACCGTTGAGCATACCGCTCATAACTGCAGTGCCCTTTGTGGCGGCAAGCGGTACGCTTTCGCCGGTTATTGACGATGTATCAACGTTTGATGCGCCGCTTATAACTTCTGCATCCACGGGTATCCGCTCGAACGGGCGCACAACCAGCTCCATGCCAGGCTCAACCTCGTCGGCATCTATTTGAGTGCCGTCAGCAAGCCGTGCCGTATCAGGTCTGATTTCGGTCAGATTTTCTATTGATTTTCGGCTCTTTTGCGCCGCTGCCGACTCAATTTTGCCTCCTATAAAGTTCAAGATCAGCACCATTGCCGCTTCGGTATATTCGCCGATGCAGCAGGCGGCTATTGCCGCAACAGACATAAGCAGAGCCTCGTCAATGTCGAGCTTAACAAGCCCCTTGGCTCCGCTTATAATAGTATCGTAGCCTGCGACCAGCGCCGCCAAAATGAGCAGAATGGCGCTCACTGCACCACCTGTTATCACTCCCGCAGTAAATAGGGCGAGTGCGGCGGCAAGCCGAATGTAAAACTTAGCATTTCCGCCGTCAGATTTATGGTGACAGCAGGAGCAACCACCGTGTTCATTACAGCCGCTGTGTTTTTTAACGCTGCTATGTTTTTTTACACCGCCGTTACCCATACTGATACTGCATTGGTTTGAGCAGTTACAGTTATTTTTGCACGTAGCACCACAGCGAACATCACTGCCTTTGATGGCACAAACCGCTGAATTTTCATCTGGGATGTCGGCGGTGTTAACTTCTACGGGTACATTTGTTTGCGTCCTGCCCAGTACAAGTCGCTTTGCAGACGAATTATATGCCTTTACTACGATTCCATGTCCCGTTGTGCCGACGATTTTTTGCAGTATATGAAGCAAATCTTGGTCGGGGTTTTCGGATGTGATTTTTAGTCTGGCTGTTGCTAAATTCAGCTCGGCATCCTCAATATAGGGCAGAGCCAACACATCGCGGGTCACTTTTTCGCCGCAACCTGCGCAATGAAAGCCGTCCAGTGTGTATTCATATATCATTAAAACCACCTCGGTGATCCAGTTTAGTCATATGAACAGTTGCTCATATGTTAAAAGTATAGTACCACTGTGCATTAAATATGTCAAGAGTGGCTGCGAAATTTGTCAAACGTTTGTTTGATAGTCGATTTTGTGCTATATATGTTACATCTGCTCCGACTTTTTGATAGTGCGAGCATTTGGGTTGGCGGTGCGTAACCGAGGTTACATCTGCTCCGCCTTTATGAAAGTGAAAATCTTTTCTTTGCTAATTGTGCGGGGGCGTATAGCAACTTTTTTGGTGGCAAAGAGTCACTAAAGCCATAAAGCAGAGTTAGACTTTAGACAGGTTTTTTTAGACAGTTTCTTCTTTAATTAGATTGCCTTTTTACAGTATGCCCTACTTAAAAGTCAAAGGCTTACTGCCTTTTAAATATTGCTGATGCAAATAAACGGTTTTCACCACCTCTGCTATTTTGAAAAGATGCGTGCATTAAAAAAAGGACAGCTTTTTGCTGTCCTTTTTAATACTATTATTTATCCAAGCAGGATTTTTCTTAGTTTCTCCACGCTGTCGGCAATATAGGTCGGGGCGGCGGCGTTAATTTCGCTCTCGCTGCCGTAGCCGTAGCTTACCCCAATTGAGTCAATGCCGACCGCCTTTGCTCCCTCAATGTCAAATCGGCGGTCGCCGACCATAATGCAGTCGGCAAGGTCACTTACGCCCGCCTTTTCGATAGCGTAGCGAATGACCTCCTCTTTATTGGTGCGTTTTTCGTCCATAGTAGCACCGCAAATAAAGTTAAAACAGCCATCAAGTTCAAAATGCCGCATCAACCTTTTTGCAAAAATTTCGGGTTTTGATGTTGCCATTATTACTTTAATATTTTGTTCGCTAAGCTCGCGCAACAGCCGGTCAATGCCGTCATACAGTGTACATTCATAAATACCCGTTTTTGCATAGTATTCGCGGTAGTATCCAACCGCCGCCAAAGCACATCCGTGAGAAAAGTCGTAGTACTGCGCAAACGAATCGACAAGAGGCGGGCCGATAAATGCGGCCAGTTTTTTGTCATCATTCTCGCTTATGCCAAACTTTGCGAGTGCGTAAATAATTGACCGCGTAATTCCGTCAAACGGGTCGGTTATTGTTCCGTCAAGATCAAACAGGACATATTTGTATTTCATATTACGCACTCCTTTCTTATATGACTAATTATAACATTTTTGTCCCAATTTTTCTATCGTTAATATATAACAAAAATCCCATGCCATATTTTGGCATGGGATACAATTTTGGGCTATTTTAGTTCTTGCTGCGGTGTAGTTGAAGCAGATTAAGGGTCACTTTGGTACGAGGACATCTCTACGCTAGACCCGTCACTCGATGAGTCGTTGGACTGTGCACTTACATCAGAGCTTGTGTCGGGTGGAGACCCGCTTGAAACCGTGCTTGACGGCTGGGACGAGACAGAACTTGATGCTCCGCTTGACCCCCCGCTTGACCCACCGCTGGATGATCCGCTTGATACCCTGCTTGACACATCATTTGATACCCTGCTTGATACCTCGCTTGACGATGGCTTTGGTGTATAGCGACGGTCTGTCATTACAAGCAAATCAAGGGTTTTTTGCCTATTTGATTCGGTTTCGGGATAGCACGGCTGCCAGTTATTGCGGCTGCCCGAATATACCTGGCACGGAATTATATTTTGCCGATAATCGCCTTTTTTAAGCTCAACCTGATATATTATGGTGTTTTTAACCGGTGCGGTATTTCCACCGAACAGAAAATTACCAAGTGAATAAACAATAACGCCGCCTTTGTACTTTTCAATCGGCTGCAAAACATGGGGATGCGCACCGATAACAAAATTTGCTCCTGCGTCGATCAGGGCGCGGCAGGCATCAACCTTCCACTGTTCAGGGTAGTTGGTTCCCTCAACGCCGCCGTGAAAATATATAATTTTATAGTCGGTGTCAGCATCAAGCGCCTTCATAGCCTTAATGATAGCGGTTGTATCTCCATATGACCATAGGTCAACAAACAGCACAGCTGCTTTTATCCCGCTTTTAGTCAGGTAAACGGGTTTGTCATAATCGCCGACAATCAAGTTTTCCTTTTTTAATGCAGCTACGGTGTCATCGTAACCCGGCTGTTTATAGTCATACATATGGTTATTTACAACGCCTGTTACTTCAACGCTGCCAGCAGTAAATATTTTTGCATTTGAGGTGGCCCCGTAAAACCAGAAAGCACGAGTGCCCCCCTTTGCACGCTCGGTTAACTTGCGGTCGGTCAGCACCGTCTCGCAGTTGGCTATCGTATAATCGTCAGACGAAAGGGTGTCATACACCTTTTCAAAAAAGTAGCTCGGCTGATAATTTTGAGCATACCAGTTGAGCGTACCCTTGCTGGCATCCCCCTTATATGTAGAAACGAGACAATCGCCGATAAAGGACAGCTTAAGCGTATCCCCAGCCGGCTCCAATGGCTCAGGTTGTACATCGGACGCAAACGAAACCGGATTTAATTCATTCAATACATCCTCAAGCGTAGAGGAATTGGCCGATGTACATGACGGCAGCATAAGCAAAACCGCAATGATAAGCAAAGAAAGAACCCTTTTCAATGCAACCCCCCCAAATAAATTCTATTGTTTATATCTATTCATTTTTATCAGCACTGATGACACGGGTACCACCAGCACCGCTGCGCAAACATTACCTGCCATATGAATTAAATCAAAAGGAAGTCCGGCAATTATCCATGTAATCAAGGCCTTACCGTTCAGTCCGAACATAAGCGCTTGTGCAGGTGAATAAAGCACGCCAAAAAGCAATCCGTGCAAGCCGCACACCGCCATGTAAACGGGGACAGCGACCTTTTGCGGCATATTTTGCGGCAAAATCATAATTGCCGCCCACAATATTGTCCAAATGTATAAATAGGGCACCCACCAAAGATTGAACCCGGCAAAAGCGCCATTCAGCATAACATAAACATATATCGGAATAAGTGCGCGGCGGCGGTAGGTTATTGTGTACGCCGCTGTCAACATTCCAAGTAAATGGATATTTGGCAAAAACTCCATTAATATTTTGGACACAAACATTATTGCGCCCAGCAGGGCAAACAGTGCCATGTCGCGTACTTTTAATTTGCTCATTACTTGCCAACTGCCAATTTGTATGTTGTGCCATCGACTATTTTGGTAACATCGACCCCTGTCGACGCAAATTCATCGCCTATATAAAATGCCCAGTACATGCCGTCGGTGTCATAATCGTGGTATTCTCCGCACACCGTTTTGACATATAAACCAAATTCGCCGTCATCACCCGAAATAAGCCCCTCATCAATCAGAGCTGCGCCAACAGTGGTTTTTGTGGTTTTGATATCGTAGCTTTTGGTACTGCCATCGGCAAGCTGAGCTACAAAAGTGAAGCTATGCTCCGCCGCCTCTGCGGTATATGAGGATTCCTGTACTCCCGATGATGAGTGCGTTGCTGAATTGCCCGAACATGATGTCAAAAGTGTCATAGCCGCAACAGACACGAGCACCATAAGAACGGACAGTAATCGTTTGATACTGTTCTTGTTCATTAAATGATTCTCCTTAAAAATAATATTTTGCAAAAGTCACCAAATTGGTTTTTAAATACCACCGGCCCTCGCGGCGTTTATTTGGTGCAAATTTCGGGCAAGTCTTCCGGCTTTGAGAATTAAACCGTTTTCTTCGTCGTCTTCTCAGCGTACGCCAATGACATTTCACGTTTTTCCTTGCGGCGAAAAAACGCGGACGAGCAAACATTTTCTCTTACGGCGACGGGCTCGCGGGGGCTTTTCACCCCACTTCCTTATTAAGCCTTAAAAAAAGGCACCCCAACCTTATGCATAAGTAAATTATAGCATTATTTGTCGAATGGGTCAATAGAAATAGGAATCAAAAAGGCACCGAGCCTACACTCGATGCCTTTAAATTAATATTTTGGTTTATACTTCTTCGGTATAATGCTTTTTGGTGATCAGCTTCATTACAAACAGGAATGCAATAGTAAGCACAATGCCGAGCGGCAGGCAAATCCAGATATTCTGAACAAAGCCCGAAATAATGTACATTACAAACGAAATTGCCGCTACACTAATGGCATACGGAAGCTGTGTGGAAACATGGTTAATGTGGTTACACTGGCCACCTGCCGACGACATAATTGTTGTGTCGGAAATGGGTGAGCAGTGGTCACCGCATACTGCACCGGCGAGACAAGCGGACATACCGATAATCATAAGGTCTCCCTCGGGGAATACACTCAATACGATCGGGATAAGGATGCCGAATGTGCCCCATGAGGTGCCCGTAGCAAAGGAAATGATGCAAGCAACGAGGAAAATGATGGCAGGAAGCATCATGCTAAGTCCTGCAGCGGCGCCGTTCATTATGTTTTCAACAAATGCGGATACGCCGAGTCCATTGGTCATATTCTTAAGCGAAGCTGCAAAGGTTAGAATGAGTATTGCAGGAACCATTGCAATGAAGCCCTGCGGTACACTTTCCATAGCGGTTTTAAAATCAAAAACGCGACGGCACATCATGTAAATAAGAATAAGTACGAGAGAAATTGCGCCGCCCCACGGCAAGCCAACGGTTGCGTCGGTGTTTGCAAAGGCGTCAACAAAATTCATATTAGCAAATGAGTTTCCGTTGCCGACATAAACGAGCGCTAAAACGCATGCGACAATCAGAATGACAACCGGCAGAACGAGGTCGATAACCTTACCCCTTGCCGATGACTCTTCTTCATTAGAATCAGCCCTGTCTCCGCAGGTGTAAAGGTCGCCCTTAAGCTGTGCGTTCATTTCGTGCAGTCTCATCGGGCCAAAGTCAAATTTCATAAGACTGATACCGATGATGAAAACAAAGGTAAGCAGAGAGTAGAAATTGTACGGAATGGCGCGGATAAATAAGCTTATACCCTGGCCATCAGGCGCGTAAGAGGATACAGCTGCTGCCCATGATGAAATTGGTGCAATCATGCACACCGGAGCAGCGGTAGCGTCGATGAGATAGGACAGCTTGGCACGGGAAATCTTATGCTTGTCCGTAACGGGACGCATAACCGAGCCAACGGTAAGACAGTTAAAATAGTCGTCAATGAAAATTAGCACGCCGAGTGCAAATGTTGCGAGCATTGCGCCTGTGCGGGACTTAATGTTACGCTCTGCCCATTCGCCAAACGCCCGCGAGCCGCCCGCCTTGTTAATCATGGCAACAATAATGCCCAGAATAACAAGAAAGATGAAAATACCGGCGGTATCCGCTACGGCAGGGATAAGTCCGTCGCTGATAACTGAGTCAACCGCACCTGTAAAGGAGAAGTTGGAATTGATAACTGCACCGGCAGCGATACCGATGAACAGTGAGGAATAAACCTCTTTGGTTACCAGTGCCAAACCGATGGCAATGAATGGCGGCACGAGCGCCCAGAATGAAGCGTATAAATTGCTTGATGCAGTTACAGCTCCTGTACCGTTACAGTCGGCGCACACATTGGCTCCACTGCAGGTCTCGCAGTCGGCAACCTTTCCGCAGCAGTCGGCACAGTAGCCCATGCCAGAGCAGCTTGTACATTCAACCTCAACGGCTGAAGCGCCGACATTTGCGCTCTGGAACCCTGCGATAACCATTATTGCAATAATCACAACGGCTGCAATAAGATAGGTTATTGTCTTTTTGTTCATTAAAATCCTCCTAAAATACAAATAACCGCGGCAGATACCACGGTTAAAACCATGATAGCACTCCACCCAAAAAGGTGACAGTATGCAGCATATTTTACTGCATCCCAGCAGTTTGCCACAAAGACATGGCAAACCACTTCGGCGATGATTCCTTTCACAGCGGACTGTTGTCTTCCACAGAAAAATCCCTGCTACTGATAAGCACCGCGCCTCTACCAAAATTATTTGATTAATTTTTTTTATAATAAAACGATTGCTATATTTTGTCAAGTATTTTAATGAATTTTGTCGAATTGTCACAAATAATAGCGCATTTATGTTTTTTTCGTAAAGCCTTAACTTGTCCTTTCTTATTTTTCATTTAACTATATAATAAATTTGCAATTTGCACTGCTAAGGTTCATGAGCTACTAAATGTCCAGCTTTGTCATTCGTGCCCAGTGAAAAATATACTGCTGAACAATTCCCGCGTATGGTCTTGACTCGGTAGGCAATTCTTTTTCATTAAAAAGTTGTTCCATAGCCCGACGAATCCACACGTCAACGGGGAAACACTCAATACGTCCCCAGCCGAACAACAGCGCACAGTCGGCAACCTTGGGTCCGATGCCGCAAATGGTCATCAGCGCCGCCCGTGCCTCGTCAATCGGCAGGCTGTAAATTGCCTCGGTATCAATTTCGCCCGATGCAAATTTACGTGCTGCGTCAAGTATATATTTAGCTCTGAAACCGCTGCGCAGCGGTGCTAAATCCTCTACGGTCAGCGGCGCAAGCACCTTTGGGTCGGGAAATGAATATCCGCCGTTGGCAAGGGGTTGTCCAAAATTTTCGCAAAGTCGTGAAATAATGCCTTTTATTCGCGGAATATTGTTGTTGGCTGAAATTATAAATGAGCAGACAGCCTCCCACGGCTCCTGCCGCAGAATGTATATACCGCCGGCAAACTGAATGGCCTGAGCAATAATTTCGTTGCCTGACACTGCTTCCCTTATCGCCTCGTAATCACGTTCTAAGTCAAAGTAATTTCGCCACACCGATTCAAATTCTTCGTAATCAACGCCGTAGAGCGTGATTTCATTGCCCGTTTGAGACAGTCGCAGCTCTTTTCCCATTGCAATGCCGCTCCAAATCCCATCCTGCTCGCTCCAGCGGAATGCTTGTCCGCAATCAAGCGTTTGAGCTAAATTCATGTCGGTGGATATGATTAAATTTGAGCCTTCGCTCCTTACATTATACATATTATGCAGCTCCGTTAAGAATTTCTTTATTTAATATAGTCATTATATCAAATTTGTGTTATAATTCAAATAAATTTATACAAAGGACTGCTGATATGAGAGAAGATATTTGTACCATCCCCGTGTCTGAGGGCTTTGAAGAAAAGGACGGTTGCCCCATTTGCCGTATGCGAGCCATCGCAGAAAAACGCGTCATTGATTACATAATGGGCGCGGCAATGATGGAGCCGGATGTTCGTATCAACACCAACGAACTGGGATTTTGCCGTGATCACTTCGGACAAATGATGAAGGCGGGAAATCGTCTGTCACTGGCGCTCATTCTCGACAGTCATTTGCAGGAGATTGATAAGCAAATTTTTGCCGAAGCTAAGCTATTTAAACCGAGCGAGAAAAAAATTCGCTATCGTGCAGTACGTCTTGAGGAAACCTGCTTTGTGTGCGCCAAGCTTAATTACGGTATGTCACATATGATTGACACCATATACCGAGTTTACGAAAGCGATGAGGATTTTCGCAAGCTGTTTTCTGAGCAAACCGAGCTATGTCTGCCGCATTACACACTTCTGATGCAATATTTACCCGAGAAAATGGACAAGGATATACGCAAGCAGTTTAAGACGGCAGCAAAAAACCTTGCTCAAGGTTACCTTCGCGAGCTATGCGGCGATGTGCGCCATTTTTGTGATATGTTTGACTATCACAATAACACCGAGGATGCCGATTGGGGCAACAGTAAGGATGCAATTGAACGGTCAATTGCCTATTTGAATGGGGAACTGACCGCCAAAGATCGAAAAAGAATAAAGTAACAATAAGAGCCGACGGACATCCGACGGCTCGTTTGTATGTGTGGCATATTGTTTGTTGGCACGGTTGAGTGCGTGTGGACAGCACGGCTGAGTGCGTACTGTGGCTTCTTGATAGTGCAAATATTTGATTTGCCTATCGTACCACGGCAGGCAGCCTTTTTGCTTTTTTAATGGCCAGTCAGCATCATAACAGATATTTGTATAGGCGAACTGCGCTGTTACACTGTCACCGTTACATAGCCGTAATTACGCCGCAAGCAATTTTTGTGCCTGAATTTCCGGATGGCTGGGTGTGAAAATCATCTGGGCCGCTGTGAATAATCACTGTTTTGCCGATTATATCCGCTACTGTAAACCGATCGGTCAGCACTGTCATCCAAGCATGGCCTTTGCAACCGAAAAGCGGCGGTAAATCCCCGGCATGGAACGGATGCAGACAATTCTGCGGATTGAAATGACCTCCCGTGTCGGCAAATGGGTCGGTTTCATTGCCAGTACAAGCGCCACCCATATGTACATGAAACGCGAAAATCGGCCGGTCACACGGTGGCGCACCCTGCGGCAATCCGTAAACATCAGCCATAACATAAACCCCTGTGCCCGTCTCGTAAAAAAATACAATTCCGGCTATGTCGGGGTACTGCGGCGAGCCGGAAAGATATGCAGCTGCTGACGGATCTCGATGCCACAGTTCAAACAGCATATCAGACGGTGTATAATTGTTGAAAAAAATAAAAATCACCTCATCCACATACTATGCTGCAAACTGTCTTCAGATGTGTATAAAAACGGCTGGTTTTATAAAACAGTTTCGTAATCTTACAAATATTCTCAGCGATTTTTAACGTAAAATATTTTTAGCCAGGTTATCATATAGATATAGGTCAAATTATTCGAAAACATTGGTTATTATACGTTTGTACACAAAAAATTACAAACAAAACTGTGCAAAATATTTGAAAAAAACTTAATTTGCGTCTTGTTTTTTTTATTATTTTAATAATTATTGCAAAAGTTAGTAAATATACTCATTTTTGTTTCCAAAATAACAAAATTAATTGTTAACTATTTAGCCTTTTTTTTAACAAAATTATAATATATAATGTACCCGTACGCGTAAAATGCATAATTATATCGAAAGAGAGCGATTTTAATAATGGACTTGCTAAATAAAGCAAAGCACCAGCTTTTTCTATCATTTGTTGAGCTTTCGCGTCGAAAGCTTTCAATAGTGTTTTATATTGCTACATTTATCTACTACGAGGTAATAATGCAACTTCGCGTTTTCGGACAAATCTCGTGGAAAATAATTTTTACAATTTGCTTTGCAGTTCCTGGTGCTATCTTTTTAGTTTTTATATGCAACCTGTTCAGAAAAAAAGTTAATACCATTATATCTTGGTGTGTGCTAGGATTTTTATTCATTTACTACTGCACGCAGCTGATTTACTTCTTTGTTTTCGGTTCGCTGCTGTCAGTTGCAGCGGTGAAAATGGGCGGCGATGCTGTCACCAACTTCACATCTGAGGTTTTTCACGGCATTTGGGTTAATTTGCCCATGGAGCTTTTGTTTGCTTTACCGCTTGTTGCATTTTGGTTCCTTAGCCGAAATCAAATCATTTCAAATAAAAAAACTTCTCGCCGATTCAAATGGTCATCGGCTGTCGCATATTTGCTTGTTCACTGCCTTACCATAGGTCTGCTGTTTATTGGCGGCACAGGTCCTGCTTCAGCATTTAACGTTTACTTTAGCAACGACGCTGATACCGATATTAGCTCGCGTAATCTTGGTCTTATAACCACCTCGCGACTCGAACTTAAAAATATGCTTTTCGGCTTTGGAGCTTCCGGTGTTAACCTCAACGATGTAGATCTAGGTGATTTAATTGATAACTCAAACAAACCCCAAACGCCGTCAGTTGACACATCACCAAATATCATTAACGGCATTGATTTTGATTCGCTCAATTCAAAAACGGACGACAAGGACATTATTCAGCTGAATAACTATTTTGCAAACCAGCCTGGAACAAATAAAAACGAATACACCGGCTACTTTAAGGATAAAAACCTTATTATGCTGTGCTGTGAGTCCTTCTCCCCGTACTTCATAGACAAAGAGCTCACTCCCACACTTTACAAAATGGCAACCGGCGGTTTCATTTTTAATAACTACTACAATGCGTGGCCAAACACTACAACGAACGGCGAGTACTCCATGTGCATGGGTATGTTCCCGGACATGAGCCGCCAAAAATCAGACGGCAGCTTTAAGTTCTCGTCAGATAATTATCTGCCCTTCTGTTTGGGTAATATGTTTGAAAATATAGGCGTAAAAACTTACGCTTACCATAATTACAAAGGTTATTATTACAGCCGAAACACCTCTCACCCCAACATGGGTTATACCACATTTAAAACCATGGGCGACGGAATGAAGTTTACAACATCATGGCCTTCGTCTGACCTTGAAATGATGGAGCAGTCAATTGACGACTACATCACTCAGGATCGTTTCCACGCATACTATATGACATTCAGCGGTCACTACCGTTACTCATTTGACTCAAACCCCATGTGCGCACGAAACGAAGATAAAGTTAAGAACCTTGACTATTCAAATGCAGTAAAAGCATATATCTCCTGCAATCTGGAGCTTGAATATGCGCTGACATATCTGTTTGACCGTTTGACAGAAACCGGAAAGCTGGATGATACCGTTATCGTACTTGCCAGCGACCACTATCCGTACGGCTTGACAGAAAGTGAGTATAACGAGCTTGCAGGCAAAGAGGTTGACACAACCTTTGGAAAGTTCAAGTCCAGCTTTATTTGCTATAATTCGGCTATGGAGCCTATCACCATTGATACTCCTGCATGCAATATCGATATTCTGCCGACCGTGCTCAACCTTTTCGGAATGGAATACGATTCGCGTCTTATCAGCGGCACAGACGTGTTGTCAACGGGTAACCACATGGCTATCCTGGCCAACAAGAGCTTCATCACCAATCAGGTAATGTACGATGCCGTTACAGGCGATGTCACCTATTTGGTCGATGAGTCAAAAGTCCCCGATGGTTACATTGACGCCATGCGACAAATTGTTGCAAATAAAATGGCTATTTCAACCGCAATACTGAATAACGACTATTACGAATTTGTGTTTAAAAACACAGTCGGAATAAAGTAATAAAATAATTTTAGGCGTGCCTGTCGGCACGCCTATTTTTTTTACATGAAGCGGAAAAGGATGCGTTCGGGCAGCATGGTTGGGTGGCTCGGTGGGGCGCTCGGTGGGGCACTCAACAGGGCATAGTCGGGTGGCTGGGTTGGGCTGCACGGTTGGGTAGCCCATAACACAACTCTGCAGAACGTTTTTGTGCCGTTTTACAACGATGAATCAAGTGCAACCAACTACATCATCCGTAAAACAAATGATTCGATCATCATAAAATTGGTACGTGGCAAAAACGCGGTCATGCACAGTAACCCCACTTGCTAGGCCGAGTCGTGCACAGTAACCACTCCTCGCTGGGCCGAATCGTACACAGTAATCCATCCTCCCTAGGCCGAATCGGGCGCAGTAAATTCACCTCACAGAAAATTCTGTTGAAGGGGCGGCAGGCGGGTGATATAATATATTTATACTACACACGGAGGAAGCAACAATGAAGCTGATGCACCTGTCCGATTTGCACATAGGCATACGAGTAAACGGATTTTCCATGCACGAAGACCAGCAGTATATATTTAACGAAATAATCAATATCGCAGGTGAGGAAAAGCCCGATGCGGTTATCATTGCCGGCGATATTTACGACAAAACCGTGCCTCCCGCCGAAAGTGTTCAGCTGTTCGACCGCTTCCTCACCGGTCTTGCCGAGCGCAAGCTGCCCGTATTTGCAATCAGCGGAAACCACGACTCTGCCGAGCGTGTTTCTTTTGGCACGCGCCTGATGAGCAGCAGCGGAATACATATTTCACCCGTTTTTTCGGGTGAAGTTGAAAACGTAGTTATGCATGACGAGCACGGTGCTGTGCGCATTTGGCTGCTGCCATTTGTCAAACCTGCAACGGTACGCCGTTTTTACACCGACCGTGAAATTTTGAGCTACAACGATGCTGTTGCCGCTGTTATCGGCAACATGGATATAAACCCCGACGAGCGTAATTTGCTCGTTTGCCACCAGTTCATCACAGGCGCGGTCACCAGTGACTCCGAACAGTCTATAGCCGGAGGCATTGAAAATGTAGATGCGGCGCTGTTTGACGATTTTGATTATGTTGCACTGGGACACATTCACCGCCCGCAAAAAGTAGTAAGAGACCAAATCCGCTACTGCGGCACGCCGCTTAAATATTCATTCAGCGAGGCGGCACATCAAAAATCGGTCACATTTGTAACGCTCGAGGAAAAGGGCAATGTAACAATATCCGAACGGCCGCTGGCACCGCTGCGTGATATGCGAGAAATACGTGGCAGTTATGACGAAATTACACTGCGCGACAACTATGCTAAAACCAACACGAGCGATTATCTGCGCATCACGCTGACCGACGAGGAAGATATTCCCGATGCGATAGGAAAGCTGCGCTCAATTTATCCAAACATTATGGATATCAAGTATGATAACGCGCGCACCCGTGCTACATATACGGTTGAGGGGGCAGTCGACGCCGATAATAAATCGCCGCTTGAGCTGTTTGGCGAGCTGTACGAGCTGCAAATGGGCAGCAAAATGACCGACGAGCAGACCGAATTTGTCAGCTCGCTGATTGACGGAATTTGGGAGGGAAAAAATGAGACCGATTAAACTAACCGTGTCGGCGTTCGGCCCGTATGCAGGCAAAACGGTCATTGATATGGATTCCCTCGGCAAAAGCGGACTTTACCTTATCACCGGAGACACGGGCGCAGGCAAAACCACCATTTTTGATGCAATTGCTTTTGCGCTGTACGGAGAGGCAAGCGGCTGGTCCCGTCAAACCGATTCATTCCGCAGCAAATATGCCGACCCCGAAACTCCGACCTATGTTGAACTTGAATTTGCTTACCGCGGTGAGCATTACACCGTACGCCGCAACCCCGAATATACACGTCCGGCAAAGCGAGGGGGCGGAATAACATCCGAAGCCGCCGATGCTGTGCTCACTCGCCCCGACGGCAGTACCGTTACCAAGGTAAAGGACGTCACCCGTGCTGTTTGCGACCTGATCGGTGTGGATCGCAGCCAATTCACACAAATTGCCATGATTGCGCAGGGCGACTTTTTGCGGCTGTTGCTTGCTCCGACAGCAGAACGCAGCGCCGTATTCAGAAAAATATTTCGCACTGGCGGATATGGGCGGTTGCAGGACGAGCTTAAAGCAAAATTCCGTGAAATTAATGCCCAACTGTCTGAACTTAACCGTGGACTGAAGCAAGCGGCAGGCAGCATACGCGTGCTTGACGGCAGTATGCACGAAGAGGAACTAAAGCAGCTGTGCAATACCGAAATTACGCCGTCAGACGATGTGCTGACGCTGATTGACCGCATAGCCGATGCCGATAAAGCAGCGCTTTTAATTGCCGAAAGTGCCATTGCGGCGGCAGACGTACAGCTGGATAAGATAAACCAAGCCATCGGCAAGGCGGAAAACGAACAGCGCACAAGAAAAGAGCTTGACGCAGCTGAGCAATTTGTACGTGATAACGAGCCAGGGCTTTGTGAACTGAAAGCCGCGCACGAAGCCGAAATAGCAAAGGTGACACAGCGTGAACAGCTGGCTGCTCGCGCAGAAACGCTGCGAGAAACTTTGCCAAAGTACAAAGAAATTGAAAACATAAATAAAGAAATATCAGAAAAGAAGTCGGCGCTGGCAGAAGCAGAAAAAGCAAAAGCCGATTGTGCCAAGCATTTAGAAGTGCTCGAAAAGGAGCTTGCTACTGCAAAGAAGCTAATTCTGGCGCTTGCCGGTGCCGATGCCCAGGCAGTTGCCGCTGACAATGAGGTAAAACGTCTGGCTGACAGAGCAGAGCGGTTTTTTAAAGTAAAATCAAAGCTTAGCGAATATAAGCAAATTAAAAACCAGTACACCGCCGCCACGCAAGACTACACCGCCAAAAAGCAACGATATGATGCACAAAAAGCGCTCACAGACCAGCTGGAGCGAAGCTGGCTTGACGAACAAGCGGGCGTGCTTGCGGCAGAACTGGCCGACAATCAGCCTTGTCCCGTTTGCGGTTCGCTGTCACACCCTAACCCAGCCAAATTTAGTGACGAAGCTCCCAGCGAGAGCGATGTTAATTTGGCAAAGGAGCTGTGTGAAAAGCTGCGGAGCGAAACCGAAAAAGCCAGTGCCGATGCAGGTGAACTGAAGGGCAAGGCAATGTCACTGGGCGACGAAATAAGCCACATGAGCGCTGAATTTGTAGGAAATGCAGGCGGTGACTTACCGCGTCTGCTAGATGAATACGAGGTGAAACTGGGGGCTGAGCAAAAGACAGCCGCAGACTCGCTTAAAAACGCCGAAAAGCGTGCAAAAGACAAACGCGACGCAGAAGAAAATTTACCGAAAGTTGAAAATTCTCTTGCCGATTATCGCGTAAAGTTAAATTTCACAGAACACGAGGTCGTACGGCTTACCGCCGAAACGGCCGCCGCCACCGACAAGCAAAAATCAGCCATTGGCAATTTGCCTTTTGCAACAAAAGCAGAGGTGGAAAATGAAATCGACTCGATTTTGGAGAAAAAGGTGCAAATGGAAGCCGACCTTGCCGCTGCAAAAGATAAATTTGAAAGCATGAACACGGCCATTACCGAGAAAAAGGCGGCCGCAAAAGCGCTGACTGAGCAACTGAGCGGAACGGAAAATGTAGATTTGGATGCGCTTAACGAACAAAAAACCGCTCTGCTTGCCCAAAAAGCCGGCGATGCCGAAATTCGTGACAGAATCACCGTTCGAATGAGCACAAACGCCGCCGCAAAGGATGAAATTAAAAAGCGAGCTGAACAGCTACGCTCCGCCGAAGCAAAATGGCGGTGGATGAAGTCGCTGTCCGACACCGCAAACGGCACCGTTTCAGAAAAAGAAAAAATAATGCTTGAAACCTATATTCAGATGACATATTTTGACCGAATAATTCGCCGCGCCAATCTGCGACTTATGGCGATGACGGGCGGTCAATACGAACTGAAGCGTCGTGTTGAATCGGAAAACAGACGGTCGCAAAGCGGGCTTGAACTGGATGTAATCGATCACTACAACGGTTCAAACCGCGCCGTCAGCACTTTGTCGGGCGGCGAGTCGTTTAAAGCATCGCTGTCACTTGCGCTCGGACTGTCTGATGAAATACAGTCGTCCGCCGGTGGCGTAAAGCTTGACAGCATGTTTATTGACGAAGGCTTCGGCTCACTTGACGAACAGTCGCTTGACCAAGCTATGACAGCGCTGATGGGACTATCTGACGGAAACCGCCTGGTCGGAATAATTTCTCATGTAGGGGAGCTTAAACAGCGGATTGACCGCCAAATTGTCGTCACCAAAGACAAAACGGGAGGCAGCAAGGTGCATATTGAAGTTTGACGGGTCCGCTTTTTAGCGTAATAACATCACCGTCAAAAAACACAGTATAAGGATAACAGCGTCACCGTAAAACCGCACAGTTTAGCGGTGACAGTGCACACGACACCGATTGTTTAAACAGTAAAATTTGCGAAACCGGTTATTATCAATAAAAAAACCACCCTGCTTTTACTGCTGGGTGGGATTTTTTTATTATAAAGTGCTATAAATTTAATATGAATGACTTAGCTTAAAATAATAAAAAATTAATATATATGTACTTGTAAAAAAATCCCATCAATAGTATTATGAATGATGAAAATGTTTCTCTGTTTTTTATGAGAATATTTTTGTCATTACATTTTAACTATACATAAAAAGGGTTTGCAGTATATGAAAAAAAATGAGGCACAGTTTGTTAAAGAAAAAATAATTGAATCCGAAATCGAAATCATTGACATATACAATGATGAAAAAAACCAATCCAAGCCACTAAGACTTTTAATTAAATTGTTTAAAGGTCATTATTTGAATTTATTTATTTCAGGTATGTTTTTCATCATAAAATCATCGCCTACATGGGCGCTGCCGATAATTACCGCACATGTAATAGACACCGCTGTGCAAAGACCGTCTAATTGGAAAGTGGTACTGTTGATCGATTTTTTAATCGGTATTGTGCTTTTGGCGCAAAACATTCCTATGCATAGGTTACACATCAAATATTTCAGCAAATCGATGAGAAATGTGGAAGCGGCACTACGCGGCGCCATGATACGAAAACTGCAACAACTTTCAATTACCTTTCACAAAGAAATGGAGTCTGGAAAAATTCAGTCCAAAGTAATGCGTGATGTAGAAGCTATATCGGAATTTTCATCGCAAATTTTTCAAACAGGGCTTGGAGTAGCCGTAAACATGTCAATAACTGTTGCGGTTGTTATGAGCCGAAATATAACAGTATTTTTTATGTTTTTACTGTGCGCACCATTTCCCATCTTAATAACCAAGCTTTTTAAAAACAAGCTTATCCACTCAAGTCACGATTTTCGCATTAAAATGGAAGAAACGTCATCGGCTATTTTTGATATGGAGGAGCTTATTCCCGTCACCCGTGCACACGCACTTGAAAACACGGAAATAAAAAAACTATTTAATAACGTAACTAACGTAGCCAAAAGCGGTTACAGGCTGGATGTTGTTCAAAGCGTGTTCGGCTCGGTAAGCTGGGTTGTGTTTTTCTTTTTTCAGTTCATTTGTCTTTTTGTCTGCGCAGTACTTGCGATAAACGGAAAAATAACAGTCGGCGAAGTTGCATTATATCAGACTTACTTTGGAACTCTTACGGGCTTTGTTTCTGATATAACAAGGCTGCTGCCGACCATTACCAAGGGCGCAGAATCTATCAGCTCAATAGGTGAAGTACTGTCGGTATACGATATAGAAGACAACTCTAACAAGAAAAAAATTGATAAATTACACGGCAAATATGAATTTATAAATGTAGATTTTTCGTACGATGAAAATTCTCCTGTATTAAAAGATTTCAGTTTGACCGTTAATGAAGGGGAAACCATTGCATTAGTGGGAGAGTCCGGCTCGGGTAAATCTACCATTATAAACTTGATTATTGGATTCAACAAGGTACAGTCGGGCGAGGTTTTGGTAGACGGACAAAACATTAACGAAATTAACCTGCATAGTTACAGACGACACCTTTCGATTGTTCCGCAAAACACTATTTTGTTTTCGGGTACTGTGCGCGAAAATATTACATACGGCAAGTCAGGTATAAGCGAGGAGCGACTGACAGAGGTTATTAAAATGGCTCGGCTTGAAAAAGTCATAGAAAAACTGCCACGCGGACTCGACACGCTTGTCGGTGAGCATGGAAGCAAGCTTTCAGGCGGTCAGCGCCAGAGAATTTCAATTGCTCGCGCCATTATCAGAGATCCAAAAGTAATCATTTTTGACGAAGCAACAAGTGCTCTTGACAGTTTGACCGAAAGAGAAATACAGCGAGCAATTAACAATTTGACAGCCGATCGGACAACATTTATAGTTGCTCACAGATTATCCACTATAAAAAAAGCGGACAAAATCGCGGTTATTCGCGATGGAAAATGTGTTGAATACGGAACGTATGATGAACTAATCGAAAAGCGCGGAGAGTTTTATAATTATAAAAAGGTGCAGTCTTGATAACGTGTTGACAGCATTACTAAATAAAATATTGTAAAAAATCCCGTTGTTTTGCGATATGCGTTTTACTTTACAAACAAAAAAGGAGAGCATGTTTGCTCTCCTTTTTTATTTATTCCTTATGCTCGGTCAACAATTTCCTTTGTAACCATTGCAATAAATTCGTCTGTCGTCATTACCTCGGTGCTGTTGCCGTCGCGGCGGCGAACTGCAACTGTTCCGTCCTGCTGTTCCTTGTCTCCGATGACCAGCATATAAGGAATTTTCTGCATCTGTGCCTCGCGTACTTTATAACCGGTTTTCTCCTGGCGCTTATCTGTTTCGCAGCGAATACCAGCCGCTTTCATAGCTGCCTCCAGCTTTTCGGTGTATTCGTTGTTGCGGTCGGTGATGGGCAGCAGGCGAACCTGAACAGGTGCAAGCCATGTTGGAAATTTGCCTGCATAATGCTCGATAAGAATACCGATGAAACGCTCGATTGAGCCAAAAACAACGCGGTGAATCATGATCGGACGGTGCTTTTGACCGTCTGAGCCGATATAATCCGCTTCGAATCGCTGCGGAAGCTGGAAGTCGAGCTGGATAGTACCGCACTGCCATGTTCTGCCGATTGAATCTTCAAGGTGGAAGTCAATTTTCGGTCCGTAGAATGCACCGTCGCCCTCGTTGATGACATAGGGCATATTCAATTCGTCAAGTGCTTGTTTGAGACCGTCGGTAGCCATATCCCAGTCCTCGATTGCGCCAAGGTGGTCTTCAGGCATGGTGGACAGCTCAACATGATACTTAAAGCCGAATTTTGCATATACTTCGTCAATAAGTCTGACGACTCCCTTTATCTGCTCGGTAATCTGGTCGCGTGTCATGTAGATGTGCGCATCATCCTGTGTAAAGCAGCGAACACGCATAAGTCCGTGCAATGCACCTGATTTTTCGTGGCGGTGAACAAGTCCCAGCTCGCCTATCTTCATCGGCAAATCTTTGTATGAGCGGGGCTCAAGTTTGTAAACGAGCATACCGCCCGGGCAGTTCATCGGCTTAACGGCAAAGACATTTTCGTCGATGACTGTGGTGTACATATTTTCTTTGTAATGATCCCAGTGACCCGAGGTTTCCCAAAGCGCACGGTTGAGCATAATGGGGGTGCTAACCTCTAAATATCCGTCGCGTGTGTGAATTTCGCGCCAGTAATCGATAAGTGTGTTTTTAACGATCATACCCTTAGGCAGGAAGAAAGGGAATCCGGGACCCTCGTCCATAATTGTGAATAAACCGAGCTCTTTGCCCAGTTTACGATGGTCGCGCTTTTTAGCCTCTTCCATACGGGTCAGGTATTCGTCTAAATCGGCTTTGCTTGCAAATGCAGTGCCGTAAATACGGGTGAGCATTTTATTTTTTTCGCTGCCGCGCCAGTAAGCACCTGCAACTGATGTTAACTTAAAAGCCTTAACAGCCGAGGTGTAGGTAACGTGAGGGCCTGCGCACAGGTCAACATAGTCGCCCTGCTTAAAAAAGGACAGCTCCTCATCTTCGGGCAGGTCATTAATAAGCTCAACTTTGTATGTCTCGCCCGCCTTTTCCATCAGCTCAATCGCCTCATTGCGTGGAAGGGTGAAACGTTCAAGTTTAAGGTTTTCCTTTACGATGCGGCGCATTTCAGCCTCAAGTGCCTCCAGTTCCTCATCAGTAAATGGCGTTTCGCGGTCAAAGTCGTAGTAAAATCCATCTTTGATAGACGGTCCGATAGCCAGTTTTGTTTCGGGATAAAGGCGCTTTACCGCCTGAGCCAAAATGTGCGATGCGGTGTGACGCAGAGCGCCGCGTCCGACTTCCTCGCCAAAAGAATGCTCACTAACTGAGCCGTCATGCATGATAACTTTCATTATAATACCTCCGATTAGGGTTATTTTTAAAAATAAAAAAACGCGCCGATAAGCAGACTGCATTTGCAATTCTGCTCAAGGGTGCGAAAATTTTTGCACGGTTCCACCTTGATTTTTAACTTTGTTAGTCGGCCCTGTAACGCAGGCGGTGCGGCGCACTCATCGTACGCGGCTCGGGAGTGGTTTTCGCCGATGTTTCATACGCATATCGGATACTTTCAGCCTGCGGCATCCGTCTCTGTTATTACTGCGCAAAATCAGTCGGTTACTCTTTCCGTCATAGCTATTGTACCAATTCTAACACAGCTTTTTATTTTTTTCAATAGCAAAAGCTCCGTTTTTATGCTAATTTCAACAAGCGCAGAGGAAACTGATGAAAATTGGCTCAAAGAACCGATTTATTCGTACTTTTATATTAGTTTTACCGCTTATATTAAGCACATCATTCTTTTGCTTAAACAGCCGCGGGCTAATATTTTTTTGCATGAATATAGTGCGTTACAAAAACCCATTTATACAAAATAAAAGTTTGTATCCCACGCAGGAACGCCCGCAAAATGCCTCATATACAGCTTGTAATCATCGCGAAGTGCCGCCACCTTGAGCGGTAATGCAAAATAGTCCTCCAGCCGATGATAGCATGCAACCTGCATCTTTGGACGGTATTTTAATATCGTATTGCGTGCGCCGTCGATTGCAGCGCCCTCGCCGCCCTCAACATCCATTTTTATCAGCGTTGCCGCCCTGCCGCCAAGCATATTATCTACGCTGTCGGCGGCAATTTGCTCGCCCGAAGCCGCCTGGGCATGATTTCTTCCGCCGTGCTTATTAAATGTAAGCACGCCACGGCTATCCGACACGGCAACATTAAACAAAGTCACATTGTCCATTCCGCAAACCGACTTTTGTAACCGTAAAAAGCTCTTTTTAGTCGGCTCAACTGCGTAAATGCTGCCGTAACCTGAAACATGGGCACAAAATTCAGCAACTGTATCTCCGCAAAATGCGCCGAGGTCAACAAAATGTTCATCATCACCTGGTTGCAAAATGTTTTTCCATGCCTCATCGGGCTGGCTCTCGCACCGCTTTAGGTGGGTAATATCCCCGCTTAACCGATACTGCACGCACTCGCTGAAAACGGTGCGGGATTGCTCATCGGCCAGCATATCGTACACCTTTTTAAGTTCGTTTCGGTGAGCAGCAGCATATTCGGCGTCAAACACGCCGCCGCCAAAAACGGGCACATCGGGTGCATATAATTCCTGCTCGGCGGCTATGCGATAAATGTTTTTAAGCACATCAGGGCGCGATGTACCAAAGCAAACAAGCACAATCATATTGCCCGACTGCGCCACCGCCTCGGCATAGCTTACCACCGTGAATCCCAGAAACTGCTGATGGCGCACAAACCCGTCGCTGGCAAAAACACCGCTGATGGGTATCGAGCGACGTATAAGCTCGTTTGCAATTTTTTCTGCACCGTCACCCATACCGTACAGCCAAATCGGCTTCTTTGCACTGCTAAGCCGCTGCCACATATCGCTCATATACCGCACCACCTTTCATAATGATCAATTATAGCACATTCATGGCGTGTCGACAACTTTAGTCATAAAGCGTTGTTGAAAAATACGGCAATGATGATATAATAGTAATAATATTTGGAAAAGAGGTGAGCAGTACGGAAGGCTTGCAAACATTTGATTTTGCTATACTCGACTGGATACAGCAAAATTTACGCTGCGAATTTTTAGATAGGGTGTTTCCGTTTATAACCAACCTGGGCAACGCCGGTGCAATATGGATCGTCATCGCACTGATTTTGCTGGTTACTAAAAAATATCGTCGTGTTGGCGCAATGGTGGGACTAGCACTAATCTTTGGACTAATTGTCGGAAACCTTACTCTAAAACCGCTGATTGCCCGCATTCGCCCATTCGACATACGTGAATTTGCCGATTTACTGATATCTAAACCGACCGATTTTTCTTTTCCGTCAGGTCACACGCTTGCATCGTTCGAGGCGGCAACCGTACTGATGATTAACGATAAAAAGCTCGGCATTCCAGCGCTGACGCTTGCCGTTCTTATCGCCTTTTCGCGACTTTATCTGTATGTTCATTACCCAAGTGACATTTTTGCCGGCGTACTGCTTGGGGTGCTTTTCGGTGTACTCGCCACCGCCATTATAAACCGTGTGTGGAAACAAAAAAACGGCTTTTCGGAGGTAACGAAATGAAAAAATTAGTATCTGCTGTGTTAATATTCGCAATGCTTTTGTGCCTTTGCGCTTGCGGAGACAGCAAACCAAAAACCAAAACCGATTCCTCATCGTCACAAAAGGTGAGCTCTGACGAGGACATTACTGTATCTGACTACACCCCGTCTGATACGGAGTCAGAAATCGGCGCAAGTGCAAAATCGGTCACTCGCTATTTTATATACGGACCCGGAAAAAAGCTTAAATTCACCTATGATGTCGATTATTCGGTAGAGGGCACAATTACGATAAATATATTTGACAAAAACAATTACAAAACCGGTTCGCGCGTTTATGACTACGATGAAAACGGGCTTATTGCTTACGCCGCCGTGAAAAATAAAGACGGCGAAGAAACCGCATATACGACATATGAATACAACAATCTGCTCAAAGTTGATTCGGAATATTATTTTGAGGACGGAGCACTGCGCAGCACAACGCGCTACACATATGATGAAAACGGACTTATAAAAACTAAAACGGTTGAAAAGGTCGGCGACAGTGATGTTTACAAATGGGATTATGCCCGTGACGGTGGTGCTTTGTACGCAATTTACATTTCAACAGACAAAGCGCAAAATGTTGAAGGATATACCTTTGCTAACAACACCGACGGAAAGCTGTATCAAAAATATCACATGGTAAACGGCTTCACCGCCGACTATTATATGTACGATTACGATGGCGACGGACGCATGAACTACCGTGGATACTATGACAGCTCAAATTCGCTGGTTGAATACTACTCTTTTAAGTACGGCGCCGCACCTGAGCTTGCTGCAAAAGCATTTGCAAATACAGGCATACTTGATTAAACAAAATAAACCAATAAAAAAGTCAGGAAAGCATTACTTTCCTGACTTTTTTATTTTGTTTACGGTGGGTCTATTTTATTTTTCCGATTGCGGTGCTTAGTTTAACCTTTGTTTCAATATCGGATTCGGTGTTTTTTATAATATCAGCGTCAATTTTAACACTTTCGCTGACAAGCAGTATCACTTTCGAGCAGCAACCGGACCGAATAAAATGCTGCAAGCGCCACACTGTTTTGCTGAAAAAGGGGCGTGAAACTGCCCATAAAAACTGCACGCATCCCAAAACGGTGTGTATAAAAAGCGCGGTGACCAATTGTCACCCGTGATTTTATGCTACGTGTGAGCGAATTTTAACCTTGATAACTTCCCGTCCATTTATTTGGCATTACGTTATAATATGCAAAAAGAAAAATCTACATTTATATATTAAATTAATTTATCTTTACGTTAAACGAAAAATGTGTTATTATAGAATGTGATTTTTAAAGTCATAAGTAAATCGTTAATGAGTTGGGCGCTGATATACATCTGAATCATCGCTCTGTTTTTTTATATAAGCATATTCATGCACATATTTTCGAAATTAAAAAAGTTCTTTATTCTTCGGAGGGAAATTAAATGAAAGTCGCAATTGTTGGCTCTCGGGTACTGTATGTATGCAACCTGCAAAAGTATATACCTGACACAACAACTGAACTTGTGTCCTGCGGAAAAAAGGGTGTCAAGATAGACGCCCACGATTTTGCCGAGAAAAACAACCTTAAATTGACCGAAATTTTGTGCGATTATAGATTATACGGCAAATCTGCTCCACTAAAACGAAACATCGCAATCATTGATTACTCGGATGAAATTGTTGCATTTTGGGATGGTTTATCAAGCGGCACAAAATTTATAATAGACCGATGCAACAGGCTGAATAAAAAGATAACCGTTTATATGCCGAGCGCCGCTAACAAAGACATTTTGATAGTAAGATAACACTCCACTGAAAGATGATCAGCAGAGTGTTATTTTTTATTGATTTGATTTTTATTTTTAAATTAAATATATGAAGTATTATTTATATAACTTCCAGTGGCTTTTCCTTTGTGCTTGATTATGCAAAGATATTCAAAAGCCACAGAATTTTACGGGATGTTGCAACTGACATAGCTGTTTTATAAAGTAATAACAGCGTCGCCAACTGCAATATTTTAAACCAAGCTCGCTAATTTTTTTGTCCGTGCACTTTGGCGCAAGCTCCAATCAGCGATGTGCTCAGTCCATAAACACCGTGGTAAGAATTTCGCCGTTTGCAACATCAAACTGCACCGGATCGGAATATGCGGTGTTACCCATTGCATCGGACATTTCAAACACAATACGGTATGTGCCATCAAACAATACTGCCTCTGAAAAGGCGGTGTTTTTTGTTACGGTAAATGCATCTGACTTGTAATTTTCAAAGTCATCATCTCCGCTGTAAGAAGCGATTTTCCACAATACTGTAATTTCATCGCCCACGCACAGAGCACGCAGCTCCTTATCAGCCATACCGTTTTCGTCAATGCCCTGCCATGCGCCCAGTATAGTCCATTTCTTTGCCAAGAAATCGTAAGCAATTTGCAAATTGTACTGCTCCGAATTTAAAAGCACCGGCACAGAGTAAAGATTATAGTCCTCGCCCTCGTAATTAAGCTCCATGTAAACAAGGTGCCCGTCAATAGCGCCCCACACGCCGCGAAAATTGTCGTAAAACACACCGTTTTCCCAGTCGGCAGTTATATCGTTATCGCTGCCGAGCAGCATCATCAAATCATTATCCTCATCCACATAAAACAGCTGAAAACAAATGCCTGCCAAAATGTTCTGTGCTTCCTTGCCGAGCGTCATAAACGCCGTTCCTTCGTCGTTTACATCTATCGGAGAGCCGTCCCATCCCACCGTACTCAAATTTTGAATTTTTGAAAGCTGTATGAAATTTAGGTCGTTTATAAACTCCATTCCGTCATTATCAAGCTCTCCGGTAAGGCCGTATTCGTAATAATATTTGAACGCCTTACTAGTTCCAAGCGAAGCAAAATCACTGTAATTTTGCATATCTCCATCATAGCAGTAGTAGCACGAAAGACCGTTTGCTTGCGAACGATAAACTCCGTTTACTTTGTATATAACACAGTCAGACAGCGCGTCAAGCACCAGCTGTGATGACGAAAGGGAAGCCAATTTTGCAATATCCCCCAAGTCCACCATGTTGGAATATCCCTGCTCCTTTGTGTTTCCGCCGTAATTTTCGCTTGAATTTGCCACACGGGCAAATTGTGAGAAAAACGACGGATTTTCGCATGCGGCGGCAAGGCACTCTATTCCAAATGCCTCATATGCTTCAAGAAGGGGCCCTATTTTTGACAGGTCGGTTACCGACAACGTTGTATTATCCTGCGTTCCTGCGGCTTCACAGCCGGCATAATATGTATCGCATATTATTTGGCCGAGCTTTGCCCCATCCACTTCGGGCTGTTCGGCGAGCGCTTTTATCCAATCGGTATAGCTCCAGCCGTTTGCCGGCTCGGTCTCCTCGGAAGCTACAAGATATTTGCCTATATCGGCAAATGTAGCCGCCACATCTATGGTTGCCATCAGGCAGGTATCAAATCCTATCAGCTCAACGGGAGGTTTTTGAACGGACAAGTCCCACACGCTGTCAAAAGCCTCGTGCAGTTCACTCAGGCTTAGCGAATCATCGCCGTACAGCTCGTCAAAAGCAGCACCTGCCACAGAACCACCCCCGTGATTCCAAAAAACCACAGCGGTTTTTTTTGCGGGATAATTATCTTTTGCAAATGAAAGAAAATCAGAAAGTGTCTGCGCCTCGCCCATGCTGGCCGATGGCTGCTCATCCACAAGCTTTAGCACATCGCCTGAATAAACATAACGCTGCAGCTTTTGTGCATCTACAAAATCGTTGTTCCACTGAGCCGAGCCGCCGGTTTGAATGACAACCGTAACATTGTCGGGCAGTACGACCTGCATAAGCTCATTAAGATCTTCTGTAGCATAGCCGCCATTGGTTTCAAGGTCGCTTCCGCAAAGATACCAATAAACAGCCCAGTCATACTTTTCGGCCGTTTCCCAGTTGGAACATCCCGCAGCTGAAAAGGTTAGCACCAGCGACATAATTAAAGAAAGTATTTTTTTCATCAAAGCGTTGCCTCCTGTCGCAACCGACACTCTTATGTGCCGCTGCGAAAATGTGTAAACAAAAAACATCATCCGCTAAATGCCGATGATGTTTTTTTAACAAGCTGTTTTTAGAAGCATGATAGGATTTTAAGCAAACAATTAAAAATTGTGCTGAAGTTTGCTCTCTTATTGTGCGGAGTTAATAGCTTCTATTGCATTTTTAAGGTTTTCAGTGGTGGTTTTGCAGTATGTAGTCAAATCGTTGTCCAGCCAATTTATCATATTGTCAATTTGCTCCTGGGACAGTTCATCATCGCTCTCTGCCAGTTCTTTATACTGATCAAGCAGATCGGCCATTTCGTTAAACATGGCTATGTTATCGTCATCAATGTTCTCTGAGTTTTCGTTTACAAGGTCTGCTAATTCGTTAAATGCATCTGCTGCTCTATTGTATGAATCAATCAGCGGCTGCTTATCAGCACCACCGCAAGCAACAAGACCGACCACTAAGGACAGGCAAAGAATTACACCCATAACCGCATTAAATACTTTTTTCATTAATAAATTCCTCCAAAAAAAATTTTTATATTTACAGCGATGATGTTACCCGAGACTTCAACTTAATTAAGCCGAATTTGAAAGACCAGCCAGGCGATTGCATTTTTAAGCTGCATTGGTCTGCGTATCGGTTGAACATCTTCTATTGTAATTTTATAAAAAAAACAGCTGTCGTATAACCTTTTTCCATTTTGAGATTTGCTTTTTTTCAAAGGAGAAAAAGTAAAAGACAGTACAAAAACGCACGCATTGCCAAAACGGAGCATTTAAATTTTTATTTGAATAACCAGTTGCCATTGATTTAGCAAGGCTTGACTAATTAAAAAATTAATTTCTATGTTTAGAGTGTAGATTAGCAACTATTAGTTAAACAAACCTTTGAGATGAAAAAGCACTGTTTGGGTATACATGTTTTCCTATGCGTTAATAATAAATAAAAACTTTAGCACAATATTTAAAATTCTAATGTGCTAAATAATGCTTACGCTTAATAATACGGTTTTTGGAGGATGTAACCAATGTGCACAGCATTATGTTTAAAAACTGATAAAACCAGTTGTTTTTTTGGTCGAAATATGGATTTAGCTTACTTTTTTAATCAATCTCCTTTATTTATTGCAAAAGGATCTATGTATAAAAATTTTGTTACAGGTGAACAGACGACAATAAATCGCAAAATAATTGGAATGGGTACGGTAATCGACGATTATCCCGCTATGGCAGACGCCATGAACGAAAACGGTTTAGGCTGTGCCGGATTAAACTTTGCCAGATACGCCCACTACGAAGATAGTCCCGCACCTGATAAAAAAAATATTCCACCTTATGAATTTATACTTTGGGTTCTTTCTAATCATGATACAGTAGAAGAAGTTAAAAGTAGTATATCCGGAATTGAGTTAGTTGCTAAGCCAATTAACGAAAACACTCCCGTTGCTACGCTGCACTGGATGATATCAGATAAATCAGGACAATCCATTGTTGTAGAAAAAACAAAAGATAAATTTATAGTACACGATAATCCCGTAAATGTTATGACAAACGACCCAACATTTGATTGGCATCTGACCAATTTAAACGAATATCTTTACCTTAAGCCTAATCATCACAAACCTGCTGTGTGGGGAGAAAAAAAGTTGCAAGGGCTTGGTATCGGGTCGGGTACTCTTGGTATGCCAGGTGACTTTGCGTCGGTATCACGGTTTGTTCGTATTGCTTATGTTAGGTCCCATTTGCCTGAAATTGAAAATGATGAGGAAGCAATCTCTCAATTTTTCCATATGCTTGACTATGTTGCCATGGTAAAGGGCGGAGTTATTACGGAAGACGAGTTGGAAGATTTAACGTTATATTCGTCTTGCATGGATTTAAATAACGGTGTTTATTATTATAAAACACATAATAATAATCGAATCAACGCTGTTAATATGCACCGTTGTACTACGCAAGACAATAAAATTACTGTTTTCAGTTATTTGAATAAACAAGATTTTAATTTTCAAAATTGACTGTAAAATTTGCTTATAGACATAAAAGCCGCTGAAGTACACTTGTGTCAGCCCTTTTTTGAAAATAAAAATAACGCAAGCTTAAATACCAACGGTATAATAGCTTGCGTTATTTAATTTGTAGAGGTAACGCTAGATTGATACAAAATAACTTTTTTCTAGAAATGGCTTGTAAAGTCTTGCACGGGTTTCAAATTTTGGTTGAACCACCGAGAGGGTTTCAAAAAAGCTGTTCCAGTAATATTGTGTTTTCGCAATGTCAAACACTTAATAAACGTTGGCAAAAAAATCTGTTTCTTTGACGATTTGAATATTACAACCTTTTTCATTATATTCAATCGCTTTTTTTACTTTTGTTCCATATGTTCCGTTTGAGTATGCTTGACATTCACAAGCACCTATTATCAAATAATCCGTTGTCTTTTTTATGCTTGAATCAATGATACCCCCGCGTTCGGTAATATACGTTTGGACATCGGTTTTCGTTCCATATTCAAAGACTCCGCTCAAACATACATTTTCGCCTTCAATAGAGTGTATTTCTGATTTCAAAGATTCAACAGGGTTGAGCATATCGCTGATAACCGATGTTAAGTACTTGGATTCCTCATTTGTAATAATTGAATCCTCAAGAACCTTATCAATGACTTCAATTGCTTTGTTAAATGGGAAATGATCCGATAAGTAAATGTTGTCATAAAGCCATTGTTGAAGGTTTTTGCATTCAGAGTTGGAAATTTCTCCATCGCTTGTAATACCCTTTAAAATTCCGTCAAGAATTTGTGTTGCTAATGTTACAGGAGATGTAGACATAGCATCAAGATATTCTTTCATGCTTCTCTGGAGTTGAGCGGTTTCATCCAATGTAATAACATTATCATCTAGAATGGCATTGATTACATCTATAATATCAGCAACTTCTTTATGATCGGAATATTGAATATTGCTATCTCGCCAAGTAGCGATGTAATCCATTTCCTCTTGATTAATAACATTGTCTATTGAAAAACCCCTAATTACACCATAAAACTCACTTATAGATTTTCTAAGCACTGCAGCGTCTATGTAAGATGTGTGAACAGATGTGTTGTGGGGATAATACTTTTGAACGAAGTCATCGACATTTATACCGTATGTTTCTACTAGAGCATTAAATAAATCTGAACAAGCACACGCATCATCGAATGCATTATGTTCCGAATCAATATCTATATTAAAATACTCGCAAAGAGTTGATAAGCTATAATTAGCAACGGCAAAAGAAGGTACGAACTTTCTTGCTAAATCATAAGTGCAAATGTAGTATAATTCAGGAATATCTAAATTATATCTTCGCAAATTTTTGACTAAAGCATCTAAATCCGAGGAAGCAACATTGTGACCAATTACAACTGCATTAGTAAAATATTTTTCGATATCTTTCCACACTATAGGAAAGGAAGGCTCATTTGCGACCTGTGCAGATGTGATTCCATGAACGCGTACACAATTTGAATCAAACCCATCTTCAGGATTAACGTAAATATCCAATTCTGGGTAATGTGATTCGTGGTCGTTGTAATTTTCACAAACAATGCCAAGTTGACAGATTGCTCTGTTTTTTGAATTTGCATATTCGACATCAAAATAAGTTACTTTATTCATTGATATTCCTCCCATAATTTAACATATACAGAATCATATCATAAATTATATGTAGTTTCAATATAAACACTTAACCTGTGTAAGACTTTATACTAAAAAATGAAACCCTCTAATTGAGGGTTTCATTTTTTGTGACATATTTGAGTCAACTGTAAATCTTAATAGTTTTGTGCTATCTGCAAAAACAAAGAAAAGTCCCTAATTACAAGGACTTTTCTTTGTATCAACGAATGTTGATGATTATGGTGGAGACGAAGAGGATCGAACTCTCGACCTTACGGATGCGAACCGTACGCTCTCCCAGCTGAGCTACGCCCCCATAAATCACCGCTGCGAACATTGCACAGCGGTGTTTTTTTTGTTTTTTTATTAATATTCAAAATCAAAATCAAATTCGAAATCACTGTACTCATCGTATTCGTCGTAGTAATCGTAATTACCGTAACCATCTTCGTAGCTGTCATAAGAATCGGAATAACCAATAATCGAAAATATAATGGCAAATATCATTACTATTGTCAGTGCAATTCCGATAAATCCGGTTATAATTCCTGCAAGTGTAAAACCTTTTTTATTTCCGCGGCTGCGTGCAACAAAACCAAAAACAACGCCAAGTATGCCGAGTATGATGCCCGTATAAATACCCCAAAACAAAGCAATAGAGCAAATGCCGCAAACCATGGCTGCAATTGCCAAGCCGTTTGCAGGTGGCTTTTGCGGATAGCCGTATGGCTGATATCCGTATGGCTGCGCATTAACATTACCATACTGCGGTGCTTGCGGTGCGTTATACTGCGGCTGGGCTGTCGAACCGTACTGCGGTGCAGGCGGTACGTTATACTGCTGTTGCGGCTGGGCTGTCGAACCATACTGCGGTGCAGGCGGTACGTTATACTGCTGCTGCGCATATGTATTTACCGGCTGAACAGGTCTGTTTTTCGGTGGAATTTGATTTGCCCCGGGGACAAATGGGTTTTGCTGAGGAGATTGCTGATTCATCGGCTGTGCAGGCATGTTCGGCACAAATCCGTTGTTTTGAGGTGGATAAGGCTGCTCGCCGATGGGCTGTGCAGGTGGGTCGACCGACTCAGATACAGGTGAAATATTTGCGTTATGCGATGCAACGGGCTGGCTGGTAGGTGTTTTAACTTCCGATTGCATCTTAGGCTCGTCTATGTTAAGTTGCGCTCCGGTTAATGATGTCTGCTCAGCTACAATCGACTGTGCAACATCCGAGCCAGATTCGTTTTTATCGTCTGCAAATACTTTATTTTCGTCCATATTGCTCGCCACCTTTCATGTACTTAACATTATATGCTCATATTTTTCAATAGTCAACCAAAAATTAGGAGGTGTGCTTGCACACTTTTTGCAAAACACAGGCATCACACTTGGGCGAACGTGCAACGCAAACGGCACGCCCGTGCAGCACAATTCGGTGGCAAAAATCGTTTGATTTTTCGGGTGGGAGCAGTTTTTTTAACTGCATTTCTACTTTATACGGATCTTTTGAATCGGACAAACCGAGCAGGCCGCATATGCGTATTACATGAGTGTCGGTAACGATGGCCGGCTTTTTGAAAATATCTCCAAGAATAAGGTTGGCCGTTTTTCTGCCAACTCCCGGGAGCGAAGTCAGCTCCTCCATTGTGTCGGGCACTTTTCCGCCAAATCGGTCACGCAACATAATACACATATTTACGATATCGGCGGCCTTTGTCTTATATAGACCGCACGATTTAACGTACTGCTCCACATCGGCAATGTCGGCAGCGGCAAAATCATCGACCGTACGGTAACGCTCGAACAGCGCGGGAGTAACCATGTTAACTCGCTTATCGGTACACTGCGCTGACAACCTGGTTGCAATAAGCAACTCGTGCGGTGTGGTGTAGAAAAGCTGGCATTCTGCTGTAGGATATTCCTCCCACAACAGCCGCATTATCTCGGCTGTGCGTTGCTTTTTAGTCATAAAATCATCTCCGTTCGGCATAGCTCGGCGCTGAATTTATGTGTTGCAATGAGACTGCTGAATAAGGCCGGCTTTATTTATAATACAATGTAATATTTATGTTTAATAGGTGCTGAACCCGTTGAAAGCGCTTTTTGCCAAAACAAATTATTTTTTCTCTTCGAGCTCGCTTACGCGGTAGCAAAGCGTCATCATGCTGTCGCCCAGGTGAACATTTTCAACCGCTACGCCCTTCATTTCACCAAAGTCGTAATGGCTAAAATTCCAAATGCCCTTTATTCCCAAGCTGACAAGCTGTTTTCCCAGCGCCTCTGCGGCATCTTGCGGAACGCACAGCATTGCAACCTTTGGTCTTTCTCTGCGGCAAAATTCGTCCAGTCCGCCGGTATGGCGTATTGGCAGACCTGCAACAATCTTGCCCGCAAGCGACTCGTTTTTATCAAACACCGCCGCCAGACGAAAACCACGCTCCTCAAAGTGCATATGAGTGGCTATGGCTCTGCCAAGGTTACCTGCACCGATGATGATGCAATCGTATTTATTTGTTATTCCCAGAATTTCGGCAATCTGACCCTCCAGCAGCTCTATGTTGTATCCGTATCCCTGCTGGCCGAAGCCACCGAAACAATTTAAATCTTGGCGTATTTGGCTGGCGGTAACGCCCATGCGTTCGGCCAATCCCCGCGATGAAATACGTGTTAATCCCTGCTTTTTCAGCTCACCTAAAAAACGGTAGTATCGCGGCAGACGTCGGATAACCGACATAGAAATATTGTCGCGCATTTTTCACATCTCCTAAAAAACAGTTTGTAATATTATTATCCACCTTTTTAATCTCTTTGTCAATAATTTATCAAACTTATAATGTAACAAAAGTACAAGCCGCACATAAACTGTATTGTGCGGCGGAAGTTATTTCACGCACTACCCATACCCCTTTTATTGCGCTTATGCATTCAAAAAACAAACCCCCGATGCGCAAATTACGCGAATCGGGGGTTTGCGCCTTTGTTTTTCTCCGGAAACTATTGCTTCAGGTCAAAGGACTTGCAGTCGGTGCACTGATCCATTGTAGGATTGGACTCATGTGTGCCAACCATAATGGTATCAAGCGAGCAGTAATTTTCTGAATTGCAATGATGCATGCAGCTTTCTACTGTGCACTGAATGGACTTGTTAGCCTTTTTCATGTTAAGTTAACCTCCCATCATTGGACTACGCAATTATTATCTGTTTCATTTTTATATTTATTCTCGATTACTTTGCATAATTTCGCGGTAATTTTTATATAAATAAAGACAGTAATTTTACATACTATATATTTAAGAGGTGTTTTTCAATTATGCAGGTCATTAGCTATACCGTATCATCGCTCGACGGGTTAGGGGCATCGTCAGCAGGACAATTAGTAAAAACAGCAGCCGAATCCGGCTGCACCGTAACTATCGGGAAGGGCGGTAAATCGGTTAATGCAAAAAAACTGTATGCTATAATCGGTTTGGACGTGCAGCAGGGGGATAAAATTACACTGACTGTCAGTGGCCCCGACGAAAGTGGTACTGCAAACCGCATTAAGCAGGTTTTGCTCTCTACTGTATGAAAGTAAGCTACCATCTTAAAACGATGTGTTATCTGCTTTTTTCATAAATGCAACTTTTTTTGCAATATTCTGTTCTGTTTGCGGATTTCAGAGGCTGTACGCTTTTGAAATCCGCTCTTTTGTGTTGTCTTGCCGTTGATTTTGCCGCACGTTATGATATAATTATGGTATGATAACTTTCAAAACAAAATTACTGTAACCACGTGAAAAAAACACAGTATGAATGTTATGCGGCTAATTGTCGTTAAAAATATCATACACTGCAAAAATATTTAAATTTAACACGTGGGCACAAACAAGCATTGTAAAAAAAGCAGGGGGTAAAAACATGAGCGAAATTTTGAAATCAACCGAAAGCGACGAGCAAATCAGCTTATTTCGCTGGGCTCAGATTGCATCGGCCGTTAAACCCGAGCTAAAGCTCATGTTCCATGTTCCAAACGAGGGCAAGCGCACCCGTTATTCGGGCGGCAAACTGCTCGCAGAGGGACTTAAACCGGGTGTGCCCGATGTCTGCCTTCCTGTTCCAAATAAAAAGTATCACGGACTGTTTATTGAAATGAAGGCGGGCAAAAACAAGCCCACAGATAACCAAATTTTTTGGCTGGAAAACTTAAGCAATCAAGGCTACTGCACGGCGGTGGCGTACGGTTGGGTTGAGGCAAAAACCATTATTGAAAACTACCTTAAAGATAGATAATTTAAAAAATAACCAAAACTGATTTAAAATTAAAACCGAGCAAACGGCAATTAAAGCTGATTGCTCGGTTTATTATTTGCATGCTTTGTTTGTTTATAAAAAAATTTATATGATGCTGATGATTTTGTTTATATTAATTGCTGCGCAACAGACATACAATAAAAAAATGAGTCTGCACCAAAGCTGATTTTTTTAAATGGCTGAGTGCGCCCAAATTTGCACATTTATAATGTAAGCAAAAATAAATTTTAAAATTTTAAAAACCGGGGTTTGTTAGTCATTCCTTGTCTCCTTGAATAGATGCAAATTCCATTGCTTTTTTTATTTTTTCTTCAAATGCCTCTGCCGGCATCAGCGCTATGCCCTCTTCATCACCGATAACAATAAGTCGCTTTCCTCCTGTTAGTTCAAATTTATCTCTTGCGCCCTTAGGAATAACAATTTGTCCTCTGTCATTAATTGTAACAGATCCCCAAATGTTTTTTCCCTTTGGCGCAGGAGGTACTGCTCCGATTCCATCAACTTTTTCGGATTTCATTAAGCTATCAATTGTTACGCCGTAAACATTTGCGAGCAAGCTGCACTTTTCAACATCGGGAACAGTAGCGCCGCTTTCCCACTTTGCGTACGCCTGCCGAGAGATGTTGATTTTCTCTGCAATTTGTTCTTGAGAAAAGCCGTGCATATTACGCATCATTATTAAATTTTCTTTCAGCATAAGAGTATTTCTCCTATAAATCTATTTTTTCAAAATTTTTGCATGCCGTTTTGTATGAAAACATTGTAAGAAGCAAAAATGCGATTATGCCGCAACCGAGCATTGATAATTGGAAAACGATATGCTCAAATCCGAATGCATTAAGTATTTTAAGTTGCTTAAAATGATGAAGCGATTCAGCTACACCGATTGTAAGAAAAACAACAACGATATAAACCACAAACGGACGCCCGAATTTATACGCCGTTTTGAAAAATCCGCCGACAAAAATTAAATTAAACAAACCGAAAATAAAGAAAGACATTCCAAGAGCGAACAGATTTGCATTCATCAAAGCATTGTTTTTATAGGGAGCCAAATCCGAAAAAAGCGTCATTCTGAAAATAACTGAAATGAGCATTAATACTATGGCGCATATTTCGATAAAGCAAACAAACAAATATTTTCCCTTTACAACATCTTTTTTTGCAATTGGCAGCAACGCGGAAAAAACGATGTCATTTGCCTCTCTTGCGGTTTGAAAACTCTGAAATATTCCGAGCGTTACAAAAAATGCTCCGCAAAGTATTGGATAACCGGGAATAAAAAACATAAGCCCGAAAGAAATAAACAAGTACGATAACGGTGAGGCGCTTAGTTTCAGCTCTTTTAACATTATATTACGCATTTTTTGCACCTCTTTCCATCCTAATAATTGTTTGTTCAAGGTTTTCATCGGGTTTAGAAAACTGTTTTTTAAAATCAGCTTTAGGCATTGCTGCAACAATTTTTCCACCCGAAATATAAACAATGTCATCGGCACACTTTTCAATATCGGAAATAATGTGTGTAGAAAAAAATACGGCAACTCCGTTTTTCTTTAATTCGATAAATATATTTAACAATTCATCACGAGAAAAGGGGTCCAGGCCGCTTGTAGGTTCATCCAAAATGAGCACTTCAGCTTTATGTGAAAGTGCTATTAAAAGGTTAAATTTTACCTTCATGCCATCGGAAAGTTCGAGCGGCGTTTTGCTGTCATCCAAATTAAATAGGTGAAGATATTTGCGGTATGTTTCTTCATCCCATGTTTCATAAAATTTTTTTACGATGTCGGCAATATCTTTTATCTTTTTGCGCGGGTACCAGTTTACAGTACCGGTAGAATAGCCGATATGTTTCTTTATTTCGGCCTCATTTCCGTGAAGAGGAATGCCAAAAAAATTGACATCACCGCTGTCAATTCGTATGAGATTTAGTATGGATTTTATCGTTGTAGTTTTGCCGGCGCCGTTTCTTCCGACAAATCCCGCGATTCTACCTTTTTTTGCACTAAATGATACATCGGTTAAGCTGAAAGATGGATATTCTTTAAAAAGATTTCGCACTTCTAAAATACTCATATTAACCTCCAAATGTTTGATTTATATGATTATTGTAACGCATAGTTGCAAAGAATCCACCAACCGCAAATAACAAATTTTTCGGTTTTTTGTTATGTATAGTTGCGTCGCATTAAAAAATAACTGATTTATTATTTATCACTTGTGTTTGTTTATAAAAAAATTTATATGATGCTCGCCATTTTATTTAGATTAATTGCTGCGCAACAGACATACAATAAAGAAGTGAATCACCATTAAAGACAGCAACAAAGCGAATTAATAAAAAAAAGCAGCTTTGTCGAATAGACAAATCTGCTTTTTTATGGCTGGGGTAGATGGATTCGAACCACCGACTGTTGGAGTCAGAGTCCAATGCCTTACCGCTTGGCGATACCCCAATGAACAAAAATATTATACCCCAAAATTTGCATTTGTCAATGAAAATTAAGTAATTTTTTTGTTTTTCACTGATAATTGCAAAGAGGCGGCTCCGAATTGTTCGGAATCGCCTCTCGCAATGAGGTAAAAGCTTATTTCATGTTAGCTTCGTAGGACTCAATCATTTTCTTAACCATCTGTCCGCCTACAGAACCGGCCTGACGAGAGGTAAGGTCACCATTGTAACCCTGCTTAAGGTTAACGCCTACTTCAGAAGCTGCCTCCATCTTGAAACGGTCGAGAGCCTCACGTGCTTCAGGAACTACATTTTTCTTGCTTGACATGTTATATACACTCCTTGTCTCAAAATTTCTTTTTGCGTTTGCTTTAGTATTTTTACCGTGAAAAGTTCTGATATTATAGGTAATTTTTGTGTTTGTTTGTTTATTTTTTATCAAATTGAGACATATTATATTATGGTCAAAATTGAAAATTTTTGATGTTTGTGCCACGTCTTGATTTTGAGCATATTAACTGTTATAATGTGAAGGCGAAAGGACGGTGAAAACACCATGGCGGAAACTAATTCGACTGTAGCACGCAATAAAAAAGCATTTCATGACTACTTTGTCGTCGAAAGCTTTGAAGCGGGCATTGAACTGTACGGCACCGAAATTAAATCTATTCGCAGAGGTAATGTTAACCTCAAAGATTCGTGGTGCTCTATTGATGCAGGCGAGTTTTTTGCCAACGGTATTCACATTTCACCGTACGAGCAGGGTAATATTTTTAACCGCGATCCTTATCGCAAACGCAAATTACTAATGCACAAGCGCGAAATAATGCGGCTTTTTGGCATTATTAAGCAGCAGGGCTTGACGCTTATTCCGCTGTCGCTTTATTTCAAGGGATCACGCATTAAGGTGCAGGTCGGATTGTGCAAGGGTAAGAAAAATTTTGATAAGCGTGCCGATTTGGCGGCAAAAGCAGTCAACCGCGATACCGAAAGGTATTTGAAAGAAAGCAATATGTAACCGAGTCGCTGTTTTTTTAAAAAACAGCATTCTGCGGCTACAAACACAGCCGTTAATGCACCGAAAATCGCGGAGCTTGCGGCAAAAAATTCCGTTTAAAAAACGTATTTTACGTTTCATACATGGGGGCGTAAAGGTTTCGACGGGGATTTTGATACACGATAAGCGAGTAGTGGGGCGGACCCACTTTAAAAGCCGTATCTTAAACAATAAACGACAACAATAACGTTGCGTACGCTGCCTAATTAGGCAGCCGTCCTTGCCGTGAGTACCGCGGCTCGGTAAGGGCGTCGATTAGCGGTGAACGTGAACCGATGAGCTTCTCGTAATCGGTCATGAATCAGAGGATACTGAGCTTGCAAGCCTGACGGTTGGCGTGCGAGCAAGGGAAATTCAGTAGACCGTCTGCACTCGGAGAAAGTTGTGAGGATGAGTTTTCGGACAGGGGTTCAATTCCCCTCGCCTCCACCAAATAGGAAAGTCGCAGAAATGCGACTTTTTCTTTATTTATCAATGTTTTTGGGCGTTTTGATATTTAAGTAATTTAAAATATTTTTATCTTTTTTAATCGAAATTTGCACATTTTATAATAAAAGTGCACACGAAAGCGCACATGAAAATGCGCTAAATATAATCGCCGATTCGTTTTGAAGCAGTATTCGTTTATGTGTTATTTTATTTGTATTAAAATTTAACTGCTTTCTTAAACCAAAAAGCCTAAGGTTACTAAAACCTTAGGCTTTTAATCTGTACATTTTAAAAATTGCAATTCTATTATTTATTATTAATTATTTTTTCTATATTTTTTATACTTGTTTCATCGTAATCAGTATTATTAATATCAACATTAGATACCACTTTTGATGCACCGGCGTTCATTGCAATTTCATCAATTTGTACTAAATAAGAGTATCCGTTATCAGAATCAGCCATGCCGCCCATATTTTCCATGTCTGCTAAATTATAAGTCTTACCGTCGGTCATATTTATCGCGTATACTAACTCATCCTCATCCATGCTGATACGGATATTATCTATATCTGAATAAGTATATACTTTGCCTAATGGATTTAAAAAACTATGATTAATTATTTTTTCAGATGATGCTATCAATAGGCTGGTTGGAATTAAATAAACCGCAACTAAATTTAATGCAATTATTACATACCATCGCTTTTTAAAAAATGTTTTGCTTTTTTCAAAAGTTCTTTTTCCTTTTTTATGGCTAAAAAAATTAACAATGAGTAAATAGGTCCATACAAGTTCCAGTAAAAAGAAAACAACTGCAACAAACACTCCCGGTCCGATAGTGTAACACAAATAGTCTTTGGGAACAAACAAAAGCTCAGTCATATATCCAAAAAACATTAATATACAAACAGCTACGGCGATTAAAAGCATAAGTGAAATTGTACATAATAGCAATTTGCCGATTCCTATTAGTATATTTTTTACACTACAGTCTCTTGCTCGCAAAAAATTAGTCCAACTTACAGAAAGTATGACGGTAGATAAAACCGCAAATGGAATATTGATTGCTAAAGCTTTATAATCTTTCAATCCGTAGTAATTTAAAAACAGCGATAAAATTGGTCCTAAAAAAATCAAACTATAGTAAAATTGTGAAAACACGGAACGCTTGTGAATTTCAACAATTGCTTTTTTTAATTGAGCATATTCATCACTTTCAAGCATTTCAAGCGTGTCTAAATATGATTGTGTATCTACTTCACATCCGTCTTTAATTTCGCTCACTAACTTTTTGCACAGCTCGGTTTTATTACCGGTGCTTTCGTCTTCTTTTTCATAATCGGACAAGCACTCTGACAACAAATCTTTAATGTTCACTTCTCCATTTTTCCATCGTTTTAGGTCGGATATCTTTACACCGAATTTTAGGTACAATTTAATTTCAAGCAATTGTTCAACAGCTTCTTCATTATATTCACGACAAGAATTATCACTACAATCAACTTTTATAAGTTGTTCGTCTTCATACAACCTAATATCTTTTGCTGTTAAACCTGTATGTTGTTCCAACTCATTAATCTTCAAATATGTCAGCTCCGTTTCAAAAATGGCTTTTTTACACCTTACCCATGGTCAAGGTCAAAAGATATTTAATATTTTATATTAAATTGGATATAAAAGCTACAAAAATTTGTCGCCTATGATCGGAAGCGTGGTTTTTTAATACAGTTTAAATCTTGCTCTGCATTCGCCGCAAAATATATTACCAGCAAAGGCGTTTTATACCGTCCAGGGCATGAGCGAGTTGTGCAACAGCAAATGTCGGAACCAGTATAATTTTTATAATAAAAGAAAAAAGAGGAAAACATTAAATTGACATTTTTTTCTAAAATGGGTATAATGAGCTGTAAATAAACTATCGGGGGAAACAAATGAAAAATATCATAAAAAAGCCTCTTTCACTACTTATCGTATTCATGCTCGTCCTATCTTCAGTTTTTATCAGTACCTTTACTGCCAGCGCTGCAGCTGGAAACAGTCTGAACGAAAGTTTTGACGATATTACGACACTTGCCGCCAAAGGCTGGTTTATAAAGAATAACAGTAGCCCGCGTGGCACTCTTTCATGGTTTCAGGGGTATTCGATAAGGTCGGGTGGTCCGTTTAATGCTAATACAGGCGAGAATAATGCCTATATTGCCGTAAATTTTAACAGCGCCAAGAGTAATGGCACGATCAGTAACTGGCTTATTACGCCCGAGCTAAACCTTTCAAATGGCTCCACATTTACCTTTTACACAAGAAAACCGACCATATCCGTAGGAGGGATAGATTATCCTGACCGTCTTGAGGTAAGAATGAGCACAAACGGTGCAAGCACCGATGTAGGCACAACAGATGCATCAACAGGCGATTTTACAACGCTTATGATTAGTATCAATCCCACACTGGTTACCGGGGTCTATCCACAGACATGGACACAGTATACCGCTACGGTATCCGGTCTTTCGGCACCGACCACCGGACGCATTGCATTCCGTTATTTTGTCACAAACGCCGGGCCGACGGCTCCCAATTCCGACTACATCGGTATAGATGATGTTGTGTATACTTATGTGGAAAATTACGAAGTTGCCTTGCCCACGCAAACCGGGTATACAATTACTCCTAAGGAAAGCTCAAACTTGGTCAGCCCGGGCGGCAGCTACAGCTTTACGCTTGCGCTGAATGACGGCTATACCCAATCGAAACCGGTAGTAAAAGTTAACGGCAACACGCTTACCGCTGTCGGCGGCGTGTATACCATAACCAACATTAACGAAGCCAAGAACGTCACCGTGGAAGGGGTGGCTCTGAACACCTACGGAGTGACATTGACTTCAGGTACAGGATATTCATTAAAACCACAATCCGGCAGCACAAGCACGGTTACCCATGGCGGTAGCTACAGCTTTACGCTTGCGCTGAATGACGGCTATACCCAATCAACACCGACCGTAAAAGTAAACGGCAGCACACTTACCGCTGTCAGCGGCGTGTACACCATAAGCAACATTACCCAAGCCAAGACCGTGACCGTGGAAGGCGTGGATCTGAACTCCTATGGCGTGACGTTGACTTCGGGTACAGGATATAAATTAACGGCGGAAAACGGCAGCACAAGCACGGTTAGCCATGGCGGCAGCTATAGCTTTACGCTTGCGCTGGATGACGGATATACCCAATCAACACCGATAGTAAAAGTTAACGGCAGCACACTTACCGCTGTCAGCGGTGTGTACACCATAAGTAACATCACCGAAGCAAAGGTCGTGACCGTGGAAGGTGTGGCTCTGAACACCTACGTAGTGATATTGACTCCCGACACAGGATATACATTAACGCCGGAAAACGGCAGCACAAGCCCTGTTACCCATGGCAGCAACTATAGCTTTACGCTTGCGCTGGATGACGGATATACCCAATCAACACCGATAGTAAAAGTTAACGGCAGCACACTTACCGCTGTCAGCGGTGTGTACACCATAAGTAACATCACCGAAGCAAAGGTCGTGACCGTGGAAGGTGTGGCTCTGAACACCTACGTAGTGATATTGACTCCCGACACAGGATATACATTAACGCCGGAAAACGGCAGCACAAGCCCTGTTACCCATGGCAGCAACTATAGCTTTACGCTGAATATTGAAAATAGTTATGACATTTCAAAAACCGTTGTAAAAGTCAATGGTACGGTAAAAACTGCTATAGACGGTGTATATATCATTGAAAACATTATAAGTGACTTAAATATTGAAGTTAGCTTGACTGCCCTTGATAAAAAAGTGGCTGACGAAACTATTAAACAGGCGAAAAAGCTTATTGACAGCGCAATAATCGGCTCAAAGCCTGGTGAGTATTCAATTTATGCTGTTGATAAACTACTAAGTGCTATTAAACTGGCCAATGAAGTAGTAAGCAACCCAGGTGTTACACAAACCGAAATGGATCAAGCAGCAATAGATTTGAAAGTGGCTATAGATACCTTTAAAGCCAGTGTAATTAAAGACAGTACAAATAAAGATAGTGCAAATAAAGACAACGACAAAAACAATGAAAATGCTGTTGAAAGTCCTAAAACCGGCGATACTTCTATGCAGGTTATATGGCTGTTTATAATTGTCTTGGCAAGCGGAACCTTGTGTGTTATCTTGCAAAGAAAAAGAAAAACGGTTTAATAAGGTGAAGTGCGTATTTTTTATAAATATTCTGTTTATGTAATATATAGTTTTCATGACCGCTTTCCCGACATACACAATCTTACACAGCATATCCCGACTGCCAATTAAAGCCGCTTGCATTTGCCCCAGCTCCAGACCGTCTAAATCGTCGGTTTTGGGGCTGGTTTTGTTGTCTTCACAGGCGAAGGGATAATTCTCCCTTCGCCTCCACCAAAAAGAACGCAAGCATTGAATCAATGCTTGCGTTCTTTTTCTATCCGTTTAGTGAAAAATGTTTATAATGTATTTATGTGTAATTTTATTTGCACGTCGTTCCGTTTACACGGTTCGTGTCAAACAACACTAAAAAATTAAAAATGATTTTTTAAAGCAGGGTAAAGCTGACGCCAATGCTGATATTTAAGTTCATATTTCTTAACAATAGCTGCGTCCGGCACAACGGTTTCTTTAATTTTTACCCAGCTATCAGCACATTCTCGAACATTAGCAAATTGACCTGTAGATACAGCTGCCAACATGGCCGCGCCGTATGACGGTCCTTGCTCTGTTTGAGGGATGCTGAGAGGAATATTTAGTATATTAGCCAGCATTTTGCGCCATAGCGGACTTTTTGCTCCGCCGCCACACAGCATACTGCTGGTGATGTTTATATTCTGCTTTCGCGCTGATTCAAAGCAGTCACGAATAGCAAACGATACTCCCTCAAGTACAGCCTGGGTCATATCTGCACGTGTGCTGTCCATTGACATTCCAACAAATGCTGACCTTGCGTTTATATCATTATGAGGGCTTCGCTCTCCCATCAGATAAGGCAAATAGTATATATTGTTTGTTCCAAGACGATCCTCAATTCCACTTTGTTCTGCTATGTAATCATCTGCTTTAAGAATATCCATCCACCACTTATTGCAGGATGCAGCAGAGAGAATACAGCCCATTTGATGCCATGCGTTATTTGCATGAACAAAGCTGTGCAATGCATTATTTGGATCTATATTGAACTTATTACTGGGTATAAACACCGTGCCTGACGTACCTAATGAAATATTGCAGGTGCCTTCATCTATAACTCCGCAACCAACTGCTGCAGCAGCGTTATCGCCAGCACCGGCACAGACGGTCACCGCCTTAGGCAATCCGAAACGGTCACATATTTCAGGCTTAAGATTTCCAACTTTTTCGCTGCTTGCAAATATTTTTGGAAGCATAGATTCAGAAATCCCACAAATATGGATCATTTCTTTTGACCAACAGCGATTTTCCACGTCAAAAAACAACGTACCCGAAGCATCACTGGGTTCACAGCAATGTACACCGGTAAGATTATATATTAAATAGTCCTTAGGAAGCATGATTTTGCTTATACGTGCAAATTCTACGGGCTCTTTATGTTGCATCCACAGCAATTTAGGAGCAGTAAATCCCCCAAAGGCAATATTTCCTGTATATTTGCTCAGCTTTTCTTTGCCAATGCATTCATTTAGCCATTTAGTTTCCTGTTCTGTGCGCCCATCATTCCACAGAATAGCCGGGCGTATCACTTTATCTGCACTATCCAGAACGACTAGTCCATGCATTTGGCCGCCTATACCTATGCCTGCCAAAGCAGACTTGTCAAATCCCTCCAAAAGCTTTTCGAGTCCTATAAAGGTCCCTTCAAGCCAGAGATTCGGGTCTTGTTGACTCCAACCGGGCCTTGGGAATTCCAATGGATATTCCCGAGAGACAGTATTTTTTATCTCCCCATTTTCATCTACAAGAATGAGCTTTACAGCTGAGGTTCCAAGATCGATTCCAATATAGTACATACAGGCCTCCTATATATCATCCATTCAACGGTTAACCATATGAATAGCTTTATTTTCGGCTGCCATTACAGCTTCCCTCAGTGTCTCAGAGACAGAGGGGTGGCAGGTTATATTATTGATAAAGTCCTCTGCGGTCAGCTCCATTTGCATGGCTAGACCAGCCTGCTCGATAAGTTCCGCTGCATTAGGCGCAAGAATGTGAACTCCTAAAATTTCGCCATAGGTATTGCCTACGATTACTTTTACCATACCATCAGTATGGCCGGCCACCATACTTCTGCCGTTTGCAGCTGTCGGGAATCGACCTACTCTGTAATCCAATTCCTGTTCCAAAGCTTTTTCTTCAGTAAGGCCTACACCGGCAAATTCCGGTCCAACATAGCAGCAGGATGGGACAATAGCACCATCAAACTTTTTGTTATCACCAGCGACATTATCTGCAGCCATTTCGCCCATAACCATTGCGGCATGCGCTAACATGGATTTTCCTGTACAATCGCCGATAGCATACACTCCCGGTACATTGGTTTGCAGGTCAGCAGATGTCTTAATATGTCCATTTTCAACGACTATGCTGGTGTTTTCAAGTCCAAGCTGTGATATTTCGGGCTTGCGTCCAACGCAAAGCAACACTTTTTCAGCCTGAACATCCATATCTTTGCCTTCATATGTTGTATGAACGATGGCACCGCCATCACAGTCTTCAACAGACATGACCTGGCATTCGGTATAAATTTTAATTCCTTTATTTTTCAACTGCTTTGCTAACATTGCAGTTAGTTCTCCGTCCATTCCCATAAGAATGCCCGGCATTTTTTCAAGAATAGTAACCTTAGAGCCGAAACTGGCATAAGCGTAGCCCAATTCAACTCCGATTACTCCGCCACCAACGACCACTAGACTTTCCGGAATGTGATCCAACTCTAGACAGTCGGTGGAATCTATACATGCTGAACTTTCAGCAACCCCGGGTATACGAGGAATAACAGGCACACTTCCTGAAGCAATGATAATCTTATCCGCCTTTATGATTTCGTCATTGACGGAGATCTCTTTTTCTCCAATAAATGTAGCCGTACCCTGTATAACCCGTATTTTATTAGCTCTCATAAGGCCGCGAATGCCGCCAACAAGTGTTGCCACTATATCGGCTCTTCTGCGCTGGACCTTCTCCCAATCAAGAAAGACATCTTCGCAAATTACGCCACAGTCACTGCCGTTTAAAGCATTATCATACAGTTCTGCAGAATGCAGTAAAGTTTTTGAGGGGATACAACCTCTATTAAGACAGGTACCACCCAATTCGTCTTTTTCCACCAATGTAACGCTTTCTCCAAGCTGTGCTGCTCTTATGGCGGCTACATATCCACCCGGACCACCGCCAATTATAAGGGTTTCCCTGTTGTTATCCATGCTAATTCCTCCAAAAAACCTTCCGCAGTCCTAAGGACTGCGGAATTAACATTTATAAATTTATATATCGAGCTGTTTTTTACCGCGCTTAGTACCGGCAATAACAGCAATTATCAGGATAAGTCCCTGACACAACTGTTGCAAATAGGTACTTAAGTGCAGCAAGGTCATGGTATTTGCGAGAAGCATCAGAAGCGAAATGCCAAACAGAACTCCGGGCATAGATCCTTTTCCGCCGTTAAGCGAAACGCCACCGATAACAACAGCGGCCAACGGAATCATTTCCTGACCCGAACCGGCAGAGGGCTTAGCAGCACTGAGCTGCGCCATCCAAAGAACACCAGCCAGACCAGCAAGTCCGCCGCTTAGTATATAAGCCGTAATCTTAGTCTTGATAACATTAATACCAGACAACTTTGCAGCCTGCTCATTAGAGCCTATGGCATATACATTCTGACCGAATTGGGTGTATTTAACAATTCCCCAAACGATGATAAACACAAATAGCATTATCCACAGAAGAATAGGAACGCCAGCGAATTTATTAAAGCCAATTATCTTATAAACCTTGTTGTCGATCCAGAAACTCTGGCTGCCTACTATAATAAAGGCCAATGCTGAGAAAATATACTGGGTACCAATGGTAGTAACCATTGGAGGGATTTTTGCATAGGAGATAATCAATCCATTTATAAGTCCGCAAAGTGCACCAATTAAAATTTGAGCCAAAATTGCGAACACGGGAGCACCGGGGATATCCGACAGAAGAATCTGTCCGCCCACAACGACACCCATTGCCATTGCTGACATCTGAGAAAGGTCGAGTCCACCCATTATCATTACGATACCTGCTCCGGCAACGATGATACCGTAGTATGAAAGACCCGAGCAAATACTAGATATATTCTGATATGTAAGGAATATGTCTGATTTCAGAGCAGTGCCTACAAACAACACCATTAAGAGCGCAAAAACGCCTATCTCTGATAAATTAGATTTAAAAAATCTTTTTACAGTTGAGTTTTTCACCTTTTGTCACCCCCAATAGCTGCCTGCAGTATATCGTACTGCGTATAATTGCCCCGAGTAAACTCACCGGTAATCTTACCTTCACAGAAGGTGAGTATACGGTCAGATAGGAGCATTGTCTCAGGCATTTCCGAGGAAACCAGCAATATTGCAACTCCTGTTTTACAGAATTCCTCAATGATATGGTATATCTCGGCTTTTGCTCCGACATCGATACCACGGGTAGGCTCGTTGAGGATCAGTACTTTAGGATTTGTATTCATTACCTTTGAAAATACAACCTTTTGCTGATTGCCGCCGGATAGTGTGTTGACTTCGGTCTCAATAGTTGGTGTCTTTAATGAGAGCGCCTTTGCCAACTCGCTTGTTTTCTCTCTTTCTTTGCTAAACGAAATCACTGCATTTTTTACAAACTCTTTAATGGATGCCAGCGTAGTGTTGATTCTGACAGACTGATCAAGCAGCAGTCCTTCCATTTTTCTTTCGCTTGGTACAAATGCAACTCCAGCTTGCAGGCTTTTGCATGGTGTTACCTTGGTTATTGGTGTTTCAGATCCGGGAAGTGTAATTGTTCCTGAATCAAATTTTTCTGCACCGTAAACACAGCGCGTAAGTACATCACAACCAGAGCCAACCAAACCGTAAAGACCCAGTACTTCGCCTGCGCGAAGATCAAACGAAATGTCTTGTAAAAAGTCAGTAGATAGGTTTTTGACGCTAAGAACTACATCGCCTACTTCAGTTGATGCACTGAAACTGTCGCGAAGCAGCACTCTTCCAACCATTGCTTCAATCAGATCATCTTTAGTTACATCAGAGATATTCCATGAATCTACATTACGACCATCTCTGAGAACCATAGCCTCATCGGCTATTTCAAAAACCTCTTCAAGTTTATGCGTAATTATAATTACAGAGCCGCCTTCAGAGGTAAATTTTCTTATAATTCCATACAGCACTTCAATTTCCGAATTTGTAAGTGTTGCAGTAGGCTCATCCATTATGATGATGTCTGCCTTTCTTACAAAAGAGCGTGCAATTTCTATGAGCTGTTTTTGAGCAACCTTGAGTTCGCCTACATTTTCAAATGGATGTATATCGCCTAAGCCAACCATTTTCTGCGCTTCAAGGCTATCTTTTTTAAGCTGCTTATAATCTATGAATATGCCCTTTTTAGGCAAATTTCCTGTAAAAATATTTGCAGCTACGGTAAGCTCCGGCAGATCATTGAGTTCCTGATATATAATGGAGATTCCCATTTCAATTGCCTGAGCGGGAGTATAATCTTTTAGTTCCTGCCCTTTATAGATAACTGTTCCGGAATCTTGCTTATATGCACCGGACAGGATTTTCATCAACGTAGATTTGCCTGCGCCGTTTTCTCCAATCAACGCAAGCACTTGACCCTTTTTTAGTGTCAAACTTACATTGTCCAAAGCTTTAACACCAGGAAAAGCCTTGCTGATCTGTTTCATTTCAAGTATTGTTTCTTTCATGCCATTCAACTCGCTTTCCATGATAGAACTCAAGCCCGGAGGTTTCGCTTGTTAACAACACCGCGAATAACCAGACTTAATATAAGGACAATGCCCTGACACAGAAGCTGGTAATACTGGCCAACGCTTAAGAGTGTCATAATGTTTTGCAGCACTACCATTACAAGTACACCTAACTGTACTCCGATGAGAGAGCCTTTACCACCCTCAAGTACAACGCCACCGATTACGCAGGAGGCGATTGGTAAAAGGTCATATCCAACACCAGCGTTTGGATATGCGGAGCTAAGCTGTGCTCCCCAAATAATACCTGCCAAAGCGGCAGTAGCGCCAGATATCATATAGGCAATCATTTTTGTGCTAACAACGTTTATACCAGAAAGATATGACGTGCTAGCATTTGAGCCTGCAACATGAACCTTTCTTCCGAATGGAGTTAGGCTTGAAACAAACCCTATCAGCGCAAGTACCACAATGAATATCCATAGTAAGATCGGGATACCGAGAAATTTGCCATAGCCTATACCATAGAATACATTGTTCCTTATGCTGATTGGAGTAGGACTAACAAGATAGGCCACAGCTCTCCAAGCAAAGGATGTTCCTATAGTTGCTATCATGGGCATAACTTTCAGTTTTGCCACCAATATGCCATTAATAAATCCGGCAAAAACTCCGTACAACAAACACAGAACAACGATTACAATTCCGGAGAATTTTGCACGATCCATAACGCCGCAAAGCATAACGCTAACGCCTAGTACACACATCTGCGAGATATCGATACCACCAAGGATCATGACCATCATGCATCCGGCAGCGGCAATACCATAATATGAGAATTTAACACTGATACCGCTCAAATTGTGTCCATCCAAAAAATATGGAGAAACAATGGTTCCAACGATTATCAAACCTACTAACAGCAGAAAAATGCTAAATTCCGAGGTGTTTGCTTTTATAAACTTTTTTAATTTGCAATAGCTATTAGAATTTATAATGCTCATAAATCTGACTCCTTGCCATAAACTTTGGGCAAAGCATAATCGTGAGAAGGAAAATTTATTTCCAATCTTCAAGTGCAAATCACTCTATACGGCAGTTATAGCATTTCTTGTACCGCCATCACGATTTATAAGTTTTTGAATTGGCGGGAAAATTTCCCGCCAATTCAACTTTTCTATAGATTAAGCCGTTATTTTATAAACGGATTAATCAGGGTAAATTTCGTTGATATTATCAGCTGTCAGCCAGCCTTTGAGAGTGTAGTTGTACTTGTCAACTTTCTCACCGGCAATAAGCTTTTCTGCGATAGGCAGAAGCATTTCAGCATACTTCTCGGGGAAGAATGCAACTTCTCCCTTAAGCGGGCATTTGTCATACTCGCCAGCAGCAACTTTCTTAAGCATAGCCTTAGTTGTTTCTGCGCCGTCATTTTCGAACATGAGAACCTTATCTTCAAGGTTTGCTGACTCAACTGCTGCGATAGCTGCAGACTGCCATTCGGTAGAGCAGACGAGAAGGAGAATTGTCTCATACTTATCTGCAATAGAGGTCAGGTGGTCCTGAATGAGCTGCTTATTCTCGGTCTGGTCGCCGCTGGTGATGTCCATGTAGTAACAATTTTCCTCGGTAAGACCTAAATCAGAATCAAGAACAGCGTCAACAACGCCCTTGGTACGAGCACGAACAGCTTCGCCGAAGGCAGACTTGTTGGTCTCGAGTATGTAGTCAACACTGTCATAACCATTGTCTTTCAGCCACTTAACAACGTTTTCGCCGCCGTATTCGCCGATGAGGTCGTTGTTAACACCAAAAGATGTGGTGTATGTGTTGGATTCCAGATTGTCGAAGAATGTATCAACTGCGATGTAATAAATTCCATCGGTCTCACACATGTCAGACAATGCAGATGCAGAGGTAGCAGAGCATGTAAAGTCAATGATTACATTAACGCCCTTGCTCTTAAAGCTGTCGTATGCAGCACGAGCTTCAGCTGCGTCGCCACCGGTAACAGCATAGTTAAATTCATAACCTGCTTTGGTGAAAGCTTCTTTACAGCCGTTAAGCACTTTGTAGTGGTATTCGGCTTCCTCGTTGTTGCACAGGTAACCTACCTTCAGGGTCTTGGTTTCGTCGCCAGAATTGGTGGTTGCACTGTTTCTGTTACAACCGGTCAAAGCTGTTGCCATCATTACTATGGCCATGACGATAGTTAATAGTTTTTTCATATGAACGCTCCTTTTTATTTGTTTTATATAATCGGTTTCCCGATATATCACGTTTTAGTCCTGAAAAAGAACTTCAGGATTTTCAAGGATGGTCTTTAATGACTTGAGATACTGTGCGCCTTGAAGTCCGTCAGCAAGACGATGATCAATCGAGAGGCTAAGATTGATTTTTTGTGCGGTGACAATACCGTTTTCAGCAAGCTGAAGCTGCGGATAAATTTCACCGACTGCAAGAATCATTGCCTCAGGTGCATTAATGATTGCATGGAATGAACGAATTCCAAACGCTCCAAGATTAGAAACGGTAAAGGTACCGCCGCTTAAATCGTCCATCGACAATTTGCTATTCTTGGCCTTTTCTACAAGTTCATTAATTTTAAGATGTACGTCCCAAAGCTTCATGTTGCCTGCATCTTTTACAACAGGCACCAAAAGCCCTCTATCATTGTTTGTGGGTACACCAACGTTAATTGCGCCGTGCCGAATTATTTTATCGCCGTCAACAGATGCATTCAAATCCATATGCTCTTTAAGTGCGAGCACTGCAGCATAAAGAATAACATCGTTATAGGAAACCTTGCCTCGTCCGCTTTCCATGTAGCGCTTTCTTGCTGCTGCCAGTTCTGTGACATCAACGCACGCTTCAAGGTATACATGAGGGATATCATGCTTGCTTTTTGTGACTGCATCGGCAATGCTCTTGCGAGTAGTGCCCATGGTGACAACAGTGTCTTCAACAGTTGTGTTGTCATTAGCATTTTCAGCGTAAGCTAGCACATCTTCCTTCATGATGCGACCCTTAGGGCCTGTCCCTTTTACCTTAGTAATATCAACGCCCATTTCATCAGCAAGCTTTTTAGCTATTGGTGAAACGTTTAAAGCGTCGCTTTTTTGTTCCACCGGCTGTGTGGGTTCTGCCACTGTGACCTTCTGTGCCGGAGCGGGTGCAGGGCTTTCGCCTGAACCAGTTTCCAGAACGTATTCATCTCCGGGCTCACCTACTACAAACACAGTGTTTCTAATAGGAACTTCTTCGCCTACTTTGGCGCACATTTTGAGCACGGTACCATCAATGGGAGCTGTAAGACTATCGGTCAGCTTGTTTGTTTCAAACTCAACCAAAACATCGTCTTTTTTAACTTTCTGTCCCTCTTCTGCCAAAACTTTTGTTATAATTCCAAAAGTCATACCCAAACCGAGTTTTGGCATGTTTACTACTTCAGCCATAGTTCCTCCTAAATGCTCATTGTTCCATCATGTTGCGAATTGTATCAACAATTCTTTCAACAGACGGGAGCACATGCTGTTCAAGCACTGGGCTGAACGGAGACGGAACATCGAACTGTCCAAGGCGAACAACCGGTCCATTCAGATACTCTAATGCCTGTTCCGAAATAATTGCGGAAACCTCAGACATAATGCTGCATGTTAACCATGTCTCCTGCAGGCACAAAGCGCGTCCGGTCTTCTTTACAGATTCAAGGATGCATTCTGTATCAAGAGGCTTTACAGTACGCAGGTCGACAACCTCAACATTTATGCCTTCCTTAGCCAATACTTCAGCAGCTTCAAGAGCCAGCTTGACAACATAGGAATAAGCAATAATGGTTATATCGGAGCCTTGGCGTTTTACATCTGCTTTGCCAAGAGGAATTACATAATCAGGATCCTCAGATACCTCGCCGCGATCCGGCATTAGGTTTTTATGTTCAAAGAACAGAACCGGGTTGTTATCACGAATAGCAGATTTCATCAATGCCTTTGCATCGCCTGGTGTAGAAGGTAATACAACCTTCAAACCGGGAATGTGTGCAAACCAAGCTTCAAGCATCTTTGAATGCTGAGCTGCTGCGCTGATGTAACCTCCGCAGTTACCGCGGATTACTACCGGGATTTTGTACTGGCCACCATACATGTAGCGCATGATTGCTCCCTGATTTACCAACTGGTCGGAAGCCAGGGTCATCCAGTCATTAAACTGAATACATACGATCGGTCTTAGTCCTGTGGCAGCTGCCGCAATACCAACACCTGTGTAAGATACCTCTGAAATCGGGAAGTCCATCATTCTTTTGGTTCCAAAATCGTCTATCAGACCGATTGTTTGACCATTAGAGTCGCCGTACTCACCAATATCAAGACCAATTTGCATAACGGTAGGGTCTTTTTGCATTTCTTCACGCATACCGTCGGCAATAGCTTCATTGAAATATAATTTTTTCATATTATTCACTCCTTACTCCATTCCTGTTCTCAGTCTGCAAATACATCCTCAAAAGCTGAGGACAGGGCAGGATACGGAGAATCAAATGCAAACTGAACGGCTTCTTCGATTTCCTGCCGAGAAGCTTCCCAGATGTTATCAACATCTTCTTGACTAAGTACACCCTCGCCGATTAACTTATCAGCGTAGAACTTAATGGGATCTTGTGTTCTCCAGTATGCCTTTTCTTCTTCGGGCCTATAGTCATCTCTGTTTCCCTGACAGTGAGGGGCCCATCTATATGTAATTGTTTCAATGAAAGTTGGGCCGCCGCCAGTTCTTGCTCTTTCAGCCGCTTCTACCGCTGCCTCTCTGACTGCTTCAACATCATTTCCATCAACTTTAACGCAAGGGAAGCCGAATGGTTTAGCGCGATCGATAACATATTGTGTAGAGCTAAGCTTCGGATATACCTTGCTGTACTCTCCGTACATATTGTTTTCACAAACATAGATACATGGCAAATTAAATCTTGAAGCTATATTCAATGATTCATAGAATGTTGCCTCAAGGCTTGCACCATCACCAAACATACAAACTGCAATCTTTCCGTTGTCCAGATATTGTGAGCTAAGTGCTGCTCCTGTTGCAAGAGGAATTCCTGCACCTACGATACCGTTTGCGCCAAGGAATCCGATTTCAGAGTCTGCAATATGCATTGAGCCGCCTTTTCCTTTATTGTAGCCGGTCTCTTTACCAAGCAGTTCTGCCATCATCTTCTTGGGGCTTGCTCCTTTTGCGATCATGTGTCCATGTCCACGATGGGTACTGGTAATATAGTCATCTTTGTTCAGCGCTGCACAAATGCCTACAGCCGAAGCCTCTTCACCCCAGTATAGATGGACAAAGCCCGGTAGCTCGCCACGACGGTCCATATAGTTGACCTTGTCTTCGAAGCAACGGATTCTTACCATATCCGTAAACATTTTGATTCTTAGCGATTTTTCCATAACGCACCTCCTAATAATTATAAAAAACACTTACTAATTAATTTTTTAAAGATTGTTCGTTGCCGACCTCCTTGATTATTTTTAACAAATACATGTTAATTGCCTTCTTCATTTGAACATCATTTGCTTCTGATCTCATATTAATAATTTCACGTTTTAATGTCAACAAAGAAGTAAAAAAAGTCTGATGACGATGTAAAAAACATCTTTAATCAGCATAAGAGTTTGTAAATTTTTCATAAATTTTTCCAAATAGTTTTTATGCGCATATGATAAAATACATTAAAATTGTTAAAATTTGTAGTTAAAATCACCAAATTCGGTTTTGATTGACTTTTTCTTTCCAATGTAATATACTAAAGAATGACTCCTGCTGAAGTAATAAAAGTCCCTTTTCATACACACAAGAGTCGGAAAATATAAACGCAATAATAATCATGACAAAAATGTACAAAGCGCACAATTTTCTTTTGACTTAAAAAAATAAAAAAAGGGAGAATATTTATGGAAATTGAAGTTGTAAATCATTATAAGCAAACAAATATGAAGCTATTGCTTGCCCGAATTTTTGAACGGTTGCCACATTTTCACCATGACATTGAAATTCTTATGCCAATTGAAGGTTCTTTGTATATGGAAACCGAGTCGCAAAAACATTTAATAAAAAAAGACGAGTTCTTTTTGATTAGTCAGGATGAAATACATGCCGGTTTCCAAACGAACGAACCTAATTTGTTTGCAGTTCTTGCTGTCAGTCCTGATTTTTGTAAAAGTTTTTATCCGCGCCTTGCAAATATTTGCATTACAGAAAATCATGTAACTCCCACTTCAAACCCCAAACTGTACCAGTGTCTAAGAAATGCAATTAGACAAACCGCTCTTGGCTGTAAAGATGAGTCCGAGGGAAATGAACTAATAATAATGGCCGGTTTATGCAAACTTGTACACGGCATTATGAAATATGCAAAATATGTTGAACGCTCTGAGCAAGATGCACAGGCAAAGTATCGTGAAAACTCACGAATCGCCAGTATAGTCAAATATATTCACAACAATTATGCACAAAATATATCCCTCAACACGCTTGCCGACCGCTTAAATATGAACCCATCATACCTGTCACGTTATATTTCAACCCATTTAGGAATGTCGTTTAGAGACTATGTAAATAATCTCAGACTCGAAAAAGCAGTAAACCTATTGACTACGACAGATATGTCTAAGCTGGATGTATGCATCGCCACCGGGTTTTCTGATTACCGCTACCTAAACAACAGCATACAGCGACTATATAACTGCACCCCGGATGAATTAAAAAATAATGCTTTATATAATGAAAAGCTCTCTAACAAAAGAGAGCCCGCTTCAAAGCAGCACGATATCGTTGATGTTGCCATTGCCCACAAAACACTTGTTGAGTATTTTGCACAAGATAAAAAGGAACAGGTAAAATAATTAATTATTTAGTTTAATTTATGCCTCCTTGGTGATTTGATAACTTATACATAAGCACTTCAAAATTACTTGTCGCCTTATTTCAGGCGCTGCAACCGAAACCATTATTAGTTTTAATAAATACATAAAAAGGCGATGAATGTTAATATGAGTTCTGAACTGCGGGTGACATTGGTTGCCAACGCCGGTTTACTTATTGAATACGCAGGGACTACATTGCTGCTGGACGGCATTTTTGAAAACGAGGTGCACGGATTCAGCGGTCTCGCACCTGATGTGTGGCAAAAAATGCTTTCAGGTGCACGGCCATTCACGTCAATTAGTTCCCTGCTTTTTACTCATCTGCATCCAGATCATTTTTCTCCGTCAATGACGCTTACATATCTTAAGAATCGGAAAGTAAACAGCGTATTTATCCCCGAGGGAACTTTAAAACCGAATGACCTGCTAAACTTTTTAAACGAGTTTCAAATTCCCCATGTGTATCTGTCGGAGCAAACGGGCAAAGACGTATACCAAATTTCGCCTGAAATTGCGGTGCGGCCAATCCGTACACTGCATTTGGACAAACAGTTTTCCCATGTTCCTCATTTTTGTTTTCTTATAACATTTGATAAAAAAACCGTGCTGTTCACTGCAGACATAGACTATGTAAATGAGACGCTTGATCAGCTGGGTGGTATACATTTGGATGCTGTTTTTGTGAATCCACTGTTTTTTAAAGCTTTATGTCAAAAGAATTTTTTTGGCGGTCGCTTAAAAACCGATCGAATCTGCGTTTATCACATACCTTTTATTTCTGATGATTGTTTTGGAATCAGAGATCAACTAAAACGTGATTTAGACAAGTTGGATTCGGATTTATGCAGCGTTATTACTATGACAGAGCCGTTTCAAACAATTTTGCTATAGAAATTATGAAAGGGTGTGATTTGTGTTGAAAAAGCGGTATCTTGAAACCAACTCTCTTGATCCGGCATATAATTTAGCTTTTGAGGAATATGTGCTTCAAAATAGAAAAGACGGTGACTATCTGATTTTGTGGCAAAACAATAACACAGTTGTAATTGGACAAAATCAAATTATGGAAGCCGAGATTAATCATGACTTTGTTAAGGCTCATCAAATTCAACTGGTGCGGCGTACCACCGGTGGCGGAGCGGTATATCATGATCTTGGTAATCTGAATTACTCTTTTATTACAGATGCCGGCGATGCTGACAAGCTGACCATGGAGTATTTTACCGCCCCTGTTATAAAGGCGCTAAAGCTGCTCGGTATAAACGCAAATACATCCGGCCGCAACGACATTTTGATAGATGAGAAAAAAGTTTCGGGCGCAGCTCAGCGAATGTTTAAAAATCGTATTTTGCACCATGGAACACTGCTTTTTGACTCGGATGCGGAGATGATCTCCGGAGCGCTAAACGCAGACCCGGAAAAATTTCGTTCCAAAAGCATGAAGTCTGTGCGCAGCCGCGTGGGGAATATCCGCGAGCATTTGAATGCCGACATGGATTTAAAGTCATTCTGGAATCATTTAAAAGCTGTGTTTGCAGAGGATGGTTTCGTGCAAGAAACGTTGTCTGACGAGGAGCTTGCCGCCGTAGCAGATCTGGCGCAAACAAAATACAGAAGCTGGGAATGGAATTTTGGAAAGTCACCAAAATACAGTGTATCCCGAAAGAAACGATTTGCGGGCGGAAGTGTGACAGTGGATATTCAGGTTGAACAAGGCACCATTTCTCAAATTGATTTCTTTGGTGACTTTCTGTCTCTTTCGTCTTTAGAGCCGTTAACACAGGCGCTGCAGGGCTGTTTGTTTCGGCCTGAAGAAGTTCAAACAGTATTGGACCAATTTGACCTGAGCGTTTTTTTTGGCACAATTAAGCAGCAAGAACTACTTGAAACCATATTTTCTGGTGAGTAGATTGCCAAAACCTGATACCTATTCTATAAGGGCGAAATTTGTATTAAATTCGCCTCCTTTGCCAAAATAAAAACCAAAGCTATGATACCGATGGTATTCAAGCTCTGGTTTTTTGTTTTTATAGATTGCTTTTGGCAAGGCTTTTTGGTCATAAAGCTTAACAAATAAATTAAACTAAATAACTTTGATTCCATTTTAATACGGTATTATTTAATAAAAAAATACTACAGCGAAAAATTCCTGTAGTATTTTTTTGTTTTATTAATGGTGTTCCTCTGCATCTCGTTTTGTAACATGAACTGTGCCAAAAGGATGCTTTGGCGGTGCATAAATGGAATATAGTTTAAGCGGCACCCGACCCGTATTTATTATATTGTGCCATGTTCCCGCAGGTATTATTATTGCATAATTGTTGCGTACCCTTTTTTCAAAATCAAGTCTATCTTTCCTATTACCCATCATAACAATTCCTTGTCCTTGCTCAATTCTAAAGAATTGGTCTGTGTCCGGATGTATTTCTAAACCAATATCTTCACCAGGATTAATGCTCATTAAAGTGAGCTGCAAATTTGTTCCTGTCCATAAAGCAGTGCGAAAGTTGTTATTCTGTAATGTCGCTTCCCGAATATTAACTACATAGGGATTAGGACCGTTATCATTTAAAATGATTGGTTGTTGCGAACAATTCCGATTATTCATTGGCATGTTATTGTTACAACGATGCTGATTATTATTGTACATGGTGTCTATCCTTTCACATATGTTCTTATTGATATGATATGTCGGTGTTAATAATGTTGATATTTTTTATTGAAAGATTTTATGATTTACGAGAGATTTTAAAACGGCTTTTTCTCTTTTTATTATCTATGTCTACGCAGCGTAGGTTGTGCGGTATCATTTCTTTTGTTATAATTATGAAATGAAGTTATAGGAGGCCGAAACATGGACAATTATGTAACGGGAACGACCATTAAACAGCTGCGTGAACGCAAAAACATGACTCAGGCAGAACTGGCAGAAAAAATAGATGTAAGCCCCAAAACCGTATCCAAATGGGAAACGGCACACGGATTACCCGATATTTCATTGTTAGACTCAATTGCCGCTGCGCTGGGCGTTTCGGTAATGGAACTCATATCGGGAGACACCGTATTTAATCATAATGTTTCGGCAAATATGATGCGTTCTAAGCTATATGTATGTCCTGTGTGCGGAAACATAATACACACCATGGGTGAAACTGTTATCAGTTGTTGCGGATTAATTTTGCCTCCACTAGAAGCTGAGAGTGTGGATAATAATCACAGCGTTTTGATTGAAAATGTTGAAGATGAGCAGTTTATTGCCGTTCAGCATGAAATGACAAAAGAGCATTATATATCATTTATTGCTTATGTAACATCGGATAAATTTGAGATGATTAAATTATATCCCGAGGGAAATGCTGAATGCAGAATTAGGTTTAGAGGTAGAGGTCTTTTGTATTTATACTGTAATCGTCATGGACTAATGAAGCACAAAGTATAAATAAAAGTTGTGTAAAAAAAGCCGCAGTGATGCGGCTTTTTTATATATATGCTCGGGCGAAAACCGCTTCAATTATACTTACGATGTGCAAACAGATAAAAACAAACAGCGCTCAGAATGAGGTTTTCTCAAACTGAGCGCTGATTTTTAAATTTTTATTACATATATGCCTTAGTACATTCACAACCGAGAATTACGCCGCCTTTTTCAGCGTAGTAGCTGCAAAGCCCTCTGGCTTCATACACGAGCACTTTTGCTTTAGGATAGAGAGAAAGAATGGAGTTTTTTAAATTATTTGCAAACATACTGTTTCTGCAATGAGAAATATATACCTTGCCGCCCCTATATCCTGCTTCGACTATGCTTTCCAAACACCCTTTAAGAACACCTTTTTCTCCGCGGCACTTAGATTTGGTTTCAATGGTGCCTTCCTTGCTCGCCGTTGCAAGAATGCGAATGCCCAGTATCCCTGCGATACGGGCTACCGTTTTGCTTACACGCCCATTGTTTGCAAGATTTTTAAAAGACTCTAATACAACAAACAGGCGGTTGTATTTTTTATAATCCAAAACGGCGCTGACAACATCATCAAACGATTTGTTTTGTTTAACAAGCTCTGCTATTTTATCAATCATAAGTCGCATTTCGGGGCCGGTACTGAGAGAATCAAATACGTGCACCTTTGCCTGCGGATTTTTTTCGGCATACATATTTGCTGCAAGTCTGGCTGAATTGTATGAACCCGATAATCCGCTGGTAATGGTAACAACATATAGCTCGTCCGCTCCTTCATATGCCTGCAACCAGTCGTTTATGTTCGGGCAAGATGTAAAGGAACGTCCTTCATGGCTTGCAAAATAGGACAGCATTTCATCCAAATTATTGTTTTCATCGTCTACAAAGCTGCGTTCATTGGATGAAATGGTAAGCGGTACTGACTGAAAATCAATACCATTTAACTCGTAGATATCGCAGGACGAATCGGCTATTATTTTTACTTTCATTTATGTCTCCTTTGAAAATTGCTTCATGACGGTTAGAAGAAAAATTTTCTTTTTAATACTTCTCTTATTGGTTTGCATATAGCTATTAAAATCAGCGTCAGCCCAAGTAAAGTTAACACACTTAATGGAAACAACGACCACCATTTAATAGACAAACCAAACGTAATATGCAGCAGGTACTCTAAAAGCAGCATGAATCCCCCTGCTGCTATGAAACCGCCGCCAAATATGTAAAGGTACCCTCTTTTTAGACAATAGCTTAGTGTTACAACGGTCGTTACAATGATTCCGATACATCCTACAACCGGAAAAGCAAAGCTAAGAAACCAACCACCGTTTGTGGCTAAACTAATGTATAAAAGATATAGCCCTGAAACAACAAAGCCAACCGAAACAAATATTATTGGGTTCGGTTTTTTAAACCACTGAGGAAATACACAAGTGGCATATACCAAAATCAATGCGCCGATAACGTAGCCCGACCATGTTATGCTGCCGTTTATTTGAAGATCGCAAAACAAAACGATTATTTGGGGCAAAAAAATTAAAATAGTTGAAATAAACAGCCATCCTGCCGGACGCATATTTTGAATTGGATAACGATTTGGCGGATATGGCTTTTCCTTTTCTTTTCGCTCTATATCCGGATGATTAATAACCCTTGTTTGACACAATGGGCATATATGCTCTGAATCTTCTAAATGAACACCGCATTTTATACAGTACATAGTTTCTCCCCTCACAAGTGGTTACTTTCCACTGACACCGTGATCCCATGTTCCTGCAGAACTTTGAAAAACTCAAGCTCCATTTCGGATTCGCGGATTTTACGAATAACATTAATGTTGAGTGTATCTCCGTAGGAAATCACTCCGCAGTTATATGGCGCTTTGGCTTGTGCGCCCAGAATAAAATCAAAACGTTCAACATAAGGTGTCATTTCTTCTGATACTTTCTGATTGCCGAGGTTGGATAAACTAAAGCAGGACTTTTTCTCTCCAACCGCATTATACACAGCTTTCATCACTATGTTTTTTAAAAACAACGGCATCAATCTTACGATTAAAAGGCGCTCTGCTGATATATTTGTTGCAATTTTTGCCGACATTGTTTTCTTTGTAATATCAAAGCTCATCCACGTACTAACGATTTTACAAATTTCCGAAAAATCATATTCTCCCTGTCTTGGGTCAATTTCGGGAGTGGTGTACAATGCAAAATTTCGTAAAGAGCGGCTTTCAAATACATTTCTAAGATTAACGGGAATCAGAATTTTAATCCGTTTTCTTTTATTCACATTTGGGCATTGTTCCGCTTGAATTTTTTGTAACGCGTGCATAAATGCCGCAGTAAGAAACACAGTAATGCTCACATTGTATTTGTGTGCAGCATCTAATATTTCTTTTACCGGAATTTTAAAACATGTAAGATTAAGAAAACCTTCGGCTTCCAAAGTGCCGCTAATATGAAATGCATCATTTTCTTTTCTGCTTGCTTGTATGGGGCCTGCGTATTTTTGAAAACTATCCTCAAGCTCCGCTTCGGAAGGTTCGTCAAGTCTGCCTAAAATTCCGTTTTTATTTGAAATAGACACACCATACTTTTGCTGCAAATATTCGGCTGTAAGCGATTTTAAAAATATCATGGCTCCGGTGCCATCTGTAAGAGAATGAAAAAATTCTACCGCCAGCCTGTTTTTATATACAAGAACACGCAAAGCACACTTGCTTATTTCTTTATGACTCATTCGAGTTAATGGATAACTGCTGTCTTCGCTGATTTTTGGGGGCTCAGAAAGCTGTTCAAGATAATACCAAAAAATGCCCCGACGAAGCCTTGCACAAATTGACGGAAACCTGCGTGCCGTCACGTTCAAAGCTGAACGAAGAGTTTCTTTATCAATATCCTCTTTTAAGCTGACCGATACACGAAAAACATTGCTCCATGTGTTACTTCTTGCCGCAGGATATATTTTTGCTGCATTATCAAGTCGCAGCCAACGGAGCATTCGTTCCGGTGACATTACTTTATTTAAATATTGATTAATTATTGTAAAATCATCGCTGTCATCAGCAAGCCCATAAAGAATGTACGCATGCCATCTTTCTGATTTTAGATAGAGACTGCTCTCGCAGCCACTTTTGCGTAAAAGTTCGTGCATTTGCTCCGAATCGCTTCGCATCAGTTCCTCTTTAGCTGCAAAAATTAAAGAGGGCGGCAGTCCTTTTACATCGGCAAATACTGGCGATGCAAGCGGATCGGTAGGATTTTTTGTATAGCAATCGGAATAGAAACGAAGAATTTCGCTCGTCATGCTGGGGTCGTTCTCGGTGTTTTCTTTATAAGATTCGCCCGAAATAGTCAAATCGACCCAGGGAGAAATTGCGATGATTCCTGCCGGCATGGGCACCGATTCTTCGCGCAGTTTTAAGCACAAACTGTAACAAAGTCCGCCACCGGCACTTTCGCCGCAAAGTGTAATTTGTTTTGGTAAATATCCTTTGCTGAGTAGATATTTGTACGCTTCAAATGCATCTTCAACTGCTGCCGGAAATGGATTTTCAGGAGCTAAACGATAAGCTGGGCTAAAAATTTTTGCACCGCACTGTACCGCTAACATGGAGGAAAATCCCTTAACATAACGAATGTCTCCGCATACATAACCACCACCGTGAAGGTACAGTATGACCCCACGACGTCGTTCTTCTAGCGGCACAACCCATTCACCAGTAAAATTTTCGAATTTATGCTCTTTTGTAAATACTTCCTTACTGTATTTAAGCCCCATAAGCTCGCCAATCATATTTTGACCCTTGCGTATAGTTTCAAGAGACCGACTTGATAAAAGGGGTTTCAGACGGAACATCTGCGCCCGTACAGTTTGAGGAGATATTGTCATAATGTGTTTCCTTATTGTAAAATAAAATTTTTCGTTTTTTGACTGTGGGCTTAAAACTTATTTGTTTTTCAACTTATTTATTAAAAAAAGTTGAAAAATAAATAAGTTAGTTAGTATGTGATACTGCTGTAATTGCGCTGTAACGCAGCTCTTTTTTCTAAAAAATTTGTAGCGCCGACTTGCTTTTTCGTCTATTTATAACCAAAACGAAAGAAAATCGAGACTTCCTAGTAAATATTATAAACCACATAATTGCTTATTGTCAATTATTAGCTTTTTATTTTTTTGTAACCAATAAATATTACATAAATATCTATATATGTTTGCGTTATTAATTTAGAATAGCCGATTATCAAAAATGTAAAGCTAGGCTTAAAAACCAAATACGGTGTAGCCCAAACGGGCTACACCGTATTCTTTTTGCTACACTGTTATTAGACAGATATAACTAATTCACGCGAGCATTTTTCTTTTATTATTCTTTGCCTAAAATTTTAAGCTGGAGAAGTACCAGATCTGCTGCACAGATGCGGCCGTCGTTATTCATGTCGGCTGGTGTGGTATCGCTAACTGTTGTCTGGTTAAGTACAATTTGTGAAACTGTGATCAGGTCTGCTGAATCAACAACTTCATTACCGTCAATGTCTCCGCTAACAGCCTGCTTTTCAGTGAATGTTGCGGTCAGCTCAACGGTGTTGATAAACTCAACCTCAAGCTGTGCATCGGTGCTGATGAGCTCGCCGTCAGCATTGTACCAGCCAGCAAATTGGTAACCTGTGTTAGCTGTTGCTGTAAGTGTTACTGTTTCGCCGTACTGAACTCCTGCATTGTCAAGAAGTGCTTCGCCAACATAAATTGCACCGTTTTCAGCTGTAATTTCGTAAACAGCGTCAATGGTTTCGCCATTAAGTGCAGCCTCGGCAGCAAAGAGTGCCGGAGCACATTTGAGCTGAGCTTTTATATCGGCATCGAGCAGATCGTAGAGTGCTCTTGCTTCAGCGATGCTTGCAGCATCGGTAACGGTATTGAATGTGTTAAGGTATGCGTCGAATTCTGCGATGGTAACAAACGGGAAGCTGCCGTCAATTAACAGTTCTTCAAAGTAAACGACGTTCTTAAGGTTTGAACCGCCCCAGCCCTTTGTGAGCGTAATGACCGCTTTTGTCAGGTCAATCGAACCAACTTCGACCGACTCTGTGGTTGACGAATCACTGAGTGTCCATGTAATGTACTCGCCTGCTGTACCGTCGTTGTCAGCATCAAGTGCAGAGCTGTAAATTTTAACGTTTTTGCCGTCAAATTCTACTCTAAATGTGCTGTTGAGGAACTCCTCGATAGCAGCTGAATAAGATCCGTTTGTTGCGGTATATCCGGTATCGAATGTACCGAGCAGAACATCGCCGTTATACAGTGTGTAGGTAACAGGCTTTTTGGTTCCGGTACCGTACGAGTTGGTGATTATGAATGTCAGGTCGCCGAATTTAAATGATGCTTGGTTTGCCCAGTAGTTAACACTGTTGTTGTAACCATTGTTAGTACCGTATGCCCAAGTAAACTTGGTTGAGAAATTGAATCCTGCAGAGAGATCAAGCACTTGATTGTAAACTGCGCTGATCTGGTTTGTGTTGCTGCCTGTACCGGCGTAAATTGCGCCATCTTTAATTGATGCGCCGTCTCCGGTAACAGTCCAGTCATCAGCAGAGTAGCCGTTTTTAATGTTAACCAGTGTAGATGCCATCTGCTGATCCTGCTGATTTGCAAATACAGCAACAAGGCTTCCTGTTTGAGCGAATGTAAGTGTGTAGGTTGCGTCATAGGAAACAATTTCGCCATTGAGTGTCCAATATGCGAACTTGTATGCAGAATCTGTAGCAACTGCGGTCAGGGTGGCTGATGTGGTTACAAAGCGGTTTGTGCCGTCATAATCGGCACCGTTTTCGGTAACCTTGCCTCCCGTAGAAGCAGTAACTGTCATTGCTGAAACTATTTCCTCAACGAACTGAGCCGTTACAACTGTTTCGGGCTCAAATACAACCGTGTAGCTGTTTTCTTTTGTGATAAGCTCGCCTGCGCCGTTGTACCAACCGTTGAAAATGTAGTTTTCATCGGCAGTGGCGGTGAGTGTAAGTGTCTCGCCGACGAGATAATCGTTTGCTCCTGTGAATTCAGCACCATCAAGCATTATTTTACCGCCTTCGGTTGCTGTAATGGTGTAATCTGACGGAACATCTGAGAATGTCTCTACTGCGGTGTAGGTAAGACGAGAGTACTTGCCAAGTTCAAAAGTACCGTAGCCGAGGCGTGAACCGTCAAATGTGTAATCGGTTGTGTTGCGAACTGCAGCATATGTTTCGGGTGAAACGGTCATTATTGAAACACCGTCACGTGAAACTGCAATGTATCCGTTAATGAAGCGGATTGTGTAAGTGTAACGTGCAAGAGGTGAATTTACGCCGCTGTCTACGAAGCTGGAGCCAATCTTGACACCGTTCATGTACAGGTCGTAGAGGAATGATTTAATTCCGTTAGCATTATTGAGCGGACGGATGCGCATTTCGAGCGCGCCGACTTGAATAGATGAGTATTTAACGCTTGTAAAGTCGCCGTCTGCTGTATAAGTTGTGTTCGGTATGATATTGTTTTCGACCGTCATATCAACCTTGAAGTTTGTGCCAAGGTCAAATTTGCCGTTTGAAACTGCCCAAGCTTGAGCGCCCGAAGCGCCGATGATGATGGACAAGCCGTCATCGTTGTACCAGAAGCTGAATCCGCCGAAGGATCCGTCGACCGGCTTTGCAGAGTACGGAGTGGCAATAGTCTGGTCGAGAGCAATAACATCACTCTTGTCCGGAGTTGTAATTGCGGTGTCAGAAATTTGTGCCATATTTTCAAAGTACTCTGAAATGTACTGTGCTGCTGCTTCGTAGCCGGCATCGTTGAAATGCAGGCCGTCGTCATCATAATATGTCTGCCAGTTGTCACCGTAAGCTGTTGTAAATGCGTTCATGTCGATTACATCGAGTCCGAGCTCAGCTGCAACTGCTTTCTGTATAGCAACAATTTCGTTTACATGTGTGTAATACTGGTTGTGTGAGGCAGGTGAGGTCATGATGATGACCTGGCTGCCAAGGTTGGTATAATCACTGATGAGCTTTTTAAGGTCAGCTTCAAATTTTGCTGCTGCCGGAACTGCTGCATCGGTGTATCCAGACCATGCACGGTTCCAATAATTGTCGGTTGAATCGTTTGTGCCGAGCATGATGATTGTGTAGTCGGCAGCAAATGAAAGTGAACGATAGTAGCTGTTCTGGATGCTGTACGGATCGCCGGTGTTGGTCATAAGAGTTGCACCGCTGCGTCCAAAGTTAACTACGTTGAATTTGTCAGTACCAAGTATACGCTGAAGTGCTGACGGGTAGCTGTATTCGCGGCTTGTAGCGCAAGCACCCTGTGTTATAGAGTCGCCGACGCTTGCAATTGTAATAAGGTGGTCGGCAGCTGTTGCATCAACTGAACGGAAGCGCATTGTGCCGAAGCCAGAAACGTAGTCGGTGAAGTAAGGATTGATTTTGATGTATTCACCACGCTGGATGGGAGCAAAATCAACCAAATTACCGTTTTCAATTGCAACATTTACAAATGAGTCAGGCTTTTCGTGTGTATATCCGGGTCCGAAGCTAACACGGACACCGTCAATGTATACTCTTATTGTTGTTTTGCCTGCAACGTCATCAAAGTAAACGCCGAGTTTGTGCCACTCGTTTTCTGTATATCCGGTGCTGGAAGCAACAACGCGAGCAAGCTCAACATCACTGCCGGCGCGACGAATGTAAATTACACGGGTTGCATCTTCTTTAGCATACTGGATCTGTCTATATCCAAGAATGTATCCGTTGGATGCTGAAGCAGAAGTGTTGCGAAGCTCTATTTCCCAGCCGCCGACAGCGTTAAACTGGGTAGTAAAGCCGCTGTTTATAAACTTGCCGATGGATGCGGAATATGAATTATCAAATTTTATTGAACCGTCGGACATTTCGTATGCCATACGCATTTCGTCGCTCGACCATGTAGCAGCCGAGTAGAAATTCTTAGGCATATTTCCGCTGTCGTATTCAACTGTGGGCTCTTCGCCGCCACCTTCGCCGCCACCTTCGCCGCTTTCGCAAGCGATGATGTAGCTTTCGTAAGGAGCAACTTCGGCTGCAAGACCTACCGAGCCGTCAGCCTTTACTTTGTCAAACAGTGTGCGAGCACGGGCAACCTCTGCATCAGATGAATTGCTGTTCAGAGATTTAAGGTATCCTACGAACGCAGAAACTGTTGAGTACGGGAATGTAGCTGTCAGTTTTGGATCGCAGACTACGGTTGAATCTCCGCTGTCGTACTGAGCAAAGCCGCCCGATTTGTAAATTTCAAGTGTATTATCGTTTGCATCAAGTGTTGCAGGTACTGCCGAAACATTGGCTGTGCCGTCAGCAAGTGTCCAAACAACTTCGTGTGTGCCGCTGGAGTTAACGGTTTTAAGTGAGAACTTACCGCCTGTGTATGAAACATAATAATATGTGTTTTGAAGTGTGTAGTACGACTTGAATGTAGAATCGTTAGCTGCATAGCCTGTGTCGGCAGATGCAAGCAGAGTGTCGCCGTCGTACAAATAAATTCCTGCAGTGCGTGAACCTGCCATGTTTTGACCGCAGTCAATCAGCAGTTTCAGATCGCCGAACTTAAAGTAATGTCCGATGCTGTTGAACTTATCTGCGTTCGGGTTGAATGTCGTGCAAAGCTGGAATTTGAATCCTTCGCTGAGCGCAAAAGCATTTTTGTTTACAATATTAAAGTCTTTTGACATTCCGGTGTTAGCGCGGTTATTTTTACCTGACCAGTTATTGAAATAAATCGGGTCAGTTGTAATGGTTGTCCAGTTAACCGCATCGGTGCTTGTGCCCGAATTGTCGAACGATACACTTGTATCGTAATTGTTAATTTCTATAGAACCGATCTCGGTGTCATATGGGCCGCTCGGCTCAACGATTTCATCATCGTCACCGTCGTCTTCCGGCTCAATTTTGGTGATGCTTGAGTTTGTGGAATAGAGGCTTTCGTTGTAATCGGTTGTAACATTATTACAGTTTACTATAGCAACTGCATAAGTTGCTGTGGAGATACCTGAAGCAGGATTGTTACCAAAGCCCTCAAATGTGTTGCCTTTTATTGTGAGTCCGTCGGTTGCGCTTGCATAAATTGAAGACGCACCGCTTCTTTTAAATTTGTTGTTTTCGATGGTAATATTTTTATGTACACCGGCAGCAAAGTTTTCGCCGCCGCCATCGTCACAACCCTTTATGGCTATAACACCGTAGTTTGAACCAACTGCAGATACACAGCAGTTTTCAAATGTGTTTCCACTGATGGTAACATTGGCGGATGGTCCCATTTCGTACCAATAGCTGATGTCTGCTGTCATTATAACAGCTGCCAAACGAGTGTTTTTAATAGTACAACCGGTAATCGAAACATTTTCGCTGCGGATTAAGAATGCGCGAGCGCGGCTGCCGATAACTGTTGTATCTTTAATGTTAATAGACGGCATAAATGCAGTATTTTGCATATAGCAGTCGGTTGTTACTCCGGAAGGAAGTGCGTCAAATGTCATGTTTGTGCCGCTGAATGATTTGACAGTTGCACTGCCTAACAGTGTCCAGTCGGATTTATAAAAACGAATGACATCGCCTGTGCTTGCCCAATCGGAGCCGAGTGATGCGCTGTTATCCCAGCCATCAACGCAAGTAACAGAATTTGTGCCGACAGCTGTAATCTTTCCGGCGCGGCTGTGTACGTTAAGTGCGTCGTCGCCCATGCCGATGAATGAACAACTGTCAATTGTGATATCACCAGAAAGACCGAGCACGTGGATAGCGTCAACGTTGGCGCCCCAGAATGTCGGGCTGTCCGATTTCGGTGCAACATTTACATTTGTAAATGAGAAATCTGCGTTTGCGCCTGTGCCGTAGAAAACAGCGGACGGGCTGGAGTAAATGTTACAATCTTTAACGGTGAATCCGTTAACAGATTTTAAGGAGAAGGGAGGTATTGCATATGTACCGAGTGTGAAACGAGCAACAAGTCTGTTTCCAACCGACAAAGCGTAGTAGTTTCCGCCGCCGGTACCCGAAATGGTGTACATATTGCCCGAAAGTGTACCGGTAAAACCGGCTGAGGTGTTATTGGTGAAATTTTCATTGATCGGTGTGCCGTTTGCATCCAGTTCGTTGTAGCACTGAATGAATTCGCCGCCGGTCAGCGCATTTTTATATGTACCGTCGATGTAACGGTCGTCCAGCTGAATAGTAACTGAATCACCCGTCTTTGATACTATTGTACCGCTAACCTCTGTATAATCCTGATAGTCGAAGTTAAGTCCCTCGATGGTCAGGTTATCACAATTGGTTGCACTGACTATACCTGATGAGTAATAGCCTGAAGAAGTTGATTTTGCCGTATTGTCGTAGCTTGTGTTAACAATGGTTGCGTTATTACCGAGCAGGGTAATGTTATCCTTGCCCGATAAAATCATGCCATTGCTGCTCAACATTGAGTAAGAGGATGCAATGTAGTATGTTCCCTCAGGGAAGTAGTAAGTTGTTCCCGATGAACAAGAACTCATGCTGCTTTTTAGTTTACTAGCATTAGTCGACGCAGCGGATTTGTCGTTTGCAACGACACCGAGGTCGGTAACATTGATGGTAGTGGTGGCCGCAACGGCGCTTAAAGCCGTAATTCCGCACATCACTGACATCATCAGTACTGTTATTGTTAACAGTAAAGATAGTGCTTTTTTCATAAATAGCCTCCTCAATTTAGTTTAAAAATAAAAACCGTAGTGAAAAAGTGATAGCCATCGACAAAATTTGGCATAACATAATTAAATTATATTTTATTTATTTTGAAAGTCAAGAAATTGGGATTAATAAAAAAATTTATAGAATTTCTAACAATTTTGATATTTTTTTTTGTGAATTATTAACCATTAAATCGTTAAAAATAATTGGAAAAGAGAATTATTTTGTTAAATATATGTCATGTTTTGTATTATTTACGCAAAAAACAGTATACTCGTTGCAACTTTAACATTTGCCTTTAAAATAAACAAAAAAACGCCCCCTCGGCCGATACCTTGGGAGCGTTTTTATACATTATATATATTAGCCTATGCCTAAAATTAAAAACTGCATAATAGCCAAATCGCTTGAGTTTACTACGCCGTCGCCGTTAAAGTCTGGACCCGATTCAAGGGAAGTCAGTCCAAACAAATGCTGCTGAAATAAAATAAGGTCGGCAGTATCAAGTATGTTGTTTCCGTCAACGTCGCCGACAATTTGCTCAGGCGATATTTCGGTCCACAGCGCTAAAGCAGTGATGTTGCTCGAAACAACGGTTTCTGCGGTGATTTCATTTCCGTCAGCGGCAAACCAGCCGACAAACTCATATCCATCACGAGTAGGAGTGGGCAGATTTGAAATGGTGGCGCCCTCCATGACTGAAAGCGTCTCGGTGTCGCAAAGGCCGCCTGCCGGATTAAATGTTACGGTGAAAAATGTAGGTAACTTATCCACAACGGTGAATGCGTAATCTATTACATTATAAGTACCGTATGCATTTGTAACAGTAACTCGGTAGTAATATTCGCCTTTGCCAAGGCTGCGGAACGCAATGTAATCGTCAATCGACTTTATGCTGAAAGATGTTGCGTTGGGTGAAATGGTTTTACCGTATATACGGTTGCCATTCAAATCAAAAATTCCTCCGTTAACCGAAGTAATATTTGTGTCGATAGATCTTATTGTACCAACAAGCTTGCACGCGGTGTACGAAAGATGTAATTTTTCAGGATAATTTACATCGTCGGACAGGGTGAAGGGGACAAGATCTTCGACCTTTTTGCATTCGCTTTCGCGAATCCAGTTTCCGTCTGTGGTTTTAAGCCACTTTTCGCCGTAGTAATTTGTGCAGGAAGCAACAACGGTAACTGTTTCATCTCCGCTTATTGTGCCAACCTCTGTGACAGTGTTAAAATATTCGGCATACGGTACATTGCGCACGGTAGCCGACTGTGCGGCGGCACTGTACTTTGCGTACACATATCCGTCAACTGCCCAAGCGAGCTGTTCGGCGGTAACTCCGTTATTTTTTAGCTGCTCCCACTTCGCCGTCAGTTTAACGTCGGCTGTAAGGCGGTCAGCGGTGGTAATTTGTTTTCCGCTGGCATCAAACCAGCCAACAAAATCGTATCCAACGCGAGTAGCCACAGGCATTTCGGATATTGATTCGCACTGTGCTACAGAAAGTGTGGTAGTGCCACATTCGCCGCCCGCTGCGTCAAATGTTACGGTGACGGTGGCTGTTAAAGAGGTGACAACGGCATATTCGCGGTCAACCAGCGTTACCTCACCAAGCAGGTTTTTGGCGGTAATGCGATAGTTATATACGCCAACCGGCACAGAGCCGAATTTTATGTATGCATCTACATTTTTAATGTCGTAAGTTTCAGCATTCGGGGATACCGTTTTGCTTGTAACTGCGGTGCCATCAGCTTTATATACTCCGACAGTCAGCGAAGTAATGTCAGTAACGGCCGATGTGACCGTACCGGAAATGCTGAAGCTTTTGCCTTTTACCAATTTTTCGGGGTAGTTTTCTCCCGAAACAGAAAGGCTGTCTAAATTTTTGTCAATGCGAACATCGTCGGCCAAAATCCATGTGTAATCATCCAGTAAGTACCAGTTTTCACCGTATGAATTTTCGCAAACGCCTGTTACTACTATTTCCTGTCCCGATTTAGCCAAGCGTACAGCCGTATCTTCGCCGTAATAAACGGGATAGGGCTGATATCTGATCATTGACTCATCGGCTGTAACAGTTGCCGATGAATACATATATTCATCAATTGTAAGTTTAAGGTTTTCATCGGGGATTGCTGCGCCTTCAACCGTCCAGTAGGCTGTAACGGTGCAGTTTTGGTTAAAGCAGGTTGCAGCGGTTACTTTTTCGCCGTCAGATGTGTACCATCCTTCAAAAACATATCCTTCGCGAGTAGCAGTCGGTATTTCGGCAAGCATTTCTCCCTGAACTGCAGTGGCGCTTGTCACATTGCTTACACCGCCCGCCGCATCAAAGCTGACGGTGACATATCCCGTGGGCAAAACTTTAAATTCTTGCTGAACGACTACTTTTTCGGCAATCGCATTTTTTGCTGTTACCTTATATATATAGCTACCCGTTAACAAACTGCCGAATTTTATATCTTTGTCTACTGATGTCAGGCTGTATGTTGGGGTGTCAGGTAAAACAGTTTTTTCGGTGGCTGCGGTGCCATCAGTAAAGTAAACACCGACAGTCAGCGATGTAATGGGTGATGATGCTGATTTTACAGTTCCCTTAATTGAAAAGGAGGAGCCTTTTTTCATGTCTGCGGGCTTCGTCTCACCCGAAATGGACAAACTGTCTAAATCATCGCTCTTTTCAACATCGGAAGCGAGCACCCAGTAATCCGATTCAGTTTTATAATATGTAACGCCGTTTTCGTTTACGTGCGATCCGACAATTATCATTTTTGTACCTTTTGCAGAGGTGATAACAGCGGTGTCCTTGCCTTCAATCTCAGCATATGGGGCGCTGCGAAGTGCTGTACCCTCTTCTGCAATGACGGTGTAGGTGGAGTAAATATAGCTGCTGAGAGGATAGTTACCGGCGCTGTTCATATGCAGCGAGTAAACGGTAAAGCTGTGTCCTCTGTGAGAAGATGATCCGAGATCAAAATACAATGTGTCGTTATTGTGTGCATTGTTGTGTGAATAATAGGTAAGATAGCCGCTTTTATTATAACCGCCGCACAAAACGATGTGCGGATATATAGCGCAGGTGGAACAGTACCAAATAATTGGGTCGCCCGCTGCAATAACATCGCGGTTTACCGAATAAAGAAACTTTCCGTTGGTTGGGGTAAGCTTTTGCTGCGTACCGTAGTTGTTGTCTACAATTTGGTTGCGCAGACCACGGCAGTTAATACTGGTCAGTCCGGTAAGACCTCCTGCTAAAAGACAGTCGCGGACGAATTCGGCACATTCGCCCTTTCCGTCGTTCCAGTGTGCCTTTGCATATGCGAGCGATGCCGCCGGGTCATACGATGCCGCACTTACCGGTACCACCGCAACACTAATAATAGTTATTAAAACGATTACCGTCATTACAAAAGACAGCAGCCGTTTACATCCCTTTCCAAAAAAGTTCAAATGAGTCACATCCTTATCGAAAAAATAGTTACATTTTGAATTTTAAATGTTACATTTTGTAATTATACACTATTTTTTTCAAAAGGTCAATCATTTCTAAAAAATATCGAATAAAGTAGATATAACAAACTAATTGAAAATTGAATGCAGGTGTGTTATTATATAAGCACAGAAATATATTCAAGTGTATTGGAGGTATTTTCAGTGCGAAACCAAATCTTGAAACGTCGGCTGGAATACACAATGCTTTCAGGCATTATCATTAATGCGTTATCATTTTTCCTGCCGATAATCAGCGTCACACTTACATCAGAAACAAAACAGTATACCGAGAGTTACAGCGTTGGCTCACTGATAAAACTGCTTGTCCCATCCGTGTTAAACGGTGGAAAGGGCGCGCTAAGTAACCCTCCCCTTGCCCTTATGGCAGTCATGCTGCTTGGTATGATATGCTGGATCGCCAGCATATTTACCATAATTTTGGTTATGCAGAGCAGAAAAGAAAGAAAAGTTGACCTTTTTCGCACCATTGCGGTATCGGTTTTCGAACTGCTCAGTGGTATATTCTTCCTGGTTTTAGCTTCTCAGGCAAAAACATTTGCAATCAGAATTGCAGTTGAACCGTTTATAGGCAATCTGCGCAGCGGATTCTCATTTATGGGACTGCTTCCTGCTCTTGCCACGGTTGTTTTTGCGTTTATCAATATTTTCCTGCTGCTTTCTATTTTACGCAGCGGTGAAGATTACGGCGAAGCACCGGAAGAGGACGACACAAAGCAAAGCCGTCCTATGCCTGCACGCGACAGAGCTGCTGCAAATGTATCGGGCGAATATGCTCGCAGACGCCAGCCGCAACGTGAAATGCCAACTGACGCATTTGCGCCGTCGCGCACACCAGTCAGAACAGATGTTTACTCGGGTGCCGCTGAACCCCGTCAAACCGCAGGTGCTTACCGCGCACCAACCGACGCACAACGTGCTGCCCGTCCAATGAGCTACACGGGAGCCATTGATAAAGACCATCTGCCCCGACAGAACGCATACGGTGCACCCGGCAGACCCAATCAGCCGAACGCATACGGTGCGCCCAGCAGACCTGCTCAGCCCAGTGCATACGGTGCGCCCGGCCGTACTCAGCAGCCATCTGCTTCGGCACCTCAGCCGACAGTTGCTTGCGTAAAGTGCGGTGCAATGTGCCGCCGCGGTTCACGTTTTTGCAGCATTTGCGGCGAAGTTTTACCACGCCCGTTACCCCGTTGCCGTTCCTGCGGTGAAGTGATATCGGAAAAGGACGTATTTTGTCCCACCTGCGGGGCAAATATCAGATAAGGTGATTTAAATTATGAACAATTATGTATTTAACGGTATTAACACTCTTTCGGTCATCAGCCATTCTGCCGACCCCGAGCAAAGCGCAACATGCGCCGTTTATCGCATCGACGAGTCGCAAGATAAGGCTGTTGCCGGTGTTTTTGATGGCGGCAAGGGATATGGTGATGTAATTTATCCCGAATTTGATAACAACAGTGGTGCTCACATTGGCACTCGTATTGCCGCTGCTGCCGTTATAAATTGGTTTTCCACCGATCGCTGTCAATTTGACGACCACGATGCCGATCGCCTGCGCTCAAGCATTGATGTATTTATGCGCCGTGCAAAGCGTGAGCTTGATTTTGAGGGAAAGCCGTTATTTAAGAAAAAGACTCGTACATTTCCTGCATCAACTGCTGTTTGTGCATTAAATTGCGATTCGGACGACGGAGTTGACTGCGAATTTTTATGGGCAGGCAACTGCCGCGGATACGTACTTGACACCTGCGGTCTGTGCCAGCTTACAGATGATGACATTAACGCACAGCAAGATGCATTCCGCTTACGTGCCCGTGACACCCGTGTTAACAACATTATAAACGCTGATGTCCCGTACACTCTTAATTTCCGCCGCATTCATATTACCGAGCCCATGCTGATGATTTCATCCACCACCGCGGCTTTCGATGATTTTGGTAGCCCGATGGAATTTGAATATGCCATTCTTTACGCTTTGATTAAGTCAAAAAGCGTAGCCGAATGGGAAAAGCGCCTTCACTCAATTATTAGCGAGTACGCCGAAGACGATTTTGCCATGACCATTTTATCGGTCGGTTTTGCAGACTTTAATCAAATGAAAAAACACTATGAGCCACGCATTAAGCACCTCATAGAAAGCTATATCCGTCCTCTTAACGCAGCACGCAAGGGCGATTCAAATGTAAACGCCGGCGCTCTGTGGAGCCAGTACAAAAACGGATATTATCGTTAAAGGGAGGACACACATATGTTTTGTAAACGATGCGGTCATGACATCACCCCGTCAGAACACATTTGCCCATTTTGCGCAAACCCAAGCGGATTTCCTGAAGGAATGACCGGTGATGCGACCATTCCAGCCATTGCCGATGCACAGCGCATTGTCGGCGACATCATTGCTGAACCGATTTCTTCACCAAAATCAGGTCGCAAGTCAGCACCAAAGTCTGCTTCGCAAGAAATTTATAACGATCAACCGATTGATGAAATAAACGAGCTGTCTGACGCCGATGACGCATATTTTGATGATGCTAATTATGATGACGATGCTCATTTTGACGATGATGGTTTCGACGACGATGCTCATTTCGATGATTCACAGAAATTCAGCGCTGACCAGCCGACCATGGTTTTTCCTGCGGCTAAGCCCCAGACCCCGTACAAATATGACCATGATTACATGATACCGACGGCTAGCGACGACGATTATTACGACGATGGCCAATATGATGACCAGTATGACGACCAATATGACGACCGCCGCACACAAAGGGCGACTCTGCCACTTACCTCGCGCCAAATGTTAACCATTTCGGGTGCGGTAATTGGAGTACTTTTGATCATTATCATCTTGCTGTTGTTATCACGTTGTAACGGTGACAAAGCAGGAGCCGGCACAGTAAGTGACCCGTCAAGCGCTATAACCGATACAAGCAGTGAAACCAGCAGCTCGCCCAGCTCATTATTTGAAAACGCTGTTTCGTTTACCAGCTCTGCTCGTCCGCAATCAAGCACACCCGTCTCATCAACTCCTGTATCAAGCAGTCCTGAAGATGTGGGTGAGGACACCGGCAGCGAGCCTAGCAATGCTCCAAGCTCACAGCCGAGCAGTACTCCAAGCTCCCAGCCGAGCAGTACTCCGAGCAGTACTCCGAGCTCCGAACCGAGCAGTACTCCGAGCACCCCGCCGTCTTCTGCCGCTCCCACTGCAAGCACTGACTAAGCAGTGGACAAATATGACAGTGTAAAGTCTGCACTGCCATATAAGGCCAAATAAAATTACAAACTACGAATAAAAAACCGCCCTTTTGTCAAGCCTAATTGACAGAAAGGCGGTTTTTTTATGCTTCGAGGTGTATCTAAACAAATTGTAGAAATTAATGACACGGGTAACAAGTATTTTGACCGTGCCGTTCTGTACGTCAGCCATGAATTCATTGGTAGTCCCGACGAAAAGCTGCACGCTGAAGCACAGCGACTTGTTGCGGCAATGGAACGACCGCCCATGTCTGCCAGCCGTGAAAAGAAACGGCTGCTTTTAGGTCGCGCTCTGCTCATTTCGTCATATCCTGTGCTGGCGCTGATCGTATTCCTGCTTTCGCGCGCTGCTTAGCTCGTCGCTCAACTGCTGTAAATTCGGCAAATCCACCAAAGCTGTACATCAGTACCGCATAAGCGCCAACAGAGGCTGCCGCACCCAGTATCAGCCGTACTACTGCGGATGCATTCGGTAAGCCACACAGTGCCACCCACGCAGCAAGCACAGCCACCGCGGTGCACAGTATCGGTCGAGCTACCCATGCTTTAAAATCAAAGCCTATTTCTGCTGTGCGCAGCAGACGCCCGATACATAGCGTTGCGGTCAGTGCATTTGACACCACCATGACTGTCAAAAAACCGGCCATACCGAAAAACGGAACAACAGTATAAATTAAGGCGATGCGCACGACCGAATCGACAACATTGTATTTTAAAAGAGAATTTTGCTGATTCAGTCCTTTTAAAATGCCATCGGTTACGCTTTCAAGATACATCAGCGGAACCAGCGGAGCCAGACAGCGAATTAACAGTCCCACTTCTGTCGAGCCGTATACTGCAACGCCGACCTCTCGTGAAAAAACAAGAAATATGCCTGCTATTATCATAGACAGCTCACTTGTGACACATATTGTTTTGCGCGATGCCGAGCGTATGCTTGCACGGTCACCCGTTGCTGCCGCACCCGACATTTCCGGCACAAGTAGGGTTGACAGCGCGCTAAGAAAAGAGCCGGGGAAGAACAGCACAGGCAGTGCCATTCCCTTTAACTGACCAAACTGAGAAAGTGAATGATTGTAAGAGCCGCTGTGTGCCGTCAATTTGGAAGGCACAAGCAGATTTTCGATCGTTCTGAGCGCAGTTGTCAAATATCGTCCTGATGTAATGGGCAGAGAAATTGAAATCAGGCGCCCTGTAACTGAATAGGGAGGTGATTTTCTGCCGTTTTTTGCGGATGTAATTTGCCGCTTGCTAATCAAATAACCAATATACATATACAGACAAGAGCAAGCTTCTGCTACCGTGTCGCCGATGAGTACCGCCGCACACGCGTAGCCTATTCCGTAGGGAGCAAACCGTCCAATAATCAGCATTGTCAACGCAATGCGTACAAGCTGCTCAAAAATTTGTGCCGACGAATGAACTGCCACCCGCCGACAAGCGACGAAATATCCGCGTATGCACGACGACACGCCCATAAAGGGCAGTGACAGGGACAAAATTCGCAGAGACAGAGCCGCTCGTTCATCTTTTATCCAACCCTCAGCAATGGTGTCAGACATTAGCCAAACTGCCGCTGTCGATATCAGTGCAATTATCAGCGTAAGGTAAATTGACCGTCTGAGAATACGGTTTACCGACCGCTTAGTACCGCATTCCAGCTCCTCGGCGATTAACCGAGTGACCGCAGTACAAATTCCGCTGGTAGCAAATGTTGCCGCAAGCATATACACCGATAAAATGAGCGTATAAAGTCCCATTCCGTCTGCGCCGACCGCATTTGACAGCCATATTCGAAAAAACATGCCGATTGAGCGCAATATCAGCGCCGTCACGGTCAGCACAGCGGCATTTTTTAAAAATTTTCCTGTTTGCACTTTAGCTACACACCTGCTCAAAAAATTTATTATACACAGCGGCCAAGGCATCCCATGTTGCCTTATCGGTTTCACCCGTCATCTTTAGTCCTGCCGCACGCTGATATTCGCGCACCGCTTCGGTGGTATCAGCGTCGTAAACGCCTGTTCTTTGCACACCGCCGATGTTGTAATGCTCCTCACCGATGTAATTTAACATGGTTTGCAGCAGAAAAACACTGTCACCCGTTGTACCTTCTTTTAGGCGAACGTTGCAGGCGAGCGCAGCAATGCGTTCGGGCTGTTTTTTTGCAAAAGTTGCTCGTTCAAATTCATCATTAAGCGCATTCCATGTTTCAAAATCAACATTGCCCGTAACAGGCAGACCAACTTGTTGCTGAAATGCAGACACTGCAAGGGATGTCAGCGGCCCGTAAATGCCGTCAACCGCAATTTCGGGCAGCGAACCGCCAGCTAATGAAATTGCGCGCAGTTTTTCCTGAATTTCTCTTGTTTCTTCACTTGCCAACTTACTCGCTCTCCTCTCCAACGGTAAAGCCGGGGAACTGTCCGGGTTGCCGCTGATTGCCGTAATAAAGACTATCGTATTCATTTGCTATTGCCGACCATGTTACCGCACCAACTATTCCGTTCGGTGTTAATCCAAGCTGTGTTTGCGCTGCTCTTACAGCGGCATCGGTCGCTTGGCCGAACTGGCCGTCAACGTTGACTTTTGGTATTGACGGATAGGTGTCAGCGAGGACATTCAGGTACTCCTGAAGCAGTCGTACATATTCGCCGGATGAGCCGATACGCAGTACGGTGCCAGGATAAATTGCGGCGCCGCCCGAAAGCAAATTCTGATCTTCGACTATTCCTCGGTAGGCGCGGTAAATGTCGTTCCATGTGGCTCTACCGACTATTCCGTCCTCCTCCAATCCGTAAGTTTGCTGAAATGCTCTTACTGCCCGCTCGGTCTGGTCATCATACACGCCCGTCAGTGAAACCGGGGGCACTGTATCGTAAAAACGCGATATTACGGACAAATAATACTGTATGATAGTGACATTATCGCCCGTGTCACCAGGGGCAAGCTGTGACGGATACTGGCGAGGAATATCATTGAAAGTAACACCCTCGGAATTAAGCTCGCCGAGCCGTTTGACCGAGGTGTATATATAAGCTACGCGGTACCATGTTTCTTTTCCGATTATGCCGTCGGGGGTAAGCCCGAAAAGCTGCTGGAATTTGCGCACGGCATCCTCGGTATCTTTGCCAAAAATACCGTCTGTATTTTGTATTTTGGGTATGGCGGGGTAATTGCGCGATATGCGATTAAGCCGAATTTGCATTGCCTGCACATCGTTGCCCGCATCACCGATACGAAGCGGAATGCCGGGATAGGATGGTGCATTTACACGCACAGGCGCAGAAACAATGTCAATATCGTCGCCGTAAAAGTATTGCAGTATTTCATAGGGGGTCCTTCCCTGATTGGCCAGAGTGACCGTCTCCCACTGACGTAGTCCGTTGCAAGTGGTATTTCTTCCATCGCAGTAAGCGGTGAATAACGGTTCAACAACCCCTTGCCGCCGCACATAGTCGTTAAACAACTCATCTACAAGTTCGGCAACATCACCAAATACGCTGCGACCATTTACAAATGACTGATCGAAAGCGGTAGTGTTCGTAATGTCAAAATCGTAGCCTTGCGAACGGTACCACTCGGTGTATATTCGGTTAAGAGCAAATGAAACCTGCGCGTATATGTTGGCCCGAATTGCATTTTCGGGCCATGTGGGGTAAATTTCACTTGATGCTACATTTTTAATGTAGTCAGGAAATGATACGGTGACATTTTGAGCCGGCGCGTCGGGTCGGCCCAGATGTACCGTTATGGTTGACGGGATAAATGGTGTTCCGTTCACTTTTATCCTCCTTAGACCAAGTCCTGAGGCTCGGTATTACTTATCTCTATATCCTGCTGTTGCACACCCTCCGGCAGCGGTATCATTCTAAAATCCTGACGCGAGGTGATGCCGCCAAACAGCGGAACGTCACGGCTGGTAATTTCAAAATAACCAGGCTTGCTGATGTTAACATCGTACAGGTAGTAGCGGTCTGGCATATCAGGCTGTTCGGAGTTTGCAGGATTTGAAGCCGGCAGGTCAAAAAGTCGAGCCGTGCCGTTTTCGTCGGTCATTGCGGTGTATTCTAACCGTCTGCCGTTTTCGTCAACAGAGGTTACTATGATGAGAGCCCCATCAATTGGTAATGCGCCATCGCCTGTGCGTGCGGTAACCTCCAGCACTCCCATAAACTCTGAACTCGAGGGGTTTGCGGCAGTTGTGCGACCCATGTTATTGGCTAAACCGCTAGTCTCTGAGGTCATGCTATCCGCCATCAGGCCCATATCAGAGGCTACGGGGCTGTTAAAATCATTGCCGTCTGTTGCTATTATCTGTCTTGCACCCTGAAGCGGAGCGGATCCGCTGGGTGGCGCAGAATTGGCCGGGCGACGTGGTGAATTGGTTGCCGCCTGCTCGGATGCCTCATTATATTTGGAGCGTTGCGTAGCCATTGTAGGTCTTGACTGTGATTGCGTCGCAGGTCTCGGCTGTGGAGGCATTGGAGGTCTCGGTTGTGACGGCGTCGAAGATCTCGGCTGTGACGGCGTCGAAGGTCTCGGCTGTGACGGCGTCGAAGGTCTCGGCTGTGACGGCGTCGAAGGTCTCGGTTGCGGTGACATCGGAGGATTCGGCTGCGGTGACATCGGGGGATTCGGCTGCGGAGGCATCGGGGGATTCGGCTGCGGAGGCATCGGGGGATTCGGCTGCGGAGGCATCGGGGGATTCGGCTGCGGAGGCAT
>CALHND010000011.1 GCA_938034875.1 uncultured Clostridia bacterium
TTTGTTTTTTGCTGCCCCGTTTCTTGAGCGCCTGATTATAATACCACAACCATCTTACCATGTCAACACTTTTTTTAAAAAAATCAAACTTTTTTTGATTAGTTTTTATTAGTACTTTTTTATGAAAATTTAAACATCAATAAGTTGTGTTCAGAGCGGTTTTTGAATCTATATATATTATATAATGTAAGAAATGTATTATAATCAGATTATGAATTTAGAGATGAATATATGCTAAGCAATATAACAAGGCAAACGATCAGTGCTGCTATTATAATAGTAAGTGAAATATTAATAGATGCTAAGCTGCTGGTTTGCACAGGTTGCTGCCCGTGGGGCTTAGGTTGTACTTGCTTGCGTTGACCGGTTTTGCCGAACACTCGTGTTCCAGATAAATCATCGCCGTTATAAATATTAGCGGCATTTCTTTTTGGTCGCGCTTGATCCCTATTTGAATACGTATCTTCATATCGGTCGTTATATCTTGGCAAAACTATCATCTCTTTTCTGCTCAACTGCGCTGTCAATAATATCATAGTCTTTTAATCGTGTCAACGCACTTTAAATCAACTTAACAAAATATTAATTTAATCAACATATATAATGTTTGCAAAGCCAAAAATTTATGTTATAATATAAATTTGAAAAAACGTGAAGGGAGGCGCTAATTTTGTTCGAAATAAATCAAAACTGGGACAACCCGCGTTCAGGTTTCCGAACCATATCGCGCAGCAGTAAAAACAACACCAAACGAATTTCGTTTTTATGGTTTTGGCCAGCAACAATATTTTATTTAGAACTTATCATGCGTTTGTTTGTTTACACCAGCTCCTTTTTTGGCAAAGGATTGCTGTACATTCTTCTTTTTTCATTTACAGTAGGTACCCTGTTAACTATTTTATGCACTATGTGGTCACACAAAATTAATCGAAAAGTGACAGTCGGACTTTTGTTAGTAATTTTGTTTTTGTTCGGTTTTCATTATGTTTGCCGATTACAGTTCCAAACATTTTTTACTCTGTCAGCCGTCGGCATGGCAGGAGATGTAGCTGAATTTTGGAAGGAAGCTCTCGTAGCTATATTCAAGAGCTTACCAGTGCTCATACTTATGGCAGTGCCAGTTGTATTTTTTATAATATTTGGAAAAAAATACATACCTCCGATACGAACATTACCGAAATTCAAGGTTGTTGGATTGCTCAGCGTTATTATTGTGCATTTGCTTTGCTACCTTATAATTATGCTGAACACCGGACTGCACTCTGATTCATATTTCTATACATCGGCGCTTTCACCAAATGACACTGTTTACCGATTCGGAGTAGTTACTACCATTCGTCTTGATGTGCAACAGCTGATATTTGGTGTGCCCGAAGCCACAGCAGAGCACCCCGTAGGCGATAATGTATTAAATGAGCCAAGCCCCGAACCAGAGATTGTATATGAAAATAATGTAATGGACATCGATTTTGCTAATCTGATAGCGAATGAATCAAATTCAACTATTAAGGATATGCACGAGTATTTCTCAACGGTAACTCCTACAAAGCAAAATGAGTATACCGGCATGTTCAAAGGCAAAAATCTTATTTATCTGACGCTTGAGGGATTCAGCCCCGAATTTATATCGCCGGAACTGACACCTACATTATATAAGATGTCAACCGAAGGTTTCATATTTGAAAACTACTACAACACTCTTTGGGGTGGAAGCACTGCTACAGGTGAATACTCCAATGTAACAGGTAATTTCTATAATCAAGCAAGCTGTCTTAAAGATAGCAGTAGCACCTATCAGCCGTTTGTTTTAGGCAACCAAATGGGTAAAATCGGTTACAAAACTTATGCTTATCACAACAACACTTACACCTATTACAACCGTGACAAGTCGCACCCCAATTTTGGTTATTCATACAAAGCCATTGGCAACGGATTGACCGGACTGGAAAGCTGCTGGCCGCGCTCTGACCACGAAATGGCTACACAGTCAATAAATGTTGACAACTGGATTAGCGAGAGTCCATTCCATGTATATTACATGACCGTCAGCGGTCACTGCAACTACACATGGAACGGCAACCAAATGTCAACAAAGCATCGAAATATTACAGAGGGGCTTAATTACAGCGAAAATATTAAGGCGTACATTGCATGCAACTACGAAGTTGAGCTTATGCTGACCGAGCTAGTAAATCAACTTAGCCAGCGAGGCATCCTGGATGACACAGTCTTTGTTATGACAGCCGATCATTATCCGTACGCGCTTGAAGATGACGAACTTGCAGAGCTGTATAACCTGCCAGAAAGCCGAATTCGTGACAATTTTGATTTGTACCGCAACGGTCTCATCATTTGGTCGTCATCCATGGAAGAACCAATTAAAGTAACCAAACCATGTTCTTCAATTGACATCCTTCCCACAGTATCAAATCTTTTTGGCTTGGAATACGACTCCCGTCTAATGATGGGCAAGGATATCATGTCCAACAGTGAGGGTCTTGTAATACTCAACTGTCTGAACAGCGGCTCCTGGAACTGGATTACGGACAAAGGAAGCTACCGCACATGGACAAAGGAATTTACAATTAATCCCGAGTACGAGGGTAAGTTTACCCAAGAACAAATTGACGATTATGTTGACTATATTAATAAGGTAGTAAACGCAAAACATGTGTACTCGTTGAAAATACTGGATAAAGACTATTACAGTTACGTTTTCCCTGATGAATCATAATAAAAAAATCACCGAACTGCAGGTTCGGTGATTTTTTTATTTATTCTATATTGATATCAAGCGGTGAGTCAATTTCATCCGATACGTACTTGCCGTTTTTCTTGCGTTGCTTTACACATTCAGTCAGCAGATATTCAATCTGACCGTTTACCGAACGGAAATCATCCTCGGCCCACGCGGCAATGGCATTGTACAGCTTAGCCGACAGTCGTAGCGGGACCTGTTTTTTCTGATTGTCCTGCATTTTAATACAGACTTCCCGAATTTACAACTGGCTGTGCATCATGGTTGCCGCAAAGCACAACAAGCAGATTTGAAACCATAGCCGCCTTACGCTCATCATCCATCTCGATTATTTGGTTTTCACTTAGGCGTGCCAACGCCATTTCGACCATTCCGACTGCACCATCTACAATCATTTTTCTGGCATCGATTATAGCCGATGCCTGCTGTCTTTGCAACATTGCAGCAGCAATTTCGGTAGCATATGCAAGATATGTTATGCGAGCTTCAATGATTTCCAATCCCGCAAACTGTACTTTTTTCTGTATTTCGTCACGAATGCGCTCAGCGACTATCTCGCTGGAACCACGCAGGCTTCCCTCGTCTGCTATTCCGTCTCCGGTGGTGTCTACATTCTGCGCAACATCATATGGATAAATGCGTACAATGTTTCTGAGCGCGGAATCGCACTGTAACGACAGATACTCTTTATAATTATCGACATTAAACACAGCTTTAGCCGTGTCGATTACGCGCCATGTAACAGCAATACCAATTTCTATCGGGTTGCCAAGGCAATCGTTGACTTTTTGCCTACTATTATTCAGCGTCATTATTTTAAGCGAAATTTTCTTGTTGACCATTGAAATGTTCATTTGTTCACCCATGGCATTCATCACAACGGGTGTTTTATTTGCGCTTTCAACATCGCCACTCTGGTTTAATTTAGTTTTAGCTGCAGGATTTACTGCCACGCAAAACGGATTTACAAAATAAAAACCTTCGTCCTTGAGCGAGCCGATATATTTACCAAACAAAGTAAGCACCAACGACTCCTGCGGTTTTAAAATCTTAAGCCCTAGAATTAAAATCCAACCGAGACTTATCCATAATCCGCATACAATTATTATAGCAATCCCGATAGGTCCGTAAAGCAATGTTCCGCCCAAAATGAGCCCCGCAATACTTACCAGGTAAACCAAAATAGTGATTAATAGGACTGCCATGCCGTTCTTTTTGTTTTTAAGTACAATTTCATTCATGACCTTTTCCCCCTTCATGTGATATTAAAATGATATCATATGGATATATAATTGTCAACTGTTTTTAAAAAGCTGTTCAAAATATTTCTATCTTTCATATTTTGTGGTTTTCTTTCATACATTTTACTATTCTGTATGGGGAGTTGAGTGTATGAAAGGCGCATTTGAAGAACGAGCAATAGAGCTCGGGGAATATATAATTCAATCCGGCGCAACCGTAAGATCAACCGCAAAAGCATTTCACATTTCAAAATCAACAGTACATAAGGATGTTTCTGAACGTCTAAAAATTATAGAGCCGCAATTATACATAAAAGTGAAAAAAGTACTTGAAACAAATAAAGCCGAACGACACATTCGAGGCGGTATGGCAACAAAAATAAAATATATGAAAAAATAGCAAAAACACCGCAGGAAAAACCTGCGGTGTTTATTTTTGTGCGTTTATTATTCTTCTTTTCCTGTTACAGCAATGGCAAGATCGTTCAGCTGAACAGCATCAACATAGTCAGGTGCACCGCTCATAAGCTCGCCTGAATTAGCCACCTTCGGGAAGGCAATAACATCGCGAATCGACTCGCAACCGAGCATAAGCATAACGAGGCGATCAAGTCCGTATGCCATTCCGCCGTGCGGGGGTGCTCCATATTTAAACGCATCAATCAGGAATCCAAAGCGCTGCTGAGCATCCTCTTCTGTAAACCCGAGCGCCTTAAACATACGCTGCTGAAGTGATGTGTCATTAATTCTAATAGATCCACCGCCCACCTCGCAGCCGTTAAGTACCATATCGTACGCCTTAGCCAACACGCTGCCGGGATCTGATTCCAGTTTGTCAATATCCTCATCGCGCGGATGAGTGAATGGGTGATGCATGGCTACATAGCGATTTTCATCTTCGCTGTACTCAAACAGCGGAAAGTCGCATACCCACAAGAAATTGAATTTATTTGGGTCAATAAGATCAAGACGCTTTGCAATTTCGCAGCGCAATGCGCCAAGTGCCGCAAATACAACTTTATCCTTTGGATCGGCAACAATCAGAATTACATCATTCTGTTTTGCATCAAGACGATTGTGAATGGCGGCAATCTCCTGCTCCGAAAGGAATTTTTCATATGATGATGCAACACCGTCGGCAGTAAATCGTGTAAACGCGAGCCCCTTTGCGCCGTAGTCGCGGACAAACTCGGTCAGCTTATCAATAACTTTACGAGTGAGCTTGTCGGCTGCATCGGGCACCTTAATTGCGCGAACGGAACCAGTCTCCAAAGCCGAGGAAAATACCTTGAATTCGCAGCCGCTGAGTATGTCTGAAAGGTCGCACAATTCCAGTCCGAAACGAGTGTCCGGCTTATCCGAACCATAGCGCTCCATAGCTGTTTTGAACGGCATACGCTCAAACGGAGTGGGAATATCGATTCCCATTGTCTTTTCAAATACATATTTAATGAAGCCCTCGTTAATAGTCATGACATCATCCTGATTTACAAATGACATTTCGAGGTCTATCTGTGTAAATTCGGGTTGGCGGTCAGCACGCAAATCTTCATCGCGGAAGCAGCGAGCCACCTGCATATATCGGTCAAAACCTGACAGCATAAGCAGCTGCTTGTACAGCTGCGGAGACTGCGGTAACGCAAAAAACTTACCGTGATGAACTCGAGACGGCACAAGATAATCGCGTGCGCCTTCGGGAGTTGATTTTACCATTATAGGAGTCTCAATCTCGACAAAACCGTTATCATCATAGTAATCACGTGCGCATTTTACAACCTTATGACGGAACATAATGGCGTTTTGCACAGGTGGGCGACGCAAATCGAGGTAGCGGTATTTTAGACGCAGTTCTTCTTTTACATTTGTGCTTTCCAAAATTTCAAACGGAGTTGTATCCGACACCGACAGCACCTTAAGCTCGGTTGGTACAATTTCTATATCTCCCGTGGGAATTTCGGTATTTATAGATGAACGCTCTCTAATAACGCCCGATGCTATAAGAACATACTCAGAACGGATTTGAAACGCCGTATCAAATATTGCTCGGTCGGTGGAATCGTCAAATGCAAGCTGAACAATGCCAGTTCTGTCACGCAGGTCGATGAAAATAAGTTGTCCAAGGTCACGCTGACGCTGAACCCAGCCACATACAGTAACAGTGCGGCCGATATCATCCTTACGCAAAGTACCGCAGTAATCAGTACGCTTCATGTTTCCCATTTTTTCTATATTTAAAGCCATTTTTGTTACCGCCTTTATAAATCTAAATTCAGTGTGCCCAACTGTCCGTCAAGGGAATCGGTCAGTTTGCCAAGCGTGTCGTTTATTGTCATGTCGTATATTGCCGAAACCAGACCATCGGGCAGACTAATTTCTGTCTGTTCGCCTGTTTCCATGCATTTCAGGTTTGCTTTGCGTGCCGAAATTTCTTCGTCACCAAGCACAACGGTGTATTTTGCGCCAAGTTTATTGGCATATTTCATTTGCGCCTTAAGTCCTCTGCCAACAATATCGGTTTCTGCAAAAAATCCCTCGTTGCGAAGCATTTTTGCAAGACTTGCTGCCATTACAGCCGCATCATCACCCATTGGTGCAATATAAACATCGCACGGCTTAACTTGCGGCATAGCGCAGTTTTGCGCTTCCATTATCATCAGCAGTCGCTCAAGACCGACGGCAAATCCGAGTGCGGGTGTTTTTGGTCCGCCCATTTGCTCAACCAGTCCGTCATAACGACCACCGCCGCATACGGTAGACTGTGCACCAAGGTCGGATGACACAAATTCAAACACTGTGCGTGTGTAATAATCAAGTCCTCTAACAATAGTAGGGTTTACGGTGTACTTAATGTCCATTGCGTTAAGGTAAGATTTTGTTTTTTCAAAATGGTCTTTGCAATCGTCGCAAATGTAATCAAGTACAGTCGGTGCGCCAGCGGCAATATTTTTGCACACAGGCGACTTGCAATCAAGTATTCTCATGGGATTGCGGTCCAGTCTGCCATGACAGGTTTCGCAAAGCTCACCACTGTGCGATGCAAAATATTCGCGCAAAGCGTCATAAAACTTGGCGCGACATTCAGGACAGCCGATTGAATTAATTTCAAGCGACAGATTTTTTATACCGAGCGCTTCAAACGCTGATGCTGCAAGCGAAATAACCTCTGCATCTGCGCTGGGCTGAGCTGCACCGAAGCACTCAACACCGAACTGATGAAATTCACGCAAACGCCCTGCTTGCGGTTTTTCATATCGGTAACATGATGTGATATAGCTTACCTTTTGGGGCAAAGCCTCATTATGCAGGCCGTGCTCCAAAAATGCGCGTACGGCTCCCGCTGTTCCCTCGGGACGAAGCGTAATCGAGCGTCCACCATTGTCGTTAAATGTGTACATTTCCTTTTGAACAACGTCAGTGGTGTCTCCTACTGAGCGCACAAACAGCTCGGTATGCTCAAATACCGGTGTGCGTATTTCTTTAAATCCGTGCAGTCGTGCCGTTTCCAGCAGCACATTTTCAATATGTTGCCAACGATAACTATCGCTTGGCAAAACATCTCCGGTTCCTCTAATTGCTTGTGTTAACAATGCCATATTTTTTTCTCCAGTTTTTTTAAAATAATAAAACCCGAACAAGCCCTATCATAAACAAGGCCTGTTCGGGGACGAATAATCATTTTCGCGGTGCCACCCCGATTGACAAAGATAACCGAAGTCATCCTTTGTCCATCTTAATGTTCCTTAACGCGGAAAACGGGGATAATTCCCGACTCCCGGATGTCTTCTGCAGTCATTATTTTCCGAAGTGTGCTTTCAGTCACGGCGCACTCTCCCTGTCGGTAATGACAGCATACTACTTCCGTTCGCAGTCTTTTTCTATTTTAGTTGTGGCGCTGAATATCACGCCAGTCAAGATCTCCACGCTCAAGCCCGTGTATAAGCATTTCGGCAGTAGCAATATTTGTTGCTACCGGAATATTGTGAACATCGCAAAGGCGAAGTATATTCTTTTCGCTCGGCTCGTGATCCTTAACAGTAAGCGGATCGCGGAATATTAAAACGAGGTCAATCTCGTCACATCCGACACACGCAGCAATCTGCTCGGCTCCACCCTGAGAGCCGCTTAAAAATCGGTCGATCTGAAGACCTGTAGCTTCGGCAACAACCTTGCCTGTGGCGCCGGTGGCGCAGATGCGGTGTCTGCTGAGAATACCGCAATAAGCTATGCAAAACTGTACCATCAATTCTTTCTTTGCGTCATGCGCCATTAATGCAATTTTCATGTTTACAACTCCATATCTCCATATGTGGCAACAAAGATTCCTATATCCTGCTGATTTTCTTAAGTGCAATATTCATTCCGCAAATACGTTTAACAATTCTGTCACACGCACGCGCGGCCTTTCCCTTAATAAGGGGTTTACCTTTTTTCATGATTTTTGCATCAAACGGTACTATACCAAGCATTTGTATTCCGGTTTCGTCAATGATTTGATCGATTACCCTAACGTCTCGCCGCTTCATATATCGGCGGTCAAAACGGTTAATAATCATACGACAGCTTGTTTTACCGATTTCGTCTATGATGTCATTTACCCTTGCGGCATCACGAATGCACACAGCATCGGGACTTACTACCACAATTATCTCCTCTGCACTGCTGACTGCCGCCATAAAACCGCGACCTATTCCCGCTGTGGAATCAATGAAAATGTACTCATATTTCTTTTTAAGCTCATCGACCAAGGATTTAAGCTTATCGCCGTCAATTTCACCGAAAGCGGAGGGAGCACCTATAAAGTCAACACCGTATTCCGAGTGGCATATTGCATCATCAACGCTGCAACGCTCCAAAAAGACATCACAAAGATTAAACAGCAAATTTTCCGAAACGCCAAGCATAATATCGAGACAGCTCAGCCCTTCGTCTGCGTCGATAAGAAGGACTTTTTTTCCTTGCTTTGCAAGCTGCATACCAAGTCCGCAAACCAACGTAGATTTGCCGACTCCGCCTTTTCCGGATACGACAGCAATAGCTCTGCCTCTGCGCTCATTAAGCACGGTGTAAAACTCTCCTTATTCGCCAAATATAGTTTATACGATAATTTTATCACAGTTTTGGTAAAATGTCAAAAGAATTATATGAAAATTAAGGTAATAACTGATTTGTTTTTTGACCTGTATAAATTTCATTAGAGTTGTAAAAATATGCATCAAATATGCTTTTTGCTACGGGTGCAATTGATGATCCATGTCCACCTTTTTCAATGATTATTGAAATTGCAATTTCCGGATCGTCATACGGTGCAAAGCCAATGAAAACAGCGTTGTCAATTTTTGATGACGACTGTGCTGTTCCTGTTTTTCCGGCAACTTTAATTGAATAATTTCCAAATGTGCCACGTGCCGTACCGTCGGAAGTAACTCTGAGCATTCCCTCTTTTACAGCGGAATATGCATCGGCTGAAATATCGGTCTCATTAAGCACCTGAGTAAAATCATTTTTTATCATTTTATCAAGTGAATAACTTTGAACCGATTTTATAAGATGAGATTTATAACGAGTACCTCCACTTGCAAGCGTGGCTGTGTACTGAGAAAGCTGTAACGGTGTAAAGTTGTTATCCGATTGTCCGATAGCGGCCTGAATGGTGTCACCCTCATTCCAAATCTTGCCCACTTTATCGGAATATTCCTGACCTGCTAAAATTCCAGCAGACTCGCCTATTTCCACTCCCGTTTTTACACCCAAGCCAAGCTGCTTACAATATTTATTAAGGTTGGTTATGCCGACTTGATATCCAAGCTCAAAAAAGAAGCAGTTGCACGATTTAGAAATGGCCGTTGAAACATTAATTGATCCATGTCTGCCAAGGCATGACGGCTGATAGTCACTGAATCGCCTGTAAACCTTATTGCATGTTAAGGTAGATGATGTGTTTATTGTCTCGGTTTGCAATCCAATGAGGGCAACGGCAGGCTTAAAGGTTGAGCCGGGCTCATAAGTACCGTAAAAAGCACGGTTAAATAGCGGCATAGCCTTATCGGTGGCAAGTTTACCGTAGTTTTCAATATAATCATCCATGCTGTAATACGGATAGCTGACGGCGGCAAGAATTTCGCCTGTCCTAACTTCAGTAACGACTACAGCCGCACCACCAACATCGTCTTCACTTGTTGTTTTTCGGTTTTCTGTATTTATCTTATCTATTGCCGTTTTAAGCGCCTGCTGAGCTACTTTTTGCAAATTTTTATCAATGGTAAGCTGTACGGTGTTGCCTGCAACAGCCTCTTGAATTACATTTTTTGAAACAATTTCTCCGGTTGCCGACTGCACAAGCGCAACTTTGCCATCGACACCTTTCAAATATTGCTCTGCGGCATATTCAATTCCCGATTTGCCTATTTTATCGTTCATGTTGTATTTGCCGCTGTCCTTTACATCGTTCCATTCCTCTGCTGTCAGCAAGCCGACTGTGCCAAGAATATGGCTGGCAACCTCAGGATCAGGATATTCACGAAATGTAGCGGCTTTAATTTGGACGCCCTCTAATACTGCTGAGTTTTCTTCAATTATCTCCACAATCTGTTCGCTGACATCCTCAGCAAATGTAAACGGCAGTGTTATCGAATAATCGCTTAAATCCATTGAATAGCGTACACCCATAATCAAGCGCTGTTCACTTGAGGTGTAGCCATGAAGCTTATATTTCTCAACCATTGCATCAAAGCAGTTTTGTGCTGTCGCATAGCTATTAAGTCCGAGCTCGGATTTCATGACGCCGATAGAATATTCCATACCTTCAGAAAAACCATATGGTTTTGTAACCTTAAGCGGAAGCTTATCAGTCCATTTTTGGTCGCTTTCAGAAAGCAAGCCGGTCAGCATAAGTATAATTTCATTGAGCGATGATGTCCGCAAATATGCGGCGTCAAAAACAATATTAAATCCCTCACGGTTGATAACCAACGGTCGACCGTAGCGGTCAATAATTTCTCCGCGTGCAGCGTTTACCGTCAGAGTGCGGTGGCTAGAGGTATCAGCTTGTGCAAGATAGATGTCGGCATTTACAAGCTGCAGCTCTGCCATTTTACCTGAAAAACAGGCAAGTGTAATTGCAAGTATACATATAAGTGCTATAAACCGTTTATGAAACGGCTTTCGCTTTTGATAATAGTACTTCAAAGCTGCTTGATTCCTCCTTTTTTATTTTTACAGCTTCGGTTAATCCGTTCTGAATTTTGATGTAATAAATCTTGTCATTAAGTAAAATGGAATGGTAAATGCCCATGTATAAATCATCATAGGCAGATAGTAATTGAAAAAGCAGTATCCGCTGTCTTCTAATCCGGCAAGCTTACAATAGAACAACCAGTACAGTGAAAAATACACAAGACATACAATACCATTCAGGAACAGTGCTGTGAGTAATGTTCTGTTAAATAATAGACGTATCAGCAAACCACAAGCAACGCAAATAATGAACAGGCACACTGCATTAAATCCACTGGTTTTAGACCAACTGATATCCATAACAATTCCGGCAGTAACTCCATAAACCACCCCTGCTTTATCGGGATTGAACATGGTCACGCATATAATAAACGGTATCAGCGGCAACGCTCGCAGCGACGCTATTTCAGGAAATGCTGCCACTGAATTTTGCCACAAATAAAGAAGTGCGGCTATAATTGCGAGCAGCGTATGGTAAACATATTTGCGATAATACGCGCGTCTCATTACGCCTCACCTCCAATTATTTATATTATTTTTTGCTGCGTTCTTCAATGGTCATTTGTCCCTCAAATGAGGTTATAACCATAACATTTCGTAAACTCTCAAAATTGACCGCTGTGTCAATAACAGCATAGGAAGTTATGTCCTCCTTATCATGGCCCATGGTGTTTACAGTACCTATAATAAGCCCTTCCGGAAAAATTCCGCCACCGCCCGATGTAATAATGCTGTCACCTATTGCAACGGTGCAGTCACGTGTAAGATTATTAAGTCGGCATTGGCTTTTTTTAGCCAATTTCGCTGAACCCGCAACTATTCCGCTGTCGTCGGTACGGGTATCGTATGCTCCCACCTTTACAGAAGGGTCAAGCACGGTAATAACGGTGGAGCTGGTCAACGACACGGTTTTAACATATCCAACCAGACCCTCTGATGTGATAACGGGATCATATGGGCTAATGCCATCAAGGCTGCCCATGTTTATTGAAAAAGCTCCGTAAATATCAGCAGCATCGACCGAAACAACCTTTGCCGCACAAAATTCAAAATCCTCGTGCTCCTCCTTGAGTCCAAGATAATCCTTATAAAACTTGTTTTCAATCAGGGCGCTTTCATATTCGGTTTTTTCCTCTGTCAGCGCAGCTATTTCTTCTCTCAAGGTGGCATTTTCAAGCTCAAGCTCCCGTATGTGAGAAGGTGCATTAAACAGGTTTGTGATGTATTCCCACGCAGTGTTGAAGCCCTCCTGTACCGGTGTGACCACGGCAGAAGCAACGCTTGATAACGGTGATGACCAGCCGCCAAGAGCGGTGAATACTATCATCAGCACGACAAGAACGGCCAAAACCGCTGCCAGAACCTTGAACCTAACACTTTTGAAAAAGGCTCTCATTATAACTCCGTCCTAAAAATTAATATTTTCTCCGTCTGTAATATGTATTAAACGGAAGATCTGCGTCAAGACGCTTACCTATTCCCTCAGCAACGCAGTCTATCGGATTATCTGCTATGTGCACGGGAATATCAATCTCTTCTTCGATCAGCTTGTCCAATCCGCTCAGCTGTGCGCCGCCTCCGGTCAAAACAATTCCACGGTCTATAATGTCGGCGGCAAGCTCAGGCGGAGTTTTTTCCAGTGTCTCACGCACGCCGTTGATTATCTGGCGCAAACATCCACCAATGGCCTCACGCACATCGGCTGTGGTAACAACTACATTTTTCGGCAATCCGTCGACAAGGTTTCGTCCGCGAATTTCCATGGTTTCGTTTACCGACTCGCGATTTGCCGAACCGATAGTAATTTTAATTTCCTCCGCTGTGCGTTCGCCTATAAGCAAATTGTGCTTTTTACGAATGTACGAAATAATAGCTTCGTCCTGGCGGTCTCCTCCTGCACGAACGGAATGGGCTGTAACTATGTCGCCAAGTGACATTACCGCAACTTCGGCAGTGCCTCCACCGATATCGACAACCATGCAGCCGGTAGCATCCCAAACAGGCATACCTGCGCCAAGCGCTGCTGCCATCGGTTCTTGTATAAGGTCAATTTCACGAGCACCTGCGTAATGAGCTGCATCGTAAACGGCACGACTTTCAACCTCGGTAACGCCAGAAGGAATGCTTATAACAACACGAGCGCGTGAAAAAAACGAGCCCTTCAGTGCATCACGTATATATTTACGCAACATAGTTGCAGTAACTTCAAAGTCAGCTATAACGCCGTCCTTAAGCGGACGTACAGCTACGATAGAGCCGGGAGTGCGTCCTATCATCTCCTTCGCCTCTGTGCCCACAGCACGTACAGCCTGATTGCGTACATCGACGGCAACAACCGACGGCTCACGCATTACAATTCCTTTTCCTCTGACAAATACAATCGTATTTGCTGTTCCGAGATCTATTCCGATATCACGAGTAAACATTTAATGTCCTCCCGACAAAATTTATTATTTTTAACTAATCTATTATAGCGCATAACACAGCCAAGAACAACCGTTGCGGAATAATTTATTCAGGTAAAATTTGAAATTTTTTAAGGCGGCGATAAACTTCGGCCGCCGGTAATCCCATTACTGTAAAATAATCGCCATCTATACCTTTTACCAGTACCGAGCCCTTACCCTGTATGCCGTATGCTCCCGCCTTGTCAAATGGCTCTCCGGTGTTAAGATACCACTCAATCAAACTATCGTCGAGCTCATAAAATTCAACCTTTGCTGCGCTGACAAATCTTTCACACTGGGTGCCTGAAATGATGCACACACCGGTGTAAACGGTATGTTGTCTGCCCGACAGACGCAAAAGCATTTGCTTTGCTTCCTCTCGGTCACGTGGCTTTCCCAGCACTTCGCCGTCGCAGTCAACAACCGTATCGGATGCTAAAATGACATCATTCGGACTAACCGCGGCAACTTTACGTGCCTTTCTCAGCGCAAGCTCACGCACAGCGTCAAACCCGTTTATGCCGTCTGCAAGCGTCTCATCGGTGTCGGCGGCGAGGCATTTGAATTTATATCCCAAATTTTCAAGTATTTCTTTCCGTCTCGGAGAGGCGGAAGCAAGTATCAGCATTAATAAGTCCCCCTGATTACAGCACTCCGCGGTCATACAGCCCACGTGTGAATTCGCCGTGCGGTGCATCTCCTCCGGCATATGCCGAAATAACATATTGTGCACGCTCCTTGGTTTCATCAGTAAAACTGAGCAGTGCAAAACGGTATCCGCTTATGTGCTCTAGCTTATCGGCAAGCCACAAAATCTTTGAATTAAGCACCTCGCTCATTGAATAGCGGCACTCAATCGGAAATCGCTCGCCCATTCGGTCAATAACAACACGGTTGTGCGAGCAGGTGCCGCAAGCGCCCTTTTTGCCCGATGCAGGACAGTTTCGAGTAAGCATAAGCGGCAATCTGCCGTAAGCGAAAATCCCCAGATTTTCACCCGCAACATTGTGCAGTTTACCGGCGGTCGGCTCAAATGACAGCGTAATATATTCAGCCCCCATATCGTGTACTGCTGATGCCGAATGTGAATTAAATACATTAAGTCCTATTCCGCCGTGAATTTTCATTCCGCATTGTGATGCCAAATTAACGGCGGCTATATTGTGACACATTGCCCACTTTATGCCAAGCTTTGATGCTGTTTTCATCCACTTTTCACACGCAGGTTCTAATGAAAAAAGCGCACGGGGCAATTCAATTCCAATTTCGGTATTTCCTGCCCTTTGAATTAGTTCACGAAGCTTGTCCTCGCCGCTGTCGGCAGGCACAAAAACCCTTTCGAGCCCGTTAAGGTGATCAGGAACTCTGTCTATATTTGAAAAACGTGCAATCAGTGCCGTTCTATCGTATTTTTTAATCTGTTTTTTATTTGTTTCGACCGAATTAAACGCTATCTTTTTCGGCAACCGAACGCAATTCATAAGTTCGGCACATTCTCGTCTGAGCGCATTTATCGCTGACGCAGGTATTGAAAGACCATCATCTATTTCGCAAGTAAATTTGTTGCAGTAGTACGGTGTTCCACCAAGTTTTTCGCACTGCGTACGTACATATTCGGCATCGGCGGCACGGTTTAAGGCCTTTTCCGGAATGGCACCGTCAGCCGACACGGTGTTTTCGCCGTCAGAAAATGTCATTCGTATTTTTTCATCTGCCCTTGCCGTAAATGTTATATTTACCGCCACGCTCTGTCTTTCGCTTCGGTAAATGCCACGCAAACCGCTTAGCACATTGCTTGATGCGGCTACATCGCTTTCTGTGCGGTAGCCAAACATTTGGTCTCCGATTTTTTCCATAAAGTATCCGTCGGTATGGCCCGAACGGGAAAAAACATTATTCAGCCCGTCGATTATATCGTTGTCAACAAAATTTCTGTCAATCATCTGTCTGAATGATGCCGTGGCTGCGGCAATGTATTCGGGCCGCTTCATGCGACCTTCTATTTTAAATGAATCAACGCCGATATCAGTCAATTCCTTAACATACGATATCAGCGACAAATCTTTTAAACTGAGTGGATATGTGCCATCCTGAGCAGGCAAACGGCACGGTTGAGCGCACATTCCTCTGTTGCCGCTGCGCCGCCCTATAACTGCACTCATGTAGCACTGACCTGACACGCACATGCATAATGCTCCGTGGACAAAGACCTCTGTCTCAATTCCCAAACTGTGTGCTTGACTGCACGCATCAGCAATTTCTCTTTTGCTCATTTCCCTGGCAAGCACCACACGTACAAAACCAAGCTTTTTAAGCTCAGCCATTGCTGACGGTGATGTTACTGTCATTTGGGTGGACGCGTGCAGCGGCATATCGGGGCAAGCGGCGTGCAACAATTTCGCAAGTCCTAAATCCTGCACAATAATGCCGTCAACACCTGCATTGCATGCTTTTTCAGCCGTATCAAGCGCATCCTTGATTTCGCTGTCGCTAAGAAGTGTATTAAGCGTGAGAAAAACCTTTACCCCTCGTACATGACAATACATAACTGCGGCGGCAAAAGCATCGTCACCAAAGTTCTGCGCTGAATAACGCGCATTATATTTTCCGTATCCCATATATACGGCATCCGCTCCGCTGCGTACGGCCGCGTACAGCGACTCTTCGGAGCCGACAGGTGCAAGCAGTTCTGGCTTCATTTGCCGGCTACAATCTTACGCAGACGGATGTTTTCCATATTGAGACGCTCAATTTCACGGCGTGCTTCGTCAACCTCTATTATTGCGTCGATTGACTTTGCGTCGGTTGCCTGCATTTTACCAGTGATATTTTCCAAAGCTCTCTTTGCCTTTTCGGCTTCGTCCGAGCACTCAAGCGCGGCAAAAACCGCCACCATTGTAGTGGACAAATAGGGATTTTGCTTGGCAAGTTGGTCAAGACGGTTATTCAGCTTTGCACCGATGCCGCGAATATATGTCTCGTCCTCGTCGGTATTGATATAATAATCAATGCCACCGACGCAGATTTTTACCTTTTGAGCCATAAAAACACCTCATACTCTAAAAATAATCTATATATTATTATAATATAACATAATTATCTATTAATAAAGTCTTTTTTTCATTTTATACGTTTTTTGTAAAATTCTTTTATTAGTTAACACTGTTTATTCGTAATAATGCATAAACATTAAAAAAACATTATAAATTTTACTATACCCCTTGATAATTTTTACCTTTTGGATTAAAATCAATGTATAGGATTTTTGATTGGAGAGTGTTTCTTTGACAGACAGCATTTTAGTTAAGTCCATGCTAGATTTGGAAAAGACAATTGCATCCGACCTATTTAATGGCGTCACTCTGCCATGGGAGGTTCTTTCGCACATCACCGAATTCATTCTTGAGCTGGGTCCCACATTAAACTCCGATGTGTTTGAACAGCGTGGAGATAACATATGGGTTGCTCGCTCTGCAAAAATTGCTCCCACCGCAAATATCGCGGGTCCTGTCATCATTGACGAGGGTGCTGAAATTAGACACGGTGCCTTTATTCGAGGCAGTGCCATAATCGGCAAGGGTTCCGTTATCGGTAACTCAACCGAGATTAAAAATGCAGTAATATTTGATAAAGCGCAGATACCCCATTACAACTATGTTGGCGACTCGATCCTTGGATACATGGCTCATATGGGCGCAGGTGCGGTCACATCAAATTTAAAATCAGATAAATCTCTTGTTACCGTCTTGGTAAACGGAGAAAAAGTTGAAACCGGCCTTAAAAAGTTCGGCGCAATTCTCGGAAATCATGCAGATATCGGATGCAACAGCGTGCTTTGTCCCGGTGCCGTAATCGGCACAAAAAGCCGCGTTTATCCTCTGTCAATGGTCCGTGGGTTTATTCCGCCCAAACATATTTACAAAAACAAAAACAAGATTGTTGAAATAACAGATTAATTTTTGGCTTTTACTGCTGTTCCTAAATCATGCCGATCGGAGCGCAAAAGCAGTAACTATAAATATTTATACCGTACGGCAGCGGTATGGAGGAATATCCAATGAAAAGAATTTTTGCGGTACTTTGTGCTATGGCAATGTTGCTATGTGCTTTTACAGCCTGTGGGGATAAAGACACAGCTACTACCGAATCGGAAGTTTTCTCTGGCGATACTTACTCACCCATGAATCGTAAGGATATTGTCTATGATAAAATCGGTGAAGCATCTGTAAAACCCCAGAACACATATAAAGCCGGCGACGCTAAGGAAATCGGTGTCAACATTGTCGGAGCAGACGAAAATGGCAACATTAGTTTATTTGTTGGCAAAAAGCTAGCCCTTTCTTACAAATTGCTGCCTGAAAAGCCGGCAATAACAGCTGTTTTCTGGGAAAGCTCAAACGAAAAAATCGTTAAGGTTGACAAGGACGGACAAATTCTTGCCATGGCTCCAGGTTGCGCTACCGTTGCCTGCACAACTGTTCTCGGTTTCTCCGACTCAGTTAAGGTCTATGTTTATGAATATGCCGGCAATGAAAAACTTTCAAACGAGTTACTAACATTGCTCAACGATGCAAGAGTAAAACAGCTCTCTGCTGACGCTGGAAACGATGCTTCTACAGAGTCGGGAGCTGAACCTGCTGCTTCAGACACTGCTTCTGGTGACGCAAGTTCCCTCGATAAGTATAAGTTCAAAACCGATGTTGCTCTTCAGTACGCTGTAAACCAGCGTGTATATGAAGAAGCTTGTGAAGGAAAAATGGACTCCACTCGTCCTAACTTCTACGGCATCGGCGACGAAAGACAGCACACCACAATCCTTACCGATTATGACATCCACACACGCGGAAGCACATGTCTTAACGGTATCTGGGGTGAATACACCGCAGAGCAGGTTGCTGAAATGCTGCTCAGCTCTGATGAAACAAAGAGCATGATTATGAACAAAACATATGAGTACATGGCAGTCGGTTGCTTTAAAAACGGTGAAGTTACATACTGGCTCGTTATGATGATCATACCATTCTAATATTAAAAATAAATTTACCGCCTGCAGTAAAATCTGCGGGCGGTTTTTTTGTTACATAAAACATAGAAAAGGCTGCTTTTTAAGCAGCCTTTTCCTTTTTCCTAGGGTATAAATCTGAGGAGGTAGAAAAAACACTCTATAGCGATGCGGCTTCGCTTTTTAAGTGTGATTATAATATAACAGAGCATCTTTGCCTGATTTTAATGTATATATTAAAATTCTTTTAACAATTAAAATTAGCCAGAATAAATAATGCATAAATTGCCAAAAATAGCTTTGCAGAAAGGATGAATTTACATGAAGATAACTGGACTTAGAAATACATTAAAAGGCTATGGGTCATATATTGCACTGGCAATTTGCATGATAGGAATCGGCGCATGCGGTTGGCTTGCAATTGGCAAAAATATTAGTGGGGACTCAACCGATTTAGCCAACATGTCCTCTTTCATAGCAGACAACACCCCATCATATAATGATACCGTAAAAGCAGGTGTCGTTGTAAGTGGAGTAATTACGGAGAGCAGTGAATCGCCACAGTCGGCACAAAGTAAGGCATCTGAAATATCTTCAGAAGAGCCCAACACTATTGCGGACTTTTTTGTTTTGCCGTTAACCGGTGAAATTTTAAAGCCATATAGTTTAAAGGAAATGCAGTATTCTGCTACATTTGCTGATTGGCGCCTTCATAATGCATTAGATATTGCCGGCAAAAAAGGCGCAACCATTTGCAGTGCCGGAGATGGTAGGGTTTCAGATGTTTATGATGATGCTCAATACGGAAAAGTAATGAAAATAGACCACGGCAACGGTATTATTACCGTATACTGTGGGTTAAGCTCTGCATATTTAAAAAAGGGCGATGTTGTAGGCATTAATCAAGATATAGGCATTTTAGGCGAAATTCCATGCGAATCTGCCGATAAATCCCATCTGCATTTTGCAGTAATTAAAAACGGAGCATATATCTCTCCGCTTGAAATAGTAAAAATGGATTAGTAACAGCAGTTAATTTGTGTTGTGACGACAATTAACTTTTTAACACAATACCAATTTAGCGCATAAACTAAAAGCAATGTGCACGCCCGCGGAAAATTATAATATTGGTAAGGGCAGCAACAGAGCGGTCGAGAAATCGGCCGCTCTGTTGCTGTCTAATTATCATTTCACCCTTTTAATATGTCTTAATAATTACATGAAAGTTAAAAGAATACAAATAAAAAAAAGGTGGCAGACAGCCACCCTTTTTTTATTAAGTTTATTAGCTTATACGGCCGTACATTGGGCCGTCGCCGGTTTCGTTTTTAGGCTCAGCGGCAGGCGTGGTATTAGCCTTTTTCGGAGCACTTTGAGCACTGTTTCTGCTTGGACGACGACCGTCGCGTCCTCCTGAACGAGGTCTGGGTGCAGGCTCGCTGCCCTTTTCAAAACCGATAATAACGCGGCGATTTTTACCGTCGCTTACCGACCATGAAGTAACGCCGTCAATATCCTGAACAGCAGTATGAATAATTCTTCTCTCATAAGGGTTCATCGGCTCAAGCGACTGGTTGCGTCCGGAGCGGATAGCCTGACGAGCTGTCTTTGCTGCAAGCTCCTGCAATGTCTTTTCGCGCTTTTCACGATAGCCGCTGGTATCAAGTACTACTCTGCGGAAATCGCCCTCTTCGCCGTGATTGCAGTGAAGTGAAGCTAGATACTGAAGAGCGTCAAGAGTTTCGCCTCTGCGTCCTATGACTGTACCCATACCTTGTCCTTCAATGTTAAGTTTTACGCCGTTTTCAATATCGGTAGAAGTTATTGTAAACTCACCAATATCCATTTTTTCGAGCATATCCTTAACATAAGCTATTGTGCTTTCTACGTTTTTCACACCATAGGTTACAGGTTTTTCACTTTTATTTTCGGGTTTAACTGTCTCTTTTTTGTCAGAGATGGTTTCAGCTTTTGCAGCTTTATTATTTGATTTTTTCTCAGCATTAATTTCCGGTTTTTTATCCTTTACCGGAGTTGATTTTTTCTCAACAGGTTTCTTTTCAGACTGCTTTTTAGCCGGCTCGTTATCAAGAGATTCTACATAAACTCTAACTTTAGCAGGGTTTCCTCCGAAAAGACCGAGAACCTTCCTCTGCGGTAAGTCAATAATTTCGAACTCAATATCAGCGTTGCCAATGTTGCCTAACAATACTATCGCATTGTCCTTTGCTTCCTCAACGGTAGCTCCGGTAGCAATTGCCTCTCTCATTAATCAGTTCATTCCTTTCATAGTGACCGAACAATGTCACTCAGCCGCGTCCTCTTTAGACATGGCGGCGGCAATTTTACTTTTCTCATACTTCATACGCTTTATAACAGTGTTAGCCTCAATTTGTGCAATGGTTCTTGTTGGGTTATAAAGCTTGTTTGTAAACATACTGATGAACATGCTGACGATGTTAGAGCATGCCCAGTAAAAGCCTACCGCACCCGGTACCGTAAAGGCAATAACGAGCGAAAACAGTGGCATAAATACATACATGCAACCGGCACCCTGAGCTGCGCCCGGGTTGGTCTTTTGCTGCATTTTGGTGGTTATAACTGTGGACAGCAACGCCGTTACAAATGAAAGCAACGGTATAATCCAAATAATGTCGAGAGTATCAATTGCAGGTGATGTTGTCAAATTGATACCGAGGAAATCAAAATGAATTTTGCTCGCCTTTTCATAAATTTCGGTTCCCTGAAGTTCATTAAGGCGATTGAAAATATCCATTTCGTTTGTTACATTAAGTGTCTTTTGTGCCGCTTCAATCATTGATGTTGATGCACCAACAATAAACGAAAGCGGTTGTCTTACTGCAGTATAAATTGCTACAAAGAAAGGCAGTCGGATAAACATAAGAAGGCATCCAGTCATTGGGTTTGAGCCTGATTGCTGCATAAGCTCGCTCATCGCCTGCTGCTGGGCCATTTTGTCATCCTTATACTTCTCTTTGATTTTATCCATTTTGTTTTTCATTCGCGCCTGACCAGCCATGCTCTTTTGCTGTTTAATATTCAGCGGTAAGAAAAGAGCATTAATCAAAATCGTGAACAAAAATATTGACAGCGCAAAGTTGCCGTCAAGTATGCTGCACAGTTGTGCAAGCAGCCAGCCCATTGGCCTTGCAAAAAAGTTATATATAGCCTGCATGATTATCCTTTCCGCGGACAGCTTGTCCGCCTTGGGAATGGTGCTGAGAGCTTATCTTGTCCGCCTCTGTTTTTTAGGCGGTACAGGATCAAATCCACCTTTGCAAAGCGGATTGCACCTAATAATTCTATAAATTGCAAGGAGCGACCCTTTTATCGCCCCGTGAATCTCCAGTGCCTCAATAGCATAACTGGAGCACGTCGGTATAAACCGACAGCACGGCGTTTTAGCCGGAGAAATTTTCTTTTGATAAAATCGGATAAGTTTAATCAGTAGTTTTTTCATTTTCTCTTTCGTCCAAACAGCCTAAAGAGGATAGATGATCTCTCATTACACTGAAAACATCGCAGCTGGACATGTCCAGCGTACGCGTACGCGCGACGAATACAATATCGTATCCACCGACAACTGAGCCGCTGCACTGAGCAAAGGCCGCCCGTATTATGCGCCGAACTCTGTTACGGTCAACAGCATGACGGAAATTTTTTTTGCTTGCCGTAATGCCTATGCGACAGTAGCCCGCACGGTTACGCATAATATAAGTAACTAGTGCGGGACTGACAATTTTCTTTCCTCGGCCGTAAAGGCGCCTGAAATCCTTGTTTTCTTTTATTGTGTTTTTCAAGACGATTCTTTCCGTTATATCAAAATAATGTGCAGCTAATTAATAAGAAAGCTGCTTTCTGCCCTTTGCTCTGCGGCGGGCAAGTACCTTGCGGCCGCTTGCAGTGGCCATTCTCTTGCGAAATCCGTGCTCCTTTTTACGATGCAACTTTTTCGGCTGATAGGTTCTGAACATTCCGTACTCCTCCGTTTCCGTCCCGAGCCTAACGCTCGGATAATCTTTATTGGTTGTTTATTAAAAAAGCGCATAAAAAATCGCTTTTCATCAAAATAAGATACAACCCTGCAATATAAGATTATATAATAACTCCCCCAACAATGTCAACCAAAAAATTATTTTAGTCGAATGTCGGAGGAATTATTTTTATGCTGTCACAAAAACAGCCTATTAAAGAAGTTTCATTTTACATCCCGTGTAATACCATGATAATATCTCTACATATGTATAGTTCTGTCTGGCAAGGTAGTTTGCGCCGAACTGGCTCATTCCTACTCCGTGTCCGTGACCCTGTACGCGAAAATTGAATTTGCCGTCTGAATAACCAACTGTAAAAACACATGAACGCAAGCCGAGGGCAGAGCGAATTTTAGCTCCTGTGAATTGCTTGCCACATACATTTATACTGGTCACAGTGCCTGAATCGGATGTCTTTATTCCGCTCACCCACCCTGAAGGTGACTTTTCTGTTTCGGGCAACCCGAGCTTTTCGGCAAGCTCATCGGCAGTAAAGCTATTTTCTGACAAATACTTGGATGCGGTCAGATCACCAACCGATTCAACCGGCTGCAAATATGAATAATCGCTCCCCCATATCGTTTTTGCCGATTCGGTGCGGCCAGACGAAATATTATGATATGCGGCAAGAATAGGCATATCTTTGTCGTCAACCATTACATATCCCCACACCGAATTAATCACTTTATCGATTTTATCACAATACTTGTCAGCTTCATCACCCCACCTTTCGCACGCCTGCTTGCGTGTAATAAATGCCTGATCCTTTGCCGAATCCGCAACAATATCATAGTCAAGGTCGGCTCGTTCATTTGCCCTAAATAACATATATGTATATGAAGCGACCACCTGCGCTTTCAGTGCCTCTTCGCCATAAGATGCCGGCATTTCCGCTGCAACTACTCCGAAAATGTACTCTCGGGCGTCCATTTTGGTGATTTTTCCGGTTTCTTTATCAAGCACACGGACCTTTTCTGTGCTTTTGACAAGCTGTTGTGCAGATGAATTTTCAGTAACACCCGGACGTGTAGATTCACCGCCAGTTCTCAGGCATATGAGAGGAATACACAATCCGTAAACCAACATAACAATTGTTACAATGATATATGTTTTTTTCATAACAACCTCCTTATTGACTTAGAGCGGAGTTTGATGTAAAATAAATAATTAATACTTAAGGAAAGAAGGTGCGTAAATGGAACTAAATACTAACATCTTGTCCAATTTATGCAAAGAGTTCAAAGAATATAACAACATTAAGCCGGGTGATTATAAAAAATACCAGGTTAAATGTGGTCTGCGAAACGAAGACGGCACAGGAGTTATGGCCGGTCTCACCAGCATTTGCAATGTAAGAGGTTATATTGCAGATGACGGAGAGCGCTTGCCGGTAGAGGGACGCCTAAATTATCGCGGCATAAATGTCGAGAGTATAGTTGACGCCTGCATAGCTGAAAAGCGTTTTGGATTTGAAGAGGTTATTTGGCTGCTGCTGTTTGGCGAGTTGCCGAATCAAGACACTCTTAATATGTTTAGCCAGTTGCTTGCAGACTACCGCGAGCTGCCCGAAAACTTTGCAGAGGATATGATTATGAAAGCGCCCTCTCGCAACATTATGAATAAGCTTGCTCGTTCCGTTTTGGCCCTTTATTCCTACAATGACGATCCGGACAGTATTGATTTGCCTGATGTTCTTTCGCATTCCATAAGCATCATTGCAAAAATGCCGGTAATCATGGCTAATGCATATCAGGTTAAACGACGTTACTTTGACCAGAAGTCAATGTTCATTCACCAGTTAAGGCCTGAGCTTTCCACCGCAGAAACTATTTTGCGTGCTATACGTGCCGACACCAAATATACAGAGGAAGAAGCTCGCTTGCTTGACCTTTGTCTGATACTACACGCTGACCACGGCGGCGGTAACAACTCCACTTTCACCACCCGTGTGCTTACCTCCTCCCACACCGACTCATTTGCTACACTGTCCGCTGCTATCGGCTCGCTAAAGGGTCCCCGACACGGTGGTGCAAACCTCAAAGTTTCGGAAATGGTTGTCGACATGATGAACAATATTTCAAATGTTCAAAATGAAAGCGAAGTTAAAGATTATCTTTGGAAAATTGTTCGCAAAGAGGCCGGTGACAAATCTGGTCTTATATACGGTATGGGCCACGCTGTCTATACTATCAGCGACCCGCGCGCTATAATACTTAAAAAAGAAGCTGAAAAAGTTGCCATTGGCACAGAACTTGAAAAAGAATTTCTTCTTCTTGACAGCATTGAGCGCCTTGCACCCTCTATTCTTAATGAATTCAAGGGTACTAACAAAGCCATTAGTGCAAATGTAGACCTTTATTCAGGACTTATTTATCGCTCACTTGGTATTCCTTCAGACCTGTTTACGCCGCTGTTCGCAGTTGCTCGTATGCCAGGTTGGTGTGCACATCGTCTTGAAGAGCTTGCTACGAACGGACGCATTATTCGTCCTGCATACAAAGCAGTTTCAAAGAATAGAGATTATGTCCCCATGAGTGAACGCTAAAAACATTACGAAGGTGAAAAAATGAAAGATATTCGTATCTCATTAGCAGCGTTTTATGTTATCACGCCCATTATTGCAGTGTTGCGTGTATTTCAGCAATTTTTTATGATAGACCCCGATACCGGATTCTACGTTGCCGAGTATGCGCCCATTGCCTCGTTTATTTCGTGGACCTTTGTCGCTGTTTTTGCACTTTTTTTGCTACTTTCCGTTTTTAGTCCTAAAATATGTTTGGAAGCTCCAAAAAAATCAAATGCTCTCGGCTGTGCCGCCTTTGCGGTAGCCGCTGCACTGTTTTTTGACAGCACCAAATCACTTATCTCGCTATCTGATAATAAGCTTAATCTGCTCATCGTGATATTTGCAATTGCGTCGGCACTATGCTTTGTTTGGTATGGCTTGTCACTCGTTTGTGAAATTGACTTTCCTAAGTTTATGATGATATTCCCAATATTTTGGGCGCTCATAGAACTTATTTCACAGTTTATTCGTTACACAGGTCAAAGCTCAATAATTGATTACATAATTTCCACAGTAACAATGTGCCTTGTCCTATTTACGCTGCTGTCACATTCAAAAATTGTCACTGGTATCACAAGCCGAAAAGAAACCGTTATTATGGTCGGATTTGGGCTTGCCACAGCATTTTTCTGTATTATTGATACTCTGCCAACCTTTATTGCATTAGTAATGGGTAAGTCGGCCACTCTCATTCATGACCGTTCAGTCGCCACTCCGACTATATTCATGCTTGCTATTTACCTGCCTATTTTCATTCATTCATTGAAAAAGACAAATTCATGTGAAGAAAATCAAATTGCAGACGATAGCAATAATGAAGCCACAGAAATTGGTGACGATAGCATTGATGAAGAAGCTGAAATTGGTGACGATAGCATTAATGAAGTCACTGAAAATGCAGACGATAGCATTAATGAATCCACAGAAATTAATGATGGTATTGATGAAATCACAGAAAATTCCGACTAAAAGCAACCTAATGATACATAATTAAATAAAAGATTTAAAATAAAAGCGGAACTTTTGACATACAATCAATGTTCCGTTTATGTTTGAGATTATAAACACATATTGGGAGAAGTTCTAATGACTGTTTTTGTAACCGTGCTTTTGTTCGTTTTGGGAATTGCACTTATTGTAAAAGGCGGAGATTTGTTTGTAGATGCGGCAAGCTGGTTTGCTGAAATTTCCGGAATTCCTAAATTTATAATCGGCGCTACTATAGTGAGCCTTGCCACAACAATGCCGGAATTGCTTGTTTCGGTTTTTGCCGCAGCAAATGGCAACATTGGAATTTCTGTCGGAAATGCAGTGGGCTCGGTAACATCAAACCTGGGACTGATAATGGGAATTTCGATTGTATGCATTCCGGCTGAAATTCGTCTCAGACAGATAGCCCCAAAGGCGCTTATGATGCTGGCCGCAGGCACTACAATTGTTGTAGCCGGCCTTTTATGGAAAGGTGTAGGAATTACAACAAGTGCGATTTTAATGGTAATCCTCGCACTGTTTGTATATGAAAACATTGTATCGGCAAAACGTGACAGCGACCAGCCGCTTATCGAGCTGACAAGCGGTACTGAAATAAAAAGGACAGATATTGCAAAGCGCATTTTCATGTTTGTATTTGGAGCTGCAGGAATTATTTTTGGCGCACAGCTTCTTGTCGATAAAGGCTCTCTGCTTGCAGAAATATTCGGCGTTCCCGAACGCATAATCGGAGTTACCATGATTGCAATTGGAACATCGCTGCCCGAACTTGTAACAACGGTTGCCGCCATTTCAAAACGCCAATCGGCACTTTCCATCGGCAACATAATCGGTGCTAATGTAATTGACTTGACGCTTATTTTACCGATGTCAGCACTTGTATCGGGACGCACGCTGCCGATAAATTCAACATCAGCATATTTTGACATGCCGGTGTGTCTGCTAATCGCGGCCGTCGCCGTTATACCCACGCTGATAAGAAAGAAATTTTCACGAATTCAAGGCATACTGATGTTAATAATTTATGCCGCATTTGTGGTAGTAACCTGCACGATGTAAATAACGTAAAAAAACGCTTGACTTTAAAGTCAAGCGTTTTTTTATGTTAATCTAATAAATCGCATATTATTGAATTTGAAACTAGAAAACCTCGATCAGTCAGCGCTGTTTTTTCATCATTTGCCACGCATAAACCAGCTTTGACATATTTTTGAGCTCTTTGCATCAACATATCATAGCGATTATCACCATCAATATATCGTTTTTCGGTATCATCGCGCCGAATGCCATCGTTAAGTCTCAACCGAAGCATGGCATATTCCTCAAAATCGCCGCCAAATCCGTCCTGTATCGGCTTTTTACCGATTATGAAGCTATCTATGCTTCTTTCATAAAAAAAGCGTCTACCGTCAAAAAACGAATGGGCTGAAGGCCCTATTCCAATATACTGATCACAGTTCCAGTACTTTAAATTATGTCGGCTGTATGCGCCATCTTTGGCAAAATTGCTGATTTCATACTGTTCGTACCCATTTTTGCGCAGCCTGTCAACAGCGAGCAAATACAAATCTGCGCTGACGTCATCATCTGGCAAATCCATGCTATTTCGCCGCTGTGCAAAAGGCGTTCCATCCTCAATTTTAAGCATATATGCTGACACATGATTGGCGCCGGTGTCAGCGCAAAAATCCACCGAGTGAATAAGACTCTCCTGCGTTTGTCCTTCTATCCCAAGCATTAGGTCAAGTGATATATTACCAATGCCGTTTGCTCGTGCCAGTTTTACGGCAGACGCAACATCAGCGGTACTATGTCTGCGTGTAAGTAATTTAAGTTCGTTATCATTAGCTGACTGCAACCCCATCGAAAGTCGATTTACGCCTGCCTGGCAGCACTTGGCAAAAAACTCATCAAGATTGTCGCCTGGATTTGCTTCAACTGTTATTTCTGCCCCACGTTCAACCATTTGACAAGCAGCATCTAATATTGTCGCAATACGCTTTCCGCCCAACACCGACGGCGTGCCGCCACCAAAATACACCGTATCGGCGGCGATTTTTCCATAATATTTACGAAGCGTGTCAACAACGGCCGCTGTATATACATCCATCAGGCTATCATCACCAACAACCGAATAAAAATCGCAGTATCCGCATTTTTTAACACAAAACGGCACATGAATATATAAGCCGACCTGTTGCACAATCTCACCTCTTCTGAAAATAAGCCGCACTGCGACACATAATGTCAGCGCGAGCTTTTAGCATTTTAATTAGATGCCTGCTCACTGGAAGCTGCTTTTTTTGCTGCTGCTTCGCTTTGCATTTTATCAATAATTTGACTGTAGTCTATACCCATACCGTGTCCATATTCGGTTTCGTACTTTACAAACAACTCGCCAAGCTCATCTGCGCCCTTATAAAAACCTGTTTTTGCTGCTCCGTCGGTAATGAATAAACTGCCGTCTTCACCCGAATATTTTAAAATGTATTTTTTTCCACCATCGTCCTCTACTATAATGCACATGTGATAGGATGGTGTCTTTCCGTTTTCGGTAAATTCTAATTTTTCCAAACTACTGATGACTAATGTTTTTTCGTCTTCAGTCATATCATATTTTTCATCCGTAATGCCATCAAGCACATAAACATTACTTACATTATCTGCACCTATATGTAGCTTATTATTGTAAACATCAACCGAAAAATAAGCAACCACTGCAAGTATTGCAATTGCTACCACCGAAATTATTGCAACTAAAATTTTTTTATTCAAAATAATCTCCTCCGCAAACCGTTTATTTTATAATAAAACACACACGATAGAAATGCAAGCAACATTTAAATATACACCCATAAAGGATTAATTCAATAAGTATTTTCACCGCCGATATGATAATAATAAAAGCAAGAACAAAAAACGGGAGGAATTGTTATGAAAATTAGATACATTAAGTACCTTGGAGCATCACTTGTTGCCGGAATGGCAGTCGGCGCAGTCGGTATATCTATGATGTGCAGCAATCGCGGAATGAGAGGCACTCGAAAAAGTGCAAAACGTGCTATGCATGCGATAGGTGACCTCGTCGATTGCGTTAAGCACATTGTACCCTAAAAGCATAAAAAACAAACTTTAAACCATAAATTAAAAAATGGCGTCATACCAGTAAAATTTTCATTTTTTAATTTAGAGAAATAAAAATTCCGCAGCTTACACTGCGGAATTTATTATTTTAATTAGCCTACAATACCAGTTCTTTCAACACTTTCTACAAAATAGTTTTGAAGGAAAAGATACATAATCATGAGTGGTGCAATAAACAAAATACAACCTGCCAACCTGATAGGCGAGCTTGCATATTCGTTTACGCCTATCCCGGCTTTTATCCTTTCACTTATACCGGACAAAGCCTTTGCCATAGTTGTTTTACGGCTAATATATACGTTGGAATAGAATGTATCATTCCAGTACCAAACAACCGAGAAAATAAATACAGTAAGGTATGCGCTGCCTGCATTCGGAATCATTATGCGATAGAAGGTCTTAAAATAACCGGCTCCGTCAACCTGTGCTGCCTCCTCAAGTTCAAGAGGAATGGAACGGAAGAATTGGCGGAATATGTAGATGTAAAGACCGGCACGTATGCCGCAGCCAAATGCTGCCGGCAACCAGAATACAAACCAACTGTCGATGAGGTTTACCGTCAGCCATGACGGCATCTCAATATTAAACAAAATGTTGAGTATTGGCGAGATTATCGGAATTGAAAAATTCTGATACTGTAAGTACATTGGAATTGTAACAGCCTGTGCCGGTACAATAAGCGTCATAATAACAAAAGTAAACCAAATTTCCTTACCTTTGAACTTGAATCGTGCCAAACCGTAACCTGCCAACGAGCAGGATATAAGTGAAAGCAGTGAGCTTGTCAATACAACGGTCATAGAGGTGTGGAAGGAATTGTTATATTCCATATACTCTACGGCCTTTACAAAGTTGGAAATGGTATATGTTTTAGGAATCCATATTACTGACGGGTCGGCAACCTGGTCAGGTGAACGAACCGCCATGGATATCATGTATAAAATCGGGTACAGAAGTATAAAAGAAAGCCCGACGATTATAAAAAATCTTACTAATTTCCAAAGCTTTGCTGTCAATTCAGACGCAAAAATTTGTTTATTCATGTGTCAGACCCCCTTTCATTAATTATCTGTCTGATAGAATACCATTTTTCTTGTTAACAGGAATATGATACCGACCAAAATGAGAAGCAGTACGAAGAATATCCAAGCCATCAAGCATGCTCGTGAGTACTGGAATGCGCCGAAGCCCGTACCGTTGATAGACTGCATGAGCGCATTGCTGGAATCTGTAATCTCATCAATAATTGTATATATAAGGTTTACAAGAATGATGGGTGTAACGCTTGGTAATGTAACCTTCCAGAAAATTTCCCATCCGGTAGCGCCCTCAATTTTTGCAGCCTCGTAAAGCTGTGGCGAAACACCCTGAAGTGCCGCAAGGAAAAGCAGAATCTGAACGCCGCACAACCACAGCGTATCAAATATTTGGCTGGTTATTGTTGTGAAAATATTAATTATTGACTCAGGCAAATTCATTCCCTGAAGTATATCTGCCATACCTGCAGCCTCGAAAATCGCATTGGTCTCGGTGGTCTGGGTTTGGTCGGCAAATGCGTCTCCTGTAATGAAACTCATTACCAATCCAGACGTAACAACTACCGGCATGAAGAATATGGCTCGCGCTAATATTCTGCCTCTGAAATTCTGATTGAGTATCAAAGCGATAAACAACGAGAAAATAATGATAACAGGGGCAGTTACTGCCATGTTTTTGAAGGTATCAAGAATATTTTGCCAAAAATCAGTTTCTTTTTCAAACATGTACTGATAATTTGATAAATTAATGCGCTCCATAAAGGAATTGCCTGCACCAAAGGAAAGTCCGCCGCCTGATTTAGGCTGTACGTTTACAAATGTATAGTACAGCGACAGTAAAAGGGGCTGAAGGTAAAAGCATGCAAAACCGATCATAAATGGCAGCAAAAACAGTTTTCCTGCGCGTGCACGGCGTCTGATTTCGGCCGCTTCACGTGGTTTTATTCTCATCATTCACCCTCCTTTACTACAATAAATCCGCCGGCTTTAACCGTTGCTCCCTTAAAGTTGAAATCGGTTTCACCGTAATTGACCACTACTGTCATTGAATTGTCATATGTTGTATATCTGACATTTTCGTTAACGATGCAATGGTCGGTAATTTCCTTATCGCAATAACCGTTGAATACAGAAGCGAGCGTCTTGTAGTCCTTGATTGCCGTCTCGTTCCATGTGTAGAAGTTACTGCTGTAAATATAGTTAAAGTTTGTGTCAAGGAAAATTGTACTTTCACTCGATGTGAGCAGGTAGTACGGCATTGCTCCGGTTTCAACCATGCGTAAGAACTGAACGTTCGGATCGTCAGCAAGGTTATGCGCTGATTCGGTGTACTCGATCAAACCGTGAAGAGCAATTTGAATAAACGGAATATCTGATGTAGTTGATTCATAGCCGCTGGAATACATAGGCATTGAAATGATTTTATTTGCGTATGCAAATGTGTATGCATTTCCTTTATCAACGGCTATATTGTTATATTTTTCTTTAGCCAAAGCAAGCGCTTCAGTTGCAAGACTTTCTGTTTTTTGACGGTCGGTAAAGTTTTTACCGTTGTTAAAATCAGAATACAGGGTGTTACCAAGTGTGCCGAGCGAAATACTTTGCTGATTGTATGAATCAAAACCTTTAATGAACTTATCAAGCTGTGTCTTGTAATATTTCGGGTTAACTAGGTAATGTATACCTTCGTTATTGTTTGCAATCCCGCTATCGAGACTAAACAATTTCTGCTCTGCATATTGGTTAAGAATATTGCGAACGGCTACCTTTCTGATAGGCCATGAGAACGTGCCAGAATATGTATTTACAATGTCAACATCAAAGTAAACATCGGTACTTAATTGATTAGCTGTAGAAATAAGCTTTTTCATGCCACTTTTGCCGCCCAGCATCTTCTCCGGATTTGCATTGGTGACAAAGGATGACTCTGCACCGCCGCTCATCCAACCGGTCATGCGAAGGTCAACGTTTTCAACTCCGCTTTTGTTAAGCTGGGTAATCATGCTTTCCGCTTGTTCAAATGTGGTAACGCTCTGAACGGCATCTACGACAAAGCCAAACTTTGAAACTCTCTTTGTGATAGCGCCAAGTGTGTCAAGGTTGAAGGTTACGTCAGATGATACATTTGGAGTAACACCAACCTCATCAACAAGATACTTTCTGTAACGCTTGGCCATTCCTATGTAATCAGTATCGTCACCTGTAAGCGGGTAATAAACGACTGAACAGCAGTCAATGTTTGAATAAGAATAGGCTGTCTGGTTATACGCTTTGTTAAACCAGTTGTTTGTGGTATCAAATGTATCCTGATAGCTGTATGTGAACTCAGCATATACCGATGTGAACGGAACCGAAGCACGGGACGGAACAGCGTTTACTGAAGAAACAGCATCACCATTTTTAATGACAGCCACAAATCCCATGTCGCCGCCCTTTGTGCCAAAAGCAGGAAGAGTTACCGCCTCACTGTTTCCAAGGCTATATCTTTGGTCAAGCGCACTGTCTGAACCGTAAACATTAAGTGATAGACGACTTGTAATACCGCTAAGCGGTACATAATCGTTGTAAATGAGCGCGCCGCTGCCATCTGGTACTACCATATAACCATCAGACTTGTACTCTGCGCTGCCAAAAAACGGTAGCACAGCAACGGAAAGAATTGAATATTCGGACTTTTCATCAACCTTAATGCTGTTAAACTCGACGCCTGCCTCAAATCCACCATCTTTTGTAAGACGGAAAATCATCGGTACTGTCATTCCGTACAATTTTTTCTTGGCTTCTGTTATCTCCAACGGGTATGTATATGTTATACGAACACCGTTTTCAATATTTTCAATTTTGTAGTTGCCCTTTTTAACAGCTTCGCTGGTTAAAAGAGTGCTCTCTTGCTTACTTTCATTTTGATATACAATGATTCCTGTGGATTTTGCTTCATTTTTCCTTGTTGCTACAGAAATGCTGTCAAGCATTTGCGGCATGGAATACCAAACCTTGTCTGATTTCACATCGCGAACAGCAAAGCATATCCACTCGTTTGTTTTATCAAGCATATACAGCTCAAGTCCGCCGAGTTCAGACACTTTTTGAAACTCATCAAGCGACTTAAATGCTGGTTCTGCTTCGACTACCTTTTCTGTTTCGGTGTTTACCTCGGCGGTAATATCCGATACTTCCGGTTCCTCTGCCGAAACCAGGAATGAGGTAGATGATAAGGTGAAAACAAGAGCAAGCGCCAACATCAGGTATATGAATCTGAATTGTTTTTTCATCTGTATCACCTACTTAATTATTGAATCTGAACATCAGTTCTCGACCGATTGTGTAAATAAAATCCCAGAACTGTGCAACGAGTGAAACCAAAAGCACTACCAAAAGTAACAGTATAAATACTCCCAGAACGGTAAGAAGCATGGATAAAATACTCTTTTTTATAGTGTACTGGTGGATAATTGTGTTAGAAATTAGCATAAGCAGTATTGTCCACAAAAATGCTACTGACGAAAGCAGCGTTAGCCATTGAGCTTCTTCTATAGTCAATACTTTTGAGAGAATGGTTAGCGGAATAGTAGTTATAACAAGAGGCATTGTGCTGTAGCAGCTTGTAATCCATATATCTTTAAACCAGCCCTCTCCGTCCATGAGAGTGCATATTGCCCAGTTAGCTATTGACCATAAGACAATAATCATAGCTGAGCTCATAAATTCAGACAAAATGCTTAGTAATTCAACCTTGTTTGTGCTGAACTGAAAGCCGTATTCCAAATAATTGTAAATATTGCTAAAAAACCACAACAACAGTATGATTATGGACAAAACAACCGAGCCGGTTTTTTCATATTTAATTTCATTAAATGCCTGCATGGGATGAATTAAAACACGGAAAGGCCAAATGATTTTTTTCCAATCCCAGTATTTGGGCAGCAGTTTTTTCCATTCAATATCTGCTATCATTTTCTTGCTATATTTAGTAAGTGCTGAATATGTAGCCAATTTTGTCACCTCCTGAAAATAGTCGGATTTACTTGAACTTGATACTCTGTTTTTTCTTTTTGATTCCTAACGCAGACTGAATTAAACTTATTCCCGTTATCAGTGCGACTGCGCCGGCTGCCAAAAGCGGTACAAACCAATAGAAGTTGTCTCGAAGATACTCTTTTCTGTATTCTGCAAGTGCACTCGAGTATGAAGTTCTGTCCTGACCATATTTCAGATAAGCCAGTGACTCCTGATACTGCTCTTTTTCTAAAAGCGATTTTCCGATAGCAGCGTATCCAATAGAAAAGTTTGAATTGTATTTAAGAACCTCGCGCCAATACTCCTCGCCGTCTACATAACGGCCTCTTCTGTAATAGTCGTCTGCTATAAGCAGTTTTTTCATATATTCGGTAGGTTTATATATTGTAATTGTGCCGTCATCTTGATCAAGTATATAGTAATTATCGTTGTATTTTGTAAGTGCAGTAGGATAGTGAGTCGAACCGATCTGTGTATTGCCCGCACCAAAAACGGTCAGCTGTACACTGCGGTCATCATAAATAAAGACTCGTTTGTAAGAAAGGTCCAATACTGAAATTATACCGTTTTCATCTACATAAACATCTTCGAGCTCACTTGTTACATATCTGTCGCCATATACTGTTGATACAATTGCATTTGCGTCAGATTTAAGAATGTTATCCCCCACTGGGTTAAGCTTTCTTAAGCGCAAATCCGCCTCAACTGTGTCCGTAGAGGTTGTTGTATAAATAAAGCCCTCGCTATCGATAAAAGCGTTTGACATTTCGGTAGGAACAGCCTTTATTGTATTAGAAGTTGACTGGCGTCCAAACACCTTTTTCCATATTGCTTGAACAGCTAGTGCCCAGTTCATAACAACCTGGTTTGCGCCGTAAAACTGAACAAAATCACCTTTTGAGTCAATGATAATAAGTCCTTCAAGTACGCCAAGTGCACGGATATATATGTAACCCGAATTATCTACAACTACCGTTAACGGCTCATAGTCACGAATGTCAACAGCATCGCTAATTGGTTTGCCAAAATATCTTAAATAATTACCATCCATATCAGCTGTGACAATATAGCCGTCTTTGTAATTTTCACCCTGTTCATCAGCAAGTGTACGATTACAAACAACATAGATTTCGTCGTTTTTTACAAACACATCACGTGGGCTGAGCAAGTCGTAGGAAATAGAACCATCTGCGTTTGCAAATTTAGTGAATTCCCTGACAAAATTAAGCTCACTGTCAAGCTCTACTATTCTGTTGTTGCCCGTATCAGCAATGAAAAACTTATCATTGTAGCGGAACATATCCTCAGGACGGTTGAATCCGTTTTCAGTGCCGTTTGATGTGACTCCGCCAATAACATTCATATCACGGTAACTAACCTTTTTAAGCGGCATATAGCCGAGCGGTGCTGCAGTAGAATTGCCGTATGGGTCATAGTCATAGCCCTTATACGGAGAAACTGACAGCGCCGATACCGGTAAAGATACCATGCATATTATAAGCACAACGCAGATCGCCGCACTAACTATTTGGGTAAATTTTTTCATAGTTATCCTCCTATCATGATTTTGATGTTCAACATTAGTCTTATTTAAGTCCTGCTGTTGACATCGTTTCCATGATTGAGCTTTGGCTGAATAAAAAGAGAACCAGCGGAGGAATTAGCATCATTATACCAACGGCACAACCTGCTCCTGCACGCGAAGCACCGGAAGCTGTAATTTGCCCGAGTGCTGTCGAAAGCAACTTTATATTCTCTTGGAAAATGTAGCCGCCGCCGGAATTCCAGTATGAACCGAAGCTAAATATGATCTGTGTCAGCCATGCCGGCTTAACGTTGGGCATTATCATGCGCCAAAAGATGTGCCATTCGTTTGCACCGTCAATTTTTGCTGCCTCAACAACTGCATCAGGGATGCTGGCCTCCATAAACTGACGCATCATAAAAGTGCCGCCTGTTCCAGACCATGCGGGCAAGAACATAGAAAAATATGAATCGAACAATCCAAGTCCGGAAATAATCAAGAATGTAGGTACGCCTGCTGCATCGCCGCCGTACATCATCGCCCAAACGATAATATTGTACAAAAGTGCCTTACCGGCAAATTGGTGCTTTGCAAGCGGATAAGCTGCAATTGATGAAATAACAATACCGCCGACTGTACCGATAACTGTGACAAATACGGTGTTCCACAAATAGCGCGCAAACGGCACCTTTGTTGAGGAAAGAAGTCGGAGCATGAGAGTATAGTTTTCTGTTGTCGGATTTACGATATAAAAACGCGGAGGGAATACCGACATTTCATTAAGAGGTTTGAACGAAGTCAAAACCGTATAATAAAGTGGTATAGCAAATATTATACCAAAGAAAAACATTACAAAATACATGAAGAAGTCGCCGCCGCGTGAACGCGATAGACGCTTTTGTCCTTTTATCATTGCCATTTTTCTATTCTCCTCCTCTCTTTACTCAATACTCCATCGCTGCAGTGCTTTATTTACAAAAAACCAGTAAATTAGCATCATTAAGAACAAAACGATGGTCATTGCTCCGGCGTAGCCCAACTCCAAACGAGTATATCCGACGTCGCCGATGTGAAGTACGATGGTGTGAGTACAGTAATCTGTACTGGGATTTCCGGTCAATGATGCGTTAAGTCCGCCGCAACTGAATGATCCGGAAATTGTCCAGATAGCGCCGAGAAGAAGCTGAGGTCTCATCTGCGGCAAAGTTATGTAAAACAATTCCTGCCAACGGTTTTTTATACCGTCGATAGCGCCTGCCTCCGAATACTCGCGGTTGAGTGACTGCAAGCCTGCCAGGAAGGTAAGGAATCCGGTACCGCAGCTCATCCACAAAGATACTATAATAACAATAGTAAAACAGTAATCCTTGTCCGAAAGCCACTGAATAGGACTGTCAATCAGTCCGTATTCAAGCAAAAATCCGTTTAAAAGGCCATATGAGTCACCGCTGAATATGAGCTGGAATATGAAGATAAGACTTCCGCCCAGCGACGGCGCATAAAACAATAAGGTAAGTATTGTTCTTACATTGGTTGAGCTTTCGTTAATACCCCATGCAAATACAAAGTTGAGCAGGTAGCCCAACGGACCTGTAACGATTGCCATTATGAGTGTGTTTTTTACTGCAATTGAAAAAATATCGTCATCAAGGAACATTCTGATAAAGTTATCAAAGCCGTTAAACTTAGGCATATTAAGCATATCCCATGATGTGAAACTGATATACAATGACACGAGAATGGGTATGATTGAGAAAACGATAAATAATGTAACCCACGGGGCGAGCATTATGTAGCTGATTGGCCGATTTCGTTCCAAAACGGCGCTGTTTTTTTTCTTTGGTTTACTCACGCTTTTCCCTCCTGAAATAGAGTTGTTTTATAAACGATTAATCGGAATTTAAGTTAAAATAATTAGTCGGCCGTTCATAGGTTTCATTGTCGATGATACTCTTTATTGGTTTACCATCAGGCCCAACATGAGTATAACCCGGTTCCCAGTACCTGTTAACATTATACTCAGTGCGCTTACGCTGAATTTCGACGTTTGCATCCTGGTTATAGTTGAGAAGAGCCTCTCGTGGGTTGCGTCCTTCGTAAACTACTGCGCGGTATGCCATCATTAACTGACGGCCTATGTAGTAGTCTCCCGGAATACGATTTTGGTCGTACAGCCACTCCCACTGCTGCTTAATAACCTGGCTTTGCTGATATGTCCACGGCAATCTCTCAAAGGCTTCAAGGTTTGCAGGCGAGCCTCTGGCTCCGGCAACAAGTATTGTCTCGTTCTTAATATTGAACTCTGCCTGAGCATCTGCTCCTGCCCACCATGTCATGAACTGCCATGCATAATCAGACTTTTCATTGTCATTTATCATGGTAATACATGAACCGCCTGTTTGCTGTGTGCGATCTATGTATTCATTACCCTCACTGTCGGTACGAAGGGTACCCGGCAACATGTGCATTTCCCAAAGACCCTGAAGTTCAGGAGTGGAAATTTGGAGAGTGTTTACAAATCCGTATCCACTAAATAATATCGGCATTTCACCTGTTCTGAAACGGTTAAGTCCGTCATATGATAGCGGAATGCCCCACTTAGTATTAAATTCGGTCCACTGAATAAAGGAATTAACAAATACATCGGAGTCGAAGTTGGTCTTTGACAGGTCGTCTACAAACCAGTTGCCTCCGTTTTGGAACAATAATGTGCCGAGCATACCCTGGTCGCCGGAGCCAAGACCAATCTGCATGTTATTTCTCTGAAGAAGTCCGAGAATTTTATAAATATCGTCCCATGTCTGCGGAACTTCAATGTTTAAGTCGTTAAGAATATCGGAACGTACAAACATTACCGAGAAACCTTGATCTGTTGGCAGTCCGTAAACGCCGCCATCCTGATAATGAAGTGAGATAAACGCTGATTTATGGAACCATTTATATGCCTCATCAAAGGTAGTGTCGTAAACTGCATTTTTATCATTAAATCGGGTAAGGTCGACAAGTGCACCACGCATTGCGTAGTTAACTGGGGCATCGGACCCCATAGAAAGCACAATATCCGGTGCGATACCCGCCAAAATAGCCTTTGTCAGGTCTGTACCGCCAAGTATAAGCTTAACGGGAACTTTATATTTTGATACAAACTTGTCAGCTACAAAGGATGTCATAATATTGTATTGCTCAATACCGCCTCCCATCCAAACAGTGATGGGTTCGCATACATAACTATCTTCGCCGCCAACTCCAATTGATTTAGCATCCTTAAATCCTACGTAATCGCTTGAGAATGAGGAAATAAAGCTCTTTACGGAAAACTCAATAGACTGAGTAAAGTTAAGTCTGGGATCGGGTAGACTTTTGTGGTCGCCGATAAAGAATGAGTCGAGCAACAGAGACTGGTTTTTCATGTCAACTATTATGTCGGACATTTCCGCAATGTTTGACTTGTATCCTGCCAATGCGCCTGCAATGGTTGCAGGATCTTTGATAAATCCGTCAAGCTGTTTAATGACTACATCAACAAATGACGAAACACCATCTGATGTGCCATTAATTTTCTGAAGAGCATCAGAACATTCCTTGAGGTTTTGTCTGATTTCAGCAAACCCATCCATAAGCCCTGTGATAGTTTTATCTAAATCATAGTCACGCAGGGTGTCAGGCGATGGACCGGTAATCTGCACTATCTTCATGTACCATTTATTAAGGTTGCTTGCCTGTGTTTCAAGAACCTGTAATTTATCAGCAATTGGCCCGAAGGTAACATTTAGTCTGATAGTATGCTTACCTTTATCAAGATAAACATAATATGGGTTTCCGTTATCATCAGCCGCTGTATAGTTAGTCCAAATTGATGTAGGAACAAATTTTACGGAAGCTAATTCTTTGTACGGAATTTCGCCATCAACATAAATTTCACGGTATACATTCATGCCATTTACATAGTCCTGCTTGTACTTAAAGGAGAATGTATAAAGACCGGGTTTATCTACTTCGACCTCATAATCAGCCCATTCGTTAGGATTGTTCCAGCTTTCGCCGCCGAAAACATTGAAACGGGTTTTTGCGTAATGGAGATTATCACCTGTCCCATTTGTAGTAGAAGCGGTGTACTCAGCTCCCATTATAAGAGATCTCTGTGATTTACGTACAGGGTACTCTGCATGAATGGTTATGTTTGTGCCTTTTTCTACAGGCTTGTATCCCTTTGAGCTATAATCAGCATAAACATCTGAATATGACTTATACGTTTTTTGACCGCCAATGGTTAGTCCTGCTAACGCAAGTGACTCACGCAAAACTCTGATTTTTATTGAATGTTCGCCCTCGGAAAAGTAAAGGAGCAAATCAGAATCAGATGCAAAAGCATTATCGTGAATTGTATAATTTGTCCAATTAAGAACTTCAACCGTTTCTGGAGAAACCTCGTTTCCGTTGAGGTCGCGTTTGGGCCAATTTCCATCATCATCGGTAGTTTTGTCATCAACCCATATACGATTGAGCAATGTGGAGTTTATTTCCTTATACTGTACAGCGCCGTCGATAGTGAGTGCAATCTCCATATCGATAGGCTTATTTTTTATTGGTAAATAGTCGAGGGAAATATGATATAAACCCGCCTTATCAACATTGACAGACAGGTCAATAAAGCCGTCTTCATTAATGACAGCTGCTTCTTTACTTACGCCGTTATCATCTGTAACGGTCTGTATTTGAGTATTTTTATCGGAGATTATGCTATTTTTAATATCAATAGCAGTTTCATCAGCGATGATATCGTAATCAGAAAAATAGTTGAGAAAATTGAGGTAACTAGTGTACTGGTTACCATCATAACCCATGTATTTTTCATCAATATTATTACCTTTTCCGGCATATTCGTCCGTTTGGTCTGCGGCAACCTCCTGCTCTGTTGTCAAAACAGTATCAGTAACCGTGCTGTCAGATTGAACTGACACCTCATCCTCATCTGCACTTTTTACTGCAACTGCTGCATTTAAAGTGCAGGAGAACACCAATGCGATTGCAAGGACAAACGATATTGTTCTTTTCCAAGTCATTGTGAATATTCCCTTCGCTAACAAATTTCGGAGAGTATCTCCGGGAGAGAAATCGGCCAAATCAAATTCAAATAAATTTGTCTGAACCCAAAAATCACTGAGCTTGACCGCAGTAATTTTTGGCTTAAGACAAATATTAAATTATGCGATTGTATGATAATTTGCCATGACAGCAGAGCCGTCAAATTCTTTTGAGACAAGCATTTAAAAATAATAATGCACAGCAGTGCGAAATAATAACAAATACTTGCCTTTTTGATTGAAAAACAGCTGCATACACATATTTTAACACGGTGTTATCCTCTCGGGCAAAATGCACCGAGAGGATAACAATTAGTTTAAATAATATTTATCTTACAGAAGCGTTGTTCTCTGCTTCAATTTGAGCGTCAAACATCGACTTGAAGGAAGAAATAATTTCCTGTGTGGTCTGGGTTGTACCTCTTACGGTGTTCCAGAATCCCCACTGGCTTGACCAAAGGCTTCCTACGCCCTGGTAAATCGGCTGTACAGTAAAGCTCTGATACTGCTTAATTGTTTCAAGAACATTCTGGCCGTTAGCATACTCAAGGTCGCCAAAACGCTTAACCCAGTTATCGTAGTTCTCGCCAACTTTGTTATCGTGGTTGTACATCTTCATGCAGATGATGTAGTTAACAACACCCTGTGCATTATCGGTGCTGGATACGCAGCCCCAACCGTCGATGATACCAGGAACAACTGTAGATTTTGCATCAGGTCCTGTCGGGAACGGTACAATTGACCATTTAACCTTCGAGTTAGGTACGTCGTTATTACAAATGTTGGTGGTGAGCCAACCTCTCATTGCAACCTTATCTTCGCCTGCATCGTTTCTGCTTGCGGTAGTTGCAACTCTTTCAACGTTGTAAAGGTTGCGTGCAAAATCAAGCGCATTCTTTGTATTAAGAGTATTCATTGAATTTACGAGCTTACCGTCTTCCTGGAGGCTAATAAGCTGACCGCCGTTAGCAAGAACAAAGTAGTCAGTATCCCAACCATTATAGCCCCATGTGTCGGTATTACCGTCGCCATCCCAGTCGCCGGTAATTTCACGGCAAGCGGTAAGGAATGTATCCCAGTTCCATTTACCTTCTGCATAGTAAGCGGACGGAGATTTAACCTCGTGCTCTTCAAACATGTCTTCATTTACAAATATAAATCCCGGATCAATGGTCTTATAAGTAAATGCATACTGTTCGCCCTTGAAAGAGAAAACGTTTTTAGTAACATTTTCGTTTTCTGTAATGAGGAAGTGGTCAAGACCAAGTACACCCTTATCCTTAAGCTGATTGGTGGTATACAGCATTCCGCGGTTACCAACCTTTGGCCACAGCTTTTCAAATACATAAATGAGGTCTGGTGCGTCGTTAGCAGCATAGTGTGTAAAGAATGTATCCTGCCAATTTTCCCAACTAATTATGCGCGGGTCAACTGTGCCGCCGTATTTGGTTGAAAACTCATTGAATATGGCCTTGTCATAATCAGATACGCCGTCCCAGCAGTATACCTGGATTTCGCCTGAATTCATAAGAGCTTCAGCAAGGTCGGCTGAAATGTCGCCGAGACCCTCGGGGAGCTTTCCCTTTGTGTCACCCTTATTTGCGTCGTTACCTGATTTAACACAGGATGCACAGGAGAGAACCATTGCGATAATGATAAGTATCATCATTGCGCGAGTAAGTAACTTTTTCATGATACGCCTCCGTAAAAATAAAAAGATTTATTGTGATCAAACTGACGTAACGGTCAGTTTATTAACACCTAATATAATTAGAAAATGATAACCATCTACTACAAAACGCCTAAAAGTTTAGTCTTTGCATGAATATATGTAATAAGTTATTATAAATTTACCATATTTCCAACCAAATTGCGACCATTTTAACAAACTATTTACATTTTTCGTCGTATTAACTATATGCTACAAATTTATTTGTTAAATATCACATTTCTTAGTTGATAAATCGATAAAACATATTATCTTACAAATTATTTTCTTAACTGAAGTCAAGTTTCTTATTTGTAGTATTCATCGGGAGGAGCTGGCATTTTCCATACTCCACGGCATCCGTTAAAGGTGAACAGTTCGCCCGTTTTTGCATTTACTCTCATGCAGGTGGGTTTTTTTCCGCCATCTGGACCTGTTCTGCCGTCACCCTTTTGTCTTGTCAGCAGTGTCCAGTTGTCTCCACCATCAAGTGAGCGCCAAACCGACTTAAGATTGAAAAAGTAGTCACTTGAACAACCGGCATACATAATGTCCGGATTACGCGGGTCAATGCATACGTTGTTTACACCCACCTGTTCAATATCCACCATTTTCATATAACCCTTGAGTTCGAAATTCTCATCAAGCTGCAGTCTGTAAAGACGATAATCAAGACTGTTATATGTATTTGTTCCTGAAGTTATAAACAATTCACGGGTTTTATAGTTGTACGCAATATCGGAAACCACGCTTGATCCGATGATGTTTTTCCATGTCAGTCCGTTATCCAATGAAATGACAACTTTGTCGCCGTTAACTCCGAATAGTGCACCCGAACCAGAGTAATCGGTTGTATACACACCTTGACAGCCATTCATTTTTGACCATGTACGGCCGCCGTCTTCGGTGCGGTATTCACCGAAAAATGCAATTTTGTCGCTGCCGATAACTCCGCAACCTATGCGTCTTCCGTTTACGGGTAAATCAAGCGACATATATGTTTCTCCACCATCGTAGGTGATCCACATAGTGATATTGCCAAACATTTGATTTGCTACTCCCGTTACGACTGTGCTTTTATTAATAACATATCCGCCGTACGTCCAGCCGCCCCAACCCTTTCCGTCCCACGCCATGTATTTCCATGAAATACCGCCGTCGGTTGAAAAAGCGCCGTTGTAGTCCTGTGATGCGTAATAAATATAATCCGAATTATTTACATTAAAGTTAGTCATACCGGCAGGGCAAATACCGTTGTATCCGGAATTGCTCCACACAAACGATTTACCACCGTCAGTTGACTTGCACATAAAGCACCAAGACGCAATGACTGTTTTTTCCGATGTGGTACTCCACGCAAATTTTACATTGTCACTGTTAGCAGGGACAGTTGAATTTTGCGAATTGCGCGTTGCCTTTTCCCAAGATAATCCGCCGTCTTCGGTACTATACACATATCCGGGATATTTTCCCGATTTGGTTATTGTGTCGTCCATAAGTATCATTCGGTTAGTATTAACCGGGCTAACTCGCAAATAAGCCGGTAATGCCATATCCAAATGGGTAAATGTCCAAGACTTGCCGAAATTTTTTGATACCGCAAGCTGATATGTTTGAGAGCTTTCATTATATACAGTTGCATAAAGGTTGTTGGGTGAAGTTCTTACGTAGTCAAGCGCAATAACCTTTGCGTCAAGTACTTTAGTAAAATTTTCACCTTTGTCATTGCTGACAAAAAGACCATTATCATTACCTGCTGCAACAGCACCCGTTTTCTTATTAACGAATATATAACCGTTAGCATACTGTTGGCTGTTTTTAATAGGCCACCAACTAGTTCCACCGTCATTAGAGCGGTAAATGAAACTTTTATCATCATTGTCGGAAGTTTTTTCTCTAGACCAATATGCTACTGCGCTACCACCGATTTTTTCATCATAGCTGCTTTCGTCCCATGCGAGCTGTGATTTTGGGTTGCGAAAGTTACAAGCATTGCTTTTGTATACGTAATCCCACGACTCTCCTGCATCGGTGGAAAGGTAAATTCCGTTGAATTCATGTGCGCCTGAATTTGCGCCGGCACAAATTACACGATTTTGATTAGTCGGGTCGAATGCCATTCCGACAGCACCTGCGCTTTGAAGACCGATATTTGTCGGATACCACGAATCCCCTGCATCTAGTGACTTATACATTCCACCAACATCGGTGCCCATAAGTGCGGTTTTGCCGTCGGGCGCAAATGTTACATACAGAACCGCCTGGCAACCCTCGCCGCCCTCAATTCCTGCATCAAGCATTGCTTTGGTGACAAGTGGGACTGCCTTCCATATATCAGTATCAAAGTATATTGGTTCAAATGACTTTATCTCGTCTGAGGAAACTTGAGAGGAGGTAACCTCCGACACTTCGGAGGTTACACTTTCTTCTGGTTTTTTGCTGCACGAAGATACGCACAGCAGAGTCGCAACTGTCAGTAATAAACTGATAATTTTTAATAATGTTTTCATTGCACCTCGAAATACATTCGTATTTTACTTGTAGTATTCTGCAGGAGGTCCAGGTATTTTGTAAACACCGGTACATCCGCCTGCTGTGAATAATTCATGTGTTTTTGCGTTTACACGAACAATGCCGGAAACGCGGCCGCCTGACGGACTCTTTGTAACTCTGTCCTGTCCCTTTTGAATTGTGACGACAGTCCATGTTTTGCCGCCGTCGAGTGAACGAGCTACACCTTTATCCATATCATCGGTACCAATGTAAACAATGTCAGGATTTTTGGGGTCGATGCAAACCGAATTAACAGCTCCGGAACCGCAGGGTACTGTATTAAACTTAAAGGTTCCTGCATCAAGGTTGCTCATATCAACCGAGTAAAGTGCACCCGATGAAATAAACAATGTTTTAGTTTTATAATCATAGGCAAGGTCGCTGATATTTGTGCCGATTGTGCCTATCTTATTCCATGTCTCGCCGTTATCTCTGGAATAGCAAGCAAAATAGCTGTCATAGACGCCGAATAGTAATCCGCTGCCGCTGTAATCAACTGTATATACAGCCTGGCATCCGGTGCCACCCTTCATTTCTGACCAGGTTTTGCCGCCGTCGGTAGTGCGATACTGACCAAAGAATGCAATTTTGTCGTTACCAATTACACCGCATCCTATTTGTGATGCGCACTTAAGAGTGTTGCCGCTTGCATCCTTAACGGCATCGAATGTTTCGCCACCGTCATATGTAATCCAAAGTTCAGTCTGACCGAACATTGACTTAGCGTCGCCGGTTACAACAGTGTTTTTGTTGATAACATATCCGCCGTAGGTCCAACCGCCCCAGCCTTTTCCTGACCATCTCATGTACTTCCATGTCTTACCGCCGTCGGTAGAGAAACCGCCGTTGTAATCCTGTGAAGCTATGAATACTAGGTCAGAGTTATTAACATTAAAGTTGAATTTACCGCCGACACAAATACCATTGTAGCCGTCGTTGTTCCACTTGAAGTTTACGCCGCCGTCGGTGGACTTACAAATAAAGCACCATGAAGCGAGTACAGTCTTTTCAGATGTCGGACTCCATGCAAACTTAACGTTGTCTGAGTTTGCGGGTACCCATGACAGTGATGAATCGCGGTTTGCCTTTGTCCAGGTATTACCGCCATCTGCTGTGCTGTAAACATAGCCCGGGTACCGGCCTGATGCTGAGATTGTATCGTCCATGTAAATCATGCGCTTTGTGTTAACAGGGCTTACTCTGAGGTATGTCGGTAGTGCGTTACCGCTCATATCTGTCTTTTTCCATGTAGCACCCAGATCTGTTGACTGAATGAGATATTTACTATTATTTTCGGAAACTGTGGCAAAAATGGATTTAGCTTGTGAATAAACGCAATCCATTGAGTAAACATAACCATCGTATACCTTTTTAAATGTATTAGCTTTATCGGAGCTGATGGAAATTCCGTTTTTGTTGCCTACAATGAGGTCGCCGTTTTTATTTACAAATATGTAAGCACCGCCATATGTTTGGCTGTTTTCAAGTTTAGCCCATGTCTCGCCGCCATCGGTAGACTTATAAAGCGCACAAATTGATTCGCCGTTATGTGAGCTTTCCTCGCGTGACCAGTAAACAATAGCACTTCCGCCGATTTTCTCATCGTATGAGGTTGGATCGAAAGCAATTTGTGTACGAACATCGCGGAAGCCGCAAACGCGTGCGTTGAAAACTGCTTTCCATGAACAACCTCTATCGGTAGAAAGATAGAGACCGTTATTGCCGTTACCGCCGGAGTTTGTGCCGCAGAGCATTACACGGTCCAAATTGGTCGGGTCTGCAATAATGCTGGTACCCCCTGCTGCATACATACCGGTGGTGCAAAGATCCCATGAATCGCCACCGTCGGTAGAACGGTAAACGCCGCCAACGTCGGTGCCCATGAATGCAAGGTTGCCGTCGGTGGGTGCATAGCCGATATAGATCATAGCCTGGCAGCCCTCACCGCCGTCATATCCGGCATCTTTTATGGCTTGAGACACCATCGGAACTTGTTGCCAAATATCGGTATCGAAAAATGTACCTGTATACTCAGGCTTTTCCTCTGAGCTCGTTGTTTCTCCTGAGGCATCGCTAACATTTGATGAGGTCTCCTTGCTGTCATCTTTGCAAGCAGTCAGTGTTGCAAACAGCATTACAACACAGAGCAGCAAGCTTATCAGCCTAAATGTTTTTTTCATGTATTTGTCTCCTTCCGAAAACCAAAAATAGTATTTTGATATGTTTTCATATGCTTTTTATATAATCGGAGATGAAATTTATCCCCGTTTTATATTGTTAGTCATTTGTCGCATCAGCAGGACAACATTTCATTTTCCATACACCTCGGCAACCGCAAATAACAAACAATTCGCGTGTCATTGGGTTAATGCGCAGTTGAGTAGGTTGTTTTGCTCCATCCGGCCCCTGTCTGCCATCATTCGGCAATCGGGTAAGTACTGTCCATGTCTGTCCCCCATCAAGAGAACGCAGTACATTCGGCATGCCGAACTCCTTGTCAGATGCACAGCCAATATACATTATATCTGGGTTTTCGTAGTCAACGCATATGCTTCTTATGTACTTTGACGGGTATGCAATTTCTGTTAAATCGCTGCCGTCCAGTTTAATTTTATTAAGGGTCTCCCAGTTATTGAAATAAAGGTAACCAGTTTTATAATTATAGGCCAAGTCAGTAATTCTAGCGCCCTCTCTGAAAAATACAGTTGACCATGTTTTGCCCTCATCATTACTCATTACAATGGTGCTGTCCCACAAAGTGCCAAACAAAGTTGTGCCCGAATAATCGTATGTATGAACACCAGTGCAACCCTGCATATACTCAAAGGTTTTGCCCATATCGCGTGTAACACAGTCACCTATGAATGCAACATTCTCATTTCCTGGTACACCGCAACTGATTGATGTGCCGTGAATATCCGTGTCAGTGCGCACAATGGTTTTTCCCCCATCGTAGGTTACAGCAACCTTTGTTTCACCAAACATTCTGTCAGCCAGTCCGCAGAATGTAACATTTTCATTAAATGTATATCCGCCGTAAGTCCAGCCACCCCAAGAATATCCCGACCAGCCAACATAAGTCCATGTTTTGCCACAGTCGTCGGTAAAGCCGCCGTTATAGTCCTGAGAAGAAATCTCCATGTAGCGCGGATCGTTGACATTCCAGCAAATTTTGCCGCCGGGGCAAAGTCCGTTGTAGCCGGCATTTTGCCAAGTGAATGTCTTGCCGCCGTCGGTCGATGCACAAACAAAGCACCATGTAATAAGTACCTTTTTCTCTTCAACCGGACTCCACCAAAATTTAGTTTGATCATCGTTTGCCGGCACCCACGAAGCTTCGGCATTTCTTACCGATTCATTCCATGTCTTACCGCCGTCGGCTGTGTAATAAACGGGCATATGCCACTGACCGCTGTGGGTCAGTCGGTCATCCTGAACAACCATTAAATCGGGGTTGACAGGTGAAACACGTATTGCCGAAGGCCAACCAACAGGGAATGTATCCGATTCAACTTTAGTAAAACTGTCACCGCAGTCATACGAGACAAGTAAACATTCCTTTGTAGTAGCATATATGCGATCTGGATAGCTGCGTATGCAGTCACCAAATGTAAATTCTTCATGACTGAGTTTTTCAAAGCTTTCTCCGCCGTTTTTTGAACGATAGAAGCCAGTGGGACAAATAACAAACAGCCAACCCTTTTCCTTATGTACATAAATACATGCATCGCCCATCATTTCGGTGTTTTCGAGCTTTTTCCATGTATATCCGCCGTCGGTTGATTTGTAAATTCCCGGGTCGTTAAGTGTATCGCTGCGATTAAAGTTGTTTATGCTGCCCTCTCTAGCCCAGTAAGCAACAGCACTGCCACCGATTTTTTCGTCATATGATGTTTCATCAAAAGCAAACTGATTGCGTAAATCACGGAATCCGCAGTTATTTGTCTGCATGATAGTTTCCCATGTCAGACCCATATCGTTTGACATATAGATACCGTTTTGCGGACAACCCCATGAGTTAACTCCAAGACCAAGAACTCTGTTTATATTGTTGGGGTCAAAAGCAAAGCCTGTACAGCCGCAACCTTCAAATCCAATGCTTGACGGTGTCCAATGAACACCACCATCATCTGAACGGTACATTCCGCCAACATCAGTACCCATAAGCCAATGAGTTCCATCGATGGGATCGCAGGTGATATAAAGACAAGCCTGGCACCCCTCGCCACCCTCGTACCCCTTTTCGACAAGCTCGCGGCTTATCATGGGCACCGGCTCCCATATATCCGTGTCAAAATAGCGATTTACGTAAATATCATTTGCCATTAAAATTTCTCCTTGTATATTGTTTGATTTATTGTGAACAAATAATGAACAAAACTGAACTTAAACAGGCATATACTTCTCTCAGGTATTCGTTTTTTGTACAAACTGTACACAATAACAAAACAAATATGACATTTGTGCCCAAAAAATATAAATTTTATACCAATAATAGGTGCTATATTCAAAAAATTTGGCAATTTTCCATATTGATGCTTTTTGATTATATCAACCAAAATGATAAAAGTAAATAGACAAAATAGCACATTTTAATGGACAAAAATGAACTTTTGTGTTTACTTTATCGTAATATTTATTTATAATCAGTAGAAAGGGAGGTAGAATCATGCCAGATTTTATAAGATTTGACGCACAAGAATCTGCGGTTATAGGCGCTTCTATTGCAGAGGATGACGCTTGCCGACTTATTTACATTACCAACGGTAACGGTACAATGACCGCCGGAGATAAGATCATTTCCTTTGGAAGCAGTGATGTTTTCATTCTGCCGCCGAAAACAAGACTTGAAATAGAGTCAAATGGCGGATACAAACGCATCATGTTCCGAATTAAAAACACCGATGCAACAGGTCAGTTTGAAAACACCATTATAGCCCGCGACAACCATATGCGTGATGTTTATACCATGCTTATGATGCTTCAGCGTGAATGTGTATCTGACATTCCTGCTCATGCAGAGTATATAAGCCGTCTCGTGCAACTTGTTTTTTTGTTGATTTCAACGCTTAGTATACAAGAATCTGATCGTCCATATGTTGAGCGAATCGAAAGGTTACTCGTAAACAATGTGGAAAATTCGGCGTTTGAACTAGACTCTATTTATTCAACCGCACCACAATTTACAAAAGATTATGTAAGACGAATTTTTAAACAAAAGACGGGTTATACCCCTAAATTATATTTAAACAGACAACGCATTGAAAAAGCCAAAGAGATGCTTTCTGACACGGATAATAATTATAATGTAAAAATTACTGCTGCCGCCTGCGGATTTAATGACCAGTATTATTTTTCGCGCATGTTTAAACAAATGACCGGATTTTCGCCGGCACAGTGGAAAAAACGCTCTCATTTTTCACAATTGAACAAAAAAAACAGTGAAAGAAACTAATAGCAAAATTTAAGATTTGATAAAATATTCGTTAGCTTTGTATAAAACCCAAAACAATATTTGGTGCTTTTGTAAATGGCTATTTTTAGGTAAAAAGATTATAATTATTATGCAGTCTATATTGAAAGGAACAATCAAATGAAAAGAGTCTCATCACTAATTCTTACACTTATTATTATTATCGGGATGTTCAGTTGTGTTTCAACAACCGTTTCCGCCGAGCAAGAAGTATGGAAATCGAGTTTCATTACCTCTGATTTTGTCGGCAACACCACCAATGTTTACTCCAACAAATTTTTTGCAACTGACAAATCTACAGGCATTTCAGAAATAACTAGCACGCGTTCGTTTAACTTAACAAACGGTTTTGGTGTAGCAGCTAATCTGACCATGTCTAACAGTACCGCATCATATTTAGGCGAATACTGTGCTATGAAGGTCGGTAATGT
>CALHND010000012.1 GCA_938034875.1 uncultured Clostridia bacterium
TTATTTCCTCCGATGTCCTCCTCTCCACCGGCCAGGGCGTTCTCGGGCATAACGCATATGCGTATTGCCTGAATAATCCGGTGAACATGTCTGACGAGACCGGCATGTGGCCAAGCTGGGCTAAAAAAATTGTAGCAGCAGTTGCGGTTGTGGCTGTCGTTGCCACCGTAGCAGCTATCACCGTTGCAACAGCAGGCGCAGGAACTGCAGCAGCCGTTATTGCGGTAGGAGCTGCCAAAGGAGCTGCTATTGGAATGGCTTCCGGTGCTGCTATGGGTGCCGCGACGGGTGCATTAAGTCATCGAGTGTCTACCGGCAGTTGGAACGGTGCAGGCACGGCCGCACTTAATGGAATGGGCAATGGGGCATTGTCCGGTGCCGTCACCGGCGCAATAACAGGTGCTGCCGGTAGTGCATTGAAGGTAGGCCGCGCGGCCAGAGCGTGGGACTCATCTTCAAAAGGTGGTCCATGGACAAATATGGTTGATCACTATAAACGGCATGTCCTTCTTGAAGGAAAGAAGGACATGACAAAAAATGTTATTACTTATACAAATGATGCAATAGCGTTATGGAATAAATGCAATGGAATAGGTAAATTAATGAGTTCAGGTAGCTTGAGATTGAAAGGATTGGGAGTGGGTGGTTTCTATTCTCAATCCGGACTTATACGCTCGTTTTTCTACCAGTGAGGGCATGCGTATGAAACTGCTGTCCAAGGAAGAGACAAGTATAGTTAAAGCATTCTTAAAAGTACCTATTCCCGAGTATGTCCTCGCATATGCTGATGGACAAATTGATCTTTTAGACTGTTATGAAGTGGCATTTAACTTTGCCAATGAACTATTAAGAGGAAGAAAGATAAATCCAAATGCATCACCGTGGGGTGATGGCCGAAGCGTTATATTTGAGCCCTATTATGCTATGCTGTTGTTAAATATTCGAAACTCCGATTTAAGTGCAAACATCAGTAATTACTGCGACTTGTTCTTAAAAGTTCTGGACGTTTTTAAGGATCATCTTGTGTAGATGCATTTTTGAATGTATCCGCAAGCATGAAGGGGGCTGGATTGCTTGTCAGGTATATCAATCACTGAAATACCACAATAAGGGAGCTAATGTGCTCAAATATCACAAGATAAAGCAAATTTTGCCAGTTGAGATTCTTCAGTGTTGAAGTATACCTGCAATTGTAATTGTTGAAATGCATCTTGGGATTTAGCTAATTCGAATGGACAAGGCGGAATGTTTACATCGATTGGTAAGGTTTTAATACTCAGGTATAGGTGATTGCAATGAAAAACAAACAGCATAAGTATATTTTAAAGGCGTTTTTGGAATCCAGAATTCCTGCAAAAATACGCCTAAATGCTCCTGAACTTATGGCTATTGATTCCATCATAGGTGGATGCTGCACACAGTTGTTAAAGCAATCGAAATTCATTGAATTTCCCGCCGACACAATTATCTCAAAGGATGATAAAAAAGTTTTTTCAGAATTGATAAATCAGTCTGCCGGAATAGAAAGAGATGAATTGGTGATATATTATCGTCTTGCAATACTTGCAGAATCAATACTGATTCAGTATCGGCAATGAATCCTACCGGCAAACACATGCGGATAGCAAAAACCGCAGAAATGCAGAAGTCTGTGCAGCGAATTACTGCGTTTGCAAAATGAATATGCCAAATTTAATCTAAGTGCTCAAAAAGGAGGATTCGTCAACAAACAGCATTCTTTAAATAATTCATATGGAAGCTATTATTACCTCCGCAATGCACAGAATGACGTTGTGAAACTCATTGACAAAACCGGAGCAACCGTTGTAGAATATGCTTACCTCAACAGCGATTTAGCCGCTGTTGAGGTTGGATTCTTGGGGCAAACTGCTGTCAACCTCAGGCTCACTCGCGTCCACACTCGGAAAGGATAATCCCTTCCGTTATCGTGGATATGTGTATGACGAAGAGACGGGCTTCTACTACCTCCGGTCCCGTTACTACGATCCGGAGGTAAGAAGGTTCATCTCTGCCGATGTCCTCCTCTCCACCGGCCAGGGCGTTCTCGGGCATAACGCGTATGCGTATTGTTTGAATAGTCCAATTATACGAGTTGATTTGGATGGCGATTTTGGCGGGCTCATTTTGGGAGCTATCGTGGGTGCCGTTGTCAATGCTGCAGTAAACATCGCTTCAACAATTGCTTCAAATGCCATCGATAAAGGGAATGATCTTAAGCCTGCTGAAATTATTACTGCCGGCTTATTGGGCGCAGCAGAGGGTGCCTTGTCCGTGCTTTGCCCGGGGGCATCGGTTATAATCGGCGCAAGTTTTGGCGCGGCAAATTCGATCGCCAGCGGAATAATTCGCGGAGAACCATTTGGCAGCATCGTAGGCGATACTATAATCTCGGTTGGTTTTGGTGCTCTCGGAGGTGCTATGAGCGGCGGTGACACAATCAACACAAGGCTATTGGATAAAGGTCTTGATGCAAGAAAGCTGCTGAAGAAAAGTGCTGCTAAGAAATTGACAAAATGCGCTCAAAATGCAGCAGTGGCTGCTGATAAACGTGCAAAGGTATACCTGCTTAAGGAATTCGGAAGCGGAGCAGCGGAATCAATAGGGATGAGTTTTTTAAGCTGGTTTACGAATAAGCGAATTGAATTTATCGTAAAAAACATGGGCTTGCCCTCGCTGCCCGGAGGTGAACAATGAAAATTAAACGTTTCCTGAAAAAATTGCTTAATAACATATTTTCATTGCTTATTTGGGAAATTCCGATTGTTTTGTTGTTTTTGATGATCTATCCCAAATCTCCGGACAAAGCAATTGAAATGCAAGTGCCAGGATATGCCATAATCCTATACGACCCGCCATACGTTTATGATAGCAACCAAGGAAAAAAATTCTTAATCAACGGCGAAGAGTATACAGTCACCACTGATCACAAACCAAGAAATATGTACAAATTGTTCGATATGCTTCAGAAGGAGGATAATGTAAAATTTAAATATTTCCAGGGAATTAACGGCAAATGTATCGTTGACATACGCAGCGACAGCACGGTATACTCTAATTACGACAAACGGTACTCAACTGGGAAAATTATTGCGTTCGTTTTTTGCGGATTAGCTCAGCTGGCATTTGGTATTATACAATCCTGGACATTGCAGGACATATACTTAGACTTTCTCGACTTAAGGGACGCTGATTAGACCTATCATCTTGCATATGCATTGAAAAGAGCATTTTCTGCACTTATATGTAACCGGCCAAGCTGACACACACGCTCGCCGGTTACACTTGGAGCACGGAATATTCCTAC
>CALHND010000013.1 GCA_938034875.1 uncultured Clostridia bacterium
TTTGTTTTTTGCTGCCCCGTTTCTTGAGCGCCTGATTATAATACCACAACCATCTCTCCATGTCAACACTAAATTGCATATTTTTTTGTGTTTATTCAATTTGTCATTTTTTTTTACATAAGTAGACAATTTTTCGACAAATCGCTCAACTATTTCAACAATTGTGGTATTATAACGTATTTTATCGTGTATATTGTTGCCAGTCAGCTTTAATTTTATACAACAGATTTATTTTTACCGTTTAAGTAATCTCGCAGTTGCGACAATATTACTTTTTCGCGTCTTGATATTTGCACCTGTGTCATTCCCAGCTGCTGTGCCGTTTGAGATTGCGTCTTTTCGCCAAAATATCGCAGTTCTATTATCCGACGATCATTTTCACTGAGAATTGATACGGCGTCATCTATCATCAACCGATCACAAATTTTGTCGCGATCATCATATGCTATCTGTATTTCTGATTGTTCTCCGTCATCATCGACAGTTAACGACAGTGGAGCGACTGATGCACAAAGTGCTTCGGCAATTTCTTCAGCATCAACATTTATTTCGGACGCGAGCTCACTAATTGAGGGGTCGCGTCCGAGCTTTACAGCAAGTCTTGAACGCTCGCGAGTTACCTTTAATGATAATTCCTTTAATGAACGGCTAACCTTGACCGCTCCTCCATCTCTAAAAATACGCTTTATTTCACCAAGAATTGACGGGACAGCATATGTTGAAAAGCATAAACCACGCGAAGCGTCAAAATGGTCGGCTGCTTTGATAAGACCGATACAACCTGCCTGATACAAATCATCGTATTCTACTCCCCTGCCGGTAAAGCGATGACAGCACGAATGCACAAGCCCGAGATTATCTGTAATTAGATTTTCGCGGTTATCCATTTGACCGCGCCCTATACGACAACTGCTTTGTCATGGTGACGGTAGTTCCCTTATCAGGTTTTGAGCGCACAGACAGCTTGTCCATGAATGACTCCATAACTGCAAATCCCAGACCTGCGCGTTCACCGCCGGCGGTCGTATAAAGTGGCTCCATTGCCTGCTTAATATTTGGTATTCCGCAACCACGATCGCGTATTGAAATTCGTACTGTGCGATTTTCATATATTGATACTGATATGTATACGGTGTCGATGCGTTCCTTATAAGCGTGGACAATGCAGTTTGTCACAGCCTCGGAAACCGCTGTTTTGATGTCATTAATTTCCTCAATCGTCGGATCAAGCTGTGCTATGAATGATGCTACTGCAACGCGAGCAAACGATTCATTAGACGAGCGTGACAGTAAATTTATTTTTACCTCATTTATCGGTTTCATTTTTGCAACCTCCTTTATCTATTACCGCCAGCCGTTCAATTCCGGACAGACGCATTACTTTATAAATTTGGGGCGATGTATTTGTAATGTGTAATTCCGCACCTATTTCGCGCGTTTTTTTGTACCTGCCCATTACAAGACCTATTCCCGAAGAATCCATAAAGGTAAGATCCCTAAAATCAATTATCACCAGCGTTGGACGGATGCTGTCAATTTTACGGTCTATTTCCTCACGAATAGAAGCGGCGGCATGGTGGTCAAGCTCACCTTCAAGTCGTGCGGTAAGCACCTCTCCTGTTACATCTATATTTACGGGCAATGTTAACACTTCCTTTCATTTTGGGCATAAAAAACCCGTACCCTTAATATATAAGGATACGGTTTAAATTGTATCGAAAAGACTGTCGGCTAATCGTGTATTTTTTTGTAATAAGAAGTAAGCTTAGGTCGAATTGCCGCGGCAAGATATAATGAGCCGCAAATTACAACAGGTTTACCGTTTGAAAGAGCATCGGCAATACGAATAGCCTCAGAGTATGAATGTGCCGATTTAACAGAATCACAATAATTTAATGCTTTATGTTTAAGTTCGGCGGCAGTCATTGTGCGAGGATTTTGTACCGTAAGTGTAACAATATCAGTAAAGCACGGTGCAAGAATGCCGAGCACATCATCTATGTCCTTGTCAGCAAGCATTCCCATTATTGCTACGCACTTTTTGCCGTTAAATGTTGAATTAAGTGCATCTACAAGAGCACGGGCACCGTTTGGATTGTGTGCTCCGTCAAGAATAACCGTGGGTTTATGCGACAGCACCTCCATGCGTGCGGCAAAAAATGTCGCAGCAATGCCATTAGCAATGTGCTTATGATCTATGCCAAGCACAATCGCTGCTTCTACTGCAGTGGCGGCATTAAGCTGTTGATGCCTTCCTATAAGCGACAGAGTAATATTAATATCGTGCAAGCAAATGTTGCTGCCGTATATACCGTTATCACAAGCATAAAAATCAATGGGCGGTATTATAAGACGGCTGTTGCGCTCTCGACAAACAGTTGCAATTACATTACAAACTTCCCCATACTGGTCAGGGTACATTACGGTTGGAGCTCCTGATTTAATAATACCACACTTTTCAAACGCTATTTTAGACGCAGTATCACCAAGTATTGCGGTATGGTCAAGGTCTATTCGTGTAATAACAGATACCTCTGGGCAATCAATTATATTGGTCGCATCCAGTCGGCCACCCATTCCGACCTCAAGTACAACATAGTCACAACCCTTTTCTTTAAAATAAATAAAGGCTGCGCAGGTTATTAGCTCAAATTCGGTAACGCAAAGACCTTCTTCGTCGATTTGTTCAACAAGCGGCTTAAGACGACTTATAATGCGAGCAAAATCGGCACAAGATATCATTTTACCGTCAAGCTGAATGCGCTCGCGGAAATCAATTACATATGGTGAAATAAACAGACCGGTTTTATACCCGGCTGAAATCAAAATATTGCTAAGCATGGTGCTGACGGAACCCTTGCCGTTTGTCCCTGCGACATGGAGAAAGCGCATACCGCGCTGTGGTGTTTCACACAGCTCGGTAATGCGCCTAATACTGTCCAGTCCCGGGCGGCTGCCAAATTTCTGTCGCGAATGAACGAAGTTCAGCGCTTCCCTGTAATTCATTGCAGTGTTTTCAGCCTTTCATCCACCATTGCCAGCTTTTCCTTGTAAACTTCAAGGTTTTTGCGCTGTTCCGCAACTACCTTTTCAGGTGCCTTGCTGACAAATCCGGGGTTGTTAAGTTTGCTCTCGACAAATTCTATATCTTTCATAACTGCATCGCGTTCTTTTGTAAGACGAGCGCGTTCAGCTTCAAAGTCGATAAGGTCACCAAGAGGCATATATAACTTTGCATCGTCGGTTATGATAGTAACCGCTGACGGATCGTTAACAGCCTGATTAATCTCAACATCAGATGCATATGCCAGACGACGGAAGAATACCGCACCCTCATTAAATGTATCGGCGTAGGCACTTTCGATGATAACCTTTGCCTTGCGTGAAGGCGGTACATTCATTTCGTTGCGGCGAACACGTACGGCACGAATAGCCTTAACAATGCGCTCAAATTCTGCCTCTTCAGCGGAATAGTCGATTGCCTCGTTATATTCAGGCCACTTTGAAACCATAATGGTGTCACCGTCGTGGGGCAGAGACTGCCATATTTCCTCAGTAATGAACGGCATAAACGGGTGCAAAAGTTGCAGCATGCCTGACATTACATAAACAAGCACGGCGCGTGCTGTATCGGCGGCAGATGTATCGTCTGAATTTAGGCGCACCTTGCACAGTTCGATATACCAGTCGCAGAAGACATCCCAAATAAAATCGTACAGTTTTTGAACGGCTACGCCTATTTCAAACTTGTCAAGGTTTTCTGTGACATCTTTAACAAGATTATTATATTTGGACAAAATCCATTTATCCTCTAATGCGAGGTTTTCAGGCAAATAGGGTGATTTCTGATCATCGGGCAAATTCATGAGAATAAAGCGCGATGCGTTCCACAGCTTATTTGCAAAATTTCGTGATGATTCAACACGCTCAGGAACGTATCGCATATCATTTCCGGGGCTGTTGCCGGTAGCCAGTGAAAAACGCAGTGCATCAGCGCCGTATTTTTCAATTTCAACCAGAGGATCAACACCATTGCCAAGTGATTTGGACATTTTTCTGCCCTGAGCGTCGCGTATAATACCGTGAATAAGAACAGTATCAAACGGAACCTGCTCGGTGTATTCGAGTGCAGAGAATATCATGCGTGCAACCCAGAAGAAAATAATATCATATCCGGTAACAAGCGTGTTTGTCGGATAAAAATACTTAAGATCCTCGGTATTATCGGGCCAGCCGAGAGTTGAAAACGGCCAAAGAGCAGATGAGAACCATGTATCAAGTGTATCCTCATCACGATCAAGATGTGTGGAACCACATTTTGGACATACAGTAGGCTCGTCCTTTGTAACTATGATCTCGCCGCAATCGGCACAGTACCACGCAGGTATGCGATGTCCCCACCAAAGCTGACGCGAAATGCACCAGTCCTTAATGTTTTCCATCCAGTTATAGTATATCTTATCAAAGCGTTCAGGAATGAATTTTACATCACCATCACGTACAGCCTTTATTGCAGGCTTAGCAAGCGGCTCCATTTTGACAAACCACTGCTTTGATACGCGCGGTTCAACAGTAGTATGACAACGATAGCAAGCACCTACATTATGAGAATAATCCTCAACTTTAATAAGCGCGCCCTCTGCCTCAAGGTCAGCTACAATGGCTTTGCGAGCTTCGTATCTGTCCATGCCTGCATATTTAGGATATTCGTCAACTATTTTAGCATCATCGGTCATGACATTGATAACCTCGAGGTTATGGCGAAGACCTACCTCAAAGTCGTTGGGGTCATGTGCAGGTGTAATTTTTACTACGCCTGTACCGAAATCCATTTCTACATAATCATCGGCAATAACGGGAATTTCTCTGTGAACAAGCGGTAAAACAACTGTCTTTCCGACAACGTCCTTATATCTTTCATCGTTGGGGTTTACTGCAAGCGCAGTATCGCCGAGAAGTGTTTCGGGACGAGTAGTTGCAACATTCATATATCCGCTGCCGTCAGCAAGTGGGTACCGTAAATGCCAAAAATGGCCTGCTTGGTCCTCATATTCAACCTCTGCCTCTGAAATAGAGGTAAGGCAAGTCGGACACCAGTTGATTATTTTCTCACCGCGGTAAATAAGTCCCTTTTCATACAAACGAATAAAAACTTCATTAACGGCTTTATTGCAACCTTCATCAAGCGTGAAACGTTCTCTGTCCCAATCGCATGAAGAACCGAGCTTTTTAAGCTGTTCTACAATTCTGCCGCCATATTTGCGTTTCCAGTCCCATGCGCGTTCAAGGAATTTTTCGCGTCCTATATCTTCTTTCTTTATTCCCTCTTCAGCCATTGCTGCTACAATCTTTGCTTCTGTCGCAATGGACGCATGGTCAGTACCGGGAAGCCAAAGGGCTGCTCTGCCCTGCATGCGGCGGAAACGGATGAGAATATCCTGCAGGGTTTCATCTAGCGCATGTCCCATATGAAGCTGTCCGGTGATATTTGGAGGCGGTATTACTATTGTATATGGCTCCTTTTCAGGGTCAGCCTCGGCATGAAAATAGCCGCCATCCATCCAAAATTTATAAAGACGGTCTTCAACCGACTGTGGGTCATATATTTTTGCCAATTCTCTGCTCATTAAAAAAATATCCTCCTCGGCGGATTAATACAGATATCATTTTAGCTTTTATTATAAACTTTGTCAAATATTTTATCTTATCTTTGCATATTCTTTAATAAGAAATGCAAACCGCTTACAAGTAGTACCATTAAACGGACAAGTGTTTTGCTACAATATAATCAAATGATAAAAATTCAAGGAGGATTACACAATGACAGATGCACACATTTTTGAAACAATTATAGAGGCGTTTATGATTATATCAATTATTTTTGGATTTATATTTGAGGACAAGCTGATTGATTTTGAGCAGAAAGTAATGAAAAAGATTAAGCGCAAATTTGCTAAAAGAACAATTAGTGCCCAAAGGAGCAAGATTATAAACTATGCTCCCTACCACGCTGAACAGAGCGGAATAGCGAGATAAAAAATCATATACATTTAACCTAACCCATAATGACGATTTCTTTACGCAAAAAAAACGGTGTAACCCCAACAGGGTTACACCGTTTTCATTTTCTGCTGCATAACAATATTAATTATTTTAATTTCTCTAATTAATAACTGGCATTTACTTTTCGGGAGGGTTTTGGTACATTTCCACTGCCGTAAAGTTGACCACCTTTAATATAACAATGTCTGCTTGGTTTATCGTTGTAATTAACCTTTGTGCATTAAATTATCAATTTAAATGTGGCGAAGTCAGCTTCATAAATTTAGCCATTTAAAGAAAGGTGCAAGCAATAACCGAAAGTGAGTGGTCATCAGCTTGGGATATTTATACGCCCCAAACAAGCCAAATATAAATATATCCTACAAGCACGGCAGTTAAGGTAAAGGGTACACCTATTCTTAAAAAGTCTTTAAGTTTGACGGTTTCTCCGTTTTTACGAAGAATACCAATTGCGGCAATATTTGCAGAAGCCCCAATAGGAGTTAGGTTTCCGCCAAGTGTAGCTCCTGTCAGCAGTCCAAAATAGAAAACATACGGTTCCATTCCTGCACCGCCGTTCATTAAAGCAGCTATGCTTGATACCACCGGCAACATGGTTGCAACATAAGGAATGTTATCAATAAAGGCTGACAATATAACCGAAGCAAATACTATTAACGTATACAGCAGGAAGGGATTATCGCCGGACACAGCATGGAACAAATCTGCCGCCGCGTCGATTACGCCTGCCGTTTTAATGCCTTCGATAACAATAAACAGACCGAACAAAAGCAACAGTGTATCTTTATCAAGTTCTTGCCATACCTGTTTTAATATGCTAAGGGATTTGGTTTTAGAGCAAGTACGAATAATTCCAACTATACAAAGAGCCAAACATATTAATCCGCTGCGTAAATTGTATACGGATAAGAGAAAAGCATTGTTTGGTTGCGGTAAAAAAGAAGCTACGATCAAACAAGCAACAGTACCAATCATTAAAAATGACGGGAAGTAATCGGTTACATTTGTTTCAATTTTAGAATCAACAGGCTGCTTTTCTTTTCTAAATAACAAAAGTAAGGCAACGGTCGACGCCAAAGCACCAAGCTCAACGCCCCAAAAAATGCCTGCTTTACCTTGCATCCAGAAAAATTCAAGGAAATTCATACCGGCATATCCACCAAGTAACATACTAGTGGTATCACCTACCATTGTTGCAGCTCCTTGAAGATTAGAAGAAACTGCAATAGCAATTAACACCGGCACAGGTGATATTTTTAACTTTTTTGAAATAGCAAGACCTACGGGCGCTACCATTAAAACGGTTGCTACATTATCAACAAAAGCACTTATTACACCAGCAAACAGAGCAAGTGCTGTAACTGCCCATTTTACATTAGGAACTTTTGAAATTAACATTTCTGCAAGACGGGCAGGCATCTTACTCTCGATAAATAGGGTTACAATTCCCATTGTACCACCTATCATCAAAAGAACATTGTAATCTACCGCACCAAGAGCCGTGGGTATTGCAAAATCATATACACCAAACAAGCCAAGTACAATAAATAATGCTGCACTGCTAAGAGCAATCCAAGGCCGATATTTTTGTAATGTTAGCATTAGTACATATGTAATTGCAAATATGATTAGAGCTAATATCATAATTTTTCCTTCCTTCTAAAAAGAGATAGTATTTTTTCAGTGTTATTCTTGATATCGCAAAAGAATAAAGAAAGCAGGAATCCAAATAGAGTTAATACTGAAGCAATAAAAGCCTGATCAAAAGATTTAATTTGACAGCTAGTGTTTAATACTTTCGGAATAATCGAAATGAACAATCCAAAAATCACCGAAAAAGTGATGGTGTAAAACCGAGAAATTAAAAAGCTCATCATTTTAGAAATCAATATTGCACCGATTATAAGACCTAAACCAGCAGGTATCAATACTGAAATATCGAAATTGGCGATAGAACAAACATATAATTTGTATAGACCCAGAGCAGACAATATTACCGCGCTATCTACACCGGGTATTATAGAAGAACCTGCAACGGCGATACCTAACAAAGCAGATTGTGCCAAATTAGGATTTGTTATCTGTGGGAACAGGTTATTATTAAAGGAAAATACAACTATTCCAACAATAAAGGTTGCTGCGATTACAAAATAGTGTTTTCTCGAAAATCCTTTTTTCCTTACGGATTTATAAAAAAGAGGAACAGTTCCTATAACCAATCCTAAAAATAAATACCTTGTTTGAAATTCAAAATTATTAAGTAAATAATCTACGATTTTACTGAACGCAATAACTCCGCATCCAAAACCTAATACAAGCGGAAAAAGGAATGTTATATTTTTCTTGAAATCCTTGAAAAGAGTGCTAATTGCATTGATTGACTTTTCATAAATTCCAAGCATGAGCAGCATAACGCTACCGCTTAGTCCCGGCGCTATACCGCCTACACCGACCAAAATGCCTTTAAGAAAATTTTTTATGTAATTCATATTTTACTCAACCTTCAGCATTCTGTAACCGACACCAATATGTGTTTGAATATACTGCGGTGAATCGGGTTCAAATTCAATTTTTTTACGAAGCGTAGCCATAAATACACGAAGGGACGCAACATCGTTTTCCCAACTGTTTCCCCAAACCTTTTGGGTTATAAAACTATGAGTTAATACCTTACCCACATTTCTTGCCATAAGGCAAAGCAGTTTAAATTCAATGGGTGTTAAGTGAAGCTCGGTTTCACCCATAAATGCACAACCTGCGGCAAAGTCCACCTTTAATCTTCCGTTTGTAAATACCGAATCGGTAGAAGATTCTGTTCCAACTGTAGCTAAACGTCGCTGTGTTACGCGAATTCTTGCTAAAAGTTCTTCAACAGAAAACGGCTTGGTTAAATAATCATCTGCACCTGCATCAAGTGCCTCAATTTTATCGGCGTCTTCATTACGGGCGCTGATTACTATAATCGGCACATTAGACCAAGTGCGGATTTTTTTAATAACCTCCACACCATCTATATCAGGAAGCCCTAAATCAAGAAGTATAATGTCAGGGTTATGTGTTGATGCCTCAATTATCGCGGCTTCTCCGTTTGGTGCCAAAATATGTTTATAATCATGTATTTTTAATGTTGTGGTCATTAAATTCCGAATTGACCGATCGTCTTCAACCACAAGTACTGTGAGTTTATTCATTTATGTTCACCTCATGTGCAGGCAGTGTAAATTCAAAAATAGCACCGTTTGGAATGTTATCTTTTACAAGCACTTCGCCCCCGTGAAGATTGACAATCGATTTACAAAGTGCAAGTCCAAGACCTAAGCTTCTGCGGCTGTCAGCTATTTTTGTTTCCCCGGTAAAAAACATATCAAAGATTTTAGGCTTTAAGCTATCAGAAATTCCGCTGCCGTTATCAGAAACCGAAACAGCAATTTTTTCTTCTCTTCTGTCTGCCGAAATCTTAATAACTGAACCTACAGGAGTGTATTTAATTGCGTTATCTATAATGTTAATTATTACTTGAACTATTAATTTTGCATCCATACGGGCAAGTAACAAATCATCCTTTATATCCACTAAAATATTATGTTCTTGACTTTTGCGGCTGATATGTTTTAATGCTTCATCTATAACCTCATCAACAAGCTCGGTAGTCATATTAATATTAAGTCTGCCTTCTTCAAGGCGGGTAATAGAAAGCAAATTTTCAACAAGGCTGATAAGCCACTGCGAATCATCATAAATATCCGTAAAAATTTGTGTTTTGGTTGGATCGTCTAGCTTTTTATAAGCAGAAAGCAAGTATCCTGCATTTCCCGATATTGCGGTAAGAGGTGTTCTTAAATCATGCGATATGGCACGAAGAAGATTAGCCCTTAATTGCTCATTTTTTGCTATTACGGCTTCTTCTTCCTTTTCTTTGGCATTTCTTTTGTTTTCAATAGCCAATGCACATTCTCCAAGAACCGATAACAACACGCTGTTTTCAAAAGAATCAAAGGGCTTTCTTTTCATATCAATACCTATTACACCGAAAACCTTATGATTAATTTTTATTGCCATATACAAACACTTTGCCGATTTGTAATGTTCAGTAGTAGCGCCTGCGCGCTTTTTGTTTTCAAAAACCCATTGTAAAGCCGTAGATTCTTCACTCGAAAAATAATCTTCAAAATGCATATCTTCATTTTCACTTAATAAATATCCTTTGCCGAGCTTACCGTCATTTTCAGGGAAAGCAATGATGTTTCGATGGAGCAGACTCATTAACTGACTTGCCGTAATATTGATAATTTCAGTTTCATCTTTTGCCTTTTGTAAAAGCTGATTAGTATTAAAAAGCATTTTTGTCCTAAAAGCAGCCTCTGCCGACATTTTGGCGTAGGACTTTAGTTTTGTTGCTAAGGTGCCTGTAATAAGAGAAGAAATCAGCATAATTAAAAAGGTTACCGGATAGCCTGTTTCATAAGACGCAAATGTAAGTTTTGGTTCAGTAAAAACAAAATAAAATAGCAATACGCCTGCAATAGAATTACCAACCGAGCAAAGATAACTTTTTGTAAAAATTGAGGTTAACAAAACACCTAAAATATATACCGTTATAATGTTGACATCTTTAAAATTAAGCTCACTAAAAAGAAAACCCAAAGCAGTGGTTAGTGCCAGTATAAGCAAAGAAATTATTATATCTTTTAACGATGGAACCCATACGCCAATATTAAAAGTTCTTTTTGCATTATACTCATTCTCCGCCGTGAAATCAGGAATAATATGTATATCAATATTCGGAGCGGTCATTGTAAGTTTTTCGGTTAAAGTGGGTCTGCTCCAAAAATGTCTTTTTAATACGCCGCTTCTTCCGATTACAATTTTAGTAACCTTTGACACCCTTGCAAATTCGGCAATTTGACAAGAAATATCGTCACCGTAAACTGTAGCAATATCCGCCCCAGCATTTTCGGCTAGGCGGATATTGTTTTGAAGCCTGTTTTTATCGGCTTCTGATATATCATTGTGATTTGATGTTTGGACATATAATGCTGTAAAGCTACCGCCAAAGGCTCTAGCCATTTTAGCCGCAGTATCTATGATTTTGGCGTTATAAGGTGAAGAAGATAAACACACAAGAATGTGTTCTGCGTTCTCCTTATTATCAGCACCTTCAAAGCTCATATATACCACCACATAGCATTTTCAAATATTATAACATACAGTAATAAATTTTTCTACCATTTTTTAAGCAATATCACCATTTATTGGAATAGGCAGTTGTATTTTATCGCTGTCATATAAAAAAATCAATGTTTTATTATGATTTTTTCGAAATTTATCAATTTCCATCTTGATTTCATCATCCGACAGTTCGGTTTCCAGCATAACGAAGGATGGCTCTTTTACTTCTTCTCGTTTTGTAATTGCTTTTCGGTTTTCATCTATAAATTTATCGACTCGTTTTATAAGTAAATATCCTAACACAAATACGCCAAACATTAACGGAATAAGCAGTAAATCCTTCATTAAAGCTGACCTCCCCTTTGTTTTCCAATAAATTTAAAAATGGAAATACTTTTGTAAAGCAGCCGATTCGCCGATAACGAGCATTGTCTCACCCTCTGTTAACACAGTATCGGAAGTTACACCCATATTCATTTTACCGTCTTGTTTAACAGCCATGATATTGATATTGTATTTTTTACGAATATCAATTTCTCCCACGCTTTTGCCAACCCATTCCATCGGCACAGACACTTCAAAAATCGCGTGAGACTCGTCTATTTCAATATAATCCAGAATAAGGCTTGAGCTATATCTTATGGCCACCCAATGTGCTACCTGCTTTTCGGGATACACAACCTCATCCGCACCGTTACGAAGCAGAAACTTTGCTTGACCGTTACGTTCGGCACGGGATACAACCAGTTTAGCACCAAGTTCTTTTAAAAGACTGGTCGTTTCGAGTGAACTTTGAAAATCGTTTGAAATGGTAACAATGCAAACATCATAGTTATTAATACCAAGAGAGGAAAGAAAAGCTTCATTGGTGCTATCACCGATTTGTGCGCTTGTCACAAACGGAATGACCTCGTTTATACGTTCTTCGTCATGGTCAACAGCCATAACCTCATGTCCTAATTTATTGAGTTCCAATGCAATATGTCTGCCAAATCTGCCAACTCCAACAAGTAAAATTGATTCCATAATTATATCTCCTTTTTATCCAACAGTTAATTTGTCAAGAGGGTATTTGCCCATTTGTTGTTTTGATTTAAGCGCTGCATAGATGATAGTAAGACCGCCTACTCGCCCTATATACATAAGCAATATAAGCAAATATTTTGAAAGCTCCGAAAGATGGGGTGTAATACCGAGTGTCAAACCTACCGTAGCAACTGCAGAAGCAGTTTCATACATACAAGTAAGCATAGGTAGCCCTTCAATAAGACTTATTATGAGTGCGCCGCCAACGCAAAGGCTTATATATATAAAAGCAATTGTTGTGGCTGTTGAAATAACATCGTGTGCTATTCTTCTGCCGAAAAACTGTACACTGTCACGCTTTTTAAATATTGCAAAAACGCAGGCAATAATAACAGCAAAAGTTGTGGTTTTCATACCACCGGCAGTAGACCCGGGAGAGCCACCAACAAGCATTAATAATATCATTGTCATTTGTCCAGGTTCGCTCATTGCTGATAAATTCACCGTGTTAAATCCTGCTGTTCTCGGTGTAACCGATTGAAAGATGGATGTCATAATTCTTTTTCCAAGCGGCATATCGGAAAATTCTAAAAAGAAAAATCCTATTGCGGGTATTAGTATTAACAATCCCGTTGTAACAGCAATTACTTTACTTTGCATGCGGTAACGTCTTATATGAATACCATGGGTGCGAATATCATCCCAAGTTAAGAAACCAAGACCACCCACAACAATAAGAGAAATAATAGCAAAGTTGATTGCAAAATTGCCTACATAGCTTATCATTGATGAAAAAGGTTCTCTTATTCCCATTAAATCAATACCTGCATTACAAAACGCCGATACTGAGTGGAAAACGGAAAACCATATACCTTTAAGCAACCCGAAATCCTTTATAAAGGTTGGCGCCATAATTACCGCACCAATCAGCTCGATTAGTAATGTTGCTTTTAATATAAATTTTGTTAAGGCTACGATTCCGCTGATTTTTGGAGCAGCAACAGCTTCCTGAATTGTACTGCGCTGAAAAAGACCTATTTTTCTGCCGGCTAACATTGCAAAGAATGCCGCCACTGTTACTACGCCCAGTCCACCTATTTGAATCAGAAATATAATAACTACATGACCAAAATCTGACCAATATGTTCCGGTGTCCTGCACCACAAGTCCTGTAACACACGCGCTGGTGGTTGAGGTAAAGAGTGCATCTGTAAATGGTGTTACTACTCTGCTTGCTGATGATATTGGAAGCATTAATACGAGAGCTCCAATTAAGATTACTGCCGCAAAGCCAAGTGCCACAATTTGAAATGAGTTTAAAGTAATGATTTTTCTTAGAGGTTTCTGCAAGTGAAACTTCCTCCTACCAATTTTTGTGTTAATTGTAACTCTGTTAATTTAAAAAAGGTGTAAAAGAGATCAATAATATATTAAGAACGCATTAAGCTTTCTAAGTTTTGTGCCTGATCTGACCTTTTTTGTTTTTATGATGCATAGTATATTTGGATCATACACCACAAGAAGAAAAGCTTAATTTTGTATTGCGTGGCTAAAGCAAAAACAATAGTATGTCCATTCCCTATCAGTACTTTGGAATTTTCCTATTCATAGCTATGTGTTTAATATTAGCTTTTGCATTACATTGTTAAATTTTGCATTTCCTTCTTTAAATTTTATTATTTCAAAATAAAACTGTTCTAAACTATTTAATGTTAGTATGTCTACTTTACCTATATTTTTAAATATACAAAAAATTATACGCAGAATTATAAATATAAAAATACCGAGAAGAACTTTTAAAGGTTCTTCTCGGTATTTATCTTTAATTTTGATTTATAAGTGCACGATAATTAAGTGCAAAGATATTTTATAATTATTAGCTTATTAATTATCTGAATTAAGTCTGCACTTTTAATTACATATATTGTAGCAAATTTTCAGTAAGCACAAACTCAAACACGCCTTTACGCTTTTCCTTTGCGGTGGATATAACAGTACCAAGTTCATTCAAACCATCAGCCTCAAAATTTGATGACGGCAGTTCTATCAAAAAATACATTGGAGCGTTTGCAACAGGTGTTGCTGAATTAAGCCAGGTTTCAAAGCTTTCTAAATCGGTAAAACGCATTGATGCTGTAATTGTATTTTCTGTATTAACAACATCCATTCCATCAAGTTGTGCATTAAAATCATCAACAGTATTCAAATTCATACCATTGCTGATAACCGATATTCCGCAGGAGTTAAGAAAATATTCGTTGTTATTTCTAAATAGCTTTGCAGTTTCTGGGTCCATGAGGCTTAGATTCGCCATTCCGCAACCAAGGTCGGCTGATATCAGCATATCATTTGCAGTCAAATTTTGCCTGTACCATTTTGCTATAGGTGGAGCAAGCTCATACATTATCGGGTAAAACTCAACAGAAATGCGACAGGCTGCTGTTTTATGATTCCAAACATTGTACGCCTTTTGCTGAATGTCTGACATTGATTCCACATTGAGAAACATTGAAACATAAATTTTGTTTTCATTAAGCGTTTTTATATCATGCTTTATTGTGCGTCCATTGTAGCTGGCAGTAACTGATGAAAACAGCGTACAATTAGCAAACGAGCCGGTGTTAATTGTAGCAAAGCCGTCTGCGCTGAGTACGTTTAAAAGTGCATTGCTTATAGCTCGGTCAGTGAATACATATGCAGTTTCATTCCAGTCCGGTCTGCCTATGATATAGCTGAGCATCTCAGACTCCCAGCTTTCAGAAAAGTCGAAATCAAGCACAAGAGACTTAACCGAATAAACATAATCAGAAAAAGCGGCATTTTGATTTAAAATACCAATATATTGCGTAGACGATGTATTAAGACAGTTTTCAATAATATATTTGTAAGCAGTTTTTTTGTCTTTAAACTGACCGCGTATGTCAATAAGCGGCTTGTTTGTTAGTGCAGGGTTAACCAGTGAAACCGACAATCCCGTTGCTACTAAGTAATCGGATTGTATAGCTGTATTCTGTGCGACAGTAAACTCATACGGTATGTCCGGTGAATATAATACCGCACCCTTTATATATTTAGAAAACCGTTTAATAACTTGTGCCGGGGTAGACTTTTCAAAATAAAGTCCGTATTCCGATGAGCAGTATTCTATCCAAAATTTTGACGCATTACTGCCGTCATCAAGATATATTGCACCACCAAAATGGCGTGCAACCAATCCCTGTAAAGAACGCAAAGTAGCTACTGTGTCAACATCCTCTTTGGTAATGTCTATTAAATAAACATCTGTAGCCTGTGCAGCCCTATAAAATACTTTGCCGAAATTCATATTCTTAAGAATAGTCTTTTCGCGAGCAACCATATCGACATATCTCTCATCGACGGAAGATACGCAGTCGCTGCTAGTCGATGAGTTTGAAGAATCATCTGATGATACTGCAGATGTTATAGATTCAGACTGTGTGGTACTGCTGTGACCCGATACCGTATCACCGCAAGACACAAAAACCAGCGTTACTATAACACATAGCATTAAAGCTACCAGTCTTTTCACGGTTGCGCACCTCCTAATCATAATGTTCGTTGCATATAATATCACACAATTTCATTTTTCGCAACAAAATACGAGATTAATGTCTATTATGCCCCTCATTTCCACCGTTTGTTGAAATCAAAATCTTGTGAGTTGGTATCAAGTGTGTTATAATATATTTAAATATAATCAAGGAGATAAAAATGACATTTACATTTACGCCAAAGGGTGTTTGCACTCGCAGCATTACCATCGAAACTGATGGTGACACCATCAAATCGGTCAAATTCATTGGTGGATGTAACGGAAATACATCCGGAATATCAAAGCTTGTAGAAGGAATGAAAACCGATGAGGTAATCGGCCGTCTGGAAAACATACAGTGCGGTTTTAAAGGCACATCATGTCCCGATCAATTAGCAAAAGCACTTAAGCAAATGAAAGAACAGGAGTCCTAAATATCTATAAAGGCACTCCATCAAACTATATAATCAAAAAAATCACCCTGCTGTGTAGCAGGGTGATTTTTTTGGTTATTGAGTGTATAAAAATTTGTTTGCTTTACTGTGGTTAATTACAATACTTGTAATCATCAGTACTGATGATTATTTTTGAGGGATTATCAAAATCGAACCAGCTTCAGCGCAGTCTCCGCTTATTCCGTTGGCTACCATTATATCAGACACGCCTGTATTATGCTTGCGTGCAATATTCCACAGCTTTTCTCTGCTTTGCGGATAATATAAAGCTATGCGAGCAAAATCGTCCTTTGGCTTAATTTCGGTTTCGCTGAGCTTTGCATCCATAAGCGGAGATATATCGTTAATGGAGATTATTTCAGTATGGATTGACAGTTCAATCCTTACCTCTGCTGCTCCCGACATCATGCTGTATTCACATCCGATTGCAATCAACTGAGGAGGTGTAATTTCGCATTTTCCAATGTTGCATGGATGTTCATACTCAAATTCAAGCGGCTTTTCGTAAAATCGTGGATATCCGTCTGTATCTACTGCAAGCATATTAACGTTTGCAATACCTTTAACCAATATTCCGCTTGCTCCGATTTCAGTCGTCGAAACGCGCGGCTGGCACCATATATCAAGCACTTCACCGATTTGATCCGAGCCGAATTCAACATTTCCGCGACAAACAAAGTTGTCATATACTGATGTGTCAACCTTTTTAAATCTAATGTCTGTGCGTTCAAGCTCCATTGCGCAATCGGTTGAATATGCGTCAAGTACAATAGGAATATCAAGATTGCAATATGCCGATGCTGTTACTGTCATTTTGGCAGATATAGTAAGGGTGGACACCTCTCCCGTAGCTGACGTATGAGTTTTAATTTCAAGCTCGTTTATCTCAATCTCCGCGGTCGCAGTGCAGCTATCATTTACACGGTCAATATCTACAATTTGGCTAATAGGCATTGTGCTTGTAAAATGCTCAGGCTTATTATCATTTTCGCTTATGTAGAAAAAGCTTACAATAAGCTCTCCTTTAACAACAACCTTATTGCCGATAATTTTGCATTCGTGAGCAAGTGTACGTGCATCGGAGCGCAGCAGCGTTTTAATTGAGCTGTTTGTTGATGGCACTTCAATTTCATCGCTGAACAAAATGTATTTTTCGCCAATACCCATAGGCGTTGTTGCAGATGCAGCAGCCGGAAGCATTTGCACTGAAGGATAGTCGATATCCGACACTACCTGCTGTTCTCTTACAGACATAATGCACACATTCATATTAAGCGATGCATGAAGGTCTACTCTGCGTTTTGAAACAGCACGGCAATTAACAAATTCAGATGTAATACACACACGTGCAGACGCTTTTGAAAGCGGTTTACCAACAGAAATTTGACGTGAAAAATGAATAGGATATTCATAGCATCTAATCTGACTACCGTCGGTATAAAACAACGTCAGCATTGCTGTTCCGTCCACAGTCAAGGTGTCTCCGTTAAAGGATTTTTGTCCTGTCCTCGGCTGTATTACGCATTTAATTATATGGTCAATATCGGGACAATAATCAGGCAAAGTAAACTCTGTATCTATAGGTTGCTCTAAATTTTGATTAAAAACACATTCGTTTACATATACGCTTTGCTTTGTTACATTACACTCCATATTAATTGCTCCTTTTTATGATACTACTGTAATATATTCGTCTTCTGTTCACTATATGCAAAAAAATCGGAAAACCGAATAAGCGGTTTTCCGATTCTGTTCAATTTATGTATTAGCTTCCTTTTTTATGCCAAATACCATTCTTAAAAAACCTGATAAAAACTTTGGACTCTTTACTACTACTATCTTCATAACAATACCCCTTTTCAGTTTTTGTAGCAAGTGATACCAAGCAATATTAGCGCTATGACCAATATCACAATGAGGCATATGGGCGGCAGGCATATAGCCGCAAGCAGTCCAACTGCAAAAGCAACTGCAAATATTCCACCGGTCCAACAACTTCTGCATCTTTTGCCCCGTCTCATAATAATCACCACCCACACCTGATATCATCATATGTAGATGGTGAAAATATGTTAATCGTGTGAAATAATAATCAGCGCCGTCCCGCTTAAAACAGAAATTTCAGCATATTCATCGCTAATTTCGTTGCTTATAGTAAGCGTTTCGTTTCTGTTTATGTTTGCGTTAACAAGCGGATACTTAACACCTTTTATAGAAACACCGCAAAGCTGTTTATCAAGTGGAATAAGTGAAAGGTATAAGCCGCTGCTCTTATTTATACGAATGGTCTCGTTTTTTATAACAGAAATATTATTATAGCTGTCAATTATTCGTGCTGTAATGTTCATACTATGCAAATATTCAAGTGTAGCTATATTACCGAGCGTGTGATCGAGCCGTGTTCCCGTTGCACCAAAAATTAGGACATCATTGGCTCCGTGTGCCACGGCCTCTTTAGCGGCAGCGTATGTATCTGTATCGTCCTTTTCACAAGGCAAAACAATAATTTCACTGTATTGATCGTCAGATATCTCTTTTGCAGAATCAAAATCACCAATTAGCAGATCGGCAGTAATGCCAAGCGCAACTGCATGTCGCAATCCCGAGTCAGCACATATGACAAAATCGTCACTTCGCATAAAGGAAGCGACGAATTTGTAATCATCAATATTAGCTCCGGAAAAAATAATACATCTCATTACTTTTTCAGTTCCCATTCTTTTATCATTTTTGCCTTTTCGTACAGTGCTAAATAACTTTCGTGTCGGCTTTTCATAATCTTATCGCTTTTAACAGCTTCTAAAACCGCACAGCCTTTTTCGCAAGTATGCGAGCAACCAACAAAGCGGCAGTCATCTCTAAAATCTGCAAAGTCACGAAAATAGAGCGCTAATTCATCTTTTAAAATCGGATCGGTTTCTATAGATGAAAACCCTGGCGTATCGGCAACATAACCGCCTGTCGATGTTTTAAAAAGTTCAACGTGGCGAGTAGTATGTCTGCCTCTGCCAAGGCGTTCGCTTACTTCACCCGTTTCAAGACTGATATTATCAATCACACGATTAAGTATGCTCGATTTTCCAACGCCCGAATTGCCTGTAAAAACAGAAATTCCATCAGTCAAATCATTTTTAAGCGCATCAATGCTTTCCCCTGTTTTGCACGATACAACAAAGGTGCGAAAACCGGCATTTCGATAGACCGAAACGTACTGTTCAAAATCGCCGAGATCACTTTTATTAAAAACTATAACCGGCTCAATTCCACTCATTTGTGCTATGACCGTCAAACGATCTATCATAAGAAAGTCAGGTGACGGCAGCGTATAAGCTGACACAATGTATAGTCTATCAATGTTTGCCACCGGAGGGCGCTGCAAGCTATTTTTACGGTCAACAACCCTGTCCACCGTTCCCTCGTTGCCACAGAGAGAAATCTCTGCTATATCGCCGACCAGAGGGTGTTCATCGTTTTTGCGAAATTTTCCTCTAGCACGGCATTGTATAACACCGTTTTCGGTTTCAACATAGTAAAATCCCGCAATTGCTTTAATAATTAGACCTGTCATTGCAAATCCTTTTCCCAATTAGGATAGTAGCGGGGCTCTGAAATGGAACCCCTTGTAACTACATATGTTTGATATATTGCCTCTTTATTTCCTACGACAATATAAACATAAACATCTTCCTGAGTTTTATTTGTAGTAAATTTAAACTTATACTCATTTACATCAACTTTTACCGTTTCAGATTTTTCCTTTACATTTTCAGGATCTTCATCCGGATTACCACACACAACCTTTATTTTATATGTATCGGTACTAAAGTCCGTAGGTTTCGTAACCGAAACCTCGAACTCGTACTCTACAGGTGTCTGGCCGGTACTGACATAAATTATAATTTCTTGACCTATGCCATAGCTTGTTCCTTTTGCAACAGATTGCGAAACAACATGACCTTTTTGTACCTGGTCGGAATCCTTTTCCTTAACCGTAACTACAAAGCCGAGGTTCTCCAGCTTAGCCTTTGCATCGGCTGCCAACAGCTTTGTAACATCGATAACGGTGTTATACTTCATTTCTTTGCCCAAGCTGACATAAATAATAACCTCTGAACCGATTTCGACCTGGGTTGATCTTGCTGGCTCAGTTCTAATAACTCGGTTAATTTCGACATTTTCGTTGTTTTGTTCTTTAATTATCGGAATTAATCCGCTTGCCTCTATTTTCTTCTTGGCTTCCTCGTAGTAATTGTCGTAAACATCGGGAACGTCAGCCATATTTTTGCCACCGCTAATTGTGACATACACCTTTGTGCCGTCTTTTATAGTTTTACCGGCCTTTATATCTTGATCAATAATGATATTAAAGTCGTATTCGTCGGAATAGGCCCTTCCCTGTTCAAAAATAACGAGATTGGGGTATTTTGCCTTGGCTTCATCGATATTAACACCGACAAGGTTTGGACAGGCAAACTCTCCTTTTTCTTTATCCTTAAATATGAACAATGCCGCAAGTGCAGCAAAAACAATGACTATAGCTACAGCAACACCCGCAAGAACAGGTAAAATAGAGCTTCTTTGTTTTTTTGGCTGCTCATAATCCTCGCCATCATACGGTTCATTATAATATTTATCCGGATTTTCAAGCTGCGGTAGCTCATCATCATTGTAATACGTGCTGCCTGAAAATGCAGCCACGCTGCTTGTGTCAACGCAGACATCCTCGTAACCAAAATCCACCTCTGGATTGCGTTTAAATTCCTCTAAATCGCGAAGCATTTCTGCATCGGAATGATATCTATGCTCGGGATTTTTGCGCATTGCACGCATTGTAATCTGTTCAAGCCCAAGTGGAATTGTGCTATCAATTTCACGCGGATGTGTAGGCTCATCCTGAAGCTGCATTATTGCAACAGTAACAGCATTTTCGCCGTCAAACGGCAAGCAGCCTGTGAGCATTTCATACATCAGTACACCGACAGAATAAAGGTCGGCTTTTTCGTCGATGGGACCACCCTTAGCCTGCTCGGGGCTGATATAATGAACAGAACCGATTGCTTTATCGGTAATTGTTCGTTCATCACTTCTCGAAAATCTGGCTATTCCAAAATCAGTAACCTTTATCGTTCCGTCGCGCAGCAACATAATGTTCTGTGGCTTTACATCGCGGTGAATAATGCCTTTATCGTGGGCATGCTGAAGCGCACGCAAAATCTGTACGGTAAAGTACAGTGCATCCTTCCACGGGATGTTTTGTTTGCGCTCAATATATTCTTTTAAAGTGATGCCGTCAATGTATTCCATGACGATATACTGAAAATTGTCACCAAAGCTTACATCATAAACCTTAACTATATTAGGGTGAGACAGCACTGCAATAACCTTTGATTCGTTTTGGAAACGACGCAAAAATTCGCTGTTTGAACCGAACTCATCCTTTAATATTTTGACGGCTACAATTTTGTTATCCTGTATATCGTACGCCTTATAAACAAACGCCATTCCGCCAATACCGATAATTTCTTGAATTTCATATCGTCCGTCAAGACGTTTGCCTAAAAATCTATCCAAGCGGGTCCCTCCTTAGCTTTACGCAGACATGATTACAACGGTAATATTATCACCACCGCCGTTATTATTTGCCTTTTCTATGAGTTTTTCTGGATATTCATTAAATTTATTGTTTTTTATAATTTCAAGTATTTCATTGTTTTCGACATAGTTGGTCAATCCGTCAGTACAAATCATCACCGTTTCGTTTTGTGAAAGGTTAATTTCATTATAGTCAATATCAATTCGTTCATTTACGCCGAGAGCACGAGTAATAACATTACGATTCGGATGATGCTTTGCCTCCTCCTCGCTAATTTCGCCGTTTTCTACCATCGACTGAACAATTGAGTGGTCGCGTGTAATTTGCTCCATATCTCTTTCCTTTATCACATATGCGCGTGAGTCACCAGCATGAGCAATATGGGCAACGCCGTTTACTATAATGACAACGACAACAGTTGTACCCATGCCTAATAAAGTATCGTCATTTTGCGCCATGTCATAAACATCGGAATTTGCTGCACTGATGGCCGACATGAGCAAATATCGTATGGAGTTGGAATTCATACCCTCGCGATAAGATGAGTTAATATGCTCGCTTATAGTTTTTGCTGCGACTTCGCTTGCAATATTACCACCGTTTGCTCCGCCCATTCCATCGCATACGACAGCCCACAAAACTGAACCAAAAAGTTCTCCTGTCAAATACGAATCCTGATTGGAATTTCGCACAAGTCCTGTGTTGGTTTTGCTAACAATTCTCATTCTTATCACTCTCCTTTTATATAAATAGTATATTTTTTATAAATAATACCACATATAACCATCTATTGAAAGTTACAGTTTTGTTGCATTTGACGTACGTTTTTGTCGAAGTTGACCGCAAGATGCCGAAATATCTGCACCAAGAGTGCGGCGTACAGTTGCATTCATTCCACGCTTGTTAAGGTAGTCGCAAAACTCGTGTACACGGTCACTGCGTTCATAATCATTTTCTCTTACCTCATTGGCGGGAATCAGATTAATATGGCAGTTCATTCCGCGCAGCAAATTTATTAGCTCATCAGCGCATTCTTTGCTGTCATTTACGCCCTTTATCATTGCATATTCAAACGAAATTCGTCTGCCTGTGTGTGCATAATAGTCGCGGCAAGCTGAAATCAGCTCACTAACGTTCCATTTTTTATTTATCGGCATCATAGTATTGCGTATTATGTCATTAGGAGCATGAAGCGAAATTGACAGCGTAAGCTGATTGTCAAGCTCCATAAACCGACGAATACCATCTACTCTGCCGCAAGTGGATAACGAAATATGGCGCATACCTATGTTAAGTCCTTTTTCAGAGCCTACCAGCTCAAGAAAGCGAACGACGTTATCATAATTATCAAAAGGCTCGCCAATGCCCATCATAACCACATTCGAAATGCGTATATCCATATCCCTTTGTGCGGTGGTTATTTGTGATAACATCTCGGACGCTGTAAGTGATCGCACCAAACCGCCAATGGTTGACGCACAAAACTTGCAACCCATTCGGCAACCTACCTGGGATGAAATGCAGATAGACCAGCCGTGATTATACTTCATAAGTACGCTCTCAATACATTCGCCGTCTGTCAGTCGGTAAAGGTACTTGACTGTGTCATCAAGCTGTGACTGAAAACGCTCCTCAATTTCGCAATTGGCAATATAGAAGTCGTTATTTAGCTTTGCTCGCAAATCCTTTGATAAGTTAGTCATCTCGTCAAAAGAGGTTGCGCCGCGTTTTTGTAGCCAGTCAAACACCTGCCCCGCACGAAATTTAGGCTGACCTATGAGCTCCATTTCGACTTGAAGCTCGGTCAATGTCATTGATTTTATATCTTTTTTGTTCATCAGTCTATCCTTTCGGCAACCCCAATGAAAAATCCGTCACCGTTATTTTCACACGGCAAAAGTGTTTTAACACTGACGGTTTTGAAACCGCTGTTTTCATTTATAAATCGGTTAAAAACATCTTCGTTTTCTTCCGTTAACAGCGTGCAGGTTGAATAGACAATTTTTCCGTTTTTCTTAACATATTTTGCCGCATTTTTTAAAATATTATACTGGATTTTCGGTAAATCGGCTATTTCAGCCTCGTTTTTATATTTAATATCGGGTTTGCGCCCCATTATGCCCAGTCCTGAACATGGTGAATCGCAAAGTACTCGATCAAATTCTCCAAGTGAAACATCGAACTTTGTTGCATCGCCAATTATTGATTTAATATTATTAAGTTTTAGCCGTTTTGCTCCATCTGAAATCAATTTTACTCTATGTTCATACAGGTCGCACGCAACAATTTCACCCGTGCCGTTCATCATTTCGGCAATCGTAAATGTTTTTCCGCCAGGTGCGGCACATATATCAAGCACTCGCATATTTTCTGTTGCATTAAGTGCGGCCGCACAAATTTGGCTTGACAAATCCTGAACATGAAAAAATCCTGATTTATATGCGTTAAGATGGTCAATAGCTCCCGAATGAGAAGCTATACGCAAAGCATTTGGAACTTCGGTGCTTTCGGCAACAATACCCTCATTACCAAGCATTTTAATCAGTTCCAAACATTCAGTCAATGTAGTATTTACACGAAAATAAATATGCGTTTTTGTAAGCATTGCATCAAAAATAGCCTTTGCCGTTTCAACACCGTACTGTTCAGAAAGTCTCTGTACTATCCACATAGGAAATGAGTACCTAATGCTGATTGATTTTACGGAATCGTCAGTGGGAAGTACCGATAGTCTATCACGGTCAACAGAGCGAAGCAATGCATTAACATAGCCTGATGCTTGAGAATTACGTGAATGCTTAATTATATTCACCGATTCATTAATAGCGGCAAATGCAGGTATTCTGTCCATGTACAGTAGCTGATAGACTCCAATTCTAAGTGCTGCAGCAACTGCATACGGCAGTTTTTTTACGGGTTGCTTTGAATATTTTGATAATATGTAATCAATTGTTATTTTGCGGTCAAGAACGCCGTAAAACAGGGCGGTCGCAAGTGATGCATCCGCACCACTCAGTCCGTCCTGTTTTAACACACTGTCTATAACTAAATTTGAATATGCGCCGTCAGCGTCAACCTTTACAAGTGCCGAAACGGCTGTTTTGCGTGGGTTTGCCATATAGCTAATCCTTTCAGCGACGGTTGTTAAGACGCGTTAAATAGTAAAGCAGCGTCATAACAGACTGTATCATTGCTGCAACATAGGTCATTGCAGCCGCAGTAAGCACAGCTCGTGCGCCTGCCGCTTCGTCACGCGTTAATATTCCGGTTGCATTTATTGTTTGCATTGCACGGCGCGACGCATTAAATTCGACCGGTAATGTAACAATCTGAAACACTACAGCCAGTGCAAACAAACCTATTCCAAGGTATATAAGTCCTGCAAACCCAAGTACAGCTCCCAAAATGGCAAGCGGAATTCCTAATTGCGAACCAATATTACAAGCAGGAATTATTGCGGCACGCAGTTTAATCGGTCCATAGCCCTGTGCATACTGTACAGCATGTCCTGCCTCGTGAGCGGCAACGCCAACCGCTGCAACCGATGTTGAGCTGTAAACACTGTCGGACAGTCTTATTACATTTGTGCGTGGGTCAAAATGGTCGGTAAGATTACCCGACACGCGCTCAATTTGAACATTAGTTACACCGCTTTGTTTCAGAACTTCACGCGCAGCATCTGCACCGGTCATACCACGTCTGTTTATTACCCTACTGTATTTCGAAAACGAATGCTTAACCTTGTACTGTGCATAAAGCATCAAAAATAAACCAGGCAGCATAAACAATAAATATGAATACATAATCAGTCTCCTAAAATAGTTCCTTTTTCAATAGGTCTTCCCTTTAGCATTTGGGCGGCAGTCATTCTCTTTGAACCTTCAAGCTGGACATCGGTAAACTGTAGTCCATTTCCATCAGCAAAAGCTACGCATAACGTATCGTCGGAATTTACTACTTCTCCGGCTTTTCCGCTAACGGCGCCAATTTTTTTTGCCGCAAATACCTTTAGCCGCTTACCACCAACAATAGTATAAGCAATCGGCCACGGATTAAAACCTCTGATTCGGTTAAATGCAGTTTCAGCTGTTACCGAATAGTCGATTAAGGCCATTTCCTTGGAAATTATTTTTGCATAATTTGATTTTGTATCGTCTTGTTTTTTCGGTTCAATCTCGTTTTTTGACAATTTTTCAAGTGTAGAAACAATTAGCTTTGCTCCCATAGGTGCAAGTCGGTCAAATAACTCACCTGCTGTTTCGTTTTCGCCGATTTGGGTTTCTACCATTTCGAGCATGTCACCTGTATCAAGCCCTTCGTCCATTTGCATGGTGGTTACACCTGTTGTTTTCTCTCCGTCGATAACAGCCCACTGAATTGGAGCGGCTCCACGATATTTAGGCAACAATGAACCATGAACGTTAACAAATCCAAGTGGTGGAATTTTTAGCATATCTGCGGGTATGATTTTGCCGTATGCAACGACAACAACACATTCCGGCGCAAGCTTTTGCATTAATGACAGCGCCTCTTCGGTTCGTACAGAGGACGGCTGATAAACCTGAAGTCCATGCTCAAGCGCCGCAACCTTAACAGGCGGAGGTGTAAGTACCATCTTGCGACCTACCGGTTTATCAGGCTGCGTAAACACACCGACAATTTCATGCCCTTTTTCAATAAGCGCGTTTAAGCACGGCACGGCAAAATCGGGTGTTCCCATAAATACTAATTTCATCTTTTTACCCCTCATACGGGCGGATAACCTTTGTTGTAAAAAGTATTCCGTCAAGGTGATCTATTTCATGGCAAAAAGCTCGTGCCTTGAGCCCCTCACCCTTTACACGAAATTTTTTACCGTGTCTGTCATATGCTTCAACAATTACTGACATAGGACGGCTTGTAACTCCCCATGTGTTAGGGCAGGAAAGGCAACCTTCACCCTCCTCCTGTTTGCCCGATTTTCCGACAATTTTCGGATTTATCAGTTCAACCAGACCGTCGCCTGCATCAACTATACAAACACGGCGCAGTATACCAATCTGAACAGCGGCAAGTCCACATCCTTCGGCAAGACGCATTGTGTCTGCCATATCGTCAAGCAAAGTATGAAGCCTTGCATCGAATTTTTCAACAGGACGGCTAACTTTATTAAGCAATGGGTCACCCATTTTTACTATATTTCTAACTGCCATAAAACTCACCTCAAATTAAGTTTACATAATACTGTCCGGGTTTAGATCTGCGTATGCGGTCACATTTTTGTTACGTCTATCGCGTCCAAAATCGCGCAAAGCAGTTGATATAATTTTTCTGAAATCGGATGTATTCTTTGTTTTTATAATTATTCTGTATCGGTACTTGCCACCTATGCGTGGAATTGAAGCGGAAGATGGACCGAGAATTATCATTTTTACATTAGGATAATTAAAATCATTAAGCGCTCTTATGCGATCAAAAAACGCTGTTGCCGATGCGCTGACTTCGTCCTTGTTTTCACCGACAAAACCAATCACACACAGCTCGCAATACGGTGGATAAATCATGATTTTGCGTGTCATAATTTCCTGCTCATAAAATTTATCGTAATCCTGCTGTGCAGCAAGGTTAATTACTGTACTGTCGGGAGTAACCGTTTGTACAAGAGCGGTTCCTGCATTTTCACCACGGCCGGAGCGTCCAACCACCTGGGTAAGAAGCGAAAATGCCCGTTCATAACAACGGAAGTCATCAGAGTAAAGCAAACCATCTGCACCAAGCACTCCAACTAGCGTTACATTGCTGAAATCGAGTCCTTTTGCGACCATTTGTGTGCCGAGCATGATGTCATATTTTCGGTCTCCGAAATCGCTCAGCATCCGTTCAAACGATGAGCGTGCCATTGTGCTGTCGGCATCAACTCGCAATATTCGTGCATTAGGAAGATACATTTGAAGTTCCTGTTCAATTCGCTGCGTGCCTGCACCTGAATAACGAACGTGCTCATTGCCGCAATTAGCACATTTTTCGGTAAACGTTTGAGAGTAACCGCAGTAATGGCACATCAGTCGGTTATTTGCCGAGTGATAGGTAAGCGAAATGCTGCAATTAGGACATGACGCTACTTCTCCGCATCCACCGCACGAAACAAATGTATTATGTCCGCGACGGTTGAGCAGTATTATTGATTGCTTACCGTTTTCAATGTTCTCCTGCAAACGTTCGACAAGTGCACGACTTAACATAGACTTGTTTCCCGACTGAATTTCGGCATTCATATCAACCGTTTCAACAGTCGGAAGTTTTGCATTTCCATATCTTTTGGTAAGTTTACATAATTCGTATCGCCCGTTTACCGCGGCGGTATAAGTTTCAACAGAAGGCGTAGCAGACGCAAGCACCAACAGCGCTTTATTTTCAGCACAACGGAAACGCGCAGCGTCACGGGCATGAAAACGCGGTGTTGACTCCGATTTGTATGTATGCTCCTGTTCTTCATCTATAATAATTAATCCGATATTATCAAGCGGAGCAAACACAGCCGAACGAGTGCCTATTGCGACTACAGCCTCGCCTCTTTTTACACGTTTCCACTCGTCCATTCGCTGTCCCATTGACATCGCAGAATGGAAAACAGCTACCTTTCCACCGTATCGGTTGTGAAAAAGTGAAAGCGTTTGCGGTGTAAGAGAAATTTCGGGCACCATTACGATAGCCTGTTTACCGGATGCGGTTACCTCGTCAACAAGATGCAAAAAAACCTGCGTTTTTCCGCTACCCGTAACTCCGTAAAGCAGTGCTGCACCGCCTTTACCCGATTTGTAAATACGCATCAGTTTTTCAGAGGCAGCTTGTTGCTCCTCGGTTAGTATAATTTCACGCCTGTCTTCAGGGCGGTCGGTGTCAAGAAAAGTTCTGTAAACCTCTTCGTCAAAATATTCGACTATTCCCTTTCGCTCAAGTGCTGCAATAACAGCCACGGTAACGCCTGCAAAGTAACAAATTTCCTTTACCGACGCTGCACCGCTCATCTTGAGTATTTCAACTACGTCTGCCTGCTTTTTAGTAAGTTTTAAACTTTCATCCCAGTTTTCTGACAAACGAGCCATTTTTACAGTTGCATCACCCATACGGCGAATGGCATCGTCATATCTGCTGATGATCCCCGCTTCTGTCATTTTCTCAAGCAACGTACTGTCGGCGGCAAGACCTAAAATGTCAAGCAGTCTATCTTTTTCAACTTGTGCACCCGATTGGCGCAAATACTGAACAACACGCTGCTCATCGTCGTTAAGATTTGCAGTTTGTTCATCAGATAAATCGCAAAGACGGTAGCCGCTGACCATTTGCATATTTATACCGGCAGGTATCATCAAATGGAAAACATCAAAATAGGTGGAAAAAGTGCGCTCCTTAAGCCATACGGCAAGTCGCAGCATTTCCCCCGAAAGAAGCGGTTCACTATCTATAACAGAATTAATTGGCTTTAATTTTCCAAAGTCGGTTGTTGTGTCAACCGACAAAATCATTCCCTGGCGTTTGCGGTTACCTGTGCCAAAAGGTACGAGAACGCGGCAACCGGGCTTTGCTGAGGATACCATATCAAATGGCACAAGATAGTCGTATGGCTTGTCAAAATGATATGCCGTACGGTCAATCGCTATATGCGCGACCATTGCACTCCTCATGACAAGCCACCTCCGTTTTTATGTGTAATAAATTAATTAAAATTCTTTTTCCTCTGCGAGCTGGTCAATTGCCAAGCTGACCGTTTTCTCAATCAAAATTTCATGCTCTTTTTCGGCTTTTTGAGCAATTTCGCGTGCCTTATCAGCTACATCATGAACGAGCTGATAACGATTTTCATAGCTATTAATAAGTTTTCCGATTGCAGGATTTAACATTTTTAATGCACCTCATATGTTTTTTATATTATTAATGATATTATATAATTCGTCCACGGCATTTTCAAGAACTCCGTTGACCACAATATAATCATATTCATTACTACGAGAAATTTCACTTTTTGCTTGATCAATGCGTTTTTTTACAACTTCTGCAGGCTCTGTTCCTCGTCCGGACAGTCGGTGTTCAAGTTCCTCCATTGACGGCGGCATAATGAAAACGCTCTTTATTCCGGGCATATTTTTGCGAACGTTTTCTGCTCCGTTTACATCAATTTCAAGTATAATTACATCTCCGTTTTCAATTGCGTCAATAACCGGCTTTTTCGGAGTTCCGTAATAATTACCCAAATATAAATTATACTCTAAAAACTCGTTATTTTCAATCATTTGCTCAAAAGTCTCACAAGAAACAAAATTATACTTGCAATCCTCTTCTGCATTACCTCGTTTAGGACGGGTAACGGTAGAAATTGAAAATTTTATTTCCGGATACTTTTCTAACAAGGAACGAAGCATAGTATCCTTGCCACTTCCTGATGGGCCGGAAACAATAAGTGCAATTCCTTTAACCATTTTCACCCTCCTCATCTTCGTTGTAGTCATCATCGTATTCACTCATACGATTTGTAACCGTTTCGCACTGCAAATATGACAAAATGATATGGTCGCTGTCTGTAATAATTACAGCTCGCGTGCGGCGTCCGTGCGTTGCATCAATAAGCACGCCGCGCTCCTTTGCATCCTGGATAATGCGTTTAATGGGGGCCGATTCAGGTGACACTATAGCAATCATTCTATTAGCGGCTACCATGTTACCAAAGCCGATATTAACAAGTTTCATAAAAAAACCGCCTTACTCAATATTCTGAACCTGCTCACGTATTTTCTCGATTTCAGCCTTAATATCAACTACTGTGTGGGCAATTTCGATATCCTGAGCCTTAGATCCGATAGTGTTTGTTTCCCTGTTCATTTCCTGTACGATAAAGTCCAGCTTTCGTCCGACAGCTATATCAGATTTCAGCATTTCGTTAAGCTGCTTAATGTGGCTGCGCAAACGTACAGTTTCCTCTGCGACAGCAATTTTATCAGCAAAAATAGCAGTTTCGGTCAGCAGTCTTGACTCATCAATCGATGTATCACCGATCAATTCTCTTATTCTTGCTTCAAGCTTATCACGATATGCCTTCAACGTTTCTGGAGAACGCTCCTCAATAAATTCAATTTTTTTCAGAATGATTGCTACACGTTCTGTAACATCATCATATAGCTTCTTGCCTTCAACTGTGCGCATATTAACAAATCCATTTATTGCAGCTTCAGTTGCTTTTTCTACAACCGACCACACGGCATCCTCGTCAAGCGCGTCTTTTTTTACATTAAACAGGTCGGGAAAACGAGCCAATGTTACTGCCGATAAATCCCCGTTTATTCCGTATGTGTCTGACAATTCCTTTATTGCTTTAACATACCCTGCAGCAAGAGAATGATTGATTTCTACTGCAATATCATCTCCTGAAGTAACAACAACTGTCAGAAACAAATCAACCTTGCCTCGTGAAATGCGTTGCTGACAAAAATTTTTCAGCTTGTCCTCAAGAAAGGCGTAGCCCCGTGGCACGCGTGAAGAAAATTCAAAGTATCTATGATTTACGGAGCGTAGCTCAACAACTACCGAAACATTATCCGCAGCTGCCTCTCCTCTGCCATATCCTGTCATACTGCTAATCATTTTATACATCATTCACTTTCAATCATAATCCTATAATTAATTAATATTATCAAATCTTACTATACTTTGTCAATAAGTTAATAACAATTATGTAGGGAGATATTTAAATCTCCCCCTGCTTTAGTTAGCAGTCACATTGTTCACTTAAATAGCAGTTTATCAGTCTGACAAACGTTATTAGTGTAGCAACTAAGAAAAACGAAACCAAAGCAACAAACGCAACTATAAGCGGGAAAAATCCCGAGAAAACTACAGCAGTTGCGATTAAACCAACGAAAAGCAGGATGCCTGCATATACAAGCAATTCAAGCCCATATCGGCAAATGCAGCTTATATCACAGCAACACATATCATCATTATTACCGACGAACAAATTTGTGCGTTCGCACGGTTTTGATGATCGTTTTCTGCTAAAAGCAGCAATGAAGCCGATTGCAAGCAATGCTAATATAGCAAAAGCAACCGCAATAACCATAAATGGAAATACGTCTGCCAGTATACCAAAAACAAAAAGCACTGTCGGCACAGCAGCAGCAACCAAAGCAAAAAGAATTGTAGACCAGTGTATTACTCTATTATTACAACACATAGTATTGTCTCCTTGAAATAAAGAATTGATGTCCGGACATCAATACATAATATGTCAAAATAAACAGTGCGTGACCACTTTGGACACGCACTGTTTATTTATTCAGCTAACACACTTTCGGATATTTGATCTACATCCTCATAATAATCTGTATTAATAGGCATTTTTTTCTTTTTGAGCGATTTATTTACTAACTCAACTATAATATCATATACCACCGCAAACGCCGGAACACCGATTATCATTCCGGTAATGCCGAACAATCCTCCTCCGACAGTAATTGCAAAAATTACCCAAAAGCTGGACAATCCCGTTGATTCACCCAGAACCTTCGGTCCAATTATATTTCCGTCAATCTGCTGAAGAACAATTATTATTATTACAAAAATCAGTGCCTTAACCGGACTGTCCAGAAGAATAATAAGTGTACTTGGAATTGCACCGATGAACGGTCCAAAAACAGGAATAATATCGGTTGCACCGACAATTACACTGATAAGCAAGGGGTACGGCAAGTCGAAAATAAGCATTACAATAAAATTGATAATTCCAACAATCAGCGAATTAAGAAGCTTACCGGAAAGAAATCCGCCAAAAACCTCATGCGAATGTCGGGCCGTTTTGAATATTGCATTGACAGTGTTTTTTCTTTTAAAAACAGCACAAACAACTTTTTTTGTCGCTCCAATAAAATATTCTTTGCGATACAAGAAATAAATACAAATAATAAATCCGATAAAAAAGTCAGTAACAAACCCAACTGCTCCTAATACACCTGAAGCAACCATGGGCGCCCACTGATTTACCAAAGTGGCAAGATCGTTTTTGATCCAGCTGCTGATATAATTTGACACGCCCTTTACCAGCGTATCGGAGCCCATATAATCGTTTACTGTTGCGGCGATTTTTTCTGACAGTGCGGTAATTTCATCAGGTAGCGTTACAACCAATCCTGCGATGCTCTTATATAGTTCAGGAATGACCATATACCCAAGAAAAACTAATACAGCAAGGGCAGTAGTCATTGTTAAAAACAGCCCGAATGCACGAGACAGTTTTTTAGCTAACTTATCCTTGCAGTTAAGTTTTAAAAAAAGCTTACCTAGCAACCTGTCAAAGAACATCATAACAGGATTGAGCAAATACGCAATAACTAACCCAACGATAACCGGTGACAGCACTGAAATTATTGTATTAAGTGCGCCAATTATTGTTCGCATATACAAAAGTGTAAAAAACAGCAAAATAGCTGCTGCTATGACTAAAAATGAATAAAAATACTTTTTAAAGTAAACATTTTTATCATTTTGAGGTATCATTTATCCCGCCCCCTGAAATTTGATAAAAGCATTATATCATAAAAAAACAAAGTTGTATATTTATTTTGAAATTTTCCTTAATTTATGATAAAATATTAAATAAAGAGGTGAGACTGTGAAAATAGGCAATTTTGAAACAGATAGTTTTGCAGCACTTGCTCCTATGGCAGGGGTTGCCGACCGCAGTTTTCGTCGTTTATGCCGTGAATTTGGTGCAGCATATACGGTTAGCGAGCTTATAAGCTCTAAAGCGGTTAGCTTAAATGATAAAAAATCCATCGGTATGATGAATATGACCGACAATGAACGCCCCGTTGGGCTTCAGCTATTCGGCAGCGAGCCGGAAATAATGGCTTGCGCCGCTGTTAGCGGTATGCAGTTTCATCCCGATTTTATTGATATTAATATGGGTTGTCCTGCTCCAAAAGTTGCAGGAAACGGTGGCGGCTCTGCTTTGATGAAAAATCCAAAGCTTGCTCAAGATATTGTAAAGGCAGTATGTAATGCTGTGGATATACCCGTAACGGTTAAAATACGTGCAGGATGGGACAATGACAGCATAAATGCTGTTGAAATTGCAAAACGGTGTGAAGACGCCGGTGCACAAATTATCACAGTTCACGGAAGAACTCGACAGCAGATGTATGCGCCGCCCGTAAACATGGATATAATAAGAGATGTTAAACGGGCTGTCAGCATCCCCGTTGTAGGAAACGGTGATATTTTTTGCGCAAAGGATGCCGCAAATATGTATGAATACACCGGTTGCGATTTTGTAATGGTTGGCAGAGGCGCTATGGGTGCTCCGTGGATATTCAGACAAATAAACGCGTGGATGTACGATGGCATTACTGTCCCCGATCCTCCCCTTAGTGAAAGAATGCGTGTGCTTATGAAACAAGCCGCTCTGACCGTAGAGGACAAGGGTGAGCGTAACGCAATGCGCGAAATGCGAAAGCATGCTGCGTGGTATATGAAGGGTGTACGCGGTGCTGCTGCTTATCGAAATGACTGTGGACAGCTTACAACGCTGGAACAGTTATATGAGCTGTGCTTCAGAGTTTGCAGGGAGAATGACGAAAATGAATTTTAATGGAATCTCAAGTGATGCCATGTTCTTAATGTCAATAAACAGATTTAACGATAATAAGGACTTTTATGAAGAAAACAAAGAGGATATAAAGCAAGGTGTCGTAGTGCCTCTTCGCAAACTGGTTGTCGATTTAACCCCGACAATGTTGCAGATAAACCCTGACATGATTCTTAACCCGGTGAGATGTGTTTCTCGCATTCGCAGAGACACACGATTCACCCACGATAAATCTTTGTATCGAGAAAATTTATGGGTAATGTTCCGACATGCTAAAAACAGGCTTCCAACAGCCAGTTTATGGCTTGAAATACGACCGACCGGATTTGAATATGGGTGTGGTGTTATTAGCTCTACACCTGCATTTATGGAATTTTACCGCAACCGTTTGGAAAGTGACGGAAACAAGTTTTTGAAAGCTGTAAAATCATTTAAAAAAAGTGGATTTGAAATATTTGCCGACAGCTACAAACGTTCAAAAGCCGACGCTGCAGGAATTGACGGCGAACTAAAAAAGTGGTACGATTTAAAAGCGGTGTTTGTAATAAAACAACAAAGTGGTATTGAAATGCTTAATAAGCCCGAAGAGCTTGTTAATTTGCTGATAAAGGATTATACTGAACTTAAAAGTTTTTACCAATATTTGCACCAAATAGCAACGGAATTTAATGCGGAGAATGTAAAATGAAAAAAATTGAAATGTTTACAGACGGCGCTTGTTCGGGTAACCCCGGGCCGGGCGGCTGGGGCACGATACTACGATATGGCAAAACCGAAAAGGAACTGACTGGCGCAGAAGCGGATACAACCAACAACCGAATGGAGTTGACGGCTGTAATCGAAGGTCTTTCTGCGCTCAAGGAATCTTGCGAAGTCAACCTGTACACCGATTCAAAGTATGTTTGCGATGCTGTTACAAAACGATGGGTGTACGGTTGGAGGGAAAAAGGTTGGATAAAATCCGACAAAAAACCTGCACTTAATGTTGACTTATGGCAAAAGCTTCTTGACTTACTTGAAAAACATACAGTTAATTTCATTTGGATAAAAGGTCACGCCGGGCATAAGGAAAACGAAAGGTGCGACCGCATGGCTGTCGAAAGCTCGCAAAAAGTAAAATAATCAAAGATACCTTAGAAATATTTTCATGTATTTGGTTGAAAACAGACAAACTAAGTAATATAATAAGTTTATTAAAATATATCATTTTAAATCTATCATTATAAATATATCATAATAAGGATGGTCAAAAAATTGTATAGATTCGTTTATGCCGACAATTCGGCTACAACTAAAATTTCAAAAAATGTACTCGACGCAATGATGCCGTTTCTAACAGAAAATTACGGAAACCCATCCAGTCTTTACACGATTGGACAAGATGCTCATGCTGCTGTCGAAGATGCACGTCACAAAGTTGCCGTTGCACTTGGTGCCGCAAAGGATAACGAGATTTACTTTACATCCGGCGGCAGCGAGGCGGACAACTGGGCTATAAAAGGTGCCGCACATGCCATGGCTAAAAAAGGCAAAAAACACATCATTTCAACAAAATTTGAACACCACGCTGTGCTGCACACCCTTAACGCGCTTGAAAAAGAGGGCTTTGAAGTCACTTTACTCGATGTTCATGAAAACGGTTTAGTAAGAGTTGACGAATTAAAAGCGGCCGTTCGCGAGGATACTGCACTTGTAACAGTTATGTTTGCGAATAATGAAATAGGCACAATTCAGCCCATTGCCGAAATAGGTGCTTTTTGTCATGAAAAAGGTATCCTTTTCCACACCGACGCTGTTCAAGCAATTGGAAATGTGGAAATTGATGTTGTAAATATGAATATTGACATGCTTTCATTGTCAGCTCATAAGATCCATGGTCCAAAAGGTGTCGGAGCGCTATATTGCCGCAACGGAATTAGAATTGCTAACCTTATTGAAGGTGGGGCTCAGGAGCGCGGACACAGAGCAGGCACTGAAAACACTGCCGGAATCGTTGGTTTAGGTGTAGCAATTACCGATGCTGTAAGCAACATAAAGGCAAGAACAGAAAAGCTTTTAATGCTGCGTGATCATTTTATTGACGGGGCACTTAAAATTGAGCGTTCACGTTTAAACGGTGACCGCGTACATCGGTTGCCGGGAAGCGCAAATATGTGCTTTGAGGGAATCGAGGGCGAAAGCCTTTTGCTTTGGCTTGACAACAACGGCATCTGCGCTTCGTCCGGTTCTGCTTGCACATCGGGCTCACTTGACCCAAGTCATGTACTGCTTTCAATCGGACTGCCGCATGAAATTGCTCACGGCTCATTAAGAGTTTCATTTTCTGACGAAAACACTATGGAGGATGTCGACCATATTCTCGCCGTTCTCCCAGGTATTATAGACAAGCTGCGTGCTATGTCACCCCTTTGGGAAAGAATAAAAAAACAGGAAAAAGGTGAATAATATGTACACTGAACTAGTTATGGAACATTTCACGAATCCGCGAAATGTCGGCGAAATACCAGATGCTGACGGCATTGGCGAAGTTGGCAACGCTAAATGCGGAGATATAATGAAAATGTATATTAAAGTCAAGGACAACATCATCACCGATGTTAAATTTAAGACATACGGTTGCGGCTCAGCAATTGCTACCAGCTCAATTGCGACCGAGATGATAAAAGGTCACACCATTGACGAGGCTTTAGAGCTTTCAAACAAAGCTGTTGTTGAGGCTCTTGGTGGGCTACCGGCTCACAAAATTCATTGTTCGGTACTGGCTGAACAGTCAATTAAAGCCGCCATATCCGACTTCTACACTCGCCAGGGCATAGATGCCACACACATTGTTGGAGAAATCCACGAGTGCTGCCATGACGGCGAATGTTCTAAATAATAACAAAAATAACCGCGTAAGGAAAAACCTTACGCGGTTATTTTTATCTTAAGAACAATGCAGAAAGTATTCTGCCGATACCTGTTGAATAGGTCATTCTATCAACACCGTTTGATGTGACAATGGGCAACTGCCCCAATGTCTTTCCATCAAGCGTAAAAGTAATTGTGCCGACTGTATCGCCTGATACCACAGGAGCCTCTAGCGTTTCTGGCAGGTCAAAGGTCTTTTGTATATCCCCCTCCTTACCCTTAGGAACGAGAAATGAAATGCTATCATCGGCTGTCAGCGTTGCAGAGTTGCTGGTTCCTTTGGTAACAGGAATATCAGGCAAATCATCACGGTCGATTTTAATGGTTGCATTTCCGTAATTTGCAAAGCCGTAATTAAGCAATTTTTTTGCATCTGCAAATCGATTGTCGCTGTTATCACAGCCTAGAACAACCGCTACCAAACTTAGACCGTCGCGCTCAGCCGAAGCTGAAAGGCAAGAACCGGCGCCACTGGTAGTTCCTGTTTTAAGTCCAGTTGCACCATCGTAAAAGCGAACAAGTTTATTGGTATTAACAAGCTCCGTCTGGCCGTTGCGCAGCGAGTCCATCCAAACTGTTGTATATTTTGTTATGTCTTTATGCTTTAACAATTCACGCGACATGGTGGCAATATCTCTTGCTGTGGTATAGTGATCTTTGGCATCAAGACCGGTACAGTTTTGAAAATTAGTGTTTGTCATTCCAAGAGCCTTTGCTCTCTCATTCATCAGGGCAACAAAGCCCTCTTCGCTTCCCGCTACATGCTCGCCCAATGCACAGGTAGCATCATTTGCCGAACCAATTGCCGCTGCACGCAGCAACTCGTCAACCGACATGGTCTCTCCCGGCTCCAACCAAATCTGCGAGCCGCCCATTGATGCTGCATGTTCCGAGCAGGTAACGGTCGACTTATAATCAAATTTGCCAGCCTCTATTGCCTCCATAACAAGCAATAATGTCATTATTTTTGTTATGGATGCTGGCGGCATTTTAGTGTCAGGGCTTTTTTCAAATAAAACTTTGCCTGAATTTTGCTCAATTAAAATAGCCGATTTTGCATTCAGCTCAATATTACCAGTGGCCGCTGTCATCATGGAATCATCATCAGGCAGGTCACTCATTAGGTCGGGCGACATATATTCCGTTACTATTTTTATTCCTTCATAATCAACATCGGCTGATGCGGTTACCAATATTATTGGCATTATCATCATTGCAGCAATTAATCTTTTTAGCATTTTATTCATAATTTAACTCCCAAAAATCCGTTTTGTTAAAATATATGAAAAAATTAATTGCATATGACGGTAAATACTGAAAATGCTATTAAAGGTGGTGTTTTCCGTGAATTTTAACGAAAATATAGAAAAAAATTTAGAATACATTAAAGAAATATTTTGTTTTAAAAAAAACAAAGACATAATTATACGCGAATTTAAAAACAATTCGGGCATACGGTGCTTCCTTGCATATATTGACGGCATGGCAGCCACCGAAGGCATAAACGACTTTATTATACGGCCGATTATGATGAACAGCAAACCAAAAAGCGAGTTTAGTCTGATTAATACCATACAGTATAATAATGTCCAAAAGCAAACTGACATTGATGAAGCGTCATCGTCTATTTTGCAAGGCGATACCATGGTATACTCCGAGGGTAATAACTACTGTATCGTTGTCGAAACTAAAAACTTTGAAAAGCGCTCGGTTAATTCGCCCAGTACAGAGGCTGTGGTAAAAGGCTCACACGAAGGTTTCACTGAAAGTATTCGTACAAGCATTACGCTGCTGCGAAGAATTATAAAAAGCCCTAAACTGTGTACAGAGTTCGTTTCGGTAGGCGGAATCAACGGCTGCCGCTGTGCAATAATGTACCTCGATAACTTGACAAATGACAAGTTGGTGGAAAAAGTTAAGTTTCGACTTAATAATATAAAGGGAGATTTTATTGCGGGCGCAGGTATGGTTGGTCAACTGATTGAAGACTCTACTTGGTCTCTTTTTCCGTCGGTACTTTCTACCGAGCGGCCCGACCGTACTGCAGAATATCTGTCAGCAGGAAGAGTTGCGGTAATTTGCGACAACACTCCCTTTGCTCTTATTATGCCTATTTCTCTTTCGGTACTGCTTGATTCTCCCGAAGGAAATCAACAACGCTGGCAAAACGGAACATTTTCTCGAATAATACGCACATTTGCGTTTATCCTTTCAACATTGCTTTCAGGAATATATATTTCGCTTGTATGCTTTCATCGTGAGCTGATACCCAGCGAGCTGCTGACTATTATTACCCAAGCGCGAACGCAAATTCCGTTTTCATCTCTGGCAGAACTTATAGTAATGGAGATATTCTTTGAACTTGTACGAGAAGCTGGGTTGCGTGTGCCGAGCGCAATCGGGAGCGCAATCGGCGTTGTTGGCGGTCTGATACTTGGCCAAGCCGCAGTCGATGCAGGCATTGTTAGTCCCGTTACACTAATAATTGTTGCAATTTCCGGTATAGCAAACGGCGTTATTCCCGATTATGATTTATCGGCAGGTATTCGGGTGCTCAAATTCGGTTTTATCATACTGGGAGGCACTTTAGGCTTTTTGGGTATCGGAGCCGGTCTTATATTGGTGCTCACAATGCTTGCAAATCAATCCTCGTTTGGTGAGTCAATGATGTCACCCTCAGTAGGCACAAAGGGCGTAGGTGGAAACATGGTATATCAGCGACCGATTTGGAAGCAAGAGCTTCGCTCAGGTATACTAAATCCAAAAAATGTTCGTCAACAGCCTAATATTTCAAGGCAATGGTCTGTAATGGAGGATAGGGATGAGTAAATTACAGCTATATTCCGTCATGTCGGTCGGCACCCTCGTATATGTTTACACTTATTCACTCAACTCACTCATTTACAATTCAGCAACAAGCGGATGGATATCATCAGCATTAGGCTGTTTAGTATGGATTGCACTGATTATAATTGCATCAAAGCTTATAAAATCAACAGGTCATAAAAACCTGCCCACACTTATATACGACTATCTGGGAGAATTTTTCGGAATGGTTGTAAACTGTCTTATCACTCTTGCAGTAATTTTATCAATGTCTGAACGCCTGTATGAGTGTATTCGTTTGATGAAGCTGTACGGATACAAATACACCCCTGCCGTTGTCATTGCTGCAGTAATTATGATAGTGGCTTTTTACTGTGGAAAGGCAGGCCACAAAGCTGTATCTAAAACAGCCGTTCCTGTAATTTTTGCGTTAATAGGCGGAATAATTATAGTTGTCTTGTCCGGAATCGGTCAATACGAATTCGGCAATCTGTTTCCGTTGTTGGGACATGGAAGTATACCCACAATTAAGGGTAGTTTATGGACTCTTTCTGCAGCGGATAATATTCTTATTGGATTAATTTTTGCTGACCGCATTAGCGCTGTAAAATTCAGACAATCGGGAGTAGCAGCCTCAATAACGACGCTGATAGTTTATACGGTTTGTTCTTTGTGTTACTCTCTTACATTCCCCTATTCAGTGGGACAAGGCAACTCAAGTGGAATTATCGACATTGCACGTGGGACTGAAAGCAGTGGTTTCTTTCAGCGATTTGAAGCTATTCTGCTGTTTATTGTTATTATCGGCATGATTTGCTTTGTATCAATATATCTAAGTGCAGCCGTAAAGCAGGTTGATGAAACATTCGCTATAAAGAAAAAGCGGTCCTGGATATTATCAGCTTCATTAGCCGTGGTGGTCGCGGTCATTGCCCTAATTCCAGATTACACTAAAATCAGCGATGGCAACCTTTTGCATTTATACAGACAATATAGCTTTGTTTTTGTGCTTGTGGTGGCTATTATGTTAATTATAGGGAGCATTATTAAACGAAAGGTTGGCCGAAAAGCTGCGCTGGTAGCAATGATGCTCACAATTACCATAGGAATGTGTTCATGCGGCGATTACAGAGAAACAGAAAACGAAGCTTATGCTGTTATGATAGGCATAGACAGCGTCGATACGGAAATGGGATATTCTTATTCAGTACGGCTTATGAATGAAAGCGACAGCATTATTACGTCGGTAAGCAAATCGCTTGATGCTGCTATAACCGATATTTCTCAAAAAAATTCACGCGCAGTATCGCTTAAAAGCCTGCGTATTCTTGCTATTTCTGAGGAGCTTGCTAAAAGTGGCATTACGCAATTCATAGAGCCTATTATTGAAGACACAAGTACAAAAAACAGCATTATGCTTGCGATATGCAGTAAATCTGCAGAGAGTTTTATTTCGGCAAAGCGATTTAACAATATGCAAGAAATCGAACTGACAGTATCAAACAATCAGCGCTCGGATATGTACGATCCTCAATCAATAAACACAGTGTATAATTGCATTTTTTCCACCAAAAAAGATGCATCTGCCGCATATGTTATTAACGGCGAAGATGAAGAGGAGGATATCATTAGCGGAACAGCGCTGTTTTCCAGCGAAAAAATGACCGGATTTATAGACGGTGATGAGACAGCTTTATTAAGAGCGATCAACGGTAAAATGAATGCCTATCCTTTAGTCTTTGACGGTCATGAATATACCGTATTTTCGAAAAAGCCGGCAAAAATAACTGTAAGCAATGACGCCGTCGAAATAAGTGTGTTCATTTCTTGCACAGAGGGTGGAAAAAGCATAGATAAACTGCCTGACAATGTACGCGAAGTGCTTGTAAAGCGCCTGAATGAGACAGTAGCGGATATTACCGATGCCGGTTCTGATATTATAGGCATTGGCCAAATAGCCGCACGACAATATTCTACAATAGAAAATTTTGAACAAAAGGGCTGGAAACAAAAATTTAAAGCTTTAAAAATTAAAGCAAAACTTGTAATATAATAACGGCTATCGTTTATCTGGATTGATGTTATAAATTCAAGTTAAAAAAAACGCATACAGGACATAAATCCTGTATGCGTTTTTTTATACGTTAAATCTAAAGAGAACAATGTCTCCGTCCTTCATAACATAATCTTTTCCCTCTGAACGAACCAATCCCTTTTCTTTTGCAACAGTCATTGTGCCGCATTCCATAAGATCGTCAAAGGAAACAACTTCAGCTCGAATAAATCCACGCTCAAAGTCAGTATGAATTTTTCCGGCTGCTTGAGGTGCCTTGGTTCCGTCTTTAATTGTCCATGCTCTTACCTCGGGCTGTCCCGCTGTCAGATAGGAAATAAGGCCCAGAAGCGAATAGCACTTGCTTATTAATCGGTCAAGTCCGGACTGCTCCAAGCCAAGTTCTTCAAGGAACATAACCTTTTCCTCGTCGCTCATATCGCTAATTTGAGCCTCAAGCTCAGCACAAATGGGTAAACATTCTGCCTTTTCGTCATCAGCAAGCTTTTTGACTCTAATAAAACGCTCATTTTTATCAATGCCGCTTGAAAAATCAGCTTCGCTCATGTTACAAGCGTAAATAATAGGCTTTGATGAGAGCAGTGCGGTAGTAGCAAGAACCTCTTCGCCAATTTCATCTCTCTCTATCGACCGTGCGGATTTTCCGCTTTCAAGGTGATCATACAAACGCTTTAAAAATTCAAGTTCAGCTTGTAATGACTTGTCCCCTTTTAGCGCCTTTGCTGTTTTATCTATTCGGCGCTGTACCATTTCCATATCAGAAAAAACAAGTTCAAGGTTGATGATCTCAATATCGCGCATAGGGTCGACAGAGCCCTCTACATGAATAATGTCGGTGCTGTCAAAACAACGCACAACATGAACAATTGCATCGACTTCTCTTATATTCGAAAGAAATTTGTTGCCTAATCCTTCTCCTTTAGACGCTCCCTTTACCAAGCCGGCAATGTCAACAAACTCAATAGTGGCGGGTGTAAATTTATTCGGATTGTACATTTCTTTAAGCTTTTCGAGGCGCTTATCAGGGACTGATACAACACCTACATTTGGTTCAATGGTGCAAAAAGGATAGTTTGCCGATTGTGCTCCGGCATTTGTAATTGCATTAAAAAGTGTCGATTTACCTACGTTTGGCAATCCGACCATTCCGAGTTTCATTAAATATCATTCCTTAAAATTTTATATCTGAAAACATTATACCGTGTTCGACTGTGATAATCAAGCACACAGTTTAAGAAAAAATACAAAAAGGTGTAAAATAAGGCAAGTAAATTTTCGGAGTCGTAAAATGAGCAAAGAAAAACGAACAGACCGCAAGCTTGAAACTAATGAAAAATGGATTATAATAGCGACTCTTGCTATTTTTGCAATTTCATTTTTACTTTCTGCGCTTGATTCACCAAAAATTTTAAACAATACAGTTGTCTATTCTTCAAGTTCCGACACAACAATGGTTGTGTCGGAAATTTCTGACTATCCACGTATCAGCTCGTCTGATTTAGAAATGCTTTTAGATGCTAAAAGCAACCAAAGCGATATAAAAATAAGCAGCAAAATTAACATAAATACCGCCGATTTGACTCAACTGCAAACTCTCACCGGCATAGGTGAAGTAAAAGCAAAAGCAATAATAGAGTACAGAAACACTTACGGTCGTTTTAATTCAGTTGAGGAACTGAAAAACGTAAGCGGTATTGGCGATAAAACATTTGAAAAGATAAAAGATTTGATTACCGTTTAACCGAATCAGCAGCGTTAACACCGGCAGTATAGCCGCTTGTCCAAGCCCACTGCAAATTAAAACCGCCGCAATCTCCTGTTATATCCAAAACCTCACCGCATGCGTATAACCGCTTGCAAAGTGTTGATTCCAGCGTTTTTGAATTGAATTTATCCAGTTTAATACCTCCGCCTGTTACCTGTGCGTATTCAAAACCACGCACTCCTGTAACTAAAAGGCGGAATTTTTTTATTTCTGCCGCAATTGAACGTATTTTTCTTTCGGTTAACTGCGATGCAAAATCTGAAAGCGCAAAACCGGCTGACTTTACAACTACCTGCCCTATTCTCTTATTAAGCAATCCGACAAACATATTCTCAAGTCTGTCCTCATAAACGCTATACTGGCGCTTTTTAATGTATTCTACTACATCCTCGTAGCTGTATTCGGTCATAAAATCAATTGTAAAATATGCACCGTCTGACTTTCCATGCAACATTTGTGAAAGCTGTAATACAGGCGGCCCCGATAATCCATATTCGGTGAAAAGAATTTCCCCGAACATGGATTTTTTGTTTTTACCTGCATTTAATGTGAGTGTCGCGTCAGTTTTTATTCCCTTTAGCGGTTTTATTGAATCAGTTTTGGTTTTAACTGCGGTTATGCTTGGATAAAGATCCGTACAACCGTGTCCAAAGCTTTTAAGAATGCTATAACCATCACTACAGCCACCAAGTTTGTCCGATGCGGCACCACCGGCGGCTATTATAACAGAACTTGATTTGTAAACGTTTTTATCTGTTGCAATCTCGAATAATTCTTTATTACGTATTACCGACTTTACCCGTTCCGAGCAGAGTATTTCTACTCCAAGTCGTTCACATTCATATCGAAGCACGTCCAGAACTGAAGAAGCTTGCATAGAATAAGGATAAATTTTGCCACTGTCCTCTTCTTTAAAAAGCACGCCCAAATCATTGAAAAAATTCTTTGTACTTGCGGCAGAAAAACCATCAAAAAAACTAAAAAATTCGTCAAAAGAGGAATGATAGTGTTCTGCGCTTATTTCGGCATTAGTGATATTACACCTGCCGTTGCCCGTATTAATTAGCTTTTTGCCTGTTCTGTCGTTTTTTTCGATGATAGCGACATTCAGCTCGGATGAACTTTTTTTAGCGGCAATTGCGGCAATTAAACCCGATGCCCCTCCTCCGACCACGCATATATCGTACATTTCCATCATCCACCTCTTACGAAAATATGGCTGCGATCATTTCCTTACGGAATAACAGCAGCCATATAATAATTATTTTATAAATGCGTCGTGAACAGCCTTGAGTGCTTTCTTTGAATCCTTAATATCGATAAGAACGGAAATTCTGATTTCACTTGTGTTAATCATTTGGATGTTGATATCAGCGCTATACAGAGCTTCAAACATTTTTGCAGCTACAGACGGATGTGTCTCCATGCCGCTGCCAACAATAGATACCTTTGAAATATTATTGTCACAAGAAATTTTCGCCTGTGAATCAAACGCATTTACAACCTCAAGTGCAGCCTCCTGCTGATCCTTGCTTACAGTGAATGTTATATCCTTTGTTCCGTCTCTGCCAACAGACTGAAGAATAATATCTACATTTACATGCTTTTGAGCCAGACGGTCAAATAGCCTAAAAGCTATGCCCGGTACATCTTGAAGTCCTACTATTGATATGCGCGCAATATTATCATCCTTTGCTACGCCTCTTATAATTGTCTTTTCCACTTCAACATTCTCCTTTACTATTGTTCCCTTGGTGTTTGCAATGCTTGACAGTACTTCAAGCTCAACTCCATATTTCTGGGCCATTTCTACTGCACGATTGTGCAGCACCTGTGCGCCCAATGTTGCAAGCTCAAGCATTTCGTTGTAGTTGATTTGATACAGTTTTTTTGCATTTGGTACAATGCGTGGATCGGCAGTGTAAACACCGTCAACATCTGTGAAAATCTGGCACTTACTTGCCTTTAGCACAACAGCAAGTGCAACAGCGCTTGTATCTGAGCCACCGCGGCCCAGAGTTGTTATATCATCAAACTTATTGATTCCTTGGAATCCAGCCACTATCAAAATATTGTGTTTTGAAAGCTCTGCAGTCATTCGCTCGGTATCGACACGTTTTATGCGCGAATTACCGTAAATTGAGTCGGTGTGAACGCCGACCTGCCAGCCAAGCAGTGAGCATACCGGCAACCCCTGTTTCTCTATTGCCATTGCAAGCAAAGCAACTGACATTTGCTCGCCTGCTGACAGCAACATATCAAGCTCTCGCTTTGAAGCGTTGGGGTTAATTTCTTTTGCCTTTTTAATAAGATCGTCGGTTGTGTCGCCCTGAGCCGAAACTGCAACTACTACATCATTTCCTGCACGATAAGTGTCAGCAATAATACTGGCAACATGGTTTACTCTCTCGGCGTTAGCAACCGAACTACCTCCAAATTTTTGTACTATTAATGCCATATATAACCAATTCCCCTCTTAATCATTACAATATATGAACGACAGATTCTGCATTAAGACCTGTTTTTTCAAAATTAGCTTTCAGGTCACGCTCAACTGCCTCATTTGTTACGAACGCTATTTCATTGCCGCCGTCAGTAAGGAATTTTACATTACCAAAGCAAGCCATTATTTTTTTGCAATCGGCATCGTAATTTTCAGTACGTACTCTTATAAACAGCTTTGTATTTATATCCAAATGATTGCAAACATAGTTGTCCTCTGACGGTTCCCAGTACAAATACTTTCTAGCCGAAACATGCTTAACACAATCAATAACATCTGCTACAACTGCACTTGCAGTAGGCAGCTTGCCTGCTCCACGTCCATAGAACATTACATCACCTATTGCATCTCCGCTGACCATTATTGCATTAAACACATCATCAACCATTGAAAGTTGACTATCGGTTGGTACAAATGCGGGATACACAGTAACTGTAATTTTTTTATCGGAAAGCATTTTTACTCTACCGAGTAATTTGATTACTCCGCCCCATTTTGAAGCATACTCTACATCGCGCAATGTTATCTTTGAAATACCTTCGGTATATACTTGAGTTGGATACACATGCTTGCCGAAAGTAAGCGAAGCAAGAATACAAATTTTTCTGCAAGCGTCGTGTCCATCTACATCTGCTGACGGCTCACGCTCAGCATATCCAAGCTGTTGTGCCATTGCAAGAGCTTCGGAAAAATCAATATTCTCCTTTATCATTTTAGTCATAATAAAGTTTGTTGTTCCGTTAAGTATGCCAACTATTTCAGCTATTTCATTCGCTGCCAAGCATTGCATAATCGGTCGGATAATCGGAACGCCGCCGCCAACGCTTGCCTCAAATAAAAAGTTGAGGTTATTTTCCTTTGCGATGCTAAGCAATTCCTGCCCATGAGTAGCTACCAGCTCTTTATTTGATGTAACAACACTTTTACCGGCTAAAAGGCAAGATTTTACAAAATCATAAGCAGGTTTCAGTCCACCCATTGTTTCTACAACAATTTTAACACTGTCGTCATTCAGAATATCGTTAAAATCCTTTGTAAATCTGTCGCATAACGGGCTATCCGGAAATTCGCGCAAATCTAAAATATACTTTATATTAATTTTATCGGCAGAGCGTCTTTCGATGCTGTCGCTGTTGTGTGTGAGCACTTCAACAACACCGGAACCCACAACTCCGTGTCCCATAATTGCAATATTTATCATAACTAATTCACCTAACCTAAAATTTGTGTGACGGAAACTACACCGTCCACCGCCCTCATCAATTCTAAAACTTCGGGCACATTAATTTCGTCGGAGCCGGTCCTGAAGCTGACTGAAACTGACGCCCTACCCCCATTGGGGATATCCTGATATACCGTCTGTATATTAGCACCGCATTTGTACAATACATTAACAAACTGCATCATAACTCCTGCTCTATCCTCAAGAATAGAATGCAGAGTAACGATATGACCCTCATAGCGTTCATTATAAGGAAAAACACTATTCTTGTATTTATAAAATGCGCTACGCGAAACTCCCGCAACCTTTGCTGCTTCGGTTGCGTTTTTTACTGTTCCGTCAGCAATCAGCTGTTTTGCATGTAGCACACGCGAATATACATCAGGTAAAATTTTGCTGTCAATTAAGAGAAATTGATTCATAATGTTCTCCTGTGATGCACACTTGTGTTTAATTTGAGAACATTATATCATATGCACTTCATATATTGCAAGTACAAATTATGAATAAAATACAACAAGAATTTATTACTTTTTACCATATGCTTGTACATATTATTTATAAATGACTGATTTTAGAATAAATTAACAAACAATAAAAAGTGCTTTCCTTTATTAATAAAGGAAAGCACTTTTTATTATTTGCCGTCTGAACAGTTGCACGGGAACGAACTCGCGCATCCGCAAGGAGTTGATTTGCACTCACGCGGCGGGAAAAAGTCATCCGTCGGGAAACCTAAGCGACTGAAGACCTCGCAAGGATTATCGGTACTGTTGTTGCATTCTTTATCAGGTATGCAGAAATCATATACCGGTATAAGCATTTGAACATTTCTGATAAGCTGGACAATTGTAAACATGCCGAGTGTTACATAAACTGCCTTATCCCCTGATTTGTAACAATCACGAATGTCGCCACCAAGACGGTCACTTACACATTTAGGTACCGAACAATGTCCGATATTATCACAAACCGTACGAATAGTTGCACTCAGCGGTATTGGATCTACACATTCAACAACGCACTTGGGTAAATTGTTGCGCGGCATTGACTGCAAATCGTTTGCATTATCACATGCAAACTCATTTGAGAATACCTTGACCTTTCCTTCACTGCCATAAAGAATTACGCGCTTGTTGTAGAAAGCTGCGCCCTCGATCGGCACCGGTTTTGAATTGTGACTCATAAACACATCAAATTTAACCGAGAAAAAGAATGTAAGGTCACACGCATAAAAACCTCTGTTTAGATGTACCGGTTCAACATCAATGTATACATTTACTACTTCTGCACTTTTACAGCGAATTGTTGCTGCATGATCTATCAGCTCATCCACATGTGTTGTAAAATAGACTATCATATCGTCCAAACAGTCTCTGTCACAACAGGAATCGTACACTCTGCCTCCGTCTATGCAAACTGCCTCGCGAAAATCGCCGTTTGCACTAAATTCAGCCATAAAGAAACCTCCTCAACGGTATATTTATGAAGAGCCGTCTGGTAATTAACCATACTGAAACTTCTATAATATACTATGTTAAGGAGGTTCTAATGTTACTAAAAATTTTAAATTTTTTCTAGCTTCGCAAAATTAGCCATTAATTTTTTAGTTCCTACACTTTCAAATGCGATTTCAAGCATTGAATCGTTACCCATTGGCATTACAGATGTAATCATGCCAACGCCGAATGTTTTATGTCTGACACTTTCGCCTACTGCGTAGCTTACCTTTTGCTCGCTGCCGATTTTAGTGGTGCGCGGTATTTGATTTGTAGCAGGTGGCTTAGCTTCATATCGGGTTGTAGTTGTTCCTTTGCTGTAGCCGCTATTATATCCGCTGCCGCCGAATCCACTACCATATCCGCTGCCGTAGCCGCTTCGACTGCCGCTGTACCCATCATACGTTTGCATTTCACGCGAATACTGCCTATCAATAAGTTCACGGCTAATTTCGCCGACAAATCGTGATTCACGCATTCGCTCAGTTCGACCAAACAGCATGCGCTGATAAGCATTGCTTATATACAGTCGCTTTTTTGCACGCGTAATGCCAACATAAGCAAGACGTCGTTCCTCTTCTATCTCGTCCTCGCCGCCGTAAATTGACTGGGTACCGGGAAATATGCCTTCTTCCACACCGATTATATATACAATAGGATATTCAAGACCTTTGGCTGTGTGCATGGTCATTAGCGATACGCGTCGGTCGTCGCCTTCCTCTTCCCTGTCCATATCGGTAATAAGAGAAATTTCCTCTAAAAATCCTGAGAGGGATGCAACCTCATTTTCCTGTTCATAATGGACAATGCTGGACAGTAATTCGTTTACATTGTCTACTCTGTCGGCAGCGTCCTCTCCTGAATTTTTAAGTGCAACCATGTAACCGGACTCATCAAGCAATAATTCAAACAAATCGTGCAGCTCTGCCTCTTCAGCGTAATCGGCAAGTTTATCAATCATCGCGGTAAACTGCATCAGTTTGCCCGCAGCCGACTTGAGCGAGGCATATTTATCAGCCTCACGCATGATTTCAAGCATGGGCATCGAAAGCTGCTGCGAAAGCTCATTTACCTTTGATACAGTTGTCGCGCCGATGCTTCTTTTCGGCTCATTAATAATACGCATAAGTGCAATGTTATCTTTGGTATTATTAATAAGATTAAGGTAGGACAGTACATCTTTAATTTCCTTGCGGTCAAAGAACTTAAGTCCTCCGTAAACGCGATATTTTATTCCCGAACGGGCAAATACATTTTCCACGGCGTTCGATTGCGCATTCATACGGTAAACAACCGCAAAATCAGACTCAGTATAGCCCTTATTCATGTTGTCAAGTATTGATTCGGCAACAAATCGCGCTTCATCCTGCTCATTGCGGGCACTGTAAACAACAATTTTATCGCCGCCGTCCTTATCTGTCCACAAATGCTTGCCTTTACGATTGCGATTGTTAGCAATAACGGAATTGGCCGCGTCCAGAATTACACTGGTAGAGCGATAATTTTGTTCAAGCCGTATGACCTTACTGTTTTTGTACTGCTTTTCAAACGATAAAATGTTTTCAATAGTTGCTCCGCGAAAACGATATATACTTTGGTCATCGTCACCAACAACGCAAATGTTTTTATATTTATCTGCAATCATTTTTGCAAGCACATATTGGGCATAGTTTGTGTCCTGATACTCATCAATCATTACATACTTAAACTTGTTCTGCCAATATTCAAGTACGTCCTCATTTTCTTTAAAAAGCGTGATTGTATTATAAATAAGGTCATCGAAATCCATTGCATCGTTAGATTTGAGCGCTTTTTGATAAGCTTCATACGCGCGGGCAATCATTGTTTTGCGCACATCAGAGCTTGCATCTGACGCATACTCCTCAGGAGTGACCAGCGAATCCTTTGCTCTGCTAATTTCACTAAGAATTGAACGGTGCGGCATCATTTTATCGTCAATGTTAAGCCGCTTTTGTATTTCTTTCATTAAACGGCGCTGGTCGTTTGTGTCATAAATGGTGAATTTCGGTGTAAATCCGATTCTATCTGCATAACGGCGCAAAATACGGGCGCAGGTAGAATGAAATGTGGCTGCCCATATATCGTTTGCGCACTCACCCACGGCTTTGTCAAGCCTTTCCTTTAGCTCGCGTGCAGCTTTATTTGTAAATGTAATAGCAAGTATATTCCACGGTGCAATCGGTCTTACCGCTGCAAAAGACGGGAATTCACATTTGCCATCAAGACAGTCTTGCAGAATTTGTACATCCTGCTCATTTACATCGCCGCAATCAGCGTTGTAAGCATCACCGTATTTTATCATATTTACAATTCGGTTTATCAGTACGGTGGTTTTGCCGCTTCCTGCTCCCGAAAGTATAAGTAACGGTCCATTAATAGAAGTAACCGCCTCAAATTGCATGCTATTGAGACGGGAAAACTCCTTTTGAATTATTTTATTTCTTAAGTTGCAAAATTCTTTTTTAAAATCCATTTCTAACTCACTTTATATCAATATTACATAGTTCTGTAAAACCGTCGTTATCTGTGTAATCGTCGGATACAGCTATTTTTATGGGCGTGCTGTCAAGTAACATAGCCGCTTTAAGAGTATATGTACCTTGCTCAACACAGCCAAAATCAAGACGGTAGTCGTCAACAGTAATTGTGTGCGGCATAAATCGTCTGTTGTCAAATCCGTCAGCGGTGCATAAATATTCCTTGCCGTTTCCGCACAGTTTAAATTTAAGCTCAAACTGCTTGTAAGCAGGGGCTGAGCCGATATTTTCCCAAAAACATCTAATATTAAATTTGCCGCTTCTTATTTCATCGGGTATTTCCACATCGTTTAAACAATACCAATATCCCAGCTTATTACCCATGATTTCGGCAAGCTTTGCGTTTTCGCTTAGCCATTCACGCGGAAAGCCGTGAAAGCCCGCATATGTTGCGTGCGCACCCTCACACGATGCCAGAAAAGGCCATCCGTTATTATATGCTACATTTTTGCAGGCGGAATAATGTTCCAGTTCCAGTATTGTCGGAAAATGACGCCATGCTCGGTCAAAAATTTCGCCTGAGCGAAGTGAGTCAAACCCATACTTTTTAGCAAAGTATTTTACACTCACCCCGTCATCGCGAATAGTAATATTATTATCTATTATATAGTTGAGCAGTTGGTCATTGCACTCTGTATCCACACGGCTGCCAACAATATCATCGCTGACTGCAAGCTGAGTTTTGTAGTTGCGCAGGTATATGTCAATGTGTTTTTTAAGGGTTTCAAACGGCCAATCCTTTTCACTTGAGCAGCAGCAGTGCCCCTCTCCCCAATCGCCGTAGCTTCCGATATCGATATAAATAACATCGTCACGGTTGTCGTACCGTTTAGCAAAAGCCTTGTGGAAATTTTCAAGTTTTTCTAGAAAAACGGGGTCACCGTACTCCGGCTCAAAATATCCGTTAACCATGTTACCTTTTGCTCCGGCATCAACAACCCACTTTGGCGTAGCGTAAGGAAGTGTATCGTCAGTTTCTTTGCAGGTGACACGAAAAGCAAATCTATATTTACCTTCGAATCGGGCAATAACCTTATCTATTAACTCCCAGTTGAACTGACCTTCACTCGGTTCAAGGTATGCCCAAGCCAGTCGCATATAAATATGATCAAGGAACGGAAAGTCATCAAGCATATCATCAGCGTCAAGCCGGCCGCCGTAATTGAAAAGTCCATTATCATAAAAGTGCACATACCAACCCTTATCGGGGTTTTCGCACAGTTTATTCTCGTCTCGCTTGTATTTAAGGTTAATCAGTGCCATTATATATCTCCTCGTTTTTACTGATTTGAATACTCGCGGTCAATATTTATTACGCAGTAAAATGTGGGACAAACTTCCCACATCTTTTTTTGTATCAAATCGGTCATTTGACAGTCAGTCATTTTTATATCGCATGGCTTTACTACATCAAAAATAATATTAACTCGCTTTTCACCATCAACCACACGCAAATCGTGATATTTAAGTCTGCAATTAACCGATGCTATAACATTTCTTAAAACAGCTTCTATCGCGTTGCGTCGCTCGTTTTCGGTTGCAATTGGGTCCATGTGTATAACAATATCTACGCCCAATTTTTCTAATACACTTTTTTCACAAGCGTCAATTTGCTCGTGGCAGCTGACTACATCAATAGTATCGGGCACTTCGACATGGAGCGAAGCAAAGCAGCGTCCGGGGCCATAGTCGTGTACAATTAAATCGTGCATGCCGACAAACATTTCGTTTTGAAGCACCATGTTTTTAATGTCACTAACCATTTCAGGGTCAGGTTGCGTGCCGAGAAGCGGACTGAGCATATCTTTAGCGGTAGCAAATCCGCCGTACATAATAAACCCGGCTACCAAAACGCCGATGTATCCGTCAAGATTTATGTCAAAAATCATATTTATAAGCGATGTCAGCAGTACAGCCGAAGTTGCGATAACATCGTTTATTGAATCACTTGCTGTAGCCCTGAGCGCTGCTGAATTGATAATATTTCCAAGCTTGTTATTAAAAAGACCCATCCAAAATTTAACTAATATAGATACAATCAGTATTAAAATGGTAACCAAATCTACTGATATTGCCTGAGGTAAAAAAATTTTGCCGATTGAACCGGTGAGCAGCTCAAAACCCACAATAATTATTACAACTGAAACAATAAAACCCGACATATATTCCATGCGTCCGTGTCCGAAAGGATGATCTTTGTCAGGCAATTTTGATGCAAGTTTAAAGCCAAGCAAAGTAACAATAGACGAGCCCATGTCTGAAAGATTGTTGAATGCATCGGCAGTAACAGCAATACTGCCGGACAAAAGTCCCGCAGTAAGCTTGATTATAAACAATATCAAATTGCAAATAATACCGACTATTCCGCCAAGATTTCCGTATGCGTGGCGCACGCCTTTATCCTTGATGTTATCGCTGTCCTTTATGAACAGCTTTATTATCAAATTTGTCATTTACAGCACTACCTAATCACAGCTTACTTCCCTTTGATCCCTTGCTTCCAAAAGAACCGACTCCGTCAAGAATATTTGTGTCGTATGTGAACATAAGCTGTTTTTTAGCTCTGTCACGCTTAAAACCGAGACTTATCATATCATCAAGCAGCTCTGTATATTTTTTCCCGGTTGCTTCCCAAAGATAAAAAGCAAGCGAACCCGGAATTGTATTAGCTTCATTTACATAAACGCGGTCGTTATCAGATGTATCAATTAAGAAATCTATACGAACAACACCGTTACAGCCCATTGCCTTAAATGTGCGGCAAGCATAATCCTTTATCTCGGCTGATTTTTCAGCCGAAAGTTCAGCAGGCAATTTACGCTTTAATGTTTGCATACCCTTTGATGCCGATGAGTCGCTAATGTACTTATCGTTATATGACAAAATTTCGCCCGACATTACCGGCTCTTCGCACTCGGACGCATTGCATTCATCCATATCACCCAGAACAGAGCAGTTAATTTCTCTGAGCGATGTAACAGCACGCTCAACAAGAATTTTTTGAGCAAATGAGGTGGCCAAATCAACAGCATCTTCAAGCGAGCGTCTGTTGTTTGCCTTGCTTATTCCTACCGACGAACCAAGGTTAGCCGGTTTCACTATTACAGGGTATTCAAATGTCTTTTCAATTCTATCGATAATGGCCTCTTTTTCAGTTGCCCATTGTTTTCCCAAAAACGTAATGTGCGGCAATACGGGTACTCCGGCGGAATTAAGCACATCTTTAAATATAGCTTTATCCATACCAACAGCAGCCGATAAAACATCGCATCCTACATACGGTATGCCAAGCAGCTCAAACCAACCTGCCAATGTGCCGTCCTCAACATTTGTGCCGTGCACAATCGGAAAAGCAATATCAATTTGTGCAATGGGCTTTCTGCCACTAAAGCCGGCTTTTTGATTGTATACAAATACTGTATCTCCGTCTCGAGCTATTATTACCTTAGCAAACTCATCCTTAAGTGTAGAAAGTGAAGGACGACGGAAGGTTTCGATGTCAATCAGCTTTTCGCCGTACAGCATAATACCGTCTTTTGTAATATAAATCGGAATAATGTTATATTTATCCGTGTTCATGCTGTGCATTGCCTGCACTGCAGAAATAATTGAAACCTCGTGTTCAACAGAAACACCGCCGAAAAATACAGCTACATTCGTTTTCATAAAAAGCCTCTTTTCTTATTTTGCGTAATTGTCAGGTAAATCGTTTTCAAAAAGCACTGCGCAGTTGCTGTCAAGCATATTTTGCATAAGTGCCATAGCGTCCTTAAATGATGCAACACAGTGGACATGAGCTTTGTCAAAATCGGTTGTTGCAATTGCATCCATCATCGGCTTTGAACGCTCTTTTCCGACAAGTATAATCTCATCGCAATGTTTTGTGCATTCAAGGCCAAGGTTGTAGTTGCATTCATATTCCTTTTCGCCCAGTTCAACCAGTCCTGGTGTAACAATAACTTTTTTCATGCCGTCAAATGAACCAAGCACACGCACCGCTTCCATGCAACCTTCAGGATTTGCATTATAAGCGTCGTCAATAAGCGTAGCGCCCTTTATAAATGGCTTCAACTGCAATCTATGTTCAGTTTGTTCGAGTTTTGATACCGCAAAAACAACATCGCGTGTTGATACTCCCAAACCAACTGCGATTGCGACCGCACCCGTAATATTAATAACATTGTGCATGCCAAGCAATTTAGTCGAAAGTGAAATTTTTTCATCGCCAAAAACCACATCAAACTTTGTACCGTTCGGTCCGCAGCTAATGTTTTCGGCTTTAAATTCACTTCCGTCAGCAGTTCCATACATAACCGAGTCATAACTGCCGCTTTTTCCTTTAATATAAACATTGTCGTTGGATAAATAAATTTTTCCGCCCTTTTCCTTAACAGAATCGGCAAGCTCGAACTTGGTTTTAATAATGTTTTCAATAGACTTAAATGTGTTTAGGTGCTGTGGTCCTACCGATGTAATAATTCCCATATCGGGATGTACTATTTTGCATATTTCTTTAATGTCACCGACATTTTTTGCGCCCATTTCGCATACAAAAATCTCTGTTTGCGGTTTCATATATTCGCGTATTGTACGCACAACTCCCATGGGAGTGTTAAAACTGCCGGGTGTAAAGCAAACATTGTACTTTTCCTCAAGCAATCGTGCAAGAATGTGCTTTGTGCTTGTTTTTCCGTAGCTGCCGGTAATTCCGATTATTTTCATATTACCGAAAGAACGTAGTTTTTTCTTTGCGTCATTAATATACCACTGTTTTACCGCTATTTCGGCAGGAGCATTGATTATATTGACAGCAACAGCCATAACACCGGGAAAATAAAAAAGAACAAGAACAGTAGCAAGCATTGCTATTTTTGTGCCGTCAAAAATAAAATAGCAGGCGCAAATAGCAGCAAGAATGATAAATGCAGTAACATACATTCGCTTAACACGCGAAGTAAAAACAATAGGCTTTATAGCCTTTTTCTGATAGATGAATGTATGCGAAATTTTGCAAACAGAAACAACTGCAATCGATGCAAATATAAGCCAGTCTATGGTTATAAATGAGCACGAGGCTACTAACAAAAGGACGGCGAAAACAGCTTTAAATCCAAAATTTTCTTTAGCCCACGAAATATATCGTGAGTTGTAATAAGAGTTTTGCTGCAACATATGAAGCTGGCGTGTTAATGAAAACAGCACCGTTACGGAGGCAATAATTATTGATATAATATTAAGCATTAAAATCAACCTCCAAAAAAGCTATTAAGTATTGCATGAACTTCATACGGGCGTTCGACAAATGAAAAGTGCCCCGCGCCTTTAATAACGCAAAGACCAGCATCGGGTATATGTTTTTCCATGATTTTAGCATCGCTAAGCGGTGTTGCGGTATCATTTTCGCCCCAAACCAGAAGTGTGGGTGCCTTGATTCCACTCATGTACGGTACTAAATCCTCGTTTACTACCTTAACTAATGTTTGGCGCAAAACCGGTGGTGCGCTGTTATAATCTGACGAGCCAAAATGAGCTCGTGCTTTATTTAGCGCATTTTCCGTATAATTTCGAACAATCGGAAGCTGTAAAACCGCCTTTACGGTTTTGAACGAAGCAAGTCTGATTTTTGATTTAAGAGAGCGCTTGGGCAAAACCCCGGCACTATCAATCAGAACAATTTTAGATGGCGATATGCGCCCTGTACCCGCCAATTTTATAATCACGCGTCCGCCAAACGAATGACCAACGATAATGTAATTTTTTAAATCAAGTTTTTCAATAAACTTGAGGGTGATTTCACAATATTTTTCAACATCCCACGGCTCATTAATCATATCACTTTTACCAAACCCGGGAAAATCAAGTGCTATCATTCTGAACTTGTCGGAAAAAGCTTTTGTCATAAAATTATATGCATCGCAAGACGAGCCCCAGCCGTGCAACATAACCACAGCTGTTCCCTCTCCGACATCATTATAGTTTAGGTTGAAACCGTCAATATTAAATTGCACAGTAATATGCAACCACCTTTTCATAATTATTCAATCTATTATAACAGATTGCATAGCAAAATTGAAGAGAAAAATTGAGATTTGATTAATATTTTAAACAATAAATGTGAAAACTATTTCTTTTTCTGTACGCATATGATATAATCAAGACAACTCAATATATGATCATATGAACTCAGGGAGGGTTCGACATGCCTGAAAAATACATTCCCGGCACTAATCTACAGCTTAACAATGAAACATCATTAGTGTTTTCAAACATTGATTTGCTATTTTCCGCAGCAAAGGGACTTAGTCTGTCTCAAGTCACATCAATAACCGGTCTGCCCGCATCTACTGTGCAAAACTGGGTAAAACGTGGTTGGGTTTTTGCAAGCAAAAGCAAAAAGTACGACCAACGCTCTTTTTCAAGAATTGTAATCATTAACATTCTTCGTGACAGTATTCAACTTGAAAGAATTGCCGATTTGCTTGACTACGTTTGCAATAGCAACGGCGACAATACGGATGACGCAATTTCTGAACAGGACCTATACCATATATTATGTACTGCTATAATAGATATTGATCGCCGAGTTAATTTTACACCAGACAATGTGCCCGCGTATGTTTTAAAGCTGCTTGGAGAATACAAAATTCCCTCAACTTCATCGAAAGAAAGATTGCAAAAAGGTCTTACTATAATGCTGCTTGCATATATTTCTGCTGCTGTAAAAAAGCGCGTTGATGCATTAATCCACGAAATAATATAATTAAACAAAACGATAAATACTAAATATGGCGACCCTATTTGTCAGACATTTCATCTAATCGTCTAACAAACAGGGTCGCTATTTAATGTTTAATCTATTCTATTAAATTATGGCTTGTCCGGTTACAATTCAACAAACGTCGGCTCATGCTTTGTATACGGAATAATTATTTCTAAAATGTCTTTTGTACTGATAGCAAGGCTGGATGTGTTAATACACGGGTGACAGCCGATAAGCACTTCGCCTATTAGTTCTCGATCAATTATAAGCCGTACAGCGCATTCGGAATCAAAAAGCAGTCCCAAAAGGCTTGCTGAACCGGGTGTGCAGTTCAAATATTTTTCCATGTACTCGGGTGGTGCAAACGACAGACGCGAGCATCCGAGTTGCGGAGACAAAAATTTGGTTTTAAACGGTTTTTCTCCCGCCATTAGCAATAAATAAAAATCGGTTTTTTGAGCGTTGCACAAAAACAGATTTTTGCAAATTTTTGCACCCAGAATCTGTGCAATATTATCGCAATCAGCAATGGTATCCGCATGATCGTGGTCCACCCTTGCATATTCTATGCCAAGTTTGTCCAGCGCATCATAAACGGCAATTTCCTTTTCAAGACGGCCGGTTAAGTCGCTCGGACGACCTTTATATAGTACATTTTTCATAATAATCACTCCGACGCAGGCAAAATAATACGAGTAATTGATACCTATTGCAGAATTTACTGTTTTCTTGCAATCGCGTATTCATTATCTAAACGATAATATGGGCAGTTGTAATTAGACGATGTAAGAAAAAGTGCATATTCATCCTCGTCTAGCGACATTTCGCAGGAATAGCTTTCGGCCTCTTCGTCGTAGACATAATAGGTACATTCTTCACAATTAGTTGTCATTAGTCACCGCTCCTCTTTTGATTAAAAGGTATGCACCTGCTTCAACGTCCTTCGTTGCTGTGTATTCATTATACGAACAGAAACAGTAAACATACTGTCCGGCCTTTACCGCTATTGATGCCGATTGCTCGGTGGTAACGATAAGGTCGGGGTTATTTGATTCGTAAAGATAGCGCAGTCCGTAGCTAAAACGTTCATCGAGAATGTATATATGCCACTTTAGGCCGTCTACCACCTTTGACGAAGTCTTAACTACAGAAAAGGTGTAGTTTGAATCGGTATCAGCAAAATATTCGTAAAATCTGTTATAATCACATTGCAGGCCATCGCTCAATAAAGCAACAGAATTGCTCGAATTTTGATCAGTATATGCCGAAGAATTGGGATAAAGGTCTGCATAGTTATTTTCGGTGTATGGATCTGGCTGTATCTTATCTTCACATGCTGATAAAGTAAGCACAAGCAGCACCGATAAAATTAAAAGCGTAAGTTTTTTCATAGTTTGCTCCAATTGATTTTTATAGTTAAACTTTATACCAAAGGCTAGATAATGTCAAGCCGCATTATGCCACCAATTATGTTTGTTTGAAAACAAAAAAAATGAAAAAAACTGAAATTCACTGTTGACATAAGTCCTTTGTTGTGGTATATTAGTGCTTGCGGTTGTGCTGGTGTAGCTCAGTTGGTAGAGCAGCTGATTTGTAATCAGCAGGTCGGGGGTTCAAGTCCGTCCACCAGCTCCATTACCCTTTTAAAAATTAAATATGGGAGAGTTCCCGAGTGGCCAAAGGGGGCAGACTGTAAATCTGTTGCGTTAGCTTCGGTGGTCCGAATCCACCCTCTCCCACCAAGTTAAAAGAGCATCACCTTATGGTTGGTGCTCTTTTAATTTATTGAAACGAAAGGTTGATTTATTCAAAACTTGTTTTAATATTTACTGTAATTTAAGACAGGAAAGATTTTCACGACCAAAATATTACCCCCTCTTGTTTATTATATTATTTTAAGACTTGTGCATACAAAAGTGTCAAAGTATATTGAATTTTTAAAAGGCATAGACTTATGAGCTGTACTCTTAAGGATAGTAAAAAAGGAAGCACGAAACTTCGTGCTTCCTTTTGATTTTGTCTTATACCGTAACAAGCAGGACATTTAGGCGCCAAATGTCATATTTAGGAGAACCTAAAACCCTGAAAAAGAAATTTTATCTATTCGACAAATCGAAATTTGTTAATCTCTTTTTGCTCTTAAATACATACTGTCTTTTTCAGTGATTTTACGGATAACCTTACAAGGATTTCCTGCTGCCAAAACTCCTGCGGGTATATCCTTTGTCACAACACTTCCAGCACCGATAACACTGCTATTACCAATAGTAACACCGCCACAAATGGTAACATTTGAAGCAATCCAAACATCATTACCGATTTTTATAGGTCTGCCATATTCATAATCGTGTGCTATACCATTTTCATCAACAGATATTCTTCTTTCATCAGCGATTAAAGAATGAATACCTGTTGCCAATGTACAATATGGACCAACAAAAACATTATCTCCAATTTCAACAGTATTACCGCCTATAAAAGAAAAATGAATATTAGAATAGAAATTTTTACCTATCTTTATTTCTTTATAATTATCAATAAATATTGGTGTTTCCATCGAACGATAACCACCGAAATTATCATTAGGAAACAGTTGTCTCAATACCTTTTTCTTTTCTTCTTCATCATCAACACAAAGTTTATTGTATTGTTCACAAAGTCTATGACTGTCTTTTTGTACCTTTCCTAATTCTTCTGTAAAACAATCGTAAATCATACCATTGTGCATTTTTTCGTATTCAGTCATAAAAAACACCTTTCAAATTCTTATTTATCGGTTAATTGTATTATAGCATAACTTGACCAACAAACAAAGAGAATATTAAAAACACCCGAAGTTTAAAAAAATCGGGTGTTTTCGTATCTTGTTATACTATCCTTTAGAGTAAGACCTATAGTCGGTGCCTTTTTTATTATCTTTTTGTATATTATCTTCACCTGTTTAAGGTTGACAAAAAATTAACATTCATGTTATAATAATTATGCTTTTTTATCCAACATTTTATTAAAAAGGAGAATAAAGAAATGGCAAACAGATTCATTTTAAACGAAATTTCTTATCATGGAAAAGGTGCAATAAACAGCATCATTGATGAAGCAAACCGCAGAGGTTTTAAAAAGGCATTTGTATGTTCCGACCCTGACCTCATCAAATTCGGCGTAACTAAAAAGGTTACCGAATTGCTTGACGCTGCCAAACTTAGCTATGATATTTATTCTGATATTAAGGCAAACCCCACTATAGAAAATGTTCAAACCGGAGTTAATGCATTTAAAGCATCTAACGCTGACTACATTATAGCTATAGGCGGCGGTTCTTCAATGGACACCGCAAAAGCCATTGGCATCATCATAACCAACCCCGAATTTGCTGATGTTCGCTCATTGGAAGGTGTTGCAGATACTAAAAATCCTTGCGTTCCGATTATCGCAGTTCCGACAACAGCAGGTACGGCTGCAGAGGTTACAATCAACTATGTAATCACCGACGTTGAAAGAAACAGAAAGTTTGTTTGTGTTGACCCGCACGATATACCGGTGGTTGCCGTAGTTGATCCTGACATGATGTCAACAATGCCTAAAGGCCTTACCGCCGCTACCGGCATGGACGCCCTTACACACGCTATCGAAGGATATATTACAAAGGGTGCATGGGAACTCAGCGATATGTTCCACATTAAGGCTATTGAAATCATAGCACGTTCTCTGCGTGGAGCAGTTGAAAACACACCTGAAGGCAGAGCAGACATGGCTTTAGGTCAGTATGTTGCCGGTATGGGATTCTCAAATGTAGGACTTGGCATCGTTCATTCAATGGCACACACACTCGGAGCTCTTTATGATACTCCTCACGGTGTAGCAAACGCTATTATCTTACCGACAGTTATGGAATACAATGCTCCTTTAACAGGCGAAAAGTATAAGGATATTGCAAAAGCTATGGGTGTTGAAGGCGTTGACCAAATGAGCGTCGAGGAATATCGCAAGGCCGCTATTGACGCCGTTAAACAGCTTTCACTCGATGTAGGTATTCCGACAGATCTGAAACAGATTGTTAAAATGGAGGACATTGACTTCCTTGCAGAAAGTGCATTTGCAGATGCTTGTCGTCCCGGCAACCCAAGAGATACTTCAGTTGAAGAAATTAAAGAATTGTTCCTTAAGCTTATGTAATTTCGACTGCTGTTGCTGTTCCATAAATTCATAAGCTAACTGATATAACCCTTGTTAGCATTGTTTCATAGTTACTTTTAAGGTTTTATATCAATTTTCTACATTTCTTTTTTTATAAATTATTGAAGTAATAATAAGGATTGAAATAAATAGAATTATATGGTAAAATAAAGCAAAATAAAAGGGAGGGTAACAACATGAATAAATATTCAGGCACACAAACAGAAAAAAATTTAGAAGCCGCCTTTGCCGGCGAATCACAGGCAAGAAACAAGTATACATATTTTGCATCAGTCGCTAAAAAAGAGGGTTTAGAGCAGATTTCTGCACTTTTCCTTAAAACAGCTGACAACGAAAAAGAACACGCTAAAATGTGGTTTAAGGAGCTTTCCGGACTTGGCGATACTGCCGCAAATCTTGCCGCTGCAGCCGATGGAGAAAACTACGAATGGACCGATATGTACGACGGCTTTGCAAAAACAGCTGAAGAAGAGGGTTTCCACGAACTTGCTGCAAAATTCCGTCTGGTCGCCGCTGTTGAAAGACATCACGAAGAGCGTTACCGTAAATTGCTTAAAAACGTTGAGATGGCAGAGGTATTTGCAAAGAGCGAAGTTAAGGTTTGGGAATGCCGTAACTGCGGTCATATCGTAGTAGGCACTAACGCGCCCGAAATTTGTCCGGTATGTGCTCATCCGCAAAGTTACTTTGAAATACACGCTGAAAACTATTAATTTTTAATAGCATATAACCCATTAGAATCCCTATCCCCGACCACTTTCATGGTCGGGGATTTTTTTATCCCGCTGTACAGCATAATAGGTCGTTATTGCGTTATGTGATTGGTTAATATATAATTAAAATTAAGATTTAAACTTAGGAGGTTACATATGAGCCAAAAAAATGAGCTGTGGCGCGCTGCTAAATTCACACTGTTTTCCATAAGTGCAGGTATTATTCAAATTGTCACCTTCACCTTGCTTAATGAATTACTTAACTGGAAATATTGGCCATGCTACCTGATTGCACTTTCAATGTCTGTGATATGGAATTTCTCTTTCAACCGCAAATTTACATTTCAATCGGCAGGCAATATCCCGGTTGCCATGATCAAAACGCTTGCTTTTTACGCCGTGTTTACTCCCCTGTCCACCATGTTTGAATACTATCTTGCAGACCTCAATGGATGGAATGAATACATTGTCACGGTCATAAATATGCTAATAAACTTTGTGCTTGAATACTTGTACCAGCGATATTATGTTTTTAATAAATCAGTTGACACCGCTAATAAGAAAAGCTAACTGTATATATAATTTATTGCCTACAATCGAAATAGATTAGACATGTGGTATTGCTGAAATTACCTGTAACAATACTGATGCTGTTTGCTTTTATTACACTGTTTATACCATTCTGTGCAGTTTGCTTATTGTTTTTAGGGGTGGTAGCTTGTGCGTTATTACTAATCGTTCTATGCTGTTTGGTACTTTTTTATACTTAAATCAAAAAACTGTGCTGTGAATAAATCACAGCACAGTTTTTTTAATAAGTTCATTCAGTTACATCAAGTGACATCAAATCATCAAATGTCTCACGGCGAACAGCAATGCGGTCAACGCCGTCTTTTATGATTACAATAGGCGGACGTGGAATGCGATTGTAGTTTGATGCCATAGCATAATTGTATGCACCCGTAACAAACACTGCAAGCAGGTCGCCTCGCTGCGGTTCCTGTATCATAATATCTTCTGCGAGCAGGTCACCGCTTTCGCAGCAGCGGCCACCGATCGTGCACTTGAAATCCATTGATTCATTTGCTCTGTTAGCAATAGCCATAGTGTATTCAGATCCATAAAGTGTATAACGAGGGTTGTCCGTCATTCCGCCGTCAACAGAAACATAGCTCTTATAACCAATTATATTTTTAATTGTGTTTACAGTATAAACAGTCATTCCTGCATCGGCAACAATGCTTCTGCCCGGCTCCATGAGTACAGTTGGCATTTCTATACCAAAATCGTCACAGCGCTGTTTTACATGCTCTGAAATAAGCCTTATATTTTCCTCAATATCTATATGCGGGTCATTTTCGACATAGCGCACACCGAAGCCACCGCCTAAATTGAGCACTTGAGCACGATAGCCAAGTGTTCTTTCAATATATGCAATGTACTTAATCATGATATCGGCGGCATCACAAAATGGTTTACAATCAAACACCTGTGAGCCAATGTGGCAATGATATCCCATTAACTCAATATTGGGCTTTGTAAGAACATAAGCAATGTATTTTTCAGCTTGTCCGGTTTCGATAGCTGTTCCGAATTTACAGTCAATCTTTCCGGTTGAAATTTTTGCATGTGTGTGTGGGTCAATTCCGGGAGTAAGACGCAGTAAAACACGCTGTTTTATTCCCTTTTTTGCAGCGTACAAATCAATTTTATCAATTTCCTCATATCCGTCTGCAACAAAGTAGCCTATTCCCATATTTATTGCGTATTCAATATCTTCATCAGTCTTGCTGTTTCCATGGAAGTAGGCACGCTCAAGCGGAAAACCTGCACGTGCTGCTGTATATAGTTCACCAGATGATACAATGTCAACCGACATTCCTTCATCTGCAACTATTTTATATATTCCGGCAAAACAAAGTGCCTTGCTTGCATAAAGCGGTGCAGCATTTTCGCCAAAATAGCGTTTCATAGCGTTTACATAGGTTGCGGCACGCTCCCTAATACGATTTTCGTCAAGCAGCATAAGCGCAGTGCCGTACTTTTCAGCCAGCTCAACTGTATCAACTCCGGCAAAGGCAATATGCCCTTTTTCGTTAATTGTGATGTTAGTGTGCAACATTGTTATATTCCCCTCTTGTATGATTATACAAAAACAGCCGCCCAAGTCAGAGCGACTGTCTAATTTTTATAGTACTAATAAAAATTAGGATAGCACTCCGTCCTGAAGGACGACAGTCGTACGGATATTGTTCCGTAAAACCAGCCAGAGCCATACGCATCGGCTCCAACTTCGGCGTATGCTCCTTTTGCCGCAGCGGCTTTGCGAGCCTTAAGCACTACGGTTACTGATAGCAGTACGCACCTCTACCTATTATTGTGCATGATTATAACAGATTGTTGCACAATTGTCAATAGTTAACCTATTTCGCTATTTTTCTATGGTTATATTCCCCGTTGCGGGATTATTAAGCAGTACACCGTTTTCGTCAAATCGCGAGCCATGACACGGGCAATCCCACGAATGCTCCGCTGCGTTCCACTTTAGCGCACAGCCAAGGTGAGGACAACGCGGTGCAGTGGGTGTAAGCAAATTCCCTATTGCTTCGGCTGCATTAATTGCAAGCTGTGGACGAATAATTATTCGTGACGGTGAAAAAAGCCGTGCTGCTGGGTTAAATTTGCCACGAACAGCATCGCATAACAACATTGCCGATACCATTGACGAAGTCATTCCCCATTTGTTAAATCCCGTTGCTACATACATATTTGGGGTATTTGCCGAGTATCTGCCTATATACGGCACCCCGTCAAGGGTCATGCAGTCCTGCGTTGAAAAACGGTATATTTCCTTAGCTTCAGGATAGTTGCGTGCCGCAAATTGTTCCAGTTCACGCCAGTTGCCACCGCTTTTTCCCGTTCTGTGCGAGCCACCACCGAGCAAAAGCAAATCGCCGTAATTACGAAAGGATAGTCCAGTCTTTGATTCATCAATAAACATTCCGTTGACTTGCTGGGCGTTTTCAAGCGCAAGCACATATGAACGATGCTGATACATTTTTAAAAAATAGCTGCCGTGCTTATTATTAAACGGAAAATGGGTAGCCACAATAATTATTTTAGCTTTTATTTTAGCGCCGTCGCAATAAGCGTTGTTCGGTGTCAACTGTTTGACACAGGTATGCTCGTATATATTTAGATTTTTAGATATGGCGGCTATAAATTTAAACGGGTTAAATTGCGCCTGCCTACTGAATTTTACAGCTCCGACCGTTTTAATTGGTAACGGCAGTTTTTCAACAAAATCAGCCGATGCGCCAATTTTATGAAGCGCAATCAGCTCCTTCTCAAGTGCGCTAATATTTGAACGCGAGTACACGAACGCGTCTCTTTCCTCAAAATCGCAGTCAATTTTACGGCAAATTTCTCTGAATTGATTAAGTGCGACTTGATTTGCCTTATAGTACATTTGTGCACTTTTTGATCCGAATTCGCGAATGAGTTTATCATATATCAGCCCGTGCTGAGAAGTAATTTTTGCTGTTGTGCAGGCTGTTACACCTGAGCAGATTTTATCCTGCTCAACCAAAGTGTAATCAATGCCTGATTTATGCAGCATATAAGCGCAAAGTACACCTGCCATGCCTCCGCCAATTATAAGCACGTCAGTTTTTATTTCCTTTTGCAATTTAGGAAATTCGGGCAACGAAATGCTGTCCTGCCATACCGATTTCATAATTATCACCACAATTAGTATTCCAAAATCGGTAAAAAATATTAGCAGACGAAAACGCAATAAAAACACAGTTAATATTGCAAATCATCTGCTATTTAAGGTTTAAAATATTATAAGTTAAGTAAAGTTTATTATAATTTTGCTTTTTTAAGTGCCAATGTTACAGGTAATGCAATAACAAATCCCGCGGCAAGCTCTACTAATCCGTTAATGCCGACAAAAAGAAGAATAAATACTACTGGATTTGTTGCTCCAAGAATAGAAACAAAGCCCTGCAGATAATCAGTTTTATAAAAAAACAAAACAAGCGTGCTCATGAAAAGCACTGTATTCAAAAGTGGAGCTGTAAAACAGCCAATAATATAACTGATATTTTCTTTTTTAAAAAACTTACTTGAAAGTTTGTACAGTAATCCGGCTAACCATCCTGCCAATATTCTGGTAGGTATACAAACCATTGCTGTAAGGAATGGATTTATAGCAAGAAGCTCGGCACCAAACGCGCTGTATCCCAAACATTGCAGTAATGAAATTATACCGAATACACCACCAAGAACAGCTCCTGCTGCCGGCCCGTATAATATCGCACCCACCGCTATGGGCACCATTGTAAATGTGATTTCGAGTCCCAATGTTCGCAATGGCATAAATGCTAAAATTACTACCACTGCTGAGAAAAGCGCCAATACTGTGATTTTTTTTGTTGTTGGTTGTTTCATTGTCAAAACCTCCGATACTGCTCTTTTATAAGATGCAGTTCTTATTTTTTGTTTTTATTATAAATGATTAACAAACCGTCAAGAAGAAGATTGTCATCAAGAATAATCTTGCGTTCGCACTCTGCGACAACTTTTGCGGCAAGTCCACCGGCGGCTACAAGCGTAGCTCGCTCACCAAGCTGTTTTTCTATACGTGCAGCCATACCTTCCAGCATAGACGCTGCGCCTAAAATCAGGCCTGATTTCATACTGTCGATTGTGTTTGACCCTATAACCGACTTTGGCGCATTAATGTCAATAAACGGCAGTTGTGCTGTGCGTGTGGCAAGTGCCTCCAGAGTAGTGTTAAGTCCTGCTGCGATTGCTCCACCCAAAAAAGCACCGTTTTTATCTACTACGCTTATTGTGGTAGCGGTGCCTAAATCAAAAATAATGCAAGGCAATGGATATTTTACAATGGCAGCTACTGCTGCGGCAGCAAGGTCTGCACCCAACTGAGCAGGATTGTCAATTTTAATATTCAGTCCCGTTTTTATGCCCGGACCTAATATCATAGGTGTATACCCGAGTAAAATTTCAATGGCGCGGCTCACAATAGCGCCAACATGCGGTACAACTGAGCTTACAATGACACCCTCAATATCGCTCCGTGGACAGTCATGCAAAATTAAAATATTTTGCAGTTCAAGAGCATACTGATCTTCTGTTCGGCGAGTATCTGTGGCAAGTCGAGAAGTGAAAATCAACTTATCGCCATCGAAAACACCGAGCGTGATGTTTGTATTGCCTATATCAATAGTTAAAATCATGTGTTATCCTCCCATTAAGTGATGGAATCACATTAGTATCATACACTATTCAGCATTCAAATTCAATAAATTTTTAGTTTATTATATTTATATTAAATCCAACAAATTTTGATTTATTACATTTAAAGTTCTGTTTATCTAATTCTCGGTTTGTTTTATTAAATCAATTTTATCTCATTCTTGCTTTATTACATTAATATTTAGTTTATTTAATACAATATTTAAGCACAAAAAAGCTGCCCGATTTTTCGGACAGCTTTTTTGTACTGAAACTTGAGTTCCTTATCAGACTAATTCGATGATTGCCATTTCAGCAGCATCTCCGCGGCGCGGGCCGGTTTTAATGATGCGTGTGTAACCGCCGTTTTTAGCTGAATAGTTGGGAGCAATCTCGTCATACAGCTTTTTGACAACAGATTCCTTTGTTATAAACGCCATTGTCTGACGCTTTGAATGGAGGCTGTTATCTTTAGCCAAAGTTATATATTTCTCAGTCATTGAACGGACTTCCTTAGCACGAGTAACGGTAGTCTCTATACGACCGTTCTCGAGCAGGTATGTGACCATGCCGCGAAGCATTGCCTTTCTGTGGTCGCTCGTTCTTCCGAGTTTTCTTGTACCTGGCATCAAAAATCAACTCCTTGAACAAATTATCGTTGGCTATAAACCCAACGAAGTATAAAAGGTACGATTATTCGTCCTCTTCACGCAGACCAAATCCAAGTGATTCCAGCTTATGAATAACCTCTTCGAGCGACTTGCGTCCAAGGTTACGAACCTTCATCATTTCGTCTTCAGTCTTTTCGGTAAGATCCTGTACAGTATTTATACCTGCACGCTTCAAACAGTTGAAGCTGCGTACGGAAAGGTCAAGTTCCTCAATGGTCATCTCAAGAATCTTGGATACACCCTTGTCATCCTTTTCGACCATGATATCGCCGTTATAAGCGTCACCTGAAAGGTCAACGAAAAGGTTGAGATGTTCAGTGAGTACCTTGGCGCCGAGGGAAACTGCTTCCTTTGCAGTAAGCGTTCCGTCGGTAGTAACCTCGAAAATCAGCTTATCAAAATCGGTAAACTGACCCACACGAGTATTTTCAACCGTATAGTTTGCCTTTAAAACAGGGGTATAAATGGAATCTACAGGTATTACACCGATTACGGTCTGGCTCTGCTTATTCTGTTCAGCAGGAATATAGCCGCGACCCTTATCCATTGTGAGTTCCATATTAAGCTTTCCGCCTGCGCCAACTGTTGCAATGTGCAAATCGGGGTTAAGAACCTCAACATCTGCATCAGCTGCAATAGAGCCGGCAGTTACCTCACACGGACCTTCTGCGTCAATGTAAACTGTTTTTACACCGTCGCAATGAAGTTTCGCATTTATGCCCTTAATGTTAAGGACAATTTCGGTAACATCTTCCTTAACGCCAGGTACAGTGGAAAATTCGTGTACCACACCGTCAATTTTAACAGACGTAACAGCAACGCCCGGAAGCGAGGACAGAAGTACTCTACGAAGGCTATTGCCAAGAGTACGACCGTATCCGCGCTCAAGCGGTTCAACGACAAATTTGCCGTAGAACGAATCGTCGGGACATTCAACTGTTATATTGGGCTTCTCAATCTCAATCATTCAAAACCCTCCTAATTAATATAGTTTGAAAACATATTTTAATCAAAAGATACAGATTACTTAGAATAGAATTCTACGATAAGCTGCTCTTCAACCGGTATATCAATTTCTTCTCTTGACGGAAGATTGACAACCTTTGCTTCCAGGGCTTCGCGATTGAGGTCAAGCCATGCTGGAACAGGACGGCCTGAGTTGCTTTCAAGAACAGACTTAATCTTAGTGCTGTCCTTGCTCTTTGCAGAAATAGCAATTGTTTCGCCGGCTCTGAGCAAGTAAGAAGGAATATCTACCTTTTTACCGTTTACAGTAAAATGACCGTGAACAACAAGCTGTCTAGCTTCAGCTCTTGAGCATCCCCAACCAAGCCTGTATACAACGTTATCAAGACGGCTTTCAAGGATGCGGAGAAGGTTTTCACCTGTTACACCCTGCTTGCGCTCAGCCATCTCAAAATAATGATGGAACTGGCCCTCAAGAATGCCGTAAAAACGTCTTGCTTTCTGCTTCATACGAAGCTGAAGACCATATTCAGAGGTCTTCTTTCTACCCTTGCCATGCTGACCAGGAACATAGTTTCTGCGGCCGACAGAGCATTTATCAGAATAGCATCTTTCGCCCTTAAGGAAGAGTTTTTCTCCCTCTCGACGACAAAGTTTGCATACCGATCCGGTATATCTAGCCATTTAGTTACACCTCCAAAAATTATACGCGTCTTCTCTTAGGCGGACGGCAACCATTGTGTGGGATAGGAGTAACGTCTTTAATAAGAGTTACTTCGAGGCCTACGGTCTGAAGAGCGCGAATAGCAGCTTCACGACCCGAGCCAGGTCCCTTTACGAATACTTCAACGGTCTTAAGACCGTGATCCATTGCAGCCTTAGCAGCTGTCTCCGCAACTGATTGAGCAGCAAACGGAGTAGACTTTCTTGAGCCGCGGAAACCGAGCTCGCCAGCAGATGCCCATGAAATAGCATTGCCCTGAACATCAGTAATCGTAACAATGGTATTATTGAAGGTTGACTGAATATGGACTGCGCCTTTTTCAATGTTTTTCTTCTCGCGGCGTCTACGAGTTGTAGTAGCTTTTTTAGCCTGTGCCATAACTATCTTCCTCCTATATTACTTTTTCTTGTTAGCGATTGTCTTCTTCGGGCCTTTTCTTGTGCGAGCGTTGGTCTTTGATCTCTGACCGCGGACAGGCAAGCCCTTGCGATGACGAACACCACGATAGCAACCGATTTCAACGAGGCGCTTGATATCAAACGCAATTGAACGGCGGAGGTCACCCTCTGCCTCAACATTTTTCTCGATGTAATCACGAAGCTTAGCTACGTCATCTTCAGTAAGGTCCTTTACGCGTGTATCGGGGTTAACACCCGTAGCGGAAAGGATATCATTTGCAGTTTTACGACCTATGCCGTAAATGTAGGTTAATCCAACTTCGACCCGCTTTTCTCTAGGCAGGTCAACACCAGCAATTCGTGCCATGTGTTTAATGCACCTCCGTAATTTGGCTAGCGCCTATTAGCCCTGGCGCTGTTTGTGCTTGGGATTCTCACAGATTACCATGACGCGTCCCTTACGCCTAATTATCTTGCACTTTTCGCAAATCTTTTTGACAGAAGGTCTGACTTTCATTTGTATTACCTCCTAAAATATGTGCCGCTCATTTTCTGCGGCGGAATAATGTCTGTGCGTGTGCCTACTTATGACTTGGAACGATAAGTAATGCGTCCCTTTGTCAAGTCGTAGGGCGACATTTCGACTGTGACCTTGTCACCGGGAAGAATGCGGATAAAATTGATTCGCATTTTGCCGGAAATATGGGTCAAAACCTGATGTCCGTTTGGCAGCTCAACCCTAAATGTTGCGTTTGGAAGAGCTTCAACCACTGTACCTTCAATCTCAATCATATCCTGTTTGGACACTATAGGATACCTCCCTAAAATTCAAGCAGTAAAGTTGCGTAGCATAGTCTTTACTCTGCTGTTTGCCGCTAAATCATTTTCTGATACTATTGTTTGTGTAGCGCTAATGTGTTTAACATTTTTACGCTTTGGTCGGTCGTAGGGGTGACGCTTGCCATCAATAAGCAGAACTGATTTCTCATCGGCTGAAAGGACAATCATAAACTGACCTTTTTGCTTGCCTGCATTAACAAAAACGATTTGTCCCCTTTTAATAACCATTTTGCACCTCCGAATCAATCGGGGATGGTCAAAATGACCGGTCCCTCCGGCGTAATTGCAACGCTATGCTCAAAATGAGCGGACAGTTTACCGTCTGCTGTTTTAACAGTCCAGCCATCGACCATCTGCTTAACATTTGGAGTTCCAATATTTATCATAGGTTCAATAGCGAGGGTCATGCCCGGAACGAGGCGAATACCTCTGCCGGGTTTTCCGAAATTCGGTACTTCAGGTGCTTCATGAAGGCTCGCGCCTACGCCATGGCCGACATATTCTCGGACCACCGAGTAACCGCGCGCCTCGACATACTGCTGAATAGCATTTGATATATCGCCGACTCTGTTGCCGTAGACCGCCATGCGAATACCCTCATACAGGCTTTCGCGAGTAGCGTCCATCAGCCGCTTTGCCTCGTCGGAAATATCTCCGCAGGCAAATGTGGCAGCATTATCGCCGTTATACCCCTCAAAAGCAGCTCCAAGGTCAATACTGACGATGTCGCCCTCTTGTAGAATTCGCTTTTTTGATGGTATGCCGTGAATTACCTCGTCATTTATGGAAATGCATGCGGTTGCGGGAAAACCGTTGTAGTGAAGAAAGTTTGGCGTAGCTCCTTGACTAATAATATAGTCATAAGCCAGCTTGTCAATCTCTCCGGTAGATACACCGGGCTCAACTGCCTGCCCCGCAACGCGTAGTGCTCCGGCCGATATACGACCTGCTTCTTTCATGATATTAAGTTCACGAGTTGTTTTGAGCACTATCATGCTTTACCACCGTTTCTTGCCAAAAACTATCAGTCAGCGAGGGCTGCAAGAGTAAGGGCTGTTGTGTCCTTAACCTCTTCCTGTCCCTCAACAAGACGAAGTTTTCCGGCCTTTTCATAATAACCTTTGAGCGGCTCAGTTTGTTCATGGTAAACATGAAGTCTTTCAAGAACCGTCTCAGGTGCGTCATCCTTACGCTGAACAAGTTCGCTGTCGCAGGCATTACAAATGCCCTCTTTAGCGGGTTTCTTGTATTCGGTATGATATGACGCTCCGCACTTTGGACAAACGCGGCGTCCTGCCATACGAGCAGCAATCTTTTCGTCCGGTACTTCAATTGAAATAACACGGTCGATTATGATACCCATCTGGTCAAGAGCTTCTGCTTGTGGGATGGTGCGGGGAAAACCGTCCAGAATAAAACCGTTTTTACAGTCATCCTGATTAAGACGCTCTCTGATGATGCCGATAACGACATCATCAGGAACGAGCTTTCCTTCATCCATATACGCCTTTGCTTTCAGTCCCATTTCGGTGCCGTTTTTAAGAGCTTCACGAATAATATTACCCGTGGAAATTGCGGGAATTGAAAGCTTTTCACAAATAACTTCTGCCTGCGTGCCTTTGCCGGCACCGGGAGCACCTAAAAGAATAAGATTCATCAGTTACCTCCAATATCAGTCAAACAGGCCCTTGTAGTGACGCATCATTACCTGTGATTCAAGCGTCTGAACTGTGTCAAGGGCCACACCTACAACGATAAGAATTGACGTACCGCCGAGGGAAATAGATGACATGCTAGAATTAAAGAAGCCAATTACGATAGGCAATACGGCGATAACTCCAAGGAACAATGCACCTATTAATGTTACTCTTGACAAAATCTTCTTAAGAAATTCAATTGTCGGCTTGCCCGAGCGAATACCAGGTACAGAACCGCCGTTTTTCTTAAGATTGTTTGTAATCTCGACAGGATTATACTGAATCTGTACATAGAAGTAAGCAAATCCAATAATCATAGCGAGATAAAGTAGTGCGTAGAAAACTCCTTGATAGCTGAACAAAGCAAAGAATTTGTACCAGAAGCTCTGAACAGTTTCAGTGCTTGTTCCCATAAATGAAAGGACCATTGTAGGAATAGACAAGAAGGAGCTTGCAAAAATGATAGGCATAACGCCAGACATATTAACCTTGATCGGAATATGTGAGCTCTGACCGCCGTACATCTTGCGTCCGACTACGCGTTTTGCGTACTGAACAGGAATTCTGCGCTCTGCACCAGTCATAAACACGATAAATACGATGATTACGAGGAACATAATGATTGTTGCAAAGAATGCAAAATATGCTCCTGTGGTCCAGAAATTGCCAAGAATGGCCGCAGCCGACTTAGCACGCGAAAGAATACCTGCGAAGAGAAGTATAGAAATACCGTTTCCGATACCCTTCTCATCAATACGTTCGCCCAACCACATCATGATAGCTGAGCCTGCCGTAAACGACAGAATAATTACAACTGCAGCGAAAACTTTCTCTGCACCATTGTACGTGTTTGACGGGTCTACATATCCACTCGCATTTAAGTAAATGTAATATGCTGTACCCTGAATAAGACCGAGAATAACAGTTACAAATCGAGTTATTTTTGCAATTTTCTTGCTGCCTTCTTCTCCCTCTTTGGATATTCTCTCCAAAGCGGGGATTGCAACGCAGAGCAACTGCATAATAATCGAGGAGTTGATGTACGGGGTAACCGACATTGCGAAGATTGCTCCGTACTCAAGACCGCCACCGGTCAGAATGTTGATATAGCTCAAGAATGAATTGAAACCTTCAGCTTGAGTTGAATTCATTGCACTCTGCATCTCAGACTTAAGTGATGCAATATCAATAAACGGGACAGGAATAACTGAGCCGATTCTGAATATTGCAATAATCATAATGGTATAAAGTATTTTTTTGCGGATTTCAAGAACTCGCCATGAGTTTCTCAGAATCTGAAACATTTATACCACCTCAGCCTTTCCGCCAGCTGCTTCAATTTTACTTTTAGCAGTCTCCGAAAAAGCTGCAGCTTTGACGGTAAGCTTAACACTTAATTCGCCATTACCGAGTATCTTTATGCCATCATATTCCTTTTTAACAAGTCCGCTGGCAATTAAAGCCTCGGTATCTACTGTGGCACCATTTTCAAATCTTGCTAAATCAGATACGTTGATTGCAACAATCTTCTTAGCAAAAATATTAGTAAATCCTCTCTTAGGAACACGTCTCTGAAGGGGCATCTGGCCGCCTTCGAAACCGGGTCGGACACCGCCGCCGGAACGAGCCTTCTGGCCCTTATGTCCCTTACCGGCAGTCTTACCCTGACCTGAACCGTGACCACGACCGATGCGTTTTGACTCAAAGGTTGAGCCAGGTACAGCTGTAAGTTCATGCAGTTTCATAACTGTGACACCTCCCTAATTTATGCTTCGGTAACCTCGACGAGGTGGCTTATTTTGCGAATCTTGCCCTGCGTCTGAGCATTGTCAGGCTGAACTCTCTCGTCGCCGATTTTGTGCAGTCCGAGTGCCTCAGCAGTAGCAATCTGATCCTTTTTTGAGCCGATAAGACTCTTTACAAGTTTTATTTTAAGGCTTGCAACCTTCTTAGCTCTAGGTGACATTTTGTAATCCCCCTTAACCTAAGATTTCCTTAACGGACTTACCGCGAATAGCAGCAACCTCTTCGACATTGCGAAGTTTGGAAAGACCGTCAATAGTAGCTCTTACAACATTGCAAGGATTGTTTGAACGAAGAGCTTTTGTTCTTATATCCTTTATACCAACACTCTCGATAACAGCACGAACAGCGCCGCCGGCAATAACGCCGGTACCAGGTGCTGCCGGTTTAAGGAGAACGCGGCCTGCATCGAACTCGCCCATAATTTCATGAGGGATGGTTGTTCCCTTGAGGGAAACCTCGATCATGTTCTTCTTTGCATCCTCAATGCCCTTACGGATAGCATCAGGAACTTCGCGAGCTTTGCCGAGACCGAAACCAACATGACCGTTTCCGTCGCCGACTACCATCAGAGCGGTAAATTTCATAATACGGCCGCCCTTAACTGTTTTGGATACGCGGTTGAGTGCAACCATGCGCTCCTTAAGGTCCATTGTTGAAGCGTCAAAATTTGTAGCCAAAGTTATTCCTCCCTCTTAAAAATTGAGGCCGCCCTTGCGGGCACCTTCGGCCAGCTCTTTGACACGGCCGTGATAAATATAGCCGCCGCGGTCAAAGACAACGTCTTTGATACCCTTTGCTGCGGCACGTTCTGCCAACAATTCTCCAACTTTAAAAGCTGCCTCTTTATTTCCGCCGTAACCGAAATCCTTTTCATTTGAGGAAGCGGCAACTAAAGTAACACCTTTAACATCATCGATGATTTGGGCGTAAATATTTGCGTTGGAGCGGAAAACATCAAGGCGCGGACACTCTGAAGTACCGCAGATTTTACCGCGTACGCGAACGTGGCGGTGAAGTCTTGCCTCATTGCGGCTTGGCTTATTAACCATTTCAATTCACTCCTTTTATTTCTTTGCGCCCTTACCGGCCTTGCCCTCTTTACGTCTGACATATTCGCCCTGGTAGCGAATTCCCTTGCCCTTATAGGGTTCAGGCGGACGTTTTTCGCGGACTTCTGCGGCAAACTGGCCAACAACCTGTTTGTCCGGACCGGAAATTACGACTAGGTTTGGATTCGGCACATCGATGGAAATACCATCAATTTCAGGCATGATAACCTGATGGGAAAAGCCGAGGTTCATTACGAGATTATTGCCCTGCTTTGAAGCACGGTAACCAATACCGTTTACCTCAAGCGTCTTAGTGAAGCCGTTCGAAACGCCCTCTACCATGTTAGCTATGAGTGTACGGGTAAGACCGTGAAGTGAACGAGCAGTCTTCTCGTCGTTGCAACGTGTTACAACGATTTCGTTGCCTTCAACAGCAACATTTATTTCTTTACGGATTGTCTGAGTCAAAGTGCCTTTAGCACCCTTAACGGTAATAACATTACCCTCAAGTTTTACCTCAACTCCCGCAGGGATTGCAATTGGATTCTTTCCTATACGTGACATATCGGCACCCCCTTACCAGATAAAAGCAAGAACTTCGCCGCCAACATTGTTAGCGCGTGCCTGCTTATCTGTCATAACACCCTTGGAGGTGGAGAGAATAGCGATACCGAGGCCACGCATGACCTTAGGCATATCCTCTACGTTTGTGTATATTCTTAAACCCGGTTTTGAAACTCTACGCAGGCCGGTAATGACCTGAGACTTGTTTGGGCCGTACTTGAGCGTGACATGAATCATGCCCTGCTTGCCGTCCTCTGTGACGGTGAAACCCTTAATATAGCCTTCGTCAACCAGAATCTGAGCAATAGCTTTTTTCATATTTGACGCGGGAATATCAACTGACTCGTGTTTTGCTGAGTTAGCGTTACGAATTCTCGTAAGCATATCAGCGATTGTATCAGTAATCTGCATGTCATTAACCTCCTTACCAGCTTGATTTCTTTATGCCCGGAATCTCGCCCTTGTAAGCGAGTTCACGGAAGCATATACGACAAATACCATACTTGCGAAGGTAAGCATGAGGTCTGCCGCAAATCTTACATCTGTTGTATTCTCTTGTAGAAAACTTAGCAGGTCTAGCCTGCTTAACTTTCATTGATGTTTTTGCCATTACAGTCCCTCCTCCTTACTTAGCAAACGGAGCGCCGAGCAAGCTTAAAAGCTCGAAGGCCTCTTCGTCTTTTTGAGCTGTGGTAACGAAGCAAATGTCCATACCACGTACTTTGTCAACCTTATCATACTCAATTTCTGGGAAGATAAGTTGTTCCTTAACGCCCATTGAGTAGTTTCCGCGGCCGTCAAAAGAGTTGGGGTTAATACCCTTAAAGTCTCTTACGCGCGGGAGAGATGCTGAAAACAAACGGTCAACAAACTCCCACATTTTTTCTCCGCGGAGAGTAACTTTAGCGCCAATCGGCATGCCTTCACGAAGCTTGAAGTTAGCAACTGACTTCTTAGCTTTGCAGATAATTGCCTTCTGACCGGTGATTTTTGCTAAATCACCGCATATAGCGTCAAGTACTTTTACATTATCGCGTGCCTCAGCACCGCATCCTACATTGATGACAACCTTTTCAAGCTTCGGGATCTGCATGACGCTCTTATAGCTGAATTTTTTCATCAGTGCGGGCGCAACTTCGGCTTTGAATTTTTCCTTAAGTCTTGCCATGTCATGTTCCTCCTTACTTAAAACGTTGCTTTGCACTTAGCGCAAACGCGAACTTTTTTACCATTAACTGTTTTATGACCTACGCGGGTCTGCTTTTTGCATTTGGGGCAAACAAGCTGAACCTTGCAGGCATAAATTGCGCTTTCAGCCTTGATGATGCCCGAAGGATCACCAGCCTTGCGCGGTTTAACGTGTTTTGTGACGATATTGTGCTTTTCAACAATTACCTTTCCCTCTGTGGGGCTGACTTCAAGAACTTTACCAGTCTGGTTGCGGTCCTTTTCATCACCGGTAAGAATTTTGACAGTATCGCCGACTTTAATATTCATCTTGCTCATCAAAATTCTCCTCTCATTAGAGTACTTCGGGAGCGAGTGAAAGAATCTTTACATAATCCTTTTCACGAAGCTCACGAGCTACCGGCCCAAAAATACGGGTACCTTTAGGGTTTTTATCGTCTCTTATGATAACGGCTGCATTTTCATCAAATCTGATGTATGTTCCGTCAGCACGGCGAACGCCTTTAGCCGATCTTACGACAACGGCCTTAACAACATCGCCTTTTTTAACAGTGCCGCCGGGAGCAGCTTTCTTTACAGAAGCTACAACGACGTCGCCAATATTGGCATACCTTCTACCAGATCCGCCGAGCACGCGAATGCACATAAGCTCCTTCGCGCCAGTGTTGTCGGCAACCTTAAGGTAACTCTGCTGTTGTACCACAGATATTCCTCCTTAATAATTGCGTAGTAGTATTTTAGGTTGTAAAACTTACTTCGCTTTGGTGATGATTTCGACAACACGCCATCTTTTTTCTTTAGACAGCGGTCTGGTCTCCATAATCATTACGCGGTCACCAACGCTGCATGTGTTTTCCTCATCATGAGCCTTGAATTTAACCGTCTTCTTAACAATCTTGTTGTAAAGGGGGTGCTTAACATTATCCTCGATAGCAACAACAACAGTTTTATCCATTTTGTCGCTGACTACGCGGCCTACGCGAGTTTTTCTAAGATTTCTTTCACTCATGGTTTAGCCTCCCTTTCTCATGATTTTACGCTGTCGTTAATTTCATACTCACGCAAAATTGTTAAAACGCGTGCAATGTCTTTTTTGACAGCTTTAATTCTCATTGGATTTTCGAGCTGGTTTACAGCACTCTGAAAGCGCAGGTGGAACAGCTCTTCTTTGAGGTTCTTCAATTTTTCCTGAAGTTCAACCTCTGTCAGCTCTCTGAACTCATTAGCTTTCATTACTGCTCACCGTCCTCTTTTGAAATGAACTTGCATTTGATAGGCAGCTTGTTAGCAGCAAGACGCATAGCCTCCTGTGCGGTTTCCTTCGGAACACCCGCAATTTCGAACATTACGCGACCTGGCTTAACAACTGCTACCCAATATTCAGGTGAACCTTTACCGGAACCCATTCGAGTTTCAGCAGGTTTCTCTGTAATCGGCTTATCCGGGAAAAGCTTAATCCAAACCTGACCGCCACGCTTGATATAACGTGTCATAGCAACACGAGCAGCCTCAATCTGGTTTGCTGTAATCCATGCTGGCTCAAGTGCCTGCAAACCGAATTCACCGTTGGAAATAAAGTTACCGCGCATAGCTTTACCGGTCAAACGACCTCTCTGTACTCTGCGGTACTTAACTCTCTTCGGCATTAACATTAGCGGGTTCCTCCTTCCTTGCGGGGTTTGCGGTTATCGCGGAGAACCTCGCCGGAATAAATCCAAACCTTAACGCCAATTCGGCCGTAGGTTGTGCTTGCTTCAGCAAAGCCGTAGTCGATATCGGCACGGATAGTCTGAAGCGGAATTGTTCCCTCGTGATATGTCTCGCTACGCGCAATTTCTGCACCGCCGAGACGACCGGATACCTGAGTCTTTATACCCATAGCACCAATACGCATTGCGCGTCCCATGCACTGCTTCATAGCGCGGCGAAAAGATATACGATTCTGGAGCTGAGCAGCGATATTTTCTGCAACAAGCTGTGCATTTACGTCAGGGTTTCTGATTTCAACAATGTTGATATTAACGGTTTTGCCAAGCATTTTCTCGCACTGAGCTTTGAGCTTGTCAATTTCTGCACCGTTGCGGCCTATGATCATACCAGGCTTTGCACAATGGATGTGAAGTCTAACCTTATTAGCAGCATCGCGCTCGATTTCTATTTTAGAAATACCTGCTGCGAAGAGCTGCTTTTTAAGGGTCTTGCGGATTTTATAATCCTCAACAAGAGTATCGCCAAACTGGCCGTCCTTCACGAACCAACGAGAATCCCAGTTTTTAATCACGCCGACACGGAGACCGTGTGGATGAACTTTCTGTCCCATGTTAAATCCTCCTCAATTACTCTGCTTCCCTAAGTACCAGGGTCACATGTGAAGTTCTCTTGTAGATGTGGTATGCACGGCCATGTGCACGGGGGCGAATTCTTTTAAGAATTGGTCCGGGGCAAGCCATACATTCTGCAACATAAAGTTTTGCAACATCCATGTTGTGGTTGTTTTCTGCATTTGCCATAGCTGACTTAAGCAGCTTCTCAAGCGATTCACACGCAGCCTTGGGTGTGTGCTTGAGAATAGCCATGGCCTTTTCGGCAGGCTGATTGCGGATCAAATCCAAAACAATCTGAACCTTGCGCGGTGAGATGCGGATAAATTTTACCGTAGCTCTTGATTCCATAGTTAACTCTCCTTTCGGCTGGTGTTATTTTTTGCCTGATGTCTTTGAACCGGCATGACCTTTAAAGGTTCTGGTCGGTGCAAATTCGCCAAGCTTGTGTCCTACCATGTCTTCGGTAACATATACCGGAACATGTTTGCGGCCGTCGTGTACTGCAAAGGTGTGACCTACAAAGTCAGGGAATATAGTAGACGAGCGGCTCCATGTTTTGAGAACGCGCTTTTCGCCAGCTTCGTTCATCTGAAGTACTCTCTTTAAAAGTACAGGCTGGATATATGGTCCTTTTTTTACGCTTCTTCCCATAATTCTTAGCTCCTCTCTCTACTATTTAGTACGGCGCTTCGCAATAAATTTATCGGAAGCTTTATGCTTTTTGCGGGTCTTGTATCCAAGTGTAGGTTTACCCCACGGAGTAACAGGGCCCGGACGTCCGATTGGTGACTTACCTTCACCACCGCCGTGCGGGTGGTCACACGGGTTCATTACAGAACCACGTACGGTAGGTCTCCATCCCATATGACGCTTGCGGCCGGCTTTACCGTAGTTGACATTCTCATGCTCAGGATTTGAAACCTGACCAATTGAAGCCATGCAGTTTACCGGAACGTAGCGGAGCTCTCCGGACGGAAGTCTAAGAAGAGCCATGTTACCTTCTTTAGCCATAAGCTGAGCCTGGTTACCAGCTGAACGAGCAAGCTGCCCGCCCTTGCCGGGGTAAAGCTCAATGTTGTGGATAAAGGTACCTGTCGGAATGTTTGCCAACGGAAGTGCGTTGCCCGGCTTTATGTCGGCAGCTGCACTGTTGATAACCTTGTCTCCGACCTTGAGTCCGACAGGAGCGATGATATATCTCTTCTCGCCGTCCTCATATTGAACAAGAGCGATGAATGCGCTACGGTTAGGATCATACTCGATGGTCATAACTGTTGCTGCGATATCGAACTTGTTTCGCTTAAAGTCAATTATACGATACTTTCTGCGGTTGCCGCCGCCACGGTGTCTAACTGTGATTCTACCGTAGCTGTTACGTCCAGCCTTTTTGTCAAGTGGAGCAAGAAGGCTTTTTTCAGGAGCAACCTTTGAAAGACCGGAATAATCCATAACCGTCATTCCACGTCTACCGGGAGTAGTCGGTTTATAATGTTTGATTGGCATTTCGGTTTTCACTCCTTAAATAATAGCTTAGCGGGGATTATCTTATCCCCATACATTGCGATTATTGAATATCCGCTTAGCGGAATTACATCATGCCTTCGAAGAACTCGATCGGCTTTGAATCTGCAGTCAGTGTAACAACAGCCTTTTTCCAAGAAGCAGTCTTGCCCTCGAAACGGCCGTAACGGCGGAAGTGGCCGCGTACGCTGATTGTATTTACCTTAGAAACCTTAACATTGAAAAGCTCTGCAACTGCATTTGCAATATCAATCTTGTTAGCATCTTTGGCAACCTTAAAGGTGTATTTCTTCATGTCACTGCCTGACATGCTCTTTTCGGTAATAACCGGTGCGAGAATGACTTCAGATGCAAGTTTCATTATGCATACACCTCCTCAATCTTAGATACAGCATCCTTGACAATGACAACTGTGTCAGCGTTGAGGATATCGTAAGTGTTGATTGTGTTGACCTGAGCGGTCTTTGTTCCCGGAATGTTTGATGCGCTCTTAATAGCGAACTTATTCATTTCGGGGAGAACAATAAGTGTCTTTTTGCCGGCGCCGATTGCGCTCAGGCAATTAATAACAACTTTTGTTTTGAAAGAATCAACTGCCATAGAGTCAAGTACGATAACAGCGTTATCAACGACTTTACTGGACAGAGCAGACTTGATAGCCAGCTTGCGTTCTTTCTTATTGAGGGTGAAGCCATAATCACGCGGCTTGGGGCCGAGTGCAATACCGCCGTGGTACCACTGCGGAGCGCGAATGGAGCCCTGTCTTGCATGACCGGTTCCCTTCTGACGCCAAGGCTTTCTTCCGCCGCCTGAAACTTCGGAGCGGGTCAGAGTAGACTGTGTACCCTGACGTTGGTTAGCAAGATAGCTAACAACAGCCATGTGCATAACAGCTGTATTTGGTTCAATACCAAAAATGCTGTCGTTCAGTTCAATATCGCCGACCTTTTTGCCGGTCATATCTACAATATTTACATTAGGCATTAGTCAACTCTCCTTTCTTACTTCGTCTTGACGCTGTCAGAGACAAATACGTATCCGCCCTTAGGTCCGGGGATAGCGCCCTTGACTGCGAGGATATTATTTTCTGCGTCAACCTTGACAACAACCAGGTTCTGGACTGTGACGCGGACAGCACCCATATGGCCTGCCATCTTTTTGTTCTTGAAAACGCGTGACGGAGTTGAGCATGCGCCCAATGAGCCGCCGTGACGAGCTACAGGGCCGGTACCGTGAGACATCTTAAGTCTGTGGAAACCGTAACGTTTAATAACGCCTGCGTAACCCTTACCTTTGCTGCGGCCAACTACGTCGACCGACTCGCCCTCGGTAAATACGTCTGCTTTTACAAGATCGCCGATGTTAAGAATCGATGTATCATCGAGTCTAAACTCCTTAAGAACTCTCTTTGGAGCAACATCATTCTTGTCAAAATGTCCTTTGAGCGGTTTTGTTACCTTATTAGCCTTAATCTCGCCGTAGCCGAGCTGTACAGCTTCGTAGCCGTCGTTTTCAGCTGTCTTCTTGAATGTTACCATACAAGGACCTGCTTCAATAACGGTTACAGGAATAACATTACCGTTTTGGTCAAAAACCTGGGTCATGCCAAGCTTTTTTCCGATAATTCCTTTTTTCATGTTTTATTCCTCCTTAATTGGTTATTGGTTGGCGTCATCGCCAACGTGACCACACCTGCGTGAAACGATTAAAGCTTAATCTCTATTTCAACGCCGGCAGGGAGCTCTAGACTCATCAGAGCTTCAACAGTTTTGTTGGAAGGTCTGAGGATGTCGATAAGCCTTTTGTGTGTTCTGGTTTCAAACTGCTCACGGCTATCCTTATACTTATGGACAGCACGGAGGATGGTAACGATCTCTCTATCTGTGGGCAGCGGTACGGGACCGGAAACTCGAGCGCCTGTGCGCTTAGCAGTCTCAACAATCTTTTCCGATGACTGGTCGATAAGCTTGTGATCGTAACTCTTCAGTCTGATTCTGATTTTTTCCTTTGCCATTTGAAATTTCGCCTCCTTATTTAATAGGTGGGCTAGATTCTAACATCTTACACCGTTCCGGGTGTTTCAACCCGTTTCGTTATAAAACCGGACTTGTCAATAGGCGGTCAAGTACCTCTGGATAACCATAGCTTTTGACCAACAAATCCGGAATAGCGAATGAAATCAGTGAAGTTTTAGTCGCCCGGTTTAAAATCGGACATACTCCGCGGAAATTTCCCGACTCAGAGGGTCGGCCACCTCCCGCATCAACGCATATCTGCAGCGCATTTTCACACGCGTGCTTGATTATCATATCATAACAATAATTTAATTTCAAGAATTTTTTTTACTTTTTATTTATTTTCCTTTAATTTATCTCTTTTTCATAACTTGGTTTGCAACTCACAGTTCAATTTATGCATAATGACGAAATTTTAGTGCTAATTTAGTCGTTTTAAAATTTAAATCGATAATTTTTGTGATTATAAATTGAAAATTCATATAAAAAATCAGCAGTTTGTATAAAAATCTCCGAATAGCATAACCATTCGGAGATTATATGTGAATATTGTGATTTTTAATATGGAAAATGTCAGCTAACTACATCTTCCCTCCTGGACGGCGATTATGTTTTTTCCTTCTAGGCGAATGCTCACCAAGGTCGTAGCTGCCCTCGGGGCGTTGGTCTACAATCTGATTTTCAAGCTCGCGTTTCTTATTAGCCACAGGAATATACACATTTGCAATAATCATGCCGACAAGGCAGACGCCGATCAGCGCCGTTACAATGTAGCAGAAAACAAGTATTGCTGCTCCCCTGTTTTCACTTTCACCAACTGTGGTATCATCAGCATCCTCTGCAGGTGTTTGAGACCCAGGTTTTTCCTCACGCGAAACTGTTTGAGCCTGGCTGCTTTGATTTTCGTCTGGTTGTGAAGACATCTCAGACGATGCTTCATTAGACGATACTAAATCAGATGAGCTGTCAATTTGCGATGATGTATCAGGCTCTACAGAGCTCACTGTTGAAGAAGTCGGAGTATCTGATTCTACATAACTGCTTGTTTCTTCGGTTGCAGCTGCAGTAAAAGTACTAGCTGCAAACATTAGCATTACAAGCAACGCTACTGCTTTTTTCATTATTAATAAGCCTTGCCCCAGTAAACCATGCATTTTGCAGGCTTACCGCAGCAAACACATTTGTCGCTAAGCTGTTCCTGTTCGAACGGAATGCAGCGTGAACCAACCCCTGTAAGCTCCTTAACCTTATCCTCGCACTCCTCTTCTCCGCACCACATTGCTTTAACAAAACCGTCACCCTTTTCTTCGAGTGTCTGCTTGATTTCGTCCATGGTTACGCATGAGTAAGTTTTGTTCTCGCGGTTCTCAAGCGCATTTTTGTACATCAGTTCGCGTATCTCTTCAAGCTTTTGACCGACAACATCAGCGACTTCATCAAGTGATACCAATGCCTTTTCACCGCCAACGCGCATAGCCACAACGCACTGATTATTTTCAATGTCGCGCGGACCGATTTCGATGCGAAGCGGAACGCCCTTCATCTCGTACTCGGCAAATTTCCAGCCAGGGCTATTATCGCTGTCGTCAAGTTTAACTCTGAATCGTTTTGCCAACATCTCTTTTAATTCCTGCGCTTTTTCAAGCACGCCGGGCTTGTGAGATGCAACAGGTATAATTACTGCCTGAACAGGTGCAACATCAGGCGGCAAAACCAAACCGTTATTATCTCCGTGAGTCATTATAACAGCACCGATAAGTCGTGTGGTCATGCCCCACGATGTTTGGTGCGGATTAACGCGCTTATTTTCCTTATCTGCATATGTGATGTCAAACGCCTTTGCAAAACCGTCACCAAAGTAGTGTGAGGTACCTGCCTGAAGCGCCTTACCGTCATGCATGAGTGCTTCGATTGCATAGGTTGCTACTGCACCTGCAAACTTGTCCGATTCGGTCTTTTTACCTTTTACAACCGGGATTGCCAGATAACGTTCACAGAATTGAGCGTAAACATTAAGCATTTTCTCGGTCTCGACTATAGCCTCCTCAGCAGTAGCATGAATTGTGTGACCCTCTTGCCACAGGAATTCACGGGAACGCAGGAAGGGACGAGTTGTTTTTTCCCAGCGAACAACGCTTACCCACTGATTATACAGTTTGGGCAGGTCACGCCAGGACTGAATAATGTTAGCGTAATGCTCGCAAAAAAGAGTTTCCGACGTCGGACGTACACACAGCCTTTCTTCAAGAGGATCTTTTCCACCATGTGTGACCCATGCTACCTCGGGTGCAAAACCCTCAACATGGTCCTTTTCCTTTTGCAACAAACTTTCCGGTATAAACATAGGCATGCAGACATTTTCGTGTCCTGTTTCCTTGAACATACCGTCGAGAATGCGTTGGATATTTTCCCAAATGGCATATCCGTACGGGCGGATAACCATGCATCCCTTTACGCTGGTGTACTCAATAAGCTCGGCTTTTTTTACGATATCGGTATACCACTGGGCAAAATCCTCGTCCATCGAAGTAATAGCCTCTACCATTTTCTTTTCAGCCATTTTAATTCTCTCCTAATCTAACCGTTTGTCCGGCGCCAACCGACATAAGATTTCCGTCGGCATAAAACCAAATTTCAACACCGGTAGGGTTTTTTATAACTGTGCCGTTAACACTGATATTTAATTTATACATATTAGTATAATAATCGTAAATTTCTATATTTGTTGCGTACCAAACGTCGTCTTTACCGCCGACTTTTTTACAAAATTCTTCAATTCGGTCCCAGTTGTTATCATTGCCGAATTCAAAGCTATGTCCCCATATGTACATAAGTTTCGGTTCATCTGAATCATTTGACAAAAAGCTGTCGAGCAATTCAAAAAGACGTTCATTATTATGATGCGCAGTTGGATGCCACATTAAAAAATTTTCGGGAAAATTGAAGTTCTCTGTCGAACAAACAGTTCGGGAATAAACCATTCCTGCTGAACGGCAATTTTCGATAACGCGGTCGTTATAGCATCCGTACGGATAGGACATTCCTCTTAAAACATAACCACAACGATTTTCAAAGGTTTTACGATCTTGTAAAAGCTCGTCAATGTTTTGTTCATCGGAACATTCAGTCATGTTTGGATGGTTTGCACAGTGGCAGGAAATTTCGTGTCCCGAGTAAATTTGTATTGCCTCATCAACCGAAACAGCCCAAGTTGCCTCCAAACAGCGTGCGCTGTTTAAATGAAACGTGCCTTTAATCCCGTTTTTATTAAATATTTCGACAAGCCGACGGTCATCAGTACCGCCGTCATCATAACTCATGGTTAAAACCTTTTTCTTGCCGTAAGGAAGCGCACCCAATTTAATGTTCATTTCGCATCCAACTTTCACTTATCCGTAAAAGACACCAAAAACCGTCTTAAGGTGCTCCCTAAAACGGCTTGATAAATTGAACGGTGTTATATTATCGTACAGAATTATTTGTTTTCTTCAATATAATGTACTATATCGCCGACTGTTTTGATGTTTTCAACATCCTCATCGGCAACTGAAACTTCAAATTCATCTTCTATAGACATTACAAGATCAACCATGTCAAGGCTATCTGCTCCGAGATCGTCCTCTATGCTGGATGCCATAGTAATCTGGTCTTCTTCAAGGTCAAGCTGTTCGCATAAAATTTCTCTTATTTTTTCAAATACCATAACAATGCTCCTTATCAAATGAAAATTGAAACTTATTGGTGGACAACACCAATAAAACATGATATTATTATCAAAATACCTTTTTAAATAATATGAATATATTTGACCTTTGTCAATAGTTTTTTCGTAATTTTTTCTTATAAGGGAGTGGGATATGATGAAAACTTTAAGCTTGTGTGTAATTGGACACCCTATTGGGCACACCATGTCTCCTTTCATACATACACAGCTGTTTAACACAAGCGGAGTTTCAGCAGAATACACAGCAAAAGAAATCACACCGAACAACCTTAACTATGACTTCAAATCGCTGAAATTACTAGACGGCTTCAACGCTACTATACCATTTAAACAGCAAATTATTCCGCTACTTGACCGTCTTGACGAATCTGCTCTGCTTTGCGGCGCAGTAAACACCGTTTACACTAATGGGGAAACAGTCGGGTATAACACGGATATGCACGGGTTTGAGGGAGCAATAAAGCACGCAGGAATATCGCTTTCGGGCGATGTTTTAATTTGTGGCACCGGCGGTGCCGCACGTGCAGTTGCTTTTTCTGCTGCTATGGCTGAATGTAACATTACCATTGCGGTGAGACAAGGCAGTGAGGCGGCCGCAAACGCACTATGCGATGATGTGCGTGCTAAAATAATTGGTGCTGAGCTTAAAATAACACATTATGAAGATATTTGCAATAAATACGATTTAGCGATAAACGCCACCCCTGTCGGAATGTATCCAAACGTGGGCAAATCCGTTCTTACCGAAGAGCAAATTTGCCGCTGCGGTGCCGTGTACGACCTAATATACAACCCTGAGCAAACCGAACTTTTGCGTATAGCTCGCAAACATGGAATAAAATGCGACAGCGGTATGTCAATGCTTGTAATGCAGGCGGCAAAGGCGCATGAAATATGGTACGGTGCGACATTCAGTAACGAGCAAATCAATCAAATCATTGCTGATGCTGCCGCCGAGACAAAACGCATTTTTGCAGGTGGTGACAACTCATGAATATCGTCTTATGTGGATTTATGGGATGCGGAAAAAGCACAATCGGAAAAATAATTGCATCGCACCTAAAAATGAAATTTATCGACATGGACAGTTACATTGAAAAAAAAGAATGCAGATCGATAAAAGAAATATTTTCTTCAGACGGCGAAGATTATTTTCGTGATATTGAGCATAAAGCCTGCTTAGAGCTTGCTGAATGCGACGGTGCCGTTATTGCGGCAGGCGGCGGTGCTATGACTTTTAGCCGAAATGTAGACGCTTTTAGCGGTAAGGCTACTATTATATTCATTAACATAGCATTTGATACAATTTATAAGCGTATAGGTAATGACAAAAATCGACCGCTTATGGATAGCGGAGCGATAGAACTTTACAACAAACGCTTACCGCTATATAAAGCTGCCAGCGACAAGGTAATTACGGTTTACGGAGATATTTCGGCAAAATCGGTTGCAGATAACATAATAAAATACTACATAAACGAGGATTAAGTCATGAAGGTTCTAATTGTCGGGCTGGGCCTTATCGGCGGCTCATATGCTAAAGCATTTAAAAAATACACCAACCACACTGTTTGCGGCATCGACACCGACAAAACGGTAATTGAATATGCTCTTTCTCACGGCGCCATTGACTGTATTGCTACAACTGAGGATATAAAAAGCGCAGACCTCACCATTGTTTCGCTTTATCCTCAGGCTGCCGCCGATTTTATAAATATGCACGCCGCCGATTTCAAAAGCGGATCGGTAGTAACTGACAGCTGCGGTGTTAAACGTGCTTTGTACGAAAAGTTGGATAAAACCGTGTTTGATGGTCGTTTCAGCTTTATTGGCGCTCATCCCATGGCAGGCAGAGAGCACAGCGGATTTGATTACAGCAGTGCTGATCTGTTTTCAGGCGCCAGTCTTATTCTTACAACAGATAAACCCTACAGCGACGCAGCTTTACTGTTGCGTGACACTGCTTTACAGCTTAAATTTAAGCACTGCACCATTTGCACACCCGAAACCCACGATATAATGATTGCATTTACATCGCAGTTGCCTCACATTCTGGCATGCAGCTACATATCTGACCCGTTAGCGATCAACCACCGTGGCTATTCGGCAGGATCATTTTTGGATGTAACACGTGTTGCATTCATAAACGATGTAATGTGGTCGGAACTTTTTCTTGACAATAGAGACAATTTGTCAAACGAAATAGACGAGCTTATACGCAACCTAACCTGCTTTAAAAAAGCACTGAATGACGGTGACCGTGACGAACTGCGCCGCCTTATGATAAAATCAAGAGAGCTGAAAGAGAAAACCTGATATGAAAAGTTTAAATGTTTTAAATAAATATGATATCGTTATAGACAGAGGTATTTTACCCGTCTGCGGCGAGCTTATAAGAAAAACAACTAACGCGCACACAGCGGCAATTATTACTGACGATAATGTGGCCGAAATATACCTTAGCACCGTAACAAAATCACTTGAAAATGCGGGTTTTGAGGTTTGTACATTCACCTTTTCTCACGGAGAAGAAAATAAGACTATCTCAACCGTTATGCAAATGGTCGAGTTCTTTGCTGAGAATAAACTGAGCCGTTCCGACATAGCAATTGCGCTCGGCGGCGGTGTATGCGGTGATATGTGTGGCTTTGCTGCGGCAATTTATATGCGCGGCATCAGCTTTGTGCAAATTCCTACTTCCCTGTTGGCGCAAGTTGATTCATCTGTCGGCGGCAAAACAGGCTGCGATCTTTCGTCAGGAAAAAATTTGGTCGGTGCTTTCCATAACCCATCACTCGTTATCATTGACCCAAACACGCTTAACACCCTACCCGAAAAATACATGGCAGACGGTATGGGAGAGATTATAAAATATGGTTGCATCCGTTCACGTTCTTTATTCGATCAGCTGTTAAACGGTGAAAAATATGAAAATATTGATGATATTATATATGAATGTGTAAAAATTAAAGCGAATATAGTTGAAAATGATTTTACCGAGCAAAACGATCGCATGCTGCTTAATTTTGGTCACACAGTCGGTCATGCAATAGAAAAAGCAGAAAATTTCTGTGGCATTTCCCACGGCATGGCGGTAGGTATAGGCATGGTTATGATTACCGACGCTTCGGAAGCCGCCGGACTAACCGAAACGGGTACGGCAGACAAAATTCGCTCGGTGCTCAATAGGTACAATATGCCCACCGAAACAACATATGACACAAGCGTAATTGCTGACGCTGCAATGAGTGATAAAAAGCGTCGTTCTGATACACTTAACACTGTGCTTTTGAAAAACATCGGTGACAGTTTTATTCACCGTTTAGATTGCAAAAAATTTAAGGACTTTTTAAACAGGAGATGAAAACGCATGAAAGCGATGATTACTCCCTCGCGGCTTTGTGGCGAAGTTGATATTCCATCGTCAAAAAGTGCATCACACCGCGCAATAATCTGCGCCGCACTTGCCAAAGGAACAAGCCGCATCACAGGAGTTTCAATGTCAAACGATATTGCCGCAACCGTCGAAGCAATGAAACTGCTCGGCGCTGATATCAAGGAGGAAGACGACGATTTTATTGTCACGGGTATAACTGAGACGCCGCATCACGCTGATATTGACTGCGGTGAATCGGGCTCAACACTGCGTTTTCTTGTGCCGCTTGCCGCTGCGCTCGGTGTTTCATGTACATTTAACGGCCACGGACGACTGATTGAACGGCCGCTGTCAGCAATAACCGATTTACTCGGTGCACACGGCGTTTCATGCACATATACTTCAAATGTTAATTTACCGCTGAATATTGAGGGTAAAATGCCGTCGGGTATATACGAAATTGGCGGTAATGTCAGCTCGCAGTATATTACCGGACTGCTATTTGCGCTTACATACATAGGTGCCGAATCGGAAATAGTCATAACCTCGTCCTTGGAATCGTCGGGATATGTAGAAATGACTGTTACCACATTAAGAGAATTTGGTGCCGATATTGAACGAACCGAAAATGGTTATGCCGTACATTCTGCTAAACTGACAGCCCGTGATATGAGAGTCGAAGGTGACTGGTCACAGGCGGCATTTTATCTTGCTGCAGCAGCACTCGGCGGTGATGTTAAAATACACGGACTAAATAAAAATTCCGTACAGGGTGACATGGCCTGCCTTGATATTTTCCGCGAAATTGGAGCAGTAATAGAATGGGAAAAGGATGTTTTGCACGCAAAAAGCGGCACCCTATCCCCCGTTACTATTGACGCATCGCAAATCCCCGATATAATACCGCCCATTGCGGTAGTGCTTGGCCGCTGTGACGGACAGTCGATTATTCAAAATGCCTACCGACTGCGCATAAAAGAAAGTGACCGTTTGTCAGCTATTGCGCGCGGATTGGTCATGAACGGTGTCAGTGTAATAGAAACACGTGACTCGCTAGTAATAGACGGCGGCAGCCTTTCGGGCGGTGCCATAGACGGATTTAACGACCACCGTATAGTAATGGCATTCAGCATTGCGGCTGCATTTGCAAATTCAGACAGCACTATTACTTGCGCAGAAGCAGTAAATAAATCATATCCGCGATTCTTTGACGATTTTTCAGCGATAGGAGGCATAGCAAATGTCATCTAAAATAGGAAAATACATTAATATGCAGATTTTTGGAGAAAGTCACGGCAACGCTATCGGCGTTGTTCTTGACGGTCTGCCTCATGGTGAAGAAATTGATATGGATTCGGTTGCCGTTCAAATGGCACGCAGAGCTCCAGGCAACGATAAAACCTCAACTCCTCGCAAGGAGGCCGATTTGCCCGAAATTTTGTCGGGTGTGCTTGACTGTAAAACAACCGGTTCGCCGTTAGCTGCTATTATACGCAACACAAACACGCGCTCGTCTGATTATTCAAACCTTATCGACATTCCGCGTCCATCACACGCTGATTATCCGGCATCAGTACGATTTGACGGCTGTAATGATATTAGCGGATCGGGCCATTTTTCGGGCAGACTTACTGCTCCAATGACTTTTGCAGGCGCTGTATGCAGACAAATACTTGCACGCCGTGGAATTACAGTCGGCGGTCATATTTATTCGGTCGGCAGTGCAATGGATATACCATTTGACCCAACTAATGTTGATGCTGAACTGCTAAACAGCCTGAACACTCGTACATTTTCGGTTATTTCGCCCGATGCAGAAACCAAAATGCGTGATGAAATTGAATCCGCGAGATTAAGTAGAGATTCGATCGGCGGCATTGTTGAAATTGCCGTAACCGGTCTGCCTGTCGGCTGCGGTGATGTCATGTTTGCATCAGTCGAAAGCCGAATAAGCGAAGCTTTGTTCGGTGTACCTGCTGTAAAGGGCATTGAATTTGGTGCAGGCTTTGCGCTCGGAAATATGCGTGGCAGTGAGGCAAATGACCGATACATAAACAGCGACGGTAAAATTGCAACCAAAACAAATAATAACGGTGGTTTACTTGGTGGTCTTACAACCGGTATGCCGCTGATACTTCGTGCGGTTTTAAAACCCACTCCATCTATTTCAGCCGAGCAAGAAACGCTCAACATAAAAACTATGAAAAAAGATACGCTTGTTATTAATGGTAGGCACGATCCATGCATTATCGGCAGAGCATTGCCCGCAATTGAAAGCGTTATCTGTGTTGTTTTGTGCGACATTTTGAAAGGTAACGGTAAACTATGAATTTAGACGAAATCAGACAGGATATTGACAGCATTGACCGAAAAATAGTTGAACTAATTTCAACTCGCATGAATCTGTCAAAAGCTGTAGCAGAGTATAAAATACGAAACGGCAAAAAAGTATTTGACCCGGAACGCGAGCAGGCAATTTTTGAAAAGGTAAAAAATCTTGGTGGCGAATATGGAGATGCCGCAAAACTGATTTACGGCACAATAATGGAACAAAGCCGTGCACTGCAGTATCCCCTTGTTGGAGCTAAGCTCAATTTAGAATCCACCATCTTAGATCCCGATAAAGTGAAAAAGATTGCTTGTCAAGGTGTTGAGGGTGCTTACTCTGCCGCCGCCGGCAGACAGTTGTACAAAAATGCGGAAATCATTTTTTGTGATACATTTGCCGGAGTTTTTGACGCTGTAGAACGCGGTGAGGCCGAGCTTGGTGTATTGCCGGTGGAAAATTCTTGGGCCGGCTCGGTACATGAAGTGTACGACCTGCTTATTGACCGCAAATTCTACATTGCCGCTGCCGCCGATGCCCACATTTCACATAACCTCATCGGGACTCCCGATGCGGAGGTTTGCGATATTAAGCGTGTTTTGTCCCACGAACAGGCGCTGCGCCAATGTGGTAATTTTATAAAACACCACGGATTCGAAGCCGTAAGTTGCCCGAACACCGCACTCGGAGTAAAAAAAGCTGCAGAAATTGGCGACAAAAGCGTAGGAGCAATCGCATCTTCCGAGGCAGCTAGAGCATATGGAATGAAAATACTTGCTGACAACATTGCATCCGCCGACTGCAACATAACACGATTTGTTTCCATTTCAAACAAATTTTATTCAGGAAAACAAGCTGAAAAAATCAGCATAGTTTTCAGCACGCCTCACAAACCGGGCGCACTTTATTCTGTTTTCGCAAGGTTCGCGGCAGCTGGATTAAATATGTCAAAAATCGAATCTCGTCCAATCAAAAATCATAATTTTGAATACCTTTTTTATGTGGACCTGATAGGCAAACTTATCAGCAGCGAGACAATAAGCGTTATTTGTTCGCTGGAGGAAGAGCTGAATGAATTTACACTGCTTGGAAACTATGAGGAAAAAGAGATAAAAATAGACTGAAATACTGTTTACAAACCTTTTTACCAATGTTATAATGTTGTTTATTTATTTAAATGTCTAAACTGAAAAGAGTGATGTTCCATGAGTAATCTTGTACTGCCAGAGGGTTATGCATCAAAGCTAACACTGCGTGAAACACAGCGTGCTATCAAACTGCTGAAAGACACTTTTCAAGTGAAACTCGGCAAGGCGCTTAATCTTGACCGTGTTACCGCACCCGTTATTGTCACAAAAGCAAGCGGTATCAACGATGACCTCAACGGCGTAGAGCGTAAAGTTGAATTTGATATGAAAAACATGGACGGCATCGGCGAAGTCGTTCAATCGCTCGCAAAATGGAAGCGCATGGCACTGTACCGCTACGGTTACAATTCAGGTGAAGGAATTTTCACCGATATGAATGCTATTCGACGTGATGATGATTGTGACAATTTACATTCCATATATGTTGACCAGTGGGACTGGGAAAAGGTAATTGAGCGTGATGATCGCAACATTGATTTTCTTAAAAGCACCGTTCAAAGCATTATAAATGCCCTTTGTGAAACCCACGATATTTTGCATGAAGCTTTTCCCCAACTTAAAAATAAAATAAACAGCAATGTATTTTTTATTACAACTCAGGAGTTGGAAGACAAATATCCCGAACTGACCCCAAAGCAAAGGGAAAACGCGATTACTAAAGAACATGGCACAGTTTTTCTTATGCAAATAGGCGATAAACTGTCCAGCGGTGAAAAACATGACGGACGCGCGCCCGATTACGATGATTGGTCATTAAACGGCGATATCTTGATGTGGAATGACATTTTGGACTGCGCTCTTGAATTATCAAGCATGGGTATACGCGTTGACGAAAAATCACTTGACGAACAGCTCAAAAAAAGCGGAGCTGAGGAAAGACGCAATTTCCCGTACCACAGCGCTATACTAAACGGCACTTTACCGCTTACTATTGGCGGCGGTATCGGTCAGTCCAGAATATGCATGCACTTGCTCGAAAAGGCGCACATAGGTGAAGTTCAGACAGCACTGTGGCCTGATGAAATGAGAAAAGAATGTATGGCTCATAACATTGAACTGCTGTAAAATAACCACACAATAAACGAACAAGGCACAGCCGAGGGCTGCGCCTTGTTTTTTTTAATGAGTATATCTTTTTATAATTATTTTACAAAAAGCTGTACCCAGTAGTTGACTCCTCCGCGAGAAACATAGCCTACAGCCATACCGGTATAATTTGATGAAAGTATGTTTGCTCTATGTCCTGACGAATTCATCCACGCATTCATTACCGCCTGTGGTGAACGCTGACCGTAGGCAATGTTTTCACCTGCCGCACGGTAGCTTACGCCCGTTTCCTTAAGTACAGTAAAGCAACTCGTTCCGTTGGGTCGAGTATGTGCGAATTTTGTGATAATTTCCTCAGCTCGAATGTCTGCCGCCTTCTGAACATCATCTCTGTATTTGAGAGCGCTCAAACCATTTGCTGCTCGCTGTTCATTTACAAGGTCAAACACAGCTTTGCGATAGTTGCTTTGGGTTGCCGGTTTGCTTGACGTATTTGATGAAGTTGGCGAGGATGATTCCGGCAAAGATACGCTAGGTGCAGACGAAGCAGGTGCAGAGCTGGTCGGCTTACTGCTTTCCGGCTGCGATGACGCATTGCTCGGCTTACTACTTTCGCCCTGAGACGGTTTACTGCTTTGATCATTATTCGATGAGCTTCCATTAGGCTTGCTGCTCTCCGAATTAGATGGAGCACTGCTTGACGAGGTATTGCTTTCCGTTTCATTCTCAACGTCTGACGATACCTCACTGCTTTCAACATCTGTTGAAGGGGTACTGCTTGAGTTTATTTCGGGCACCGAATTATCAGGGTTGGGCTTAACTACGCCTCCACCGATAATGCATCCGCCTGAAATAAGCAAACACAGTAAACAACTAATAATCTTAATGTTCATAATAAAAACTCCTTTCATTTAAAATAGTAACATTTTGTAACCTTTTATATCAACCCCAAATATCTGGCAGTGTATTTTCCAATAAAAAAAGGCTCCGGAAATAATTCCGAAGCCTTTTTGCTATGATTTGATTCGCAACTTATATCCGTTTTTTAAATCCTCACGCCTGTTGTGTTTTCCCAGTGCGTAAAACGGCATAAATACAATTAGATTTATTGGTAACATGATAAGCAACCCAACAAACTGGGGGCCATAATGCATAGTTTCGGCTTTGTAATACCAAAGCCCGCTATATACATCGTTGTTAATAAAATGTGCTATAAGTAAGCTTGGTTCATAACACAGCCCAATGATATAGGCAAAAGCTGCTCCTATTCCACCCATTGATAAAATGACGGGGATAAAAACAAATAAAGTCACCAACGACATGTGTCTAAAATATGTTTTATAACAATAAACATGGTCATAATCATCTATATAACCTATGTTCTCAACGTATTTTAATCCAAATGTAAATACAAATGCTATCCATTCGGCTAGATTGATAAAAATCCAAATAGCTTCTTCTTTATAAAAGCTGTAATCGACAGTCAAGCGAAGACAAAATCCGACTATAACGCCAATTACATTTATCACTCCGCCGTACAATAAGTAAAATATGAGACCGCGCAGGGCAAGCTTATACTTATTACCAACATAATTATTCATATTTGGTTGTTATTCTACCTCGCTAGTGCAATGCGGACATTTTACTGCGTCAATGGCAATCTCGCTCTTACAATACGGGCAAACCTTTGTTGTCGGAGCAACAGGCTCTTCTACCTTCTTTTTGCTTCCTACTTCTGAAAGTTTATTTATGCCCTTTACAAGCAAGAAAATAATGAACGCCATGATCAAAAAATTGATTACAGCAGTGGCAAATGCACCGTAGTTAAGTACAAGGGCTTCCTTTATTACTTCGCCGGTTTCAGGTTCAATTACAGCCTTTTTAAGAACCAGCGAATATGCGGTAAAGTCCGTGCCTCCGATAATTCCGATAAGAGGTGAAATAACATCTTTAACCAGCGAATTAACGATTGCCTGGAAAGCACCTCCTATGATAACACCGACAGCAAGATCAATTACATTACCGCGCATTACAAATTTTTTGAATTCTCCTAAAAAACCTTTCATTTTTTATTCTCCCTCTTTTTATATTTTTACGGCATGACATACAGCAATATGCAAATGTAATGCAATATGCTGCCGAAAACGACAAAAATGTGAAATACCGAGTGCATATATTTTTTCCTAGATCCTATGCCGTATAATACAGCGCCAATGGTATATGAAACTCCTCCTGCAAGAAGCCACATAAATCCGCTGGGAATAGAGGCAATAATGGGCTTGCAGGTAAAGATTACGCACCATCCCATTGCAAGGTAGCAAACCATTGAAAAAACTTTGTACTTTTCTAAATCAATTGCATTAAGAACAATACCAAGTACAGCACACGCCCATTCAATACTGAAAATAATCCATCCGAGCGTGACATTTTCCTGCCGCAGCGTGCATAAAGCAATTGGAGTATATGTGCCCGCAATGAGCAGGTAAATTGTACAGTGGTCAATGACCTGCATGACCTTTTTTGCAATTGAATCGGTTGCATTGGGTTTAAGACCGTGATAGACGCTCGACATTGTATAAAGCGCAACCATTGTTGCACCATAAATTGCGCCGCCTATAACACCCCATACGTTTTGATTCACAGCCGCTACGATAACACAAGTAACCAGTGCAATAACTCCAAAACCGCCGCCGACAATATGAGATACCATATTAAATATCTCTTCGCCACGCGTGTAATTCGGCAACCTTCTGTCTTTTAGTTTTGTTCTTGGCATGCTTTCATCTCCTAAAAATGATTATACATCGTATTTCAGTTTAAATCAATTAAAAACTGCATAACAGTACATTTTAACAAAGCTAGGCTTATCGTGTAAGTCGGTTTTTGTATAACTCGCAGATTATCTGTCGCACCGTTGTATTTCTGCATGATATGTGGTATACTAATTTAGTTTGAACAAAATATGAGAGAAGTGGAAATTTTGAAGCAAAATCATCTTAGAAATATTGCTATTATTGCACACGTAGACCACGGTAAGACTACAATTGTTGACAAGCTGCTCAAGCAGGCAGGTACATTCCGCCAAAACGAACATATTGAGGAGCGTGTAATGGATTCCGGTGACATTGAGCGTGAACGCGGTATCACCATTCTATCAAAAAACACCAGTCTTTACTATAACGATACAAAAATAAACATTGTTGACACTCCCGGACACGCGGATTTCGGTGGAGAAGTAGAGCGCATTCTGCAAATGGTTGATGCTGTTTTACTGCTGGTTGACGCATTTGAAGGTTGCATGCCTCAAACTCGCTTTGTACTCAAAAAAGCACTTGCACTCGGCAAAAAGCCGATTGTTGTAATAAATAAAATTGATCGTCCGATGGCCCGCCCCGATGAAGTTATCGACGAGGTTATAGACCTATTCATTGAGCTTAATGCCAACGATGATCAGCTTGACTTCCCCGTTGTTTATGCCTCAGCTCGCGACGGCTATGCATCGCTTGACCCAAATGTACACGAGGGCGATATGCGACCACTGCTTGATGCAATTATTGAGCACGCTCCCATGCCTGAGGGTGATCCCGAAGCCGGTTTGCAGATTCTTTTCTCCAACATTGACGCTGACGAATATGTAGGTCGTATCGGCGTAGGCAGAGTTGAACGCGGCACAGTTAAAACGGGTCAAATAGTTACTATGTGCCATACCGACGGCACCACTACTAACAATGTTCGCATTGGCAAGCTGTATCAGTTTGAAGGTCTTACTAGAAAAGAATGTGACACCGCATCTGTCGGTGACCTTATCGCTGTAGCAGGTATAACTAATATCAACATAGGTGAAACAGCCTGCTCACCAGACTGTATAGAGCCTCTGCCGTTTGTTAAAATAGACGAACCGACCATTTCCATGAACTTCATGGTAAACAATTCCCCATTTGCCGGTAAAGAAGGTAAATTTGTCACTTCGCGCAACATTCGTGACCGTCTGTATAAAGAGGTGGAAACCAATATTTCCATGCGTGTTGAAGAAACCGATTCACCGGATACTTTAAAGGTTTCCGGGCGCGGCGAGCTGCATCTTTCTATTTTGATTGAGACCATGCGCCGCCAAGGCTACGAATTTCAAGTTTCCCGTCCTAAAGTAATTTACACATATTCCGATGACGGTAAGCTACTTGAGCCTATGGAGCTTCTCATGATCGAAGTTCCTGAGGCATATGTCGGTGCAGTTATTGAGCGACTCGGTTCACGCAAGGCTGAGATGCTTAACATGGGCACCCGCGACGGTGGTTCGACTCATATTGAATTCCGTATACCATCACGTGCTTTGATGGGATATCGCACCCAGTTCCTCTCTGATACAAACGGAAACGGCATTATGAACCATATTTTTGATGGCTACGAGGAGTACAAGGGTGACATTCCAGAGCGTCAAAATGGCTCTATTATCGTTCATGAGGATGGCGAAACCAATTCATACGGACTGTTTTCGGCACAGGACCGTGGCAGATTGTTTATCGGTACCGGAGTTCCGGTTTATGAGGGCATGATTGTTGGCGAAAATGCCCGCGGTGAAGATATCGTTTGTAATGTATGTAAGAAAAAGCATGTTACAAATATGCGTGCCTCCGGTTCTGACGAAGCTCTGCGACTTGTTCCTCCCTGTCCTTTGAGCCTTGAGCAGTCACTTGAATTCATTAAGGACGACGAGCTGGTTGAAGTTACTCCGGAATCAATTCGTCTGCGCAAAATCATTCTCTCAAAGGAACAGAGAATGAAGCAAGCGAGCAAAATAAAATAACAATCGTTTAAGAGGTAGGCTTGTGAAATATATAATTCTTGATTTGGAATGGAACAGCGCCTATTGCGTAAAAGAATCCCGTTTCATCAATGAAATAATAGAAATAGGCGCAATAAAGCTTGACGAACAGCTCAATGAAATTGGCTGTTTTCAGCAGCTTGTTCGCTCAAAACTTAATAAAAAGCTATCCTCTCGAACCAAAAACCTTACGCACATTACCAACGAGGATATGCTAAGCGGCATTTCGTTTGAAAAGGCGATCACCGACTATGCTGAATGGGCAGGCAATGACACTCTCACTATGACCTGGTCAAATACTGACCTTTATGTCATACGTGAAAATCTTAAGTCGTTTATGCAGAAAAATCGAATGACTTTTATTGAAAAATATGCTGATCTGCAAAAATTCATTCAGGAAAAGCTAAGTATCACCGGCAACCAAATTTCTCTTATGGCCGCAGTCCAATTAGCAGGGTTCGATCAGGAAAAATATCAAGCTCATCGTGCACTTGGCGATGTTATGGCCTGCGCTGACCTATTTCGTAGTATGTTTGATTCTGACGCTCTTAAAAAATATGTTGTTGACACCACAACAGACGAATATTACGAACGTATGGATTTCAAGCCTTACTATATTAACGACCTGAACAGTCCGCTTGTTGACCGTACAAAAATGCAATTTAAATGTGACATCTGTGGTACGCCCATGAAACGAACGAGTAAATGGAAATTTGCCAATAACGCTTTTCGTGCGGATTTTAAATGTTCCTCTTGTGAAAATGTTTTTTCGGGCAGAGTAAGATTTAAAAAGACCTACGACAGCATTGTTATAAAACGCAATTTTGTTAAACCTGAGCCGAATGAAAAAGTTGATGAAAAAACTGCAGATACTGCTCAATAATTCAGAGCTTGAATTTAATCATTAGTAAAATTGCCACATAAATAATTTGAACTGCAAACCGTTTAAAAACATTTGTAAAAAGTCTTTTAAACGGGATGCAGTTCTTTTTGGAATGTTTTATTCCTCCATTTGTTTGCCTAGAAAATTAGCCGCTACATGAGCAAGCTTTACATCTGCGTCGTCAGGAACATAATTTTCATCTGGCAAAATAAAAGCTATTGATCCGCAAATGTCACCCGAACTGATTATCGGAAGCGCAATACCTGCGCGGTAATCAATACCTTCAAGCGGACAAACCGATTTCATTTCGCTTGCCTGGCGTATAAACGTTCTGCGCGACTCAATGATGTCCTCATATTCGGGAGTAACACGTCGCTCAAGCACCTCTTTTTTTGACATTGCACCCGCGGCAATGCAGTGGTCACGGTCACAAATCAGGACTGCCATAGGGGTGGATTTTATAAGCGCTTCTGTATACATCGTTGCAAAATTGGACAACTCGCCTATTGGCGAATACTTTTTAAAAATGACTTCGCCATCAGAGTCTGTATAAATCTCCAGCGGGTCGCCCTCTCTGATTCGCATAGTACGGCGAATTTCTTTTGGTATAACAACACGACCGAGGTCGTCGATTCTTCTGACAATTCCTGTTGCTTTCATATATAAAAATCTCCTTTGCTTTGTAATAACATTTCTATTATCTGTGAATTAAGGGGATTTATACTTTATACATAAAACTCTGTTTAAATACATTTATTAACAATTTTATGACTTTGCTTTATATTTCCATTTCGATTTTTATATTGATTTTTGTTGGTATTATTGTATAATTTATCCGTATATTTACTTATGAGGTGATGTGATGTTTCAAAAAGTTTTAAATTTTATTGAGTACATAAATAATAATATTATTTGGGGTTTACCAATGGTAATCCTCATGATAGGCACAGGCGTGTTTTTATGCATAATTACAAAGGGCATTTTATTTAGAAAATTTGGAACAGTAATGCGTTATACAACAAAAACGCTGTTTCAAAAAAAGCAAAAATCCGAAAAAGGCGAAGGAACAATAACGCCCTTCCAAGCTGTGTGCACAGCGCTTGCCGCTACTGTTGGCACGGGTAACATAGTAGGTGTTGCGCTGGCTATTGCAACAGGTGGACCCGGCGCACTGTTTTGGCTTTGGGTGTCAGCATTGGTCGGTATGGTTATTAAATATTGCGAGGTTACGCTTTCTGTTGCATATCGAACTACCAATGAAAAAGGTGAATTTGTTGGCGGACCAATGCATTACATAACAAGAGGTATGGGTACTAAATGGCTTGCAATTCTTTTTGCTACATTTGGTTTTATAGCATCTTTTGGTATCGGCGCAAGTGTTCAGGCCAACGCACTTGCTAACGGTGCAAAGTCTTCCTTTGGCATACCAACTTGGGTTATCGGTATTGTAGTTGCTGTTTTAGCAGGATTTGTACTTATCGGCGGTATAAAACGCATATCTAACGCAACAGAAGTTTTAGTTCCTTTTATGTCTATATTTTACATAGTCGGTGCTATTGTAGTTTTAATGATAAACATTAAAGACATTCCTGCTGCATTTGTTTCTATATTTAAATGCGCATTTAACGGTGCATCCGCAACAGGCGGCTTTTTGGGTGCAAGCGTTATGTATGCCTGTCGTATAGGCATGGCTCGCGGAGTTTTTACCCACGAAGCCGGTATGGGCTCAGCACCCATAGCACACGCTTCTGCCGACACTGACCATCCCGCTCGTCAGGGACTTTGGGGTGCATTCGAAGTTTTCTTTGACAGTATCATTATGTGCTCCATCACAGGTCTTGTAATTATTACATCAGGTGTCTGGTGTTCTTCGCCGTTAATGGACAAAAATACCATGAGCTCTAATGCATTCAATCAAGGCTTTAAAGGCGGAGAATACATTATTTCTATCGGCCTTATTCTCTTTGCCTTTGCTACAATAGTTGCTTGGTATTATTACGGTGAAAAATGTGTTGAATACCTTTTCAAAAAAAGCAAAGCGGCAATCAGAATTTATCAGTTTTTGTATATATGCATGATATTTGTGGGCTGTATCACAAGTCTTGATGTTGTATGGGGATTTGCAGATTTGTTTAATGGTCTTATGGCATTTCCAAATCTAATAGCACTTATAGCACTTTCACCTGTCGTTCGAAAATTAACCAAAGACTTGTTTAAAGATCCAGACAGAATTCGCTCAAAGCACAGAGATTACAGCAAATTTTTAATTCTTCGTGAAAAAGACGAATAAGCCTTTAGATATAGTGTATGTTAAATAATCAAAAAAGCATCTATGATACATTTTCCTGTATCATAGATGCTTTTTATTTTTTAATAAATTTTTAAGTCGCAATTATTTATTCTTATAAATTATTAACTTATTTTATAGTAATCGGACTTTCGTAAACGGTAGTATCGGCATAATTTTCTTTAAACGTGCCACTGCCGCTGCATTTAAGGTTGTGAATGCCATGGCTATCGTAGCGGCTGATTACAACCGAATTCCCGTCTATTTTAAATACTGTCATGGTCAATGACGTATCGGGAGCACTTTCTTCTCCGGGGTTAAAATATCCGACATATCCTGCGTTCATGTAGGTGAATTTTAATTTTTGCTTTGTGTATTCCAAATTACTATTCATATAATCCCATTTAGTTTTTGTAGAAACAAAAATACTGTCACCAGGCTTATAGAAAATGCACGAGCCACCTAAATAGTTATCGTATCCTTGCGAATGATTGTGTCCGAACAGGAATATGATATTCAGCCCCTGCTCTGCGCCTTCATTCAGCACATCAAAAATATATTTTGCATATTGATTGTCTCCCTGCTCGGTACGGTTGGAACAGTGAAGCGGCAAATGCGATAAAACAAAAATTGGCCTGTTAAATTTGGTTTGTACTTTTTCATCAAGGTAAGCCTTTAGTTTATTTGCTGTGGCTTTAACCATCTCGGCATCGTCACCAACATCTACGTTACCATCGGTAGTATTTTTTCCTTGCTGCCACATATAATCGTTTTCATTTATTAAAAAAACACCGTATGCTTTGCTTTTGGGGTCATTATCACCGCTGGGTGATGAGCCTTTTGTGCCTATTGGGTCATGATTACCCTGTCCCAAAACCATTTTGTCGGTACTAATACCAAAGCTTTTAGTAATTTGATTGGTCAAAGACTTTATTCCCGACTCACTATCTGACGGATTGTTGTTTAGCTGCAACGAAAAATCACCGCAAAACAGAAAACCGTCGGCTTTCTCTATCCCCGCTTCATTGATCCGATTTCCAATTCTGTTTACATTCTCGGCACTGCTAAAATCAGTACTTCCCTGAAAATCAGAGCAAGCAATAACAACCGCCTTTTGTTTAGGCTGTTTAGTATAGTCGATCAAGCTTGTGGCTTCCATTACACTTGTTGCTTCTATAACGCTTGTTTCGATTGCGCTTGTTGATTCTATTACGCTTGTTTCGGTTGCACTTGTTTCGGCTACTTTGTCTGTTTCAGTACAGCTTGATGAGCAAAAAACACACACAACGCAGGCTAAAGCAGTAAAAATTGAAACAAGTTTTTTTATCATATTATTCATACCCATACCCCTCACCCAAAAAAACTTATTTACCCGTACTGCCAAATCCTCCTGCACCGCGGTCTGTTTCATCAAGCTCATCTGCTTCGTTAAAAGAAACCGCTAAATACGGCATGATTACAAGCTGAGCTATGCGGTCGCCATTTTCGATAATTCGTTCATCATCTGTATCGTTGTGTATAGCAATTATGTATTCGCCGCGATAATCACTGTCACACACTCCCACACAGTTAGCCGGTCTGAGTCCCTGTTTGGTTGCAAGTCCGCTGCGGGCAAAAATTGCACCGAAATATCCGTCGGGAACAGCTATTGCAAGTCCTGTGCCGATTTTTTCGGTTGTGTGCGGTGCAATAACTGCACGCTCTGAATCTATGCAAGCATAAAGGTCGTAACCTGCTGCCTTTTCAGAGCCGGATGTCGGTAATTTTGCAGTTTCTTTTAGCTTTTTTACATTTACATTTATCATTTTAACCCACCTCTTATTTGTCCCAAAGGACAATTTCTCCTTTTTTCCGTGTTTCGTTCATATCAATAAGTCTTTGATTTGACGAGCCACGAAAACGGAGAGAAATATCGTGCAAACGCTCAACATATCTGCCGTCAACCAGCACATCTACGAGCGACAGCATTTCGTCGGTCACTTCGCAGCGCGGGTAACTGCCGTCACGCAATAGTTCTTTATCAAGCGTAAAGCCGCTGAACGCCCACACAGTTTTATTTGGATAGGTATCCCTCACCCTGTGCAAAAACGGTACAAGCCCACGCTGATTTACTGGTTCAAACGGCTCTCCACCGAGTAAGGTTAGTCCGTTTATATAATCGGGCTTTAGCATTTCAATTATACTATCCTCTGTCTCCCTTGTAAATAGCTGACCATAATTAAAATCCCATGTTTGAGGCTGAAAACAGTTTTCACAATGATTTGTGCAGCCCGAAACAAACAGAGTGACACGTATGCCCTCTCCGTTTGCAATATCGTAATTTTTAATATTTCCATAGTTCATAGTTTACCATCCTATAAATTAAGGTGAGACCATATTAGGACTCACCTTAATGTTATTTTTTATAGATGAAGTACACGCTCTTTAATTTCCTGTGTTCTTCCTTGATTCCAGTACTGTGTGCCGATGTATCCGCAAGTGCGGCGTGCAACATTCATTGTGGATTGGTCTGTATTGCCGCATTTTGGGCATTTCCAAACAAGCTTGCCGTCATCTTCAGTAATCTGAATTTCTCCGTCATAACCGCAATTTTGGCAATAATCTGACTTGGTATTCAGTTCAGCATACATGATGTGGTCGTAAATAAACTTCATAACCTGAAGCACTGCCTCAAGGTTTTGCTGCATATTCGGAACCTCAACATAGCTGATTGCTCCGCCGGGTGATAAAGTCTGGAATTTAGCTTCAAATGCAAGCTTTTCAAATGCATCGATCGGCTCGGTAACATGGACATGATAGCTGTTTGTAATATAGTTTTTGTCTGTAACATCCTTAACTATACCAAAACGCTTCTGCAGGCACTTTGCAAACTTGTAGGTTGTGCTCTCAAGCGGTGTACCGTACAGGCTGTAATCAATGTTTTCTGCAGCCTTCCATTTAGCTGTGTACTCGTTGAGCTTTTTCATAACAGTAAGTCCGAATTCCTCGCCCTCCGGCTCGGTCATCTTTTTGCCTGTCATGCTGTATACACATTCCCACAGACCGGCAAAGCCCAAAGAAATAGTGGAATATCCGCCGTGAAGAAGTTTGTCGATCGGCTCGCCCTTTTTAAGACGAGCAAGTGCGCCGTGCTGCCACAAAATCGGTGCAGCGTCAGACAGAGTGCCGGTAAGGCGCTCATGGCGGCACTGGAGTGCACGGTGGCAAAGCTCCATACGCTCATCGAATATCTTCCAGAATTTGTCCATATCCTTGCGAGCGCTCAGTCCGATATCGACCAGGTTAACTGTAACAACGCCCTGATTGAAACGACCGTAATACTTCGGTTTGCCGTTTTCGTCAACATACGGTGTCAGGAAGCTGCGGCAACCCATGCAGGTGTAGCAATGACCTTCGCCATTCTTATCGACTTTATTCTGACGCATGATTTTTTCAGAAATATAATCCGGAACCATGCGCTTAGCAGTACATTTAGCAGCCAGCTGGGTAAGATACCAGTATTTACTGTCCTCACGAATATTGTCCTCTTCAAGAACATAAATAAGCTTCGGGAATGCAGGAGTAATCCATACTCCATCTTCGTTTTTAACGCCATAATAGCGCTGGCGAAGAACTTCTTCGATAATAAGGGCAAGGTCGGCCTTTTCCTGCTCACTTTTTGCTTCGTTCAGGTACATAAACACCGTAACAAACGGAGCTTGACCGTTTGTGGTTAGCAGAGTGACGACCTGATACTGTATCATTTGAACGCCCTTTTTGATTTCTTCGCGAAGGCGCTTTTCTACCATACGAGCAATCTTTTCATCGCTGACTTCTATGCCGATGTCGTTCATTTCTTCAATAACAGATTTGCGTATCTTTTCGCGGCTGACCTGAACAAAAGGAGCCAAATGGGTCAGCGAAATGCTCTGACCACCATACTGGTTAGAGGCGACCTGTGCAATTATCTGAGTTGCAATGTTGCATGCGGTTGAAAAACTGTGTGGTTTTTCAATCATTGTACCGGAAATAACAGTACCGTTTTGCAGCATTTCTTCCAAGTTTACAAGGTCACAGTTATGCATATGCTGAGCATAATAGTCGGTATCATGGAAATGAATGATGCCTTCGTTATGTGCCTCAACAATATCCTGAGGCAGCAATATACGACTAGTAATGTCCTTGCTGACCTCACCCGCCATGTAGTCACGCTGAACGCTGTTAACTGTCGGGTTTTTGTTGGAGTTTTCCTGTTTAACCTCTTCGTTATTGCACTCAATCAGGCTCAAAATCTTGTCATCAGTGGTATTAGACTTGCGCACAAGGCTGCGTGTGTAGCGATATGTAATGTACCGCTTTGCTACCTCAAATGCACCATGGGCCATAATCTGTTTCTCTACGAGGTCCTGAATCTCCTCAACAGATGGGGCACGGCTCATTTTTTCGCACTGAAGTTCAACCGACTCCGCGATACGTTTAATTTGGGTTTCAGTCATGCGTTCTGATTCGTCTACAACCTCGTTTGCTTTTGTAATAGCAACAAGAATTTTATTGAGGTCGAAATTAACCTCAGAACCATTTCTTTTTATAATTTTCATCTTTCTTGGTACTCCCTTTTCTAAATCTAACATTTATATAACCAAATATACTGTTAATAGTGTTGTCGTACATTATGATAGCACTATATATTGTGTTTTGCAATAATAAAATTACTTTGTAATATTTTTTGTAAATATTACACGATTATTACAGAATTATTTTAACACATTTGACAAACTTATTAATATTAAACCACATTATATGCTAATTATAATAAGTTGGTATACAATATATTCCATTTTTAAGCACAAACAGGCTTTCTCAAAATTGAGAAGCCTGTTTTATATATTTTTATTGTGTTTTATGGGTGGAACAGTTTTTTGGTTTGATATACCGGCTCGCAAGTAACCAGAATTCCAAGTTTTTTAAGCACATTAATATCAACCTGTGACAAAATAACTGAAGAATGAGCGTTGCAATTTTTAAGCTTTGCTATCTGTTCCATAGCAAGCTTTGCCTTCGGGTCACTAACCGAGCATATCGACAGTGCAACAAGAAGCTCATCGGTATGCAGACGCGGATTGTGATTGCCCAAAAAATCTACCTTTAGCGATTGAACCGGTTCAAGTACCTCGCGCGAAATCAGGTCAATGCTGTCATCAATTCCTCCCAGCTCCTTCAGAGCATTAAGCAGCATAGCTGCGGTTGCACCCAGAAGCTTTGAGGTTTTGCCCGTGACAATGCGTCCGTCGGGCAACTCTATTGCAGCAGCAGGGCCCTCTGTGTCGGCCGCTTTTTTATTGGCTGCCGCTATAACAGAGCGATTTTCAGGCGTAATGCCCGCGGTATTCATAAGAATTTCAATTTTATGAGCATCTGCTCCGTCACTGTTGCCCTTTCGTATATCGCACAAAGCATTATAATATCGTCTAATAATTTCGTCTTTTGCCGCTGTGCGTACCGCTTCATCGTCAAAAATGCAGTTACCAGCCATATTTACACCCATATCTGTGGGTGATTTATACGGGCATGTACCGCTGATTTTTTTAAACATAGCTGAAAGAACAGGGTAAATTTCAACATCTCGGTTATAGTTTACAGTAGTAGTGCCGTATGCTTCAAGATGGTACGGGTCAATCATATTTACATCGTTAAGGTCGGCTGTTGCTGCCTCATAAGCTATATTAACAGGGTGTGTGAGAGGTAAATTCCATATAGGGAATGTTTCAAATTTAGCGTATCCTGACTCAATGCCACGCTTGTGATCGTGATAAAGCTGGCTGAGACAGGTGGCCATTTTTCCGCTACCCGGGCCGGGTGCGGTAACAACAACAAGCGATCGTGTCGTCTCAATATATTCGTTTTTACCGTATCCGTTATCGCTGACTATACCGGCAATGTCGCTCGGATATCCCGGAATGGAATAGTGTCGGTAAACTTTTACACCCAAGGATTCGAGGCGCTTTTGGAATACTCCGGCAGCTGGCTGGTCGCTGTAACGGGTTAGAACAACGCTGCCCACGTACAATCCAAATCCGCGGAAAGCATCTATAAGTCGCAGCACATCGACATCATAGGTAATGCCAAGGTCTCCCCTGACTTTGTTTTTCTCGATATCAGCGGCATTGATAACTATAACAACTTCTGCCTGTTCTTTTAACTGTATGAGCATACGGATTTTGCTGTCCGGTTCAAATCCCGGGAGCACGCGCGCCGCATGGTAGTCGTCAAACAGTTTTCCACCAAATTCAAGGTATAGTTTTCCGCCGAACTGCGCAATGCGTTCACGTATATGCTCTGACTGCATTTTTATATATTTGTCGTTATCAAACCCCTGTTTATACATACGCCCACCTCAAACATTCTACAAATTACAACATATCATTTTACTATATACTAATTATTATTTCAAGGACAACCTTTAATTTTCACAAAAAAAGAACGCCACATTTTACCAATTTGTCATCGGCACTGTCTGTAAAACATGGGATTCAGTAATTTTTGTAAAAACAACCATAAAAAAACGCACCGAAAAGGTCGGTGCGAATTTATTTTTATGGTTACTTATTTACCAAGCTCAATCGAGCGATTGTAGGCAGCCTTTACCGCATTTATTGCGGCAGCTCTGAAATCAGCGCTTTCAAGTGCGCTTACTCCGGCTATAGTTGTGCCGGCAGGACTGCAAACCGCATCCTTTAATTCTGCAGGATGGCGACCTGTTTCCTGAATAAGTCGAGCCGAACCAAGTACTGTCTGCACAGCAAAATCAAGTGCCTGAGCACGCGGCAATCCGCACGCAACAGCTCCATCGGCAAGTGCCTCTATAAACATGAAAACATACGCAGGGCCGCTGCCTGAAAGTGCGCATCCTGCATCAAACAGTTTTTCATCAAGCATATCTATGCGACCCGCCCCAGCCATAAGCGAGCGGAATTCGTCTAATTCATCGGCCTGCACTTGACTGTTTGCAGTGCAAAGTATCATTGCTTCGCCAACCGAAGCGGCCACATTAGGCATTATGCGGATAACGGGATAATCATTTCTCAACATGTCGGTTATTTTTGCCATGCTGACACCTGCAGCCATAGAAACAAGCACAAACCTGTCATTGCGTTTAGCTAAAATCGGGGCTATTTCGTCAAGCAGAGTATGCATTATCTGTGGCTTTACACCAAGAAAAATATATTTACATTCAGCGGCTACTGTTGCAACATCACCACTGTTGCAACAAAGTTCTTTTGCAAGTGCGGCTGCCTTTACGGTATTGCTGTCTGCAAGCAGCGCAGAAAATTGTGAGCTGCCCTTTTTTGCTGCAGCGGCAAGTGCGCCACCCATGTTGCCTGTTCCAATAAATCCGAATGTGTATTTCATCCTTTTTCTCCTTTATCGTATCTGGCCGTTTCCGCGCACGATATATTTATAGGTTGTAAGCTCTTCGAGTCCCATTGGACCGCGTGCGTGCAGTTTTTGCGTAGAAATACCCATTTCGCATCCGAGTCCAAATTCGCCGCCGTCGGTAAATCTGGTTGATGCATTAACATATACGGCAGCACTATCCACATTTGCAGTAAAGTAATTGGATGCTTCTGCGTTTTCGGTAACGATAGCCTCGCTGTGTCCGGTGGAATGAAGGGCTATATGGTTTACGGCTTCTTTTACGCCACTAACTACCTTAACTGCGAGTATATAATTAAGAAATTCTGTATCAAAATCATTTTCTGATGCTGGTGTACCGTCAATAATTTTTGCAGCATTTTCACACAGTCGAAGTTCGACCGGAGTTAAACCATTATCCTTTCGGTCATCCACAATGCGTTTTTTAAGCATCGGCAAAAACTTTTCAGCAACAAGAGAGTCAACCAAGCAAATTTCGCATGCGTTGCATACCGATGGGCGGCTTGTTTTTGCATTTTCTACAATGTTTACTGCTTTATCTAAATCTGCATCCCCGTCAACATAAACGGTGCATATACCTGTTCCGGTTTCAATGCACGGAACCTTTGCATTTTCGGTGCAAGCAGAAATAAGTCCCTTTCCACCGCGAGGAATGAGCAAATCAACAAATCCCACAGCAGTCATAAGCTCATTTGCGCTTGCTCTAGTCGTGTCCTCGACTATGCTGATAAGCTCTTTCGGCAGCCCTTCCGCTTCAATACCTTGGCGCAGTGCTGAAACGACAGCCGATGAAGTGCGAAACGCCTCTTTTCCGCCACGAAGAACACAAACATTTCCGCTTTTAAACGCAAGAACAGCGGCATCTGAGGTCACATTTGGCCGACTTTCATAGATAATAGCCACTACGCCCATAGGCACAGAAGTTTTTTCAATAGTAAGTCCGTCACAGCGAATATGACTTGCCCGTACTTTTCCCACCGGATCGTCGAGAGAAGCTACGCTTCGCATACCGTCGGCCATTGCACAAATGCGCTCATGGCTAAGAGCAAGCCTGTCAAGCATTACGTCAGAAATGCTGCCGCGTGCCGCCTCAACATCAAGCGCATTTGCAGCAAGTATCTCGGCTTCGTTTGCCTCAAGGCAGTCCGCCATAGTCATAATAGCTCGGTTTTTATCCTCTGTGGAAAGTGTCGCAATATATGGCTTAGCCGCCTTTGCTTTTTGCAGAATATCTGCAGTTGATATCATTATGCTTTCACCTTGCCCTTAAAAATAGTGCCGACATTCTTTCCTGCGGCGATATCGTAAAGTATTTCGGGGTTTGTTCCGTTTGCTATAACAGTAGAAATGCCCTTATCTGCGGCAATGGAAGCTGCGTTGAGCTTGGTTTTCATTCCGCCGGTGCCAAGCTTTGATCCCCTGCCCTTTGCCAGATCATATATTTCGGGCGTAATGCTTTCAACTACGCCGATGAGTTTTGCGTCGGGGTCTGTATGTGGGTCGGCAGTGTAAAGCCCGTCTATATCAGAAAGTATTATGAGCAAATCGGCATCGGTGCTGGTTGCTACAACTGCTCCCAGAGTATCATTATCCCCGATAACAATTTCCTCAGTCGAAACCGTATCATTTTCGTTAATAATGGGAAGTGCGCCGAATTCAAGCAAACGCAAAACAGTATTTTTGAAGTTGGTATGATTAATTTCGTTTTCAACATCAAATCGAGTAATAAGCAACTGCGCTATTGTATGATTGTACTCGGCAAAATGCTTGTCATATATATACATCAGCTCGCATTGGCCTACTGCGGCGGCTGCCTGTTTGGTGGGAATGTCAGCCGGTCTCTCTTTTAGTGAAAGCTTGCCTACTCCCATACCAATGGCGCCCGATGATACTAAAATAATTTCGTTTCCTTCATTTTTGAGGTCGCTTAGTACACGGCACAATTTTTCCACACGACGAATATTGATATGACCCGTACTATGTGTAAGCGTCGATGTGCCAACCTTTACTACAATACGCATATTTTTACCTCTTTACAATGTTTATATTATATATGTAAATTATACAAAATTAAAAAGCTATTTGCAATAGCGAATATACCAATAAACACCATTGTAGAGCCCGTTTTTACAGCAACTACTTGCAGACAAATGAATTTGTAGTATAATATTATTGTGAATTTAAAAAATGGAGAAAAGGAAAAATGGTGAATAATTTTTGCGTTATTGATGCGCATTGTCATATTTATCCCGAAAAAATTGCATCACGCGCTATTGCAGGCACCGATAACTTTTACGGTACCACATCATACGGTACCGGCACCACTACCCAGCTAAAATCACTTGCTAATCACAGTGGTACTGACCACTATATCGTGCAATCGGTTGCCACAACAGCAAAACAGGTTAAAAGCATAAACGAATTTATAGCAAGCGAAGTTGAGCAATCTAATGGTTTGTTCACAGGACTTGGTGCGCTTTATCCAGATAGCCCATATGTGGCAGATGATGTTAAACATATCGTGTCTCTGGGACTAAAAGGTGTAAAGCTGCACCCTGATATACAGAATTTCAAAATTGACGACTACCGCTGTTTAAAAATCTATGAACTGTGCGAGCAGGAAGGGTTGCCGATACTTATGCATACCGGTGACAGCAGATATGACAATTCAAACCCTAACAGACTGCTACCTGTATTGAAAATATTCACCGGATTAACTGTTGTTGGCGCACATCTTGGTGGTTACTCAGTTTGGGAAGAGGCCAGCAAAAAACTATGCGAATTGCCAAATTTTCATGTCGATTGTTCCTCAAGTTTCCCGTTTTTATCGCAGCAAAAGGTAATTGAAATAATCCGCCGATATGGATCTGATCACGTTTTATACGGAACCGATTATCCTATGTGGTCACCGATTGATGAAATTGAAACGTTTATATCACTTGACCTTACCGACCGAGAAAAACGCCTTATTTTGAGTGAAAATGCGAAGAAAATATTCATGAAATAGCTTAAGTTTCAATAAAAGCATTGATTAGTCCTGCTGTAAAAGCGGGACTTTTTTTATGCACAAACAAACTCTAACATTTTAGTAATATTAATAACTTTATATGCAGTACTAATATTTATAAAAAAAGCAGTCCCTTTTGCACCATTGGAGCAAAAGGGACTGCTGAATTATTAGCTAATGTGGTTCAAATTAGTTGTTGATCTTTGTAACAACGCCTGAACCAACGGTACGGCCGCCTTCACGGATAGCGAAACGGAGGCCATCCTCGATAGCGATAGGAGTGATGAGTTCTACGTCGATCTCTACGTTATCGCCAGGCATGCACATCTCTACACCTTCGGGCAGAGAGATAACGCCGGTAACGTCAGTTGTACGGAAGTAGAACTGCGGACGATAGTTGTTGAAGAACGGAGTATGACGGCCGCCCTCTTCCTTGTTCAGGATGTATACCTGACCATGGAATTTTGTGTGAGGATTGATTGAGCCGGGTTTGCAGAGAACCTGACCGCGCTGAACGTCGTCACGAGAAACGCCGCGGAGAAGTGCTCCAACGTTATCGCCAGCTTCACAGTAATCAAGAGTCTTGCGGAACATTTCCATAGAAGTAACAACAACCTTGCGGCGTTCTTCTGAAAGACCAATGATTTCAACTTCGTCGCCTGCTTTAAGAACGCCACGCTCTACACGACCGGTAACAACTGTACCACGGCCGGAAATTGTCATAGTGTCCTCGATAGGCATGATGAACGGAAGGTCAGCCTTACGCTCAGGTGTAGGAATGTAGCTGTCAACAGCGTCCATGAGTTCCTTAATGCAAGCATAAGCTGCATCGTTAATGTCGTTCGAAGCTTCGAGAGCCTTAAGAGCAGAACCCTTGATGATAGGAGTATCATCGCCCGGGAACTCGTACTTGTCAAGAGTCTCACGGATTTCCATTTCAACGAGCTCGAGAAGTTCGGGATCGTCAACCTGGTCAACCTTGTTCATGAATACAACAATGTAGGGAACGCCAACCTGGCGAGCAAGGAGAAGGTGCTCCTTGGTCTGAGCCATCGGGCCATCGGTAGAAGCGATAACGAGGATAGCGCCATCCATCTGAGCAGCACCGGTGATCATGTTCTTAACATAGTCAGCATGTCCCGGGCAGTCAACGTGAGCATAGTGACGATTGTCAGTCTCATACTCTACGTGAGAGGTGTTGATTGTGATACCACGCTCTCTCTCTTCTGGAGCCTTATCGATGTTTGCATAGTCCTCAAAGTGCGCCTGTCCCTTAAGAGAAAGGTACTTTGTGATAGCTGCAGTCAGAGTGGTCTTACCATGGTCAACGTGACCAATGGTACCAATGTTTACATGGGGTTTTGTACGTTCAAATTTAGACTTTGCCATTTGAATTGTCCTCCTTGTATGGTAGATTAATTATTAATTTATTATGTGACATTTCACAAACTCATTTTAGCAATAAATATATGAAATATCAAGCATTATTTTGGTTTGTTACCAAAAGAGCTTTTAATTGCCACTTTTCGGCATTATTCGCCTTTGGTTCTGGTGCTGATAATTTTTTCAGCAATAGACTTCGGAACTTCTTTGTAGCCATCAGGCTCCATTACATACTGTCCGCGTCCCTGTGTCTTGGAACGAAGGTCGGTTGCGTAACCGAACATGTCGCCAAGCGGAACTCTTGCGTTAATCTGCTTAACGCCGCCCATTCTGTCCTCAAAGCCCTGGATTTCACCACGGCGAGAGTTGAGGTCTCCGATTACATCGCCCATATAGTCCTCAGGAACTATAACTGTAACTTTCATAATCGGCTCGAGAAGAACAGGATTTGCTTTGCGAGCAGCTTCCTTGAAAGCCATGGAACCGGCAATCTTAAATGCCATTTCCGAAGAGTCAACTTCATGATAAGAACCGTCGTAAAGTGTAACCTTTACGTCGACAACCGGATATCCTGCAAGAACGCCTGCTTGGAGAGCGCCCTGAATACCCTGGTCAACAGGAGCGATAAATTCTTTCGGAATCGAACCACCTGTAACGGCATTGACGAACTCATAGCCCTTACCTGATTCGTTCGGCTCAAGAATAATCTTAACATGGCCGTACTGACCTGAACCGCCCGACTGTCTCTTATACTTAGTTTCATGGTCAATCTTAGCGCGTACGGTTTCTTTGTAAGCAACCTGCGGTGCGCCGACATTGGCCTCTACCTTAAATTCGCGGAGAAGACGATCAACGATGATTTCAAGGTGAAGCTCACCCATACCTGCAATGATGGTCTGACCGGTTTCTTCGTCTGTGTAGCACTTAAAGGTCGGATCTTCTTCAGCGAGCTTTGCAAGAGCAACGCCCATCTTTTCCTGGCCTGCCTTTGTTTTAGGCTCAATAGCAACACGGATAACCGGTTCCGGGAATTTCATTGATTCAAGAATAACAGGATTTTTCTCGTCACACAGTGTGTCACCGGTGGTGGTATTTTTAAGTCCTACTGCAGCAGCGATATCGCCGGCGTAGCAGGTTTCAATATCTTCACGGTGGTTTGCGTGCATCTGAAGAATGCGTCCCATTCTCTCTCTGTTGTCCTTAACTGAGTTGTAAACCGCTGAACCTGCATCAACCTTACCGGAATATACGCGGAAGAAACAAATCTTACCTACGAATGGGTCGGTAGCAATCTTGAATGCAAGAGCTGCAAACGGTTCATCATCAGACGAATGTCTGAATTCCTCTTCTTCAGTATCGGGGTTTACGCCCTTAATCGACTCAACGTCGGTCGGTGCGGGCATAAAGTCGACAATGGCATCGAGGAGCGGCTGAACGCCCTTGTTGCGATAAGAAGTACCGCAGCAAACGGGAACCATTTGGCTAGCAATAGTAGCCTTACGGATAACTTCCTTCATCTGTTCGATAGTAGGTTCTGTACCATCCTCAAGATAAGCCATCATGAGCTCTTCGTCCTGCTCTACAATCTGTTCGATAAGCTGACTTCTGTACTTAGCAGCAATCTCCTTCATGTCTTCAGGAATAGGCTCACGGCGAACATCGGTACCGAGGTCATCATAATAAACTTCGGCATCGTTGTTGATTAGGTCTACTATACCCTTAAATGTGTCCTCTGCACCGATAGGCAATTGAATCGGAACAGGGTTGCACTGGAATCTTTCGTCAATCATATTGAGAACACGGTAGAAGTCAGCACCCATAATATCCATCTTGTTGACGTATATCATGCGCGGTACTTTATACTCATCTGCCTGTCTCCATACGGTTTCGGACTGAGGTTCTACTCCTCCCTTTGCACACAGTACGGTGACGGAGCCGTCAAGTACTCTGAGCGAACGCTGCACTTCAACAGTGAAGTCAACGTGTCCGGGAGTATCGATAATATTGATACGATGGTCCTTCCAAAAACAAGTGGTAGCAGCAGAAGTGATGGTAATACCTCTTTCTTGCTCCTGCTCCATCCAGTCCATGGTTGCTGCGCCGTCGTGAGTCTCACCAATTTTATGAGTTTTTCCTGTGTAGAACAAGATACGCTCTGTTGTGGTGGTCTTACCGGCGTCGATGTGGGCCATAATACCAATATTTCTTGTTTTTTCAAGAGATACTTTTCTTGGCATATTGTCCTCCAATTAAAATAAAACGGTCTTACAGTGGTAAAATTACCATCTGTAGTGAGCAAAAGCCTTGTTAGCTTCAGCCATCTTGTGAGTATCCTCACGCTTTTTGGCTGCACCGCCGATTCCGTTAACTGCGTCTAAAATTTCTCCGGAAAGGCGCTCTTTCATAGTCTTTTCACTACGAGCGCGGCAGTAGTTGGTGATCCAACGCAGACCGAGTGTCTCACGACGAGCGGGACGAACTTCGATCGGAACCTGGTAGGTAGAGCCGCCTACACGGCGAGCCTTAACTTCGAGCTGGGGCATAACATTTTCCATAGCCTGCTCAAAAACCTCCAAAGCTTCTTTGCCTGTCTTTTCCTTAATGATGTCAAATGCATCATAAACAATTTTCTGAGCTACGCCCTTCTTACCGTCGAGCATAATATTGTTGATCAGACGAGTTACCAGTTTGGAATTATAAAGCGGATCTGGCAAAACATCACGTTTTGCGATAAAGCCTCTTCTTGGCATTTCGCTTCCCTCCTTCACATAAAATGATATCATTGGTACTCGGATTCGATAATCCGTTGGCCAGTCAGAGGCGTAACATTATATATTAACGCCGCTGCCTGAACACATTAAGCAGCAGATATAAATCTACTTAAATTACTTTGCTGCCTTCTTAGGACGCTTTGCACCGTACTTAGAACGGGCCTGCATTCTGTTGGCAACACCCTGAGCGTCCAAAGTACCACGAATAATGTGGTAACGAACACCAGGCAGGTCTTTTACACGGCCGCCGCGAATAAGAACGACGGAGTGCTCCTGAAGGTTGTGGCCGACGCCGGGAATGTAAGATGTTACTTCGATACCATTTGAAAGGCGTACACGTGCGATCTTACGAAGAGCAGAGTTCGGCTTCTTAGGTGTAGTTGTAGACACCTTTGTGCAGACGCCGCGCTTCTGCGGTGAGCTCTGATCGTTCAGTACGTGCTTTTTGGTATTGAGGCTTTTCAAAAGAGCAGGCGCAGTAGCCTTACGCTCCTGAGTTTCTCTTCCCTTGCGTACAAGTTGGTTAAAGGTTGGCATAGGTTTCCTCCTCTCTAAATTTTTCACTATATGACACGGGAAAAATCCCAAAAGTCAACTAAAAACGCACTTTAAGGAATAGTAATAACATACTACCCCATACAAACATAAATAATATCACTATTACAGTTGTTTTGTCAAGTAAAAAGAATGAATTTTTGACTATTATTGTCCTGTATAATCAAAAAATGTGCCGTTTTGTGCTGATCGCATCAAAAACGGCACATTTTTTAGTTTTTACTCTGCTGAAAGCACTTCGTCAGAGTCCATATAGAAATTTGTTTCCTGTTCGTACGGAAGGTTGTAGTAATCAGTTGTATAATCCTTAGCACCATTCAGTTTCATGCCGGTGCCGGCAGGAACAAGCTTACCGATAATAACATTTTCCTTAAGTCCAAACAGCTTATCAACCTTACCTCTGATAGCGGCGTCAGTCAGGACACGAGTTGTTTCCTGGAATGATGCTGCCGAAAGGAAGGAATCAGTCGCAAGAGAAGCCTTGGTAATACCGAGCAAGGTGGGTTTAGCAGTCGGAACTACAAGACCTTCCTCACCAGCTTCGATGCGTTCCTTAATCATCTTCTTCTCAAAATAGAAGTCGCCGCGTTCAACCTGAGTGCCGGGCAGGAATGATGTGGAACCTGCATCCTCAACAAGGAGTTTCTTCATCATCTGGCGGACGATTACCTCAATATGCTTATCGTTGATATCAACACCTTGTGAACGATAGGTACGCTGTACCTCTTCAATAATATAGGTGCGAACTGCAAGTTCGCCTGCCTTATTACCGTTCTGCAGGAAGGATTCGAGAATATCCTGCGGTGCATAGATACCTTCTGTCAGCGGGTCGCCTGCCTTTACCTTAGCGCCGTCCTCAACCTTAATGGTATAGTCGTAAGGAATGACATACTTGCACTCTTCTGAAGCATCCTCGGCAACAACAAAAATTTCCTTGTTGCGTTTGCCATCACGAATGCTGACGGTGCCGTCAATTCCGCTGATAAATGCAGCTCTCTTAGGTCTGCGAGCCTCAAACAGCTCCTCAACACGCGGAAGACCTTGTGTAATATCCTCTGCGTTTGCGATACCACCGGTATGGAAGGTACGCATGGTAAGCTGTGTACCAGGCTCACCGATGGACTGAGCAGCGATAATGCCAACTGCTTCGCCGACGGTAACCGTATTGCCGTTTGCAAGGTTTGCACCGTAGCACTTTTTACAAATGCCGTGCTTTGCGTGACATCCGAGAATAGAGCGAATTTCAACACACGGATAAATAGTATCCTGGTTCTTTCTCTCGGTCTCGTAAACCTTAGTGGCGTCGTCCTCTGTAAGCATAATGCCGCTTTGGACCACCACTTCTCCTGTTTCCTTATCAACACAGTCGATAAGCAGGAAGCGGCCTGTCAATCTTTCAACGAGGTGTTCTATTGGCTTACCGAGACGAGCGAGCAGCTCTTCTCTTTCATCAAGAGAAAGAGTCTTGCCGTCAAGGCGAGCCTTTTCCATTTCCTCCGCCTCAGCGTTCTTGTAGAACTGAATCGGGCGATCGTAAATAGCATAAATGGTTAATCCGTCGTCTGTTTCGCAATCATCCTCGCGGATAATAACATCCTGGGAAACGTCAACGAGACGGCGTGTAAGGTAACCGGAGTCAGCGGTACGAAGAGCCGTATCTGCCAATCCCTTTCGAGCACCACGGGAGGAAATAAAGTACTCGAGTACATTAAGTCCTTCACGGTAGTTTGCACGAATTGGAACCTCAATGGTTTTACCGGCGGTATTTGCAATAAGTCCGCGCATACCTGCGAGCTGACGAATCTGGTTCATAGAACCACGCGCGCCGGAATCAGCCATCATATAAATCGGGTTGTATTCGTCAAGGTTATCCTTCAGGGCATCGGCAACCTTTTCGGTTGTTCTGTTCCATGATTCGATAACAAGACGGTATCTGTCCTCATCGCTGGCAAGACCGCGTTTATACATACTCTTAATACGCTCAACCTCATGCTCGCTTTCGGCAATATACTGTGCCTTTTCAGGTGGTATAATTGCATCTGAAACCGAAACGGTGATTGCACCCTTAGTAGAGTACTTGTAACCGGTAGCCTTTACATTGTCAAGGACAATGGCTGTCTCAGAAGTACCGTGCTTTCTAATACAAGCATCGATAATCTTTCCGAGCATCTTTTTGCCGACTTTGTTTTGCTTAATATCATCTTCGCACTCAATGATGTTTTTACTGCTGTCCTTACGGGTGAAGCAGATTTCGAGATCAAACTCATGTCCTTCGGAACGATCAGTAAAACCGAGATCCTGCGGAATGCAGTGGTTGAAAATGAAGAATCCAACAGTAGCGTCAATTATTCTGGTGATGGATTCGCCGTTAATTTCTTTTGTCACACGAACACGAATAGGTGCATGGAGACCGATTACGCCACTTTCGTATGCCATAATAGCCTCATCTTCACTGCGGAATATCTTACCTACACCGGGTTCGTCGAACTTTGTCAGTGTGAGGTAGTATGAACCGAGTACCATATCCTGTGTAGGAACCGCAACCGGCTTACCGTCAGAAGGCTTTAAGAGGTTATTTGCAGCAAGCATGAGGAAACGGGCTTCTGCCTGAGCCTCAGCCGACAGCGGAACGTGTACAGCCATCTGGTCGCCGTCAAAGTCTGCGTTGTAAGCGGTACAAACCAGCGGATGCAGCTTAATAGCGCGACCTTCAACAAGTACCGGCTCAAATGCCTGAATACCAAGACGGTGAAGTGTTGGAGCACGGTTAAGAAGTACGGGGTGATCTTTTATAACGGTGCCGAGTGCATCCCAAATTTCAGGACGAACACGGTCAACCATTTTGCGTGCGGTCTTAATATTGGAAGCTGCTCCTGTTTCTACAAGGCGCTTCATTACAAACGGCTTGAACAGTTCAAGAGCCATTTCCTTAGGAAGTCCGCACTGGTACATTTTCAGTTCAGGGCCGACAACGATAACCGAACGGCCTGAATAGTCAACACGCTTACCGAGCAAGTTTTGACGGAAACGTCCTTGCTTACCTTTAAGCATGTCGGACAGAGACTTGAGTGCACGGTTGCTCGGTCCGGTAACTGCTCTGCCGCGTCTGCCATTGTCAATAAGTGCGTCAACAGCCTCTTGCAGCATTCTCTTTTCGTTACGGACAATTATATCAGGAGCACCAAGCTCAAGAAGTCTCTTAAGACGGTTGTTTCTGTTAATAACACGACGATAAAGATCGTTGAGGTCGCTTGTTGCAAAGCGGCCGCCATCGAGCTGTACCATCGGGCGTAAATCAGGCGGAATGACTGGGATTACATCCAAAATCATCCACTCAGGACGGTTGCCCGAATGACGGAATGCCTCGACAATTTCAAGACGCTTAAGCAATCTGGCGCGCTTTTGTCCGGATGCAGTTTCAGCCTCACTTTTCAGTTCTGCTGAAAGCTGATCAAGGTCAATTTCCTCAAGCAGAGTTTTAATTGCCTCTGCGCCCATGCTAGCCTTGAAATCTTCGTCGTATTTTTCTCTCATGTCGCGGTACTGGTTTTCATTAAGAAGTTGCTTTTTCTCCAGCGGTGTGCTACCCGGATCGGTAACAATGTATGAGGAGAAATAAAGAACCTGCTCAAGTACACGCGGTGTAACATCAAGAACGAGACCCATTCTTGACGGGATGGTCTTGTAATACCAGATGTGTGATACGGGGGATGCAAGCTCAATAGAGCCCATGCGCTCGCGGCGCACTTTTGCACGTGTAACCTCAACGCCGCAGCGTTCACAAACTTTTCCCTTATAACGAATACGCTTGTATTTTCCGCAATGACATTCCCAGTCCTTGGTCGGCCCAAAAATCTTTTCGCAGAAAAGTCCGTCGCGTTCCGGTTTAAGCGTACGGTAGTTAATGGTTTCCGGCTTTGTTACCTCGCCCGATGACCACGCTCTGATTTGTTCAGGAGAAGCCAGACCGATTTTTATTGATTCAAATTCCATATCTGCCATGTCTTAAGTCCTCCCTTATTCCACATCGTCGCCGAGATCGGCAGCGTCGTCGATATCATCTAATTCATTAATGGGATCGCCGTTTTCATCCTCGAGACTGAAGCCTTCGAGTCCGTCATTTACAGTATCCTCTTCAAGGATTTCTGCGCCCTCTACCGGACCGAGTCCCATATCGCCATCATCATCGTCAAATGTCTGCTTTAGGTCTATTTCTTCGTTATACTTATCAAGTACACGGATATCAAGACCGAGTGACTGAAGTTCTTTAATAAGAACCTTGAATGATTCAGGTACGCCCGGTTTCGGAATGTTCTGACCCTTAACAATTGCCTCGTAAGCCTTTACACGGCCGACAATGTCGTCCGACTTAACTGTGAGGATTTCCTGAAGGGTGTATGCAGCGCCGTATGCTTCGAGCGCCCAAACTTCCATTTCTCCGAAACGCTGTCCGCCGAACTGTGCTTTACCACCGAGCGGCTGCTGTGTAACGAGAGAATAAGGACCAGTGGAACGTGCATGAATCTTATCATCGACAAGGTGATGCAGCTTGAGGTAGTACATATATCCTACGGTAACAGGGTTATCGAACATTTCGCCTGTGCGTCCGTCGTAAAGCCATGTCTTACCGTCGACAACCTTAAGAATCTTCTTTTCAGCAAGATCTGTGAGCTTTTCGATATTAGTTCTATCCTCTTTATCGAGTGTAAATACTTGTTTTTTGCCGTTTTCGTCGAATTCTTCTGTAACGAGAATCTTACCGTCTAGGTTTTCGCCGAGTTTTCTGTCAATATGGTTGAACTTAACATCACGGTAAACTCCGGCATCGATGAAAGCATCGAAAATATCGCTTTCGCGTGCGCCGTCAAATACCGGTGTGCAAACCTTCCAGCCCAGGGCCTTTGCAGCACGGCCGAGGTGAACCTCGAGTACCTGTCCGATGTTCATACGGGAAGGTACGCCGAGCGGATTGAGTACGATATCAAGCGGACGACCATCGGGCATGAACGGCATATCCTCGACAGGAAGTATGCGCGATACAACACCCTTATTTCCGTGACGTCCAGCCATTTTGTCTCCGACGCTGATTTTGCGCTTTTGTGCAATATAGCAGCGTACAACCATGCTTACACCGGGGTTAAGCTCGCTGGAATTCTCGCGTGTGAATACATCAACATCAACGATTGTGCCGTATTCGCCATGCGGTACGCGCAGAGAAGTATCTCTGACCTCGCGTGCCTTTTCGCCGAATATTGCACGAAGCAGGCGCTCTTCTGCTGTCAGCTCAGTTTCACCCTTTGGTGTTACCTTACCAACCAGAATGTCTCCTGAACGAACCTCAGCACCTATGCGGATAATTCCGTGCTCGTCAAGGTCCCTAAGAGCATCTTCGCCGACATTAGGAATGTCGCGTGTGATTTCTTCCGGTCCGAGTTTGGTGTCTCTGGCTTCGATTTCGTATTTTTCAATATGAATTGATGTGTAAACATCGTTTCTGATAAGCTGTTCGTTTAAAAGTACAGCGTCCTCGTAGTTATAGCCTTCCCATGTCATAAAGCCGATGAGGGCATTCTTTCCAAGGGAAATTTCACCGTTGCTGGTGGCAGGACCATCCGCAATAACAGCGTTTGCTTCAACCTTTTCTCCAACATTAACAATCGGTCGCTGGTTGACGCAAGTACCGTGGTTTGAGCGGAGGAACTTAATAAGCTTATAGGTGTCAATTTCGCCACCCTCAGCACGAATCTCAATAGTGTCGGCACTGACGCTGATGACTTCGCCTGCACGCTTTGCAAGCACTACAACGCCTGAATCAACAGCAGCCTGATATTCCATACCGGTTGCAACAATCGGGTTTTCGCTTTTGAGAAGCGGAACTGCCTGCTTCTGCATGTTTGAACCCATGAGTGCTCGGTTGGTATCGTCGTTTTCAAGGAACGGAATCATTGCTGTAGCAACAGAAACGACCATTTTAGGAGATACGTCCATCAAATCAACTGCGTCCGGAGATACTTCGAGGAACTGGTCGCGGTAACGTGATGTTACAGCCTTATTCTTAAAGTGTCCGAACTCGTCGAGGGGTTCGTTTGCCTGTGCTACGGTGTAGTTATCCTCTTCGTCTGCGGTCATGTAAACAACCTCGTCGAGAACAACACCTGTTGTTTTGTCAACCTTGCGGAAAGGAGCTTCCACAAAGCCGTATTCATTAATACGTGCGTAAGTTGCAAGGTAGGAAATAAGTCCGATGTTAGGACCTTCCGGTGTTTCAATCGGGCACATACGGCCGTAATGGCTGTAATGTACATCTCGTACTTCGAATCCTGCACGGTCACGCGAAAGACCGCCTGGGCCGAGCGCCGACAGACGACGCTTATGAGTCAATTCGGACAGAGGGTTGGTCTGATCCATGAACTGAGAAAGCGGCGATGAACCGAAGAATTCTTTTATAGCAGCGACAACCGGACGGATATTAATCAATGTCTGCGGAGTCATTGTATCAAGATCCTGTGCCTGCAATGTCATCTTTTCACGGATAACGCGCTCCATTCTGGCAAAGCCAATGCGGAACTGATTCTGCATTAGTTCACCTACCGAGCGAATGCGGCGGTTGCCAAGGTGGTCAATATCGTCGGTAACACCAACATTGTGTGACAAACCGAGGAAATAGTTAACGGATGCGAACATATCATCAAATGTGATGTAGTTTGGGATAACATCAGCTGCATTGTCAAGCAAAGCGTTGATAAGGTCTTCATCGTTCGAAGCAGCTTCAATTATATCCATAAGGCACTTAACAGAAACCTGTTCATTTATAGTTTCCTTAACAGCCTCATAAACGTGTTCATTAACAAAGCCTCTAATATCAACTGTGCCGTTGGTAACGATTTTAAGTTCGCGTTCAGCCCCTTCGTTTTCGCCTATCATTATATAAGCGCACCAAACACCGGCATCCTGCATAGCGTTTGCCTGCTCACGAGTAACAATTTCGCCTGCATCAGCCATAATCTCGCCCGTAAACGGATTTACAACCGGCTGAGCAAGTTTTCTTCCTGCAACACGAGAAGCAATGCCAAGCTTTTTATTATACTTATATCTACCAACGCGCGATAGGTCGTATCTGTGCGAGTCAAAGAATAGATTATAAAGGTGAGTAACCGCTCCCTCAATTGTAAACGGTTCTCCCGGACGGAGCTTTTTGTACACTTCAAGAAGGGCGTCATCAACCGATTGGGTTGCGTCCTTTTCAAGCGTATATCCAAAGCGTTCGTCATCACCGAATATCTGACGCATTTGATCGTTGGTCATTTCAGCAAATGCTGCATCATTCTGCAGGAATACAGAGTTTGCAACAAGCTGCTGAATTTTTTTAATCATCTTTTCGTCTTTGTCAGTAAACTTAAATGACCCCGGATTGTTTGCAACGCTGACAAACATACCGAGTGAACGAACAAAGGTGCTCAACGGAATTTTGCGGTTTTTATCAATGCGAACATAGAGCACTTCGCTCTGGTCAGTCTCATATTCCAGCCATGCGCCACGGTTAGGAATAACTGTGGAGCTGAAAAGCTTGCGTCCCGATTTATCAATTTCTGCATCATAATATACACCCGGAGAGCGAACAAGCTGCGAAACAATGACGCGCTCTGCACCGTTTATAACAAATGTGCCTGAGTCGGTCATGAGCGGGAAATCGCCGATAAATACTTCGCTTTCTTTGATTTCACCTGTTTCTTCGTTAAGCAGCTGTGCGCGCACACGCATAGGAGCTGCATAGGTTGTGTCGCGTTCCTTGCACTCCATAACGGAGTATTTTGGAGACTCGTCAAGTCTGAAATCGAGGAAGCGGAGTTTGAGCTTCTCCGAATAGTCCGTAATTTCGGACATTTCGTTAAGCACTTCCTTCAATCCCTTTTCAAGGAACCACTGATATGAATTTTTCTGGATTTCAATAAGATTCGGCATGTCGAGAATTTCATTGATTTTAGAAAAACTCATTCGTTCGGTTTTGCCAAAATGTACCGGTTTGACATTCACCATTGGCTTTTTCACTCCTTTAGATATTAAACGCATTACTCTTGTCGGAAGGCAAAAAAATTATAAACAAAAAGCTACATATATTACGCGCGTATTTTGTTAAAAAATGCACTTCAAACAAAACACTAAAAATAAAGATATAGACATAAATACCCATATTAGTGTAGTTTAATATTATATACTGCACTTTTCAAGTAGTCAAGTGTTATTTTTAAATAATTATATATTTTTTTATTATTCGACAAAAAGCACAGGATGATAGGTCTATCATCCTGTGCTTGATCGATTAAATATTATTATTTATTACGGTGATTATAGGTTTTCACCATTTGCTGCAATAACATCTCTGTACCAATATCCACTGTCCTTAATAATTCGTTTGCCGGTCGGATAATCAACATAAACAAGTCCGAAACGATCGCGGTATCCGTTTGACCACTCAAAATTATCAAGCAGTGACCACTGGAAATAACCCTTTACATTTGCCCCCATGTCAATTGCTTGTGACAATTCGATGAGATAACGGTGTAAAAAGTCAATTCTGTTGGGGTCATGCACCTTTCCGTCAAGTGAAATTACATCCCCACCCGCCATGCCGTTTTCTGTGAAATAAATAGGTATGTTTCCATATCTGCGATTGGTGAACAGGGCGCACCATTTGATTGCCTCAGGTGTTACCGGCCACATGTTTCCGGTATGAGGGAATCCGACATAACGCCGAACCCACTGGGGTGAGCCGTCCTCTCCTGCTCTGATGGCATGTGCGTTATATAAGTTTTGGCCGCAGAAGTCTATTGGAGTACTGATTGTTTTCAAATCCTCCTGCCAACCTTCGGGCAAATACTTTTCGTAAAACTTTAGTCCGTCCTCAGGATACTTTCCTAGCAAAATTGGGTCAAGCCACCAAGCAACAGTCCAGCCAAATCCATCCCCACCCCAAGTGGTTTCATAGGTTTTTGCGTATGCGGCGTCAATGTCAGCCTTTTTTTCGGGGTTTTCAGGATAAAAATACGGTCCTGTCGGAGCATAACCGATTTGCAGGTCATCATAAACCTCACGCATAGCGATAACCGCCTTTCCGTGGGCAAGCATGACATGATGTGCCATTCGAATAATTTCGCGCGGTCCATAATTCAGCGACGGAGCATGACCTCCACCGTTAAATCCGTTACCTATAAAGCACTGCGGTTCGTTAAATGTTATAAAATGCTTTACGCGATCCCCAAAAGCCTTAACGCATACTCTTGCGTAATCGGCAAACCATTTGGGAGAATCGCTATTTAGCCATGCACCCTTGTAAAACAGCTCATTGGGGTAGTCCCAGTGAAAAAGAGTTATGTACGGTTGTATATCGTTTGCAATAAGCTCGTTTATAAGGTTGTTGTAATACTCTATTCCTTTAGGATTAATCTCTCCGGTGCCGTTTGGCATGATGCGCGGCCACGAAAGTGAAAAACGGTAACCTTTAAGTCCCATTTCCTTCATAGCTGCGACATCCTCTTTGTAACGGTGATAGCTGTCGCAAGCTATATCACCCGTGTCCCCTGCTTCAATTTTTCCTTCGCGTTCGCAAAATGTATCCCAAATGGAAAGACCTTTTCCGTCCTCCCGGGCGCCACCCTCTATTTGATATGCAGCCGTTGCCGCACCCCAAACAAAATCTTTACAAAACATTCGCCTTCCCCTTTCGGAATAATTTACTTAATTATAACAGATATGTCATATATGTGCAATTAAATTGTCTGTTTTATTTGATTAGACTAAAAAAATTTGATACAATTAAAGCGGAGGCGAAATATGAGATATAACGATTTAAACGGATATTTAACAGAAACATTCGGCTGTAAGGTATATAAGCTGTCCCTTGTCGGCTGCACCACATGTCCCAACAGAAACGGAGTTAAGGGAAATCGTGGTTGCATCTTTTGCTCGGAAAGCGGATCGGGTGAGTTTGCCGAAGCAGCAAAAGAAAGTATAAGTGAACAAATCGAGGCGGCAAAAAAGCGTGTTGCAAAAAAACTTAAAAACGCAAAAAACGTAAAATACATCGCCTATTTTCAAAGCTACACTAACACTTATGCTCCAATTGAACAGTTACGCAAAATGTTTTTAGAGGCTATAAGTCATCCTGATATTGCAGTTTTGTCTATTGCAACTCGACCGGACTGCCTGCCAAGCGAAGTTATCGATTTGCTTTGTGAGTTAAACAAAATCAAACCGGTTTGGGTTGAGCTCGGACTGCAGACAGTCCACGAAAGCTCTGCCCAGTACATTCGACGCGGTTATTCAATCGATGTATACAACCATGCTGTAAAACAGCTTCATGGAGCAAATGTTACAGTAATTGCTCATATGATAATTGGGCTACCGAATGAAACCGAGAAAATGATATACGAAACTGCACAGCACATCGGGTGCACCGCTGACGGTATAAAACTGCATATGCTGTATGTTCAAGACGGCACCGACCTTGCCGACGAATACCGTAAGGAAAAATTTACACTTCCGGAAATGGATGAATACATTCGCTTACTTGCCGGTTGCATTGAACGACTGCCAAGCAGTACAGTCATTCACCGCATAACAGGCGATGGAGACAAGCGCACGCTGATTGCGCCAAAGTGGACGACCAATAAACGCCATGTGCTTAACACTATCCGTAACGAATTTGAAAAGCATGATATTCGCCAAGGCAGACTTTTTGAAAAGCATTGAAAAAGAAACTGCGGTATGATATAATTATTAAAATTTTACCGATGGAATGGAGGAAAGGCTATGACATGCAAAATATGCGGAGCACTTATTCCTGACGACGACGAGATCTGCCAAAACTGCGGTGCTCTCATATCTGATGATGACAACGCCACGGGCGTTCAATTTATAATTGGCAAAAGCCTTGACGAGCCTTTGCATGAAAATCAAGACATAGATTTATATGACAACTCGGTTTCTTCCGCTGCTGATAAATATTACGATGCTAATACGCGCAAAAAAACAGTCAACCGTAGCAAGCTTGCTGTATGGATTACAAGTTTTGTGCTCATTTTGCTTGTTATACTTTCATGCGGATACATACTGTTCGACAACATGAGCAGAAATACGGTTCCCACTGTAACTAAAGAAGATGCCCAGTCAATTCTGACCGCATTCAACGGCCCCGTGCTATCAAAAATCAAGGACAAATTCCGCTCTGCTGACAGTGACAGCAGTCGAGAAGCTGCCCGTGAAGAAGCGTTTGAGTATTTTAAAACACTAGTGGACCTTGACACAATTGATTCGGTTGAAAAATCAGCTGACGGCACAAAAATATACTTTACTCGCTCGTATACCGAGTGTGTTTTTGTAATGGACGACCCTACTCCCGACACATACAACGCCTCTACTGTCGTTTCCACCGAGATTTCTGATGCATTTAACGGCACCTATTCTGCAGATCGTGACCTGTCCGATTTTACTATTCAAAATGAGAATAACATACTCATTTTAAGTTCCACGGACAACCATAAGTCGGTTTATAAGGAACTTGACGCCACCCTTTACTATTATGAAGATGCAGAACTGAATGTTAACTACATCGAAAACGCTACTCTTAACAATTATTTAACCGGGCTTGGAAAATACAACATGATTTTTATTCACGCTCAGTCATTTAAGTGGATAGATGGAAAAACAGTTCTAGCACTTAATGAAAAGGCAACTGAAGGTAATATTATCGGCTATTCATATCAGCTTGCAAACGGCCAGTCAGCTGTGTACAGCAGTATGATGTCTGACAATACAAGCTTTACTGTAACCGACACTTTGATAAAAGAAAATTACACATCTGCTTTTCCAAATTCGCTAATATACCTCAGCGCTGATTACGGATACAGCGAATCTAATCAAATATTTGCAAATGCTTTTATCTCAGGCGGCGCACAAATTTTTGTCGGATATTCCGACAGCGTAAGCGCAGTTTATGAAGCAAAGTGCGTAAAGGATTTAACAAGTTACATTATTTCAGGTAAAACAATTGGTGATGCGTACGAATTTGTCACTACAAAAAATGGCCGTTCCGACGGTGACGAAACACCGGCTAAATTCAGCTACTGCGGTGCTAATGACTGGTCGCTTTACGGCTGGGAGCTGCACAGCGGCGATGAGATAACTCAAATAACAAGTGATCAGCAACTTTTCGACAGTCTTAATTATGCCATGCTGGCGCTTGGCACAAACTCATTAAGTAACAATATTTTAGGATACCGTATCATTGATGCAGACAAAGATGGCGCAGGCGAGCTGTTTATGATGGCCGATATGGATAACGGCCTTACAACCAATCTCGCTTTTGATACCCTGAACAATGCAAAAATTGCACTTGATACATCAAAAAGCGAGGACTATGATTTCCGCACACTTTATGATTCGGCAAATTCACAAATTTATTTATGTGAACAATTTGCGTCTGGATACGAAGCAAAAACACTTTATAAATGGACAAATCTCGGCTGGAAAAATTTTGCCCAATGCACAGATGATAAAAGCGGTGTGCCGAAATACACATGGGACAGTAAGAACATTAGCAAAGATGCTTTTAATACAAATTTAAAAAAAGCCTCGCAGGGCGCACTTCTCAACAACTGGCGCTCCATGCTTAATTTGTATTATCAAACAGCCGACCGCGATAAAACAATATCCGATATTAACAGCAAATTTAAGCAGATGCGCGGCAATCATAAGACCGTGACAGCAGATCTTGACAACGACAACAAACAAGAGACTGCGATTGTTATGTCGGGTTACGGCAACGAATGGTTAAGCAATATCGCCATTATGTCACGCACCGGCAAAGAAAAAATACTCTACACTCAGCATTTCGGTACATTTGTAATATACATTGACGAAACTGATGTCGGTATAGTTTTAAGAGTCGTCTATATAAATGGCGATGTAATCGAGGATTTTGAGCTTTCCGCCGGTCAAGAAGGCGGCCTGAATATCTATGACAAACTTGCACTCAAAACTCTGAATATAAAATTCAACGGCGAAGTTTCCGACACAAGTGGATACTCAATCACCGAAAAATTTGATGATGTAGTATATTCATTACAGGGTACATGGACTATAAACGGTCTTGATGGCACAAAAATCATTTTTACAGATAAATATGACGGCAAGATCTATTCTACCAACTACTCATTTGCAGACACCGATTATAAGCAGAGCAATTTTGAATACAACTTCATTGCCACAGATAACACGGTTAATATTCAGCTTGCAAATGGTGGATACCGCACATTTACGCTGCAGTGGGGCAACGACAAGGTTATAGCTCTGACCGATCACACAAATTATATTCAGCGTGTTTTGACCAAAGTCAGCAATGACTCTAAACCGCCTCAAAACCCGTCATCTAAACCCGACACATCGAGCGGTTCAAGTTCAAATACATCAAGCGGTTCTGTTTCATCAGCAGTAAGCTCACAATAATCTTTATTTATTTTTAAAGCATAAATAAAACAAGCCTAAAAGGGATCAGTTCCTTTTAGGCTTGTTTATTTATTACTTTAAATTTACTTATACTCTTTCAAACAGCCACAGTTTTCCGTACATGTCCTTTTCAATAACTTTAACGGTAAGACCTTCACGAAGCTGTTCTCCTGTATATTCGTCCCCTGTTAAGCTATCTTTGTAAACAGCGTCCTTATCGGCAGCGGTAATTTGCAGTGTGAATGTGACATCCTCATCAGATGTTCCGCTGTTTTGCACATATGTCAGGAGTATGCGGTCGGCGTAGTTTTCGCCTGATTCTTCAGTGGATACATAGTAATATGAGCTTGCTCCGTATTTGTTCTCATACGGAGAAACAAGACGATACAAATCTCCACGCTTAATGAGCTGCTCAACAGAACGATAAAATTCAGTTTGAGCTTTAATCTCATTCTTTACATTGTCATTCATGTGAAGAATGTTGAGCTCATATCCAAGCATTCCGGCCAGTGCAACCTTGTACTTATAATCGAGTACGTTCATATAATCATCCAAAACCATAGGGTTTGAAACATGGCATGACATGACGTATGACGGATAAGCAATTGTTGAGCCGTATTGAATGAATACACGTTGACGTCCGCTGGTGTTATCGCTTGTCCAAATCTGTGTAGAAACAGACATCATAGCAAGGTCGTAACGACCGCCACCCCCGCTGCAATTTTCAATCATAACATTGGGATATGTTTCCATGAACCAATGGAAAAGGTCGTAAACCCCAAGCATGTAGCGGAAGGTTGTTTCATCCTGGCGATCAGCGGGCAGATATGGTGAGCCGGGCTCGGAAATGTGACGGTTACAGTCCCATTTTATGTAGTCAATTGCAACACCATCAAAGGTTTCTTTGAACGATTTTTTAAGATATTCAACAACATTCGGGTTTGCAAAATCCAGAACATACTGTGTGCGTGAAAGTGAACCGTTGCGCCCCTCGCTCGAAATGCACCAATCGGGATGAGCGCGGTAAAGGTCGCTGTCGGGGTTTATCATTTCAGGCTCAATCCAAATACCGAATTTCATACCCGACTGTTTTAATTTCGAAACAAAATTAGCCAGTCCGTCGGGGAATTTTTCGGTGTTTGTGTACCAATCGCCAAGGCCTGCGTGATCATCATTACGCTTACCAAACCAACCGTCATCCATTACGAGCATATCCATACCGTATTTGACGCCCTCATTAGCAAAATCAATCAGTTTTTGCTGGTCAATGTTAAAGTAGCAAGCTTCCCATGTATTAAGTACTATTGGGCGCTTTTCAAACGGTTCACGCGGAACAATTGCATCACGAACAAAGGAATGCATTTTTCTCGACATATCGCCAAGTCCGTTATGTGTATACATCATAATAGCTTCGGGTGAAGAAAAGCTCTCACCGCTTTCTAATTTATATCCGAAATTTTCCTCACCAAGACCTACGCAGACACGTGTGTTTCCGTTTTGGTCAACCTCGACCTCATCCAAAAAGTTTCCGCTGTAAACAAAGTTAAATGCGTAAACATCACCCTGTGTTTCTGTGGTGTTTTTGCCAAGCAAAGCCATAAACGGGTTCAACTGTGGGCTTGATGCACCGCGGCGGCTCATGACACGCTGGTTGCCTATCATAACAGGATTGCGCTGAATATTTCTCTCTTCCATGTGTGCACCGTAAAGTGTGAGCATATCAAAATCATGTCCCGGTATATCAAGGCAAAGGCTCATAGCCTTTTCGATTTTTACACTATCTTTACCGCAATTTTCAAGAGTAAAATAACGTGAAATTATATCGTGCTTTGGAAAAACTGTATAGAAAAGGTTGAGCTTACAACCGGTAACACTGTCATTTAAATGGACAATAAGAGTCTCTGTTCCCTCCTGAGCGCGTGCACAGGGGATTCTATCAATTTTATGTCTGCCGCTGATAATTTCGTGGCTATCATATACAAAGCTGGTGCAGCAATCTCCTGCCGGGGCACGCAACTTTAGTGATGTGCAACGGAAATCGCCGCTGCCGAAATACGAAAATTCACTTAAATCGTCGTTAAGCGAAAATCCCTCGCCCAGTTCCTCAAGATACGGAGAAAAGCTACGAAATCTTGCCTTATACGAATAGTCAGATTCCCCTTTTTTGCCGTAATACAAATGAACAAGAAAACGATCCCTTTCTATTTTAAACGCATATTCGGTATTTGCAGTTTCAAGAATGAATCGCTTGTTAACATTATCAAATTTTATAGACATTATTTACCTCCTAAATGGATATTTACAGTTAATATATCATGTTTTACATCTTAAAACAAGGCTTAATTGGTTTTTTTGTATAAAAAAACCGCCGAACAAAAAAGCTTGTTTCGACGGAATCATAAATCTTTTATTTTGTTAAGGTTTTTTTCAAAATTTACGCCATACCAGCGGCTATCCGGGTCACCTTTACTGTCCGCAACAGCAAAATAAGTAAAATTGACTGCTGCCGCAACAGCCTTGTTAAAATCGCTTGTAGTGAGGCTCATAGCAGTGAGTGTGGATGCAAAAATATCACCACTTCCATGAACCGACCCTAATATGCGTGGATTGTTGTGAAAAACAGTTTCTCCGGTGGCACAATCGTGTGCAACAGTACTGATTATATTTGGCTGGGTCTCTACACCGGTAATGACAATTTTTTTGCTGCACAACCGACTCAGTGCGTCAATCATTTTTCTCAAATCATCATTTGAAATATGCTGACCGTCAGAATTAACTCCTGTAAGCAAAGAACCCTCGGTTAAATTGGGCGTAATAATGTCGGCAACCGAGCAAAGACGGCGCACAGCGTCAATATTTTCCGAAGTAAACCCTCGGTAAAGCCTGCCGTTATCGCCGAGAATGGGATCAACCACTACAAGTGTGTTACTGCTCTTAAATTCGTTAATTATATTGTATATATATTCCCCCTGCTTCGCCGAGACAATATAACCTGAATAAATAGCATCGAACTTTGTATCCAAACTGCTCCAATGGTGAGCAATTTCTTGCAATTGCTCGGTCATGTCAAAACTAACATATTCACCAAATTTTTGAGCGGTGTGAGTGGAAAGCAACGCCGTCGGCATAATTACGCATTCGTGTCCGACAGCTGATATAATAGGCAACGCAACCGTAAGCGAGCATTTTCCCATGCAGGAAATGTCGCTAATAGCCATTACTCTTTTTTGCATACTCCCACCTCGCTTTTCTAACGGATTATTATAACTCATTTTGCTGAATGTGTCTATACCATGTAATACAATAATGAAAAATTTTACAAGTGCAGAAAATAAGGACAACCTAAAAAAGTTGCCCTTAATAATTTATTTAACCAATTTTACACAGCGTAGAAAGCAGCTAAAATTTCGTCGGTGGCGTCCTCGATATATGAAATAGCAGTAATATTTGACATATACTTTCCGGCCTTTATGCATACCTGCTTCTCGTAAATTTTTATTCCCGATGCTTCACCTGAAACTTCAATTGCATGGCGTGTTTTACCGGCAAATGTTACGGTTGTCTTTTCTGCAACAATGTTTTCTAATCCCATATTTTCCAAACCGGTTTTTATAGTTTCAATAGATGCGTCAATATATGCACTTTCATCCATTGTCGATCCGTAAACCAACCCCAGATTTTCAAGATTGATATTTATCATCTGGGTATTATCACTTTTTGCAGCAGACATATCATAAATAATGTTTGCTTTTTCAATTGCTTCAGCTATTTCTTCGCCTACAGCATCTTTAGCAATATTGTTCAACTCATCAATTTCTTCGTCTGTAAGAAATGTCCAATCGTCATCTAGTTTGCAGCCGATGCCGATAAATTCATTTTCATATTTATTGTTTTCGTTTGAGCCTGTGGGTAATTGTTTTTCCGAATTGCCGCAAGACACCAGAGCAAAAACCATTACACTTGCCAAAAACAGCGCTAAAAATTTTTTCATATCTAACCCTACCCTTCAATAATCAAACATATTGTACCATATTGTCAGGCGAAACACAACCACTCGACTTTATATTTCACGAAGCACATCAATCAGTAGGTCGGCAATTTTCTCATGTCCTAGCGCATTAAAATGCAGTCCGTCAACCATGTACTTATCACATTCGTCCTGATTATTCGGGTCAATTCCAACGTCGTTAAACAAATCAACCACCGCAATCCCATGCTCTTCTGCCTTTTGTTTTATTATATCAACATATCCACGAAGCGGCAAAGCATCACCAAGCTTCATCTGTCGGTGAGACGGCTCGCTGTCAACGATATCTCTGTAACGGCAATGTGCAGGTGTCATGAAAACAATCTTTGCGGTAAATTCGTTTTGCAAAAATGTCATAAGGAATTCAAGAGCACCGTAAAAGGTCGATGGTGTAGTATCGTCGGGGCTGCCAATCGGCGCATCGCCGTGAATGTAGTCATTAACGCCACCGTATACAACGATAATGTCGGCGTTTCTATCCATGTAAAATGCACGTCCGCAAAAGCACAGGTCGTAATGAGGCTTATAGCTCGGTGTGCTTTGATGTGCAAAGCGGCTGCCGCTTATCGAGTAATTGCGAATTTCCGAAACATCACATTTGCGCTGAACAACCCTATCATAGCAGTTATTTACATCCTCAAGTCCTATTCCCTCAGTAATACTGTCTCCAAGAAAATTTATGATTTTGCCCTTTAAATCCATATTAACCACTTCCTTATACTATGCGCGTATTTTGCAAAATTCGACGAACATTATAACACAATAAAAGAACCTAGGCAACAAATTATTTATAAAAGTACAGCTTCCCTGACGAGAGCTGTTGGTATTTTGCACCATTTTCGGTTTTTATCTAATCATCTTGTAAATAAGCGGTTTTGCACTGGGTTTTTCTTTGCTAAGTGTCACCGCTGACAAATAACATTCAGCTTCCAGCGAAAATTCGTTTTTGCCCGAATAAAGTGTCGCAAGTACATCGCCTGGTTTAACAAATTCACCGATTTTTTTAGCAATGATTATACCAGCGCCGTAATCAATTTTATCATCGGCGGACGCTCTGCCTGCGCCCAGCATAACGCTTGTGTTTCCGATTTTTTCGGCATCCATTGCGGTTATATATCCTTCGGTGTTGCTGACAACTTCAAATGAATAGGCTGACTGTGGCAGCAGTGATGTGTCATCAATACATTTTATATCTCCGCCTTGAGCTGCAATCCACTCTTTCATTTTATTAAACGCTGCGCCAGATTCCAAGGCTGTAATTACACGCTGCACAGCTTCATCGTGCGACAAGTCCAATGCAAGCGATATCATTTCGCTTGCGAGTGCAATACACACCTCTCGCAAATCGCCCTGCTTCTCATTTTTTAAAACCGACACTGCCTCGGCAACCTCCAAAGCATTGCCAATGTTATGTCCGAGCGGTGAATCCATATCGGTAAGAAGCGCTGCAATATTTCGGCCGCATTGTTTGCCGATTTCCACCATTTTGCCTGCCAGCACCTCGGCATCCTCTACCGTTTTCATAAACGCTCCGCTGCCGACCTTAACATCAAGAACAATCGAATGTGAGCCAGCCGCAATTTTTTTGCTCATTATGCTGGAGGTAATAAGCGGTATGCTGTCCACAGTTGCGGTTACATCACGCAATGCGTACAATTTTTTATCAGCCGGTGTTAAATTGCCCGTCTGTCCGATTACTGCCATGCCTACTCTCTCAACCTGTGACAAAAACTCATCAGAAGAAAGCGATGTTTTGTATCCCGGAATTGCTTCAAGCTTGTCTACCGTGCCTCCGGTATGACCAAGTCCCCTGCCCGACATTTTGGTAACCTTACCACCCAGTGAGGCAACAATGGGCGCCACAATCAAAGAGGTTTTGTCTCCTACACCGCCGGTGCTATGCTTATCAACCGACAGGGTGCCGAACTGCGACAAATTAACGGTATCTCCCGAATGAGCGATCCAATTGGTGAGCTGTACAGTTTCTCTGTCGGTCATTCCTCGGAAATAAATGGCCATCATCAGCGCCGACGCCTGATAATCGGGTATCTCCCCGTTGGTATATCCTTTTATAAAAAAGGATATCTCCTCATCGGTCAGCTCTGCACCATCTCTCTTTTTATGAATAATGTCGTACATCCTCATTTTCGTGGCCCCTTATCAGTTTGGTATTGTTATGTTACTAACATCCCTTGCATTAATAAAAATTACAACTTGAATGCAAGTGGTAAAAGTTGCGATAGGCAATGTTTTTCAAAACTATCCTGACCGTTTACAATTAAAATTTCAAAATCGGCTTCGCAAAATTCCGCCATTACCTGACGGCACACGCCGCATGGCGGAAATGCGCCCGTAATTTTTCCGTCTTTTCCTCCCGCAACTGCTATCATCGAAAAATCCTTTTCACCCTCGCTGACTGCTTTTAAAAAAGCGGTGCGCTCGGCGCAAACGGTGGGAGTAAATGACGCATTTTCAACATTGCAGCCTAGATAAACCTTACCTGATTTAGTCAGTAATGCAGCTCCCACGCGATAACCTGAATAGGGCGCATATGCATTATCCATTGCTTTTATTGCAAGCTTGCACAGTTCGGTTTCGGTCATATTACTTCTCCTTTACAAAATCAAATCGAGAAAACTCTCTCCGTCACATTTAAATTCAATATTTAGATAATCAGCAACCGTTGCGGCAATATCGGCAAAGGTGCCGCGTGTGCCAAGATTTACTGGTTTTACATTATGGCCGTATACGATCAGCGGTGTATATTCGCGCGTGTGATCGGTGCTTTTATCACCGGGGTCACAGCCGTGGTCGGCGGTAATCATCAGTATATCATCGTCACCAAGTTTATTTGTAAAACCTGGCAGCCAACCGTCAAATTCGGCAAAAGCGGCGGCATAGCCGTCAATGTCCTGACGGTGACCGTAAAGCATATCAAAATCAACCAAATTAACAAAGCATAAACCATCAAAATCGCGTTCAACAGCTTCGATAGTGCATTCCATGCCCTCGGTATTCGAGTGAGTAACAACCTTTTCAGTTACTCCCCTGCCAGCAAAAATGTCCGATATTTTGCCTATAGCAATTACTGCTTTTCCACTATCCTTTACTACATCAAGCAGCGTTTTTTTAGGGGGCTCAAGCGAAAAATCACGGCGGTTTGCGGTACGCTTAAAGTCGGGATATGTGCCTGTAAAAGGTCTTGCAATTACCCTTCCCACTGCGTGTTCTCCGCAAAGCAATTTACGTGCAATTTGGCAGTATTCGTACAGCTTTTCTGGCGGCACAATATCTTCATGAGCGGCTATTTGAAACACACTGTCTGCAGATGTGTAAACAATTAAGTCGCCCGTTTCGATATGCTGCTTTCCGTAATCAGCTATTACCTCTGTGCCTGAATAAGGCTTGTTACACAGCACCCCTCTGCCAATTGCTTTAGAAAAGCTGTCCAAAATATCACTTGGAAAGCCATTAGGATAAGTCGGCATCGGTTTTTTCGACTCAATACCTGCTATTTCCCAATGTCCAATTGTAGTATCCTTGCCACGCGAGCGCTCGGTCATTCGTGCAACCGCCGCAAGTGGCGCCTCAGTTTTGCCCAGAAAATCCAGTCCATCTATGTTGCCAAGTCCCATTTTACACATATTTTCGCAACAAAACTTATCAGACGATGATATGCGTTTTATGGTATTGCAATCACTGTCACCAAAATCGGCTGCATCGGGCATCTGCCCCGCACCGCAGGAATCTAATACGATAAGAAATACTCTTTTCAAAATAAACCCTCTCTATCAATCGAGTCGTTTGGCGGTTTTTAGTGCAAGCTCCATCATTTCGGTAAAGGAATTTTGCCGCTGCTCCGCAGATAAGCTATCCCCCGTTAAAATATGGTCGGATATTGTACATATTGCAAGTGCATTTTTGCCGCTGCGAGCAGCATTCATGTACAGCGCCGCTGCTTCCATTTCAATCGCCATAATGCCCATTTTACTCCAACAATGAGTAGCGCCAAGTGCATCGGGCATTCCTTCCTCGTCGCTGTAAAATGTGTCCGATGAAAGCAAATTTCCGACATGGTATTTTAGGCCGATTTGGTCGGCGGTATCGGTACATTCTTTTAGCATTTTATAGCTGCAAATGGCTGAAAATGTTCCCGGCAAATGATATTGATGCGCAAAATTCGAGTTGGTTGATGCGCCCATTCCAATAACAATATCACGAACCTTGATGTCGGGATTAACCGCACCGGCAGAGCCGATGCGCATAATGTTTTCCACACCGAAAAAATTATACAGTTCGTGTGAGTAAATGGCTATAGACGGCATTCCCATGCCGCTGGCCATAACAGACACGCGTGTGCCATTATAGTATCCGGTATATCCGTGTATGCCGCGCACATTGTTAATCAGTTTTGCGTCGGATAAAAAATTTTCGGCAATGAATTTTGAGCGCAGAGGATCGCCGGGCATAAGCACAGTTTTTGCAAAATCCTCAGGCGATGCGTTTATATGCGGTGTCGGGTACATCTGTGACATTTCATTTCCCCCTTATTAGTAGCTTTCGTTCGATGACTCATTTTTTGCTAAATTTACTATGCGACTTGTTCCAAGACGGGATGCACCAAGATCAATGTATTCCTCTGCATCGGCAAGCGCTGTAATGCCCCCTGCAGCCTTAATTTTAACCGATTTGTCCACATTGGCGGCGAACAGAGCTATATCCTCTCTGGTAGCGCCTGATTTAGAAAATCCGGTTGAGGTTTTGATAAAATCTGCTTGCGACTGGCTGACAATTTCGCACATTTTAACCTTTTCCTCGTAGGTCAGCAAGCAGATCTCAATTATAACTTTTAATATTTTGCCTTTGCACGCTGATTTTATCACTTTTATTTCTTCTAAAATATCATCGTATCGCTTATCCTTAAGCCAACCAATGTTTATAACCATATCAATTTCATCAGCACCATTTTTAACAGCATCCTCTGTTTCAAAACACTTTACTGCTGTCGTGCTATATCCATTTGGAAACCCGATAACGGTGCATATTTTTATTCTGTCGCCAACATACTCTTTTGCCTGTTTAACATATGATGCAGGTATGCATACCGATGCTGTACCAAATTTAATGCCATCATCGCATATTGCCCTGATTTCATCCCATGTTGCAGTCTGGCTGAGCAATGTATGGTCGACCTTTGAAAGTATTTCGTTCAAGTTCATTTTATCGCCGCCCTGTTTTTTATTTCCTTATATTATTTATATTACCATTCTGCAGCTAAAAAAACAATTGGATTTAATATAAAAACACACCGCAAAGTTAAAACTGATTACGGTGTGTTTTTTAATTATATTGTATTTTCATGTTCAGCATTGCACTCATCTGTGTTCATTGCTTACTTAATTTTCTGTCTGTAATGGGGCGTATCAGCAGTATTTCATTTATAAAAAACTTCTGTTATTCTGAGTCCCAAAATACACAGTGATGTCCTTGATTAGTCAGCGCTTTACTCGCCCGTAACATCAATTTGGCACATTTTCATTGTTAATATAGCGGCATTATGCGTGTCTGGTGTAACCCCTGCGCAACAGTTAGCATCAACACTGATTTTGGAATTGGGAAACGCAGCTTTTAAAATAAGTGCATTTGAAACCACACAAATATCGGTGCAAAGCCCCACCAGCTCAATTTGGTCAAAGCTCATTTTTCCCCAGTCAATCCAGCCAAACGACGGTTTGTCAATTATTTTAGCACCGTCCACATATAACCCGTCTGCAATCTGCCACCCATAGCTATCTTTAACACAGTGTATAACAGGCAGTTTTTCTCCCTCGGGTGTATCAAGATAATTTTCACCGTGTGTATCTCTTGTAAATATAATTTCGTGCCCTAAAGCCTTATACTCATCAATCTTTTTCTTAACGTTATCCACTATTGCCTTTGCCTGTGATGTGCCAAGACTGCCGTCAATAAAGTCGTTTTGCATATCTATTACTATCAGCGTTTTTTTCAATTAAACTCCCCCCCACTTAATGTTGTATTAAAGCAACTCAATGTGCATAATCGGCTTTCTTTATTTTACCGAAAATTCATATGCAATGCGCGAATTATCTTCTTTTTCACTATGAACATATATAACGCCACGATAGCTGAAACCACACGCTGCAAATATGCGCTGCATAGGTTTGTTTTTAGCATGGGTGTCGCCCTTTACCGAATGACAACCGTTTTCCTTTGCATAGCGAGCAGCAAACCTGAAAATTTCTTTTCCGATACCCTGGCCGTAATATTCTTTTTTTACCGCAACACGATGTACTACTACATCGTAATTTGACGGTTTATCTTGCCACCCCTCGCCTTCAATATCAAGATAATCAGGCTCAATACCGATTATAATTGCAGCAACACCTGCTAAAGTTTCGTCGGTGGCATATGCTCCAAAAAGCTGATGTTTTTTAATATCCTCAAGCATTGTTTCACGGTACGGGTATCCTTGTTGCCACTGTGTTGATACTGTTTTGAGCAATGCTTTTGCATCAGCAATAATATCCATAACTGCATCAATTTCATTTATTGTAACAAGTTTAACTTTAAAATCTGTCATAATATTATTTCTTTCTAATTATAAATAATTTATTTTTTTCTATTATAATACAACTTACAGATTTTCTTCAACATAAAAATCTCCGTTCATACGAACGGAGATTTTTGTAAACTTAAAGCTTTATAATATAAATCAAAAAATTACCTATCACTATTAGTGTAGTAAAAACAGTTATCGTTGTCCTTATTGCTTTGTTTTTAAAGCAAGAGCAGTGTACCTGAAACAGTGTAGCAATTACCAGCGGTAATGCTAAAACATGATATTTTGCATAGTCAGCAAAGTCGCCTTTTACTAAAGAAAACATTGCTCGTGTTACTCCACAAGTAGGGCAATCAAATCCAATCATCCTCTTTATAGGGCATGAACCAATATGTATGCAAAAGATAACAAAGGCTATGCAAATACTTAAAATAACAATATGTTTTGATACAATGTTTTTACAGCACCGACATAATCGCATTAAAATTTAATTCCTTAGTCTTACCGGTAATAGTGAACCAGTCAATAATGGTAAAAATACCACAACAGCCGGCAGTTAAAAGCTTAAGCACTCCTAAACCTGTATCACCAATCATAAATCTGTCAACTCCCAAAGAGCCAAGGAACAGGGATATTAAAAGAATAGTTGTTGGATCCTTAAGCTCAATAGTTGAGATAAGCGAAAATTTGTCTTCGCTCATAGAACTGAGTTTTTCCTTAAGATAAATTATTTTTTCCGCAGGAAAGTACTTTTGGTTTGTCATGATATACATATCTAATTTTTGCTGATCCATAATTCAGTCTCCTCATCATTATAAAGTGGTAAAGAATAATATGGTTAATATAATTACACTATTACTAAAAATTCCTTTTTAGCGTTTTTTATAAAAATCAACATGTACAAGTAAAAATAACAAACATTGTCATTAAAATAACATCATGACGAAAAATGGGAGTAATACTTGAAATTATGTGACTTTTGGTGTTATAATATGGCAGTAACATTAATTAAATATAATTTTATTTATAACGAGTGGTGTGCACGGTGTTTTGCAACTGCTCGTTTACTGCGCAGAAAGGAATAAAAATGATAAAACTACTAGCAAAAAGTATACGCGAATATAAAAAGACGTCTATACTGACACCGATTTTGGTTTCGCTTGAGGTTGTACTCGAATGTGTTATCCCATTTATCATCGCTAATCTTGTTAATGAGATTAAAAAAGGCGGTGACTTTTCGACTATAGTGAATTATGGGCTTGTACTTATCGCCATGGCGGTGCTGTCACTTACCTTTGGAGCAATTGCAGGCTTCACCAGCGCCACCGCATCATGTGGATTTGCAAAAAATTTGCGAAAGGACATGTTCTACACAATACAAAAATATTCATTTGAGAATATAGACAAATTCTCTACCTCGTCGTTGGTAACCCGTTTGACCACCGATATTACAACAGTACAGAACGCTTATATGATGATTATACGCATAGCAATTCGTTCGCCTCTGATGCTGATATTTGCATTTGTCATGGCTTTTGTTATGGGCGGTAAAATGGCATGGATATTTTTATTTGTTTTGCCGATTCTCGGAGTAGGTCTTTTCATAATCTCCAGAAAAGCAATGCCCGTTTTCAGAAAGCTTTTTAAAAAATATGATAATCTGAACAGCTCCGTTCAAGAAAATATTAAAGGTATTCGAGTGGTCAAATCTTTTGTCCGCGAGGAATACGAACAGACAAAATTCAACAATTCTGCAGAGGAGCTGTGTGCCGGTTTTACAAAAGCGGAACGCATACTGGCATTCAACAGCCCGATTATGCAGTTTTGTCTTTACTGTGTAATGATATTCGTTTTATCCTTTGGCTCATATACCGTAATATCATCACGGGGCGTTGACCTGGATGTAGGTCAAATGTCCGCTCTGACAACATACAGCTTTATGATGCTGAGCAGTTTAATGATGCTTTCAATGGTATTTGTTATGCTCACCATGGCTGTTGAGTCGGGCAAGCGTATTGCAGAGGTATTGAGCGAGGAAAGCACTTTGCACAACCCGCAAAACCCTGTATACAATGTTGCCGACGGTTCGGTCGACTTTTCAAATGTTATGTTTAAATACTCTGAAAAAGCAAAAAAAGATGCACTGTCTGATATTAACTTACACATAAAATCAGGTGAAACAATCGGAATAATCGGTGGTACCGGTTCATCTAAATCATCTCTAATACAGCTTATTCCCCGACTGTACGATGTTACGGAAGGCGAGGTAAAAGTAGGCGGTATAAATGTAAAGGAGTACGATTTGGACACGCTGAGAAATCAGGTAGCGGTCGTTTTGCAGAAAAACATTTTGTTTTCCGGCAGTATTAAGGAAAATCTGCGTTGGGGAAATAAGGATGCGACTGATGAAGAACTGCTGCATGCTTGCAAACTTGCGTGTGCTGACGAATTTATATCTCAGTTTCCGAACGGATATGATACTCACATTGAACAGGGTGGTACAAATGTATCGGGCGGTCAAAAGCAACGTCTATGCATTGCCAGAGCATTGCTTAAAAAGCCGAAAATACTCATTCTTGACGACTCAACCAGTGCCGTCGACACCAAAACAGATGCCACTATACGAAAGGCTTTGCGTGAGTATATTCCCGAAACCACTAAAATCATTATCGCTCAGCGAACAGCTTCGGTAGAAGATGCCGACCGCATCATTGTAATGGACGGTGGCAAAATAACCGCTATCGGCACTCACGCCGAGCTTATTACTCAAAATGGCGTTTACCGAGAGATATATGTTTCTCAGAATAAGGCAGGTGATCAAGATGAAGCGTAAAGTCAAAAAAGGAATTTTCGGTCGCTTGCTGAAAATGATTTTCAGTTTTTATCCTGTCATGTTGCCCGTTACAATTTCATGTATTATTTTTAATGCCGTTGTAAGCTCTTTTCCGGCTGTTTTTATGCAAAACGTTATTGCGGCGGTTGAAGAAAGTTGGCAAAGCGGTCAGTGGAGCTTAGTCAGCGCAAGAATAATAAAATTTGTATCACTGTTGGTTGTTTTCTATGTATTGTCGCTGATCGCAAACATTGTTTACAATCAGCTTATGGCAATAATTACGCAGGGTATACTCAAAAAAACGCGTCAAAAAATGTTTGAAAAAATGCAACTACTTCCGATAAACTATTTTGATACGCACAATCACGGCGATATCATGAGCCACTATACAAACGATATCGACACTCTGCGCCAAATGATTTCACAGAGCTTCCCCAACCTGCTCATTTCAGCCATTACTGTAATAACCGTCTTTAGTATAATGGTTTACTACTGTATTTGGCTTACAGCTGTTGTTATCGTCGGTGTTATTGTAATGACGGTGATTATTAAAAAACTTGGCGGAGGATCAGCCCGCTACTTTTTCCGTCAGCAAAACTCACTCGGAAAGATTGAAGGTTTTGCTGAGGAAATGATGAACGGTCAAAAGGTTGTTAAAGTTTTTTGCCACGAAGACGAAAGCAAATCAGAATTTGACAAGCTAAATGATGAGCTTTTCCGCGAATCTGAAAAAGCCAACAAATACGCAAATATCCTTGGCCCCATTCTGAATAATATCGGCAATGTTCTGTATGTTATTGTTGCGATTTGCGGCGGATTAATGATGATTTCGAATACGCCAAATTTCAGCATTTCGGGTTTAGCATTCAGCATTAGTATTGCTGTTCCCTTCCTCAACATGACAAAACAGTTTACCGGTAATATAAATCAGGTTTCACATCAGGTAAATTCCATTGTTATGGGTATTGCCGGCGCCGAGCGCATATTTGATTTAATGGACCAAGAGCCTGAGGTTGACGATGGCTATGTTGTACTGGTAAATGCAAAAGAAGTAAACGGTGAACTTGTTGAGTGCAGTGAGCACACCGGTCTTTGGGCATGGAAACACACCCATCAATCGGACGGTTCTGTTTCTTACACCAAGCTGACCGGAGATGTTCAGCTTACCGATGTTGACTTTGAGTATGAAGAAGGAAAAACCGTTTTAAACAATATCTCACTTTATGCAAAGCCGGGTCAAAAAGTCGCATTTGTCGGCGCTACCGGTGCAGGCAAGACAACAATAACCAATTTGTTAAACAGATTTTACGATATTGCAGACGGTAAAATTCGCTACGATGGTATAAACATTAATAAAATTAAGAAAAGCGATCTTCGTCATGCAATCGGCATAGTGTTGCAGGATACTAATCTTTTCACCGGCACAGTAATGGATAATATTCGTTACGGAAAACTTGATGCAACCGAAGAAGAGTGCATTGAGGCGGCAAAACTTGCCGGCGCCGATGATTTTATTTCACGACTGCCTAACGGCTACGATACAATGCTGACGGAAAACGGCGCAAATCTGTCTCAAGGACAGCGTCAGCTCCTCTCTATTGCACGCGCGGCTGTTGCTGACCCACCCGTTATGATTCTTGATGAGGCAACATCGTCAATTGACACACGAACCGAGGCGATTGTTCAGCGCGGCATGGATGCTTTAATGAAAGGCAGAACGGTATTTGTCATTGCTCACCGACTGTCGACCGTTAAAAATTCTGATGTCATAATCGTGCTTGGTCACGGCAAAATTATTGAACGCGGCACGCACGACGACCTTATTGCCCAAAAGGGACAATATTACCAGCTTTACACCGGCGCATTCGAGCTGGAGTAATACGAAATATTTAAGAATAAACCAAAATTAAAGCTACGGACTGCTCACGCTGTCCGTAGCTTTTTATATTAAAAAAATCCCGCCCAAATCGGACGGGATAAATACATTTTATTGCATTGCATTTATGAATAAAACTGCTGTGCGTAACGCACTGTATCCATCGCATCGGCACAGTAACGATTGGCGCTAATCATTTCAGCATATTCAGCATTCAGCACCGCTCCGCCGACAATAACCTTTACTTCGGGATGGTTGCTGTGAAGCAATTTGATTGTCTCCTCCATAGATGTAACAGTCGTGGTCATAAGTGCGCTCAGCCCAACCAGCTTGCAACCCGTTTTTTCCACACAGTCGCATACATCGTGCGGCGACACATCTTTGCCTAAATCAAACACCTTAAATCCATAGCTTTCAAGCAAAACCTTTACAATATTTTTGCCGATATCGTGTATATCACCTTTTACAGTAGCAAGTATAATGCTTTTGCCGTCATTTGCAGTTTCCGAAGTCAATTTCTCTTTTATTTTTTCAAAAGCCGCTGACGCCGCTTCGGCACTCATGAGCAGTTGAGGTAAATATATTCGTTTTTCCTCAAAACGCTTTCCTACATCGCCTAACGCCGGTATGATATGATTATTTATAATGTCCAAAGGGGCGCTTTCTTCCAACAGCTTTACTGCCGATAAAACTGCATCCTCTTTCATTCCTTTTATAATGGCGTGCTGTAATGAAACGGTTTGCTCAGGAGTCTCCGCCTGTTTTTGGGCAGTCTCGTGTGCTGTCGTGTATTCAATGTAATCGTTGCATGATGCATCCAAGCCATGAAGCACACGGAACGCATAATAAACATCCATCATGCCCGACGAAAATGGGTTCATGATAGCACAGTTAAGTCCGTTTTCCAACGCTAAGCCAAAAAATGCCGTGTTAATTTTTTCTCGTTCGGGCAGACCAAATGATATGTTTGAAACGCCCAGACTGGTTTTAAACCCCATTTCACGCAGTAATTTGACAGACTTAAGTGTGACCAGTGCGCTGTTTGAATCGGATGATACGGTAAGACAAAGCGGGTCAACAATAATATCCTTTTTATCAATTCCGTATTCTTCCGCACGCTTTACAATTCTGCTTGCAATTTCAACCCGTTCCTCTGCAGTATTGGGAATGCCCTTTTTGTCCATTGTGAGCGCAATAACAGCGCCGCCGTATTTTTTAACAAGCGGAAAAATAGAGTCCATACTTTCATCTTCGCCGTTTACCGAGTTAATAAGAGGTTTGCCGTTGTAAATACGAATTGCACGCTCAAGGGCAACAGCGCTTGATGAATCAAGCTGAAGCGGAGTGTCGGTAACCGACTGCAAGTTTGCAACAACCGAGCACATAACAGCCGCCTCGTCAATTTCGGGCAAACCGACATTTACATCCAAAATGTGAACCCCTGCATCGCTCTGGCGAATACCTTCGTTTAAAATATAGTTCAGGTTGCCTGTGCGAAGCGCCTCTTTCAGCTTTGGCTTGCCCGTCGGATTGATTCGTTCGCCTATCAAAATCGGCTGATTTCCAATCTTTACAGCGTGAGTGTAAGATGAAACAACGGTATGTTCCTTTTTTGTTGGCGCAGTAAATGGCAAAGCCGCGGTTTTTCTAACCGTAGCGGCAATGTACTCGGGCGTTGTGCCGCAGCAGCCACCCAAAATGCTTACACCCTTTTCGATCAGTTTGACCATGTAATCGGCAAAATCCTCAGCAGAAATGTTGTACACTGTTTTGCCGTCAATTACCTGAGGCAGTCCTGCATTTGGGTTGGTGATAATCGGCAGTGACGAATTGTCGATGAATTTGTCGATTATATCGAGCATTGCATCGGGTCCAAAAGAGCAATTCATGCCTATGGCATCAACGCCCAGTCCCTCCAGCATGGCTATCATGGCAAGGGGGTCTGCGCCCGTCATCAGCTTGCCGCTTTTGTCATATACATTGGTTACAAAAATCGGCAAATCGCTGTTTTCCTTTGCGGCAAGAACGGCCGCTTTGGTTTCATAGCAGTCATTCATGGTTTCAATAATAATTAAATCCACGCCGCCCTTAACTGCCGCCTTTACATTGGCAGCATATAGCGAAACAGCCTCCTCAAACGGAAGATCGCCCAATGGCTCAAGCATACGACCCGTCGGGCCCATATCAAAGGCAACATATACGTCGTCACGGTTTTCTGCCGCTGCGTGCGCACAGTTTATTGCCTCCAAAATCATCGTTTCGTAATTATCGTATTTATCGCGATTAATACCGAATGTGTTGACGGTGATAATATTGCTTCCGGCATCAATGTATGCCTTATGCACCTGGGTTACCTTTTCGGGATCGGTTAAATTCCATGTTTCCGGTGCTGTCCCTTTTTTAAGACCCATTGCCTGCAAAACGGTGCCAAATCCACCGTCAAAATATATTCTTTTTGATTTAATATCTTTCCTTAAATTCTTCATTTTTCAATCCCCATAATTGCGGTAATAGATTTAGATGGTGACATTAGCAGCGTCTTTCCCAACGTGATGTTTAATAATCTGCCTGCATCTACTATTGCTAGCACCTGCGGCTGAATGGACAGCGGCAAATCACCGTAGCCAGGGCTGAAACGCGGTTTGCATTTAAGCTCGCCCTTTATCTCATTTTCGGCACAGTCGCACGCCGCTTCGGCAAACGCTGATGCCAGCGCATCTGTGACAAAATGCTCGGCTACCGATGTTATAGACATTTTTTTTAACATTCGGTCGACGTTATGACCTATCGTTACTGCAAAAATAAATGCTTCTTCACAGCCGTTCAGGTTTTTATAAAGAGAACGGCTTTCAAGCTCACCAAACCCCATGTCTATCATATTTTCAGACGGAAATGAAACCTTTACCCTGACACCGCAGTAGCGACAATCAATTTCTTTTCTCAATGATGACTCGCATTTTTCTATAAGTTCGCTCGTGTACCCGCGAGCCACCTTCAGTCTTGCCGCTGACTCGTTTGAATCGAGTGTAATGATTTCACTTGGTATTTCTGCGTAAAAAAGCTCCTGCTTGCTCATTTTATAATCTCCGACAAATTGGCTTTGATAGCCTCGGCAACATCGGGCTTATTCATAGAATAAATATGTACTGCGTTTATTCCGTTTGCATACAAATCTATAATTTGTTCGGTTGCAAATGCTATTCCCGCCTGTTTCATCGCAGCGGGGTTATCGCCGTATCGGTCAACAATTCGCACAAAACGCTGCGGAAGTGCTGATGAAGAAATGGCGCACAGACGTTTAATTTGTGATGCGCTAGTTACAGGCATAATACCTGCTATAACCGGCACATCAACATTCGCCTTATACAAACGATAGAGGAAATTATATAAAATATTGTTATCAAAAAACATTTGCGTTGTTAAAAATTCGCATCCGTTTTCCACCTTAATTTTCAGCCCATCAATATCCTGCGTGCTGTTCGCACTTTCCGGATGTCCTTCGGGATAGCAAGCACCACCGATGCAAAAGCCGCCGAATTCAGCAATCTCACGTACAAGCTCGCTCGCATGGTGATAGTGAATTTGGCTTTTATCAAAGCCGTCGGGAATATCGCCTCGCAGTGCAAGTATATTTTCAATACCCTGCTCACGCAGAATATTAAGCTCATTTTTAATACGGTTTTTGTCCGATGACACGCATGTCAGGTGCGCCAAAGATGTTACACCAAATTCATTAAGTGACTTACATATCGCGGTTGTGTATTTCGATGTGCCGCCTCCTGCGCCGTAGGTAACGCTCATATAGCTTGGTTTAAGCTCCGCAATTTTGGTTGCAGCGCTTAGCACGCTCTCAAATTTATCACTTGTTTTGGGCGGAAAAACCTCGAAAGAAAGGCTTGGCTTTGGACCGCTTATTATATCTATAATTTTCATGTAAAGCTACCTCTTTTTGTTTTGAAATATTTCCCTTTCAGTTGTTTATTAATTATAATATAAAGTTTACATAATTTCAAGAATGTAAATCAGTCGACAATCTGTTTTAATTGATGCTTGTTATACTTCGAAATTCGCCCAAAATTGACAAACTTCGTTATACAAACTATAATTAAATTAACGCTTTCAAATTTAACGTAAAGGAATTGGCTATGAAAATTAAAACTGCAGTGCTCAGCTATGACGAGGTATGTGCAATCAAGCCGAAAAAGCGTATTAAGCCCAAAAAGCCGAATATGCTTTTCAGAACGCTACTGCGTGTATTATCCATTCCGGATTTGTTAGCAGTAAAATTTAAATGTACCAAAATCGGTATGGACAGGCTTAAAAAAAACGAACCTTGTCTTATTTTAATGAATCACTCAAGCTTCATTGACCTTAAAATTGCATCAACAGTGCTCTATCCGCGTCCGTTTAACATTGTCTGCACCTCCGACGGTTTCATCGGCAAAAAGTGGCTGATGCGCAACCTCGGATGTATTCCGGCACAAAAATTTGTGACTGATGTTGCACTTGTACGAGATATGGTTTACTCCGCAAACACACTAAAATCATCAATTCTTATGTACCCTGAAGCCAGTTACTCATTTGACGGCACGGCAACTCCCCTGCCCGACACTATCGGAAAATGCCTGAAAATGCTGAACATTCCCGTTGTAATAATTCGCACATACGGTGCATTTTCACGCGATCCTCTTTATAATAATCTGCAGCTGCGCAAAGTAAAAGTAACGGCCGATATTGAATATTTGCTGTCGCCTGATGATATAAAAGAAAAATCAGTCGAACAGTTAAATCAAATAATTAATGAGCAGTTTTCATTTGACAGCTTCCGTTGGCAACAGGAAAATGGTTTAAAAATTAACGAATCATTTCGTGCTGACGGACTTAACAAAGTACTGTACAAATGCCCACATTGTCTAACCGAAGGCAAAATGATAGGCGAAGGTATACATCTCACCTGTGAGCATTGTTCGGCAAAATATGAGCTGACAGAGTACGGGCTTATCAAATGCCTGACTGGAAAAGCCGTGTATGACCATGTTCCTGACTGGTATGCATGGGAGCGCGAATGTGTACGCAAAGAATTGCTTGACGGTACCTATTCGCTCGACATACCGGTTGACATATGCATGATGATTGATACAAAATGCATTTACAGGGTTGGTAGTGGACGACTTACACATTCATGTGACGGATTTCATCTGACCGGATGCGACGGAAAGCTCGATTATTCGCAAAATCCATCAGCGTCATACAGCCTGTATTCCGACTATTTTTGGTATGAAATCGGCGACATGATTTGCATTGGCAACAACAAGGTGCTTTATTACTGCTTTCCTAAAGGTGGCGCAGATGTAGTTGCTAAAACTCGGCTGGCCGTAGAGGAGCTGTACAAAATAACTAAACAAAGCCGCCGAGAAAAGCTTACTGCAAAGGTATAAACCGCTATCTCAAAAGCAGTATTTTTACAATTAACAAAACCGCCGACTGAATCAAATCAATCGGCGGTTTTTATTATGCTTTTTAAGTTACAGCTCAGAAAATACGTTTCCTAGTATTTTTATGCCCTCAACAATGCGCTCATTAGGCATTGTTGAATAATTAAGACGCAGCGAAGAGCATTTTTTATCCATGTCGACCATAAATGTGTTGCCCGGAACATATATAACATTATTTGCTGCACATTTTTTTGATATTTGAAGCGCGTCATACTGCTCAGGAAGCGTTACCCACACAAACAGTCCACCCGTAGGAACAGTATGCGATATTTCTTTTGGGAAATAGGTGTCAATGGCATTAAGCATTGTACTGCATTTCTCACTGTACAAAACTCGCATTTTTTCAATAAGCTCATCAATATCATAGCGCTTTAAATATTCACTGGCAAGCAACTGTGTCAGCATGGGCGTATGAACGTCGGTAGTCTGCTTTGCCACGGTAGCCTTAGCTATGATTTCGGGTGCGGCGCACATAAAGCCGACTCGCAGTCCCGGAGAAAGTATTTTTGAAAACGAGCCGCAGTAAATTACTCTGCCGTCGATATCAATTGACTTGATTGTATCATGGTGCTCGCCGTTGAAGCTCAGCTCACCGTACGGGTTATCCTCTATTATCAGCAAATCATATTTTCTTGCAATTTCGTAAAGTGCCCTTCTGCGTTGTTGCGACATGGTTATACCCGACGGATTTTGAAATGTGGGTATGGTGTAAATCAGCTTTACATTCTTATTTTCTTTAATAGTCCGCTCAAGCTCGTCAATATTCATTCCGTCGCCGTCCATGGGAACTCCTGCTAAATTAGCATTATACGAACGGAATGCATTAAGAGCACCGATAAAGCTCGGCTCCTCAACTATTACAGTGTCGCCTTCGTTGACAAATATTTTGGTGGTAAGGTCGATAGCCTGCTGTCCTCCCGAAACAATAATTACATCGTTTGCTTCGGTGTCAATGTTTTCTTTTGCGGCGAGCCTTTTCTTTACCTGCTGGCGCAGTTCTCCGTAGCCCTCGGTAACACCATACTGAAGCGACAAAGTCGGCTGGTTTTCCAATAGTTCTTTTGCAATTACCGCCAGCTGCTCATTTGGAAACAGTTCGGGAGCCGGATTTCCGCCGGCAAGAGAAATCACCTGAGGATTTCCGGCAAATTTAAATATTTCTCTGATAGCCGAACCTTTTAACGAGCTGACACGCTCTGAAAACCTTAAATCCATAAACATCATTCCTTTCCGTCGAATCGGTAAATCTTTGAGTATTATTGCCTATATAATTCGTACATATAATCGAATAAAATTTTATCTACTCATATACACTGCTGATTAGCTTTTAATTTTTACAAACCAAAGTTGTTACAAAAATATCCTCTGTGCCCTAAAGCAAGAGGACGGTAAAATTGCAGCACAACCTCGGTTAGCTTGATTTTTTCACATTGTAGCATACTCATTTTTAATATTCAAGCACATAACAGCTTTTATTTGTCTTTAATTTCGTTTAAATACAGCAAAAACATTGCAAAACGCAGTATTAATGTCTTATAATAAAATTATTGTATTTTACTAATTACCACACGCAATAAAAAACCACCAAAGGAGAACTGATCACATTGGAACACATCATTGAAATCAATAATTTAAATAAATCCTTCGGTGAAATAAAGGCTGTACAGGATTTAAGCTTCTGCGTCAAAAAAGGCGAGCTTTTTGCTTTTCTTGGCGTAAACGGAGCAGGAAAAAGCACGACAATTTCAATTATTTCCGGACAGCTTCAAAAGGATAGCGGAAGCGTTAAAATATGCGGAAATGATATTGAAAAATTCTCTGACACCGTTGCGCGAAATTTGGGTGTTGTTTTTCAAAGTTCCGTATTGGATAAAGCACTTTCGGTGCGCGACAATCTTTCAAGCCGCGCCGCCCTTTACGGTATAAAGGGAGCAGAGTTTACAAAACGTCTTGAAGAATTGGCAGATCTATTAGATTTTAAAGACCTTTTACCACGCCCGGTCGGCAAGCTTTCGGGTGGTCAGCGGCGTCGAATTGATATTGCACGAGCACTGCTGCACAAGCCTGAAATTTTAGTGCTTGACGAGCCGACCACAGGACTTGACCCACAAACAAGAAGGCTGCTGTGGGATGTTATTACCGAATTACGTCAAAAACAAAATATGACCGTTTTTCTGACCACCCATTACATGGAGGAGGCAGCAGATGCGGACTACATTGTCATTTTGGATAGTGGAAAAATTGTCGCAAAAGGAACTCCACTTGAACTAAAAAACTCCTACACAGGTGATTTTGTTACACTGTACGGGGTCGAAAAAAAGGAGCTGGACGTCCTTAATATTCCGTTCGATGCAATTCGTGATGCATACCGTTTTATGGTGCCCAATACCGCTTCAGCAACAGAGTTAATTTTAGCGCATCCGTCACTTTTCCGTGATTACGAAATCACCAAAGGTAAAATGGACGATGTTTTCCTTGCCGTTACGGGCAAAAACCTTACAGGAGGTGCCAAAAAATGAACGGACTCGGCTCATTAATCAGACGCAACACAAAGCTTTTTTTTAAAGATAAAGGAATGTTCTTTACCTCACTGATAACACCTATTATTCTTCTTGTGCTGTACATAACCTTTTTGGGTGATGCTTACAAGGATGTCTTTTCATCAATCGTGCCTGCTGGATTGGCAGTTGACGAAAAACTGATAAACGCCACCGTCGGAGGACAGTTGGTTTCTTCACTTTTAGCAGTTTGCTGTATAACAGTAGCATTTTGCTCAAACCTTTTAATGGTACAGGACAAAATCACCGGCGCTAGAAATGACCTTACCATTACCCCGGTCAAACATTACACCATGTCGCTAGCATATTTCATTTCCTCCGCAATGGTTACCCTGATCATATGCTTTGTTGCAATTATTTTTAGCTTTATCTATCTTAAAACAATGGGTTGGTATTTATCTACGTACGACTGCTTACTTATATTTTTGGATGTATTCCTTTTGGTGCTTTTCGGCACTGCTTTGTCGTCTATTGTAAGCTATCCCCTCTCCACCCAAGGTCAAGCATCGTCGGTTGGTACAATTGTCAGCTCGGGATATGGATTTATATGCGGCGCATATATGCCCCTATCAAATTTTTCAGAAGGCTTGCAAAAGGTACTTTCATTCTTTCCCGGTACCTACGGAACATCTCTGTTACGCAATCACGCACTACGCGCAGTATATCAAGAAATGTCCAATCAGGGCTTCCCTACAGAAACCATTGAGAATATAAAGAATTCCATTGACTGCAATTTGTATTTCTTTGGAAACAAGGTAGAGCTAAGCACAATGTACCTTATTCTCGTTGGTTCTGTTTTCGCATTGATCGGAATTTATGTGATTATTGCCGCCTTTGGAAAAAATAAAAAATAAAACAGCTTTTTACACCAACACATATTCTTAATTTTTTGGTGTTTTTGGCTTGGTTTAAATTATAATTGTAAAAAGATTTTGTCGGAGGACATTTAATATGAATATAATGATTGCATCGGACATCCACGGCTCTGCTCATTACTGCGAGCAGCTTGTTGCCGCTTTTAAACGAGAAAATGCCGATAAACTGCTTTTGCTCGGTGATATTCTCTACCACGGGCCAAGAAATGATTTGCCCAAAGAATATGCGCCAAAGTCGGTAATTGAACAGCTAAATGCTATAAAGGATAAAATTTTATGCGTACGTGGTAACTGCGATACCGAGGTAGACCAAATGGTTTTGCAGTTTCCGGTGCTTGCAGAATACTGTATTTTATATGTAGGACACCGTATGATTTTTGCTACCCACGGACATTGCTTTAACGAGGACAGCCTGCCTCCGCTTCAAACGGGTGATGTGCTTTTAAACGGTCATACCCATGTACCAAAATGCACCGAGCACTCAAACTATTTATATATTAATCCCGGCTCAGTTTCAATTCCCAAGGAAAATTCTTGCCACAGCTATATGACGCTTAAAGATGGTCTGCTTGAATGGAAAAGTCTTGACGGCGCAGTTTACATGAACTATATGCTTTAGGAGGTCCAGAGCTTGAATATACTACATTTAAAGTACGCGTGCGAAATTGCAAAAACAGGCTCGCTTAATAAAGCAGCAGAGAATCTGTACATGGGACAACCTAATTTGAGCCGCGCTATTAAAGATCTTGAGGCTTCTTTAAACATTACAATATTCGAACGCTCGGCTAAAGGTATGGTACCTACCCACGAGGGCGAGGAATTTTTAGAGTACGCTAAAAAGATTCTTGATCAGATTGATGAGGTAGAGGCAATATATAAAGCAGGAGCTTACGTTAAACAACGTTTTTCTATTTCTGTGCCTAGAGCAAGCTACATATCAGAGGCATTTGCTCAATTTTCGTGTTTGCTTGATAAGGGTAACCCTGCGGAAATATTTTATAAAGAAACCAACGCCATGCGTGCTATTAAAAACATACTTAAGTCAGATTATAAACTCGGCATTATTCGCTATGCTGAAAATTACGATAAATATTTTAATGAAATGCTTGAGGAAAAATGTCTTAACCATGAAACAATAAGCGAACTTTCGTATGTTCTGCTTATGAATAAAAAACACCCTCTGGCAGAAAAAGAAAACGTCCGTTACTCAGACCTGAAACCGTATGTTGAAATTGCTCATGCCGACCCGTTCGTCCCGTCACTGCCCTTTTCAGCAGTAAGAAAAGAAGAATTGCCAAACGACATTGACAGGCGAATTTTTGTGTTTGAACGGGCAAGCCAGTTTGAACTGCTATCTGAAAATAAAGAAACATTTATGTGGATATCCCCTGCACCTAAAAAGCTGATTGACCGCTACGATCTGATTCAAAAGCCGTGCAGCGACAATAAACGCTTATATAAAGATGTGCTTATCTACCGCAAGGATTACCGCCTTACCGATTTGGACAACCTTTTTATCAATGAGCTTTTTAAGTCAAAAAATCATCATTTATAATTTTTATAACAATAAATAGCTATTAGGCGTCTGCTTAGCAGGCGCTTTTTAATTTGTTCAATGATATATCGATAAATACAATACCGATATATCAAACAAACAATTCCCAAATGCGAATTCATTTGTTAAACTTTTAACAAATGAAGGAGATGAGTTTGTATGAGCGGTCAATGTGTACCGAAAGCGACGCTCGGCAGATTACCCGAATATTTGCGGTATCTGAAATCCATACGAGCAGAGCAAGAGAATATTTCTGCAACAACTATTGCAAAAGCTTTGGGATTTGGCGAAGTACAGGTTCGTAAAGACCTCGGTGCTGTCAGCGGCGAAGGCAAGCCGAAAATCGGATACATAACACGCGAACTCATAACCAGTTTGGAAATCTATTTAGGGCAAAACAGTCGTCGGCAGGCTGTCATAATCGGAGCAGGAAAGCTAGGCAGAGCACTGCTCGACTATCAGGGCTTTGATGACTACGGATTAGAAGTTGCGGCGGCATTTGACTCAGGAATTGATAAAAAACAGTTTTCAGAATTGGGTAAACCAATTTATCCAATAGATGAATTTGCATCATTTTGCTACCGCAGCGATATAAAAATCGGAATCATAACTGTACCAAAAAGCGCTGCACAAAACACCTGCGATTTAATGGTAAAAAACAACATTAACGCAATATGGAGCTTTGCTCCCGGTGTTTTAAAGGTGCCGGAGAATGTCTCACTCAAGCAAGAGAACTTAGCTTTATCACTGGCACATCTGTATAAACAAATTTAAGTTAACAAATCAACCAGCATATAGGAGGAAATGACATGAAAGCAAAGACCTATGATATTGTAGACGGAGTAGAAAAGCTGGAAGCAGCTATACTGCGAGTCAGAG
>CALHND010000014.1 GCA_938034875.1 uncultured Clostridia bacterium
CGCCTATTTAAGCCATTTTTCAGGCTTTGCGTCTCTCAAAAATCTCTCAGAATTTAATTTTTGCTTAGAACCGCAAATTCGTATGAGGAATTGCAAACCTTACAATGAGGTGTCGTTTGAAACGCAAAGTCTACTGCTTTAGTTTTTTATTTCGCAATCAGCGTTTTATTGTTTAAGACAATGATGACTCAATGAATTCAACCATTCTATTATATTTAGAATCTTCTAATTTATAATAAATAGGATTTCCTTTATGACAGATATCAAAATAAAAATAATCTTTTTTTAGTGTAATATCCAAAGAATTTTTATCGAGATTTAATGCCTGACCATCTGCAAAAATGAGTCTCAATTTATATTCTCCATCATCAGACATAAGTGATTTTTCACTTTCTAATCCCTTATCATAATCACTTAAATAACTGTTAATATCATCAATTTTATTTTCATTACATTCTTTAATGGTGTTTACTATCGAAGTAATTACTTCCTTGTCTGTTATAGTGCCTTTCAATAAAGGGCGAATGCCCCGATCCGTAATATTTTTTCCTTCCGGCAATTCAATCGTATAATCATAGAATTCATCTTGCCAAATCTCAATACCAATAATTTCATTATTGCCTTTAGCTGTGTATAGATTTAATAAATCTTCGATCGTATAGTCGGTAGTTAAACCATTCAAGTAGAATATATAATATTCATTATTGGTCTGAACTATAATTAAATGATCACTTTTGGCATATTTATAAACCAACGCTTTATAAAATTTATTGTTTTCAGCTTCTTCAACAGTCATTGGTACATAATTGGACAAGTCATTCGTAAGATTAAAATAATCAAGCTTACATACTAAATCGCCTATTTCTGATTGCTTTAATTCAATAGTATTATTCTTATCCGCTTTCGCATCGCCAAAATAATACTGCGAATAAATCTTATTACCAATAATAATTTTTTGCGGATATTTAGTGTCTTCAATTTTAATTTTTATCGTCCGATTATCAGTAGAAAAGCCCTTGTTATTTGTTGATGAATTATGTGTAGCTTCAATAGCATCAGAAGAATTATGATTTAAGTATTTAACTGTTGATATTGAGGTTACAAGTATCATAAAACAAGCAGCAAATGATAAAGAAGCAACTTTCTTTTTTCTTTGAATTTGATTATGTTTTGAAATTTCTGATTTAACACCCGCTAATGTTTTTTTATACAAATCATCCGGTAATTTTAATTGATTATTATATTCGGTATAATTCATAATACACTACTCCTTTTCAAGATAGGTTTTCATTTTGCTTTTCGCTCGTAACAAATGAGACTTTACGGTATTCTCATTGCTTTTCATTATTTTTGCTATATTTTTTATTGGAATTTGTTCATAATAAAACAGATAAATTACAAGTCTTTGATTTGCGGTTAATTCTTTCATGGCTTCTTCTAAATCTAAATGATTGGTTATTGCTTTATCAAATTTATGATCCACAATTTTAATTGTATCATCTAATTCCAAATTTTGACGTGATTTTGAACGAAGAACATTTTTACTCAAATTTGCTGTTACTGTAAGAATCCAAGCTTTTTCATGATTATCATCGTTAAATGTTTTATTAGAAATAAAATATTTAATAAATACCTCCTGCACAATATCCTCAGCATCATCTTTATTCAAAAGAAAATTGTACGCTGTTCTAAAAACGATACCGGCATACTTTTGATATAAATCATCAAAACGCTGATTGTCAAATTCAATTATGGACATATAATTCATCACCTCCTATAAATGAAACACATAGTGACTGGGAAAAGTTGCAAAATTTTTTATATGTATACTGCAAGTTTTTAGTATGGTTATGTGTTTACATTATAAACGCAATTCATTACAAAATAGTTATATGAAATTTGGAGTAATGCAAATGAAAACTATTAAAATTATATTAACTTGACCTAATATGAATTGCAAGTAAAAAGCGATCTGATTATTACAGACCGCTTTAGTTTTTTGATGGCTACCTTTGCATTTTTGATGGATAAATAATATAAAAGGGCAAATTTAAAGTGAGGGTTTAAAGTTTTATTACTTTAAACCCTCTTTATTTTTTGAAATGTCTCTCAAATTTTTTGCTCATTTCAATTCGTGTTACGATTTTGATTTGAGCGATGTCTCTCAAAAGTCTCAGTCATAAATGCCCTAAATTGCACTAAAATGACTTTGGGTTTTTGAAATTTGATGTCTTTCAGAATCTCTCAAAAGCTCTCACAATATTTTAAGGCAAAGAAAAAGTGCCCGAATACCGCCGTAAAAAGCAGCATTCGGGCATAAAAATAGGCTGAAAGTAAAACTTCCAGCCTTGTGGCAGCGAGTTCAAAATTGAATCCGAAAGTAATCGGACCACCGTTAAACTTGCATTTCATAGCATTCTCGGTCAAACCACGAATAACCTTTTCCGAAAGGTCAGCCGAATAGTATTCAGCCATACCCTCAAGTACGGATTCAAGAATGATACCCTCGGAGCCTTCGCTGATGTCTTCGTTTGCAGAAATTACCTTAACACCATTCTTGCGAAGCTGTGCCTTGTAGTGAGCAGAGTCATAACGATTACGAGCGAACCTGTCCAGCTTCCAAACGATGATAACATCAAACATATTCTTTGCAGAATCCTTAATCATTTTTTGAAACGCAGGACGCTTGTCGGTAGTAGCGGAGAACGCTCTATCAATATATGTATCAATTATACGAATATCATTCTTCTCGGCAAACTCTTTGCATTCACGAATTTGCCCATCAATACTTTCTTCACGCTGATTGTCACTTGAATATCGTGCATATATAATTCCTGTCATTTTTATATCACCTCAAGTGTATATAAACATACAAATATATTTATTTCAAGTGAATTAAGAATATTTGATTTAGAATGTACACAAAACAGGACTATATAGCTGTTTTAGCTTACATTATAAAAAAGTCGATTTGTGTTTCATTTTGACAAACATATTTAAATTATTCATTAGCAAAAAGCTTATAAATAATTTCATCTCGTTTTTCTTTAGTTTGGTCAGCTGAATAACAGAAACTAATACTATGGTCATCAGCAAATTTGTCGTATAAAGTTTTTCGAAGAACCTTTGTTTTATCCGAATTAAATTCAGACCTAAACTTACCTTCCGGATTTCTCCTAACGCCAATACAATAGATTTTATTCGGATCTTCAGAATCACTGATGCTGAGAGATCTAACTATTGCCCCCTTTTCAAAATCTGTCAAAGTTTTCATATCAGGCATTGTTTTAGGAACAGACTGACCTAATCTATAAGTAAACTGGTTGAGAATATTTCCTAGATTTTTACTATATTTTATACCAAAATATTCGCGTAACGTTTTTGCATCAATAAATAATTGTTTTATACTCGCCTCTACAGGCAACTCGTCTTTTAAATTGTCACACTTCATAAAATTTAATTTAACAACAGCATACTTGTTTTCTCTAATAGTATTACCAACAAATCTATTTACGAGAACAATATACTCTGCGCCATTGAATTCGAAAATAAAATCACAAATTGTCCAATCTTTCTTTTTCATATCATTTTTCAATGTCATCAAATTTTCTAAATTATCCATATATATTCCTTTCAAATCTAATTATTATCAAATAAATCTATGATAATCTTATAATACAACGCCAGTAACACTAAAGCAAGTAAAAAGGAGTCAAGACATAAAATCTTGACTCCTTTACTCTTTAGTCGTTCCAATCAGGTGGAGTGACAATCGGTTCATCGCCGCCACCGGATGTCGTAATTACATCAACAGCAGCAAACTTTTGAATGTCTGAATCAGGTTTGATGTACTTTTCCTTCATCTTAATACCTCCTTAATTATTTCATATCTATCACATAAATGGATATGCCGATTATTTGCCTGCATAGGCTTTTGCGGAATTGCCGTAACGCATCATTGCGTCTGTAACTGCTTTTAACTTTGCATCAGTAACAGTTGCGGCATAGGATTCCACACTGTACTTAAGTGTATAGCTGACTTGTTCATCGCCTTTGTATGCAGTGATAAATACTTCATCACTCATTTGATTTGCATAAACACCGTCAAAATAGAAATACCAATAACCGTCTTTGCCTTTTTCAAAATTATCCGGATTTTCGGCATAGGTATATGTCAATGTTCTTGAACCTATTTTTACTTTGAATGAAAGGTCATCAAGAGTAACATTGGTCATATTCAGCGGTATTGCAATTTCAACCGAATTATTCAGCCTTAATGCCGTACCAAACTTTACAAGCCTGTTTTCGCAGGTTTCGTAGCTTGCATTCTTGATATTCGTTAAATTCAAATCAGCCGTGCTGCGAAGTGCTTTTTGCTCATCGGTAAGTATATCGGTAAGTAAATTATCGGTTTTATAGTTTTGATATACCTGACAAGCCTCGCCATAATATACCAAATCCACCAGTAAAGTTTTAAGCTTTGCAGAAGATGTAGGCTTATTCAGCGTTGACTTAATATAGTCGGTTGCACTGTATTTATAAGCATTACCGTTATATGTTACACCGTCTTTGACGCCATAGAATGTAATACTTACATCATCACCTAAAGCCTGCGGTGAAATACCCGTATAATCAAATATGCAATAAACGATCGAATTTGAAGTTAATGTTTTACCCGACGGATACACTTTTTCGGTTTTACCGTTTCGAGTAAACTCGGCATACACTTCGTCATAATAATCGACTACATCTTTGGTAATGTAAGTTGCAAGGGTGATACTGCTTTCAAGCGACAATGCATTACCTCTGCGACGAAGAAGAGCCGTATTGGGTGCCTCTTTTGTTTCGCTTTCACCGCAAGCGGAGCAAGTACGAGTCTGCGTGCCGTCTTTATAATCACTTGATGAATTATAAACAGCATCATTATTGTATTTCCAATCGGACCAAGTGTGAGTGTGTTCTTCGTTTTTATTTTTGTAATAATATGTAACAACCGTTCCGTCTGAAACAATGGGAGTGTTTAAGCCATCTGCCTTTACAAATTCATAGCCGTACAGTGATTTTGCAGGGGTTAAATTAAGTTTTGTGCCGTATGGAACTGTAAATGTTCCGCCGGCAGTGTTTGGAATTTCAGAGCCGTCCTCAAATTTATACTGAATTGAAACGGTTGTGTAGCGCTGTGTTTCCGTATTGTCGTCTGCAAGCACATTTCCGTTTTCGTCGAGCACCTGAAATGCCACGGTGTCGCCGTTCTTTAGCTGTGCATCAGACGGAATTTGATAAATAAGCGAGCAACTCTTTAAGCCTGAATTAAAGTCGCTTTTGATGTGATCCAAAGCACCGAGCGGCCAGAAATTTGCCTTATCATTCCAAACAGGAATGTCAAAGGTTTGTACTGTTTGAAGCGGATTCCCCGATGAATCGGTCGCAACGCTTCCGTCGGAGTGCTTAATCCACATTTTGAATTTTAATTGTCGTGCATTTTTATCTGAAATGTTTTGAATAACAGTTCTAAGCTCGATTTTTTTACCGTTCATATTAGTATTAAATCTGCTTTTGCTGTTGCCGCTCAAAAGTCGGTCATTGCGATTATATGTGTAATTATAATATGAACTTGTTTCAAGGTCGGTAAAATCAGACGGCTTTGAATAAGCGCCCGTATATTCCTTAACCTCGGGAGTTGCAACATAAAGGTCTACATCCTTAACAAGCTGAGACATTCGCTTGAAGCCCTGCAAACGGCAAACCTCACAGAATTGATAGTTTGTGTCTCTCATTATGCACTCATAACTTGAAACAAGCATTTTTGAGCCGTAAGCATTGCGGCAGGTATATGTGTTTCTAAAACCTAAAAGCTGTCGCCATTTTATCTTTTCCGGGTCTTCAACCGAGGAAAGATTGAGTGATTTAAGTTCCTTATCGTCAAGCAAATATCCGCCGCTGTATTCATCACCGAGACCGAGCAAACCGTGTCCAAACTCGTGTGCAAAAGTTTTTGACGCACGATAACTGTCTGATGGCGAAATGAAATAATGGAAGCCGTATTCACGGTTGTTATAAGCACCGCCGAAATCTGATTTTGTGTTTACAACCATAGCGAACTGAGCAATATAATCGTGAACATAATAATAAGGCTCATATTCCGAACCGGACGGAATTGTGTTTGGATCACACTTTTTTTTGATATGAGCATCGTGAATTTTCTCGATAAATTCCGGTCCGATACATCTTTCAAAAATGTGATTTTTCCACTGACTTCTGTGGAGATTATTAGAAATAACAGGCGAATTATATTTGTCGACTATAACATCAAAGAAGGTGCTTCCGCCATTGTCAAAACTTGATTCTGAAGCTGTGCAAAGGGCGTAAACATTAAATCTGTCGGCATAACTTCGGTAAGGTTCATATTTCATGGCCTCTTGCCAAAGTCGTTTGACATCATTGATGAATTTGCCTTGCTGACTTTTTGTATAACCCTCGCCGCAAACAACAACAACCATATTCTCCGTATCGCTTCGTGTTTTTTGAATAGTGTATACCGGAATGGTGGGGTTGGCATATTTTCCGTCACCTGAATACCACGGCCCCAAGGTAAGCTGAATGCTTTGCTCGGTGCTGACATTCCAATCGGGATTTGCGTCCTCGGCAGGTTCCGAAATTGTATAATCATCCTCTTGCTTATTTGGAGCAGAGCCGATATAAGGACTGCTTTGTGAGCCGCTGCCGGAAGTTGTAACAAAATATTCGGAATCGAGATAAAATGCAGGTCTTACGCCCAAATCGGAATACCACGGAGCATAACGACCGACCTGACCCGATGAACTGATATAACGCATATCGTGATTGCAATCGGTAACAGGAGTGCGAAGCCAATAAGGCCAAGCCATACCGTCATTATTATACGCAACATAATAACCTTTGAGATTTTTCCACACGGCATTAGCCTGCTTTACATCAAGAAGAAAAACCTTTTCGGTTGTAGTTTCAAAATATGAACTGTCGTAGTTTGCCACCGCTTCCGAAATATCGGTGTAGTATAACAAATCCGAATTTGCGTCTCCATCAACTATGCCCTTGTTGTATTCGGGATGAGAAACGAGAGAACGCTGGGTAACGGTTTTCATTGCCGCAATTTCAGATTTTGAAAAAGCGTTGAGAAAACCCGCTTTTTCGTTGTACGCTCCCACACCGCTTACATATCCGTCTTTCGGAGGGTTGCCGCAAAGCCAATCGACTTTGCCTTCAGCTGCGGTCGAATTTAACCAAGAACGCATATTGCTGTCTTTCCAATAGTTAGAACCGTAATCATCACGCTTATAGCTTCTGCTGTGTGATTTTGAATTGCTGTTGTCATTTGTTTTGGCATCATATGCAAGGGTGTCAACAATTTTGTCTGCAAGCATAAGCGGTCCGTTATTGTCAATGCTTACACATCGCCAAAGAATTGAGGCATTGTTATACGTGCCCATTTTAACATAGTCACCGACTTTAATATCCGGCTTTGATGCCGCCTGAACGCTCATCGGCAAAATTGAGATTGCCATGCACAATGCCAACAATATTGCTGTTATTTTTTTCGTCATTAAGTCACTTCCTTTATAAGCTATATATTTGCTTTTATTATATTGTAAGGTGTTGTATGTGTCAATGAAAATCCAATTAAATTTATGTTAATTTTACAGCCGACACATTTAATATTACACGAAGAAGAAAATCTTATTAAATATGCAAAAAGGCTTCTGCCCAAAACAGGGCAAAAGCCTTAAAAATTATGCGATTTTTAGGTTTAGTTGCAAGCAAAGGGGGACTATTTCATCTGCCCGAAAACACGTTTTTGAAAAAAGTGTTGCAAAAGCGGTTGAACACAAAGATTTTCATATCCGATAAGCCTGAATTTTGCGGCGCAATCGGTGCGGGATTGTTTGCCGTTGACAGCGACAGATTGTTGGAAAGGCTCGAATGTAACGCCTTGAACATAAACACGAAAAATCTTGTGATTTTAATCGGAACGAATGACATCGGCACAGGACTTCCGCCCGAGTACACCTTGAATAATATAAAAGAAATTTTGCAAAGAACGCAGAAGCTCTGCCCGAATACCGCTGTAAAAAGCAGGATTCGGGCATAAAAAGCCTCAAAACACAAATGTTCCGAGGATAGCAGCAGGTTCAAAATTGAATCCGAATGTAATCGGATCACCGTTAAACTTGCATTTTATGTTAATCCACGAATAACTTTCTCTGATAAGTCTTAAGTCTGCTGAATAATATTCAGTCATACCTTCAAGTATGTATTCAAGAATTATGCCTTTTGAGCCTTCGCTAATGTTTTCGTTAGCGGATATAACCTTAACTCCGTTTATTCTATTGTCCATTTTTTACGGACTTGTTCAAATTTAATTCCGTCCTTTTTGTATGTCTTATCACTTTTAGGCTTGTATGAGAATTTTAAGAAATGTTTTTTAAAATCTTTGATTTCTTAACAGTGCTTACGGTTGCCTGAATGATCGGACCGGAGAGCAAAACGGTGGCAATTGTGCAAATTCCGAATTTACCGCCGAGCAAAACGCCGATAATTACCACTATAATATCAAGAACCATTCGTACGATTTTGATTTTCCACCTGTTTTTTTCGGCAAGCGAAAATGTGACTGCTTCATATGAGCCCCTGCCGAAATCAGCGGCGGAGTAAAGCCCCGTTCCGAACGAAAATATAGCAATGCCAAGCAGCATTATAACAAAATTAACCGCTTTAATATCTGTATAATGCTGAATTCTTGTGAATATATCCACGAAAAAACTGTAAATGATTTGGTAAAGAATTGTGCCGACATTGATTTGCTTTCTGTCATAGAAAAAGGCAAAAATAATCATTGCCACAGCCACAACAAGCGACGATGTGCCGATTGACATACCTGTCACATTCGTCAGCCCTTGCCACAATATCGCAAGTGTTGCGCCGCCGAAACCTGCGCCTATTGCAAGCGTAATTCCGTATGCGGATATTATTGATCCTATAACGATCATCAGCGTTTTTGTTGCATATTTTTTAAATTTCATATTATCACCTACAAAAAAATAAGACTGTAAACTCTGCTGTTGTGTTCAGAAACAGCAAAATTTATAGTCTTCATCAGCCGAGACAGCTTCATTTTTTTGATTATACACCCGAGCTTTTATGAAGTCAACGGTTATAAATATGATTTTCTGTATTCGCTCGGAGTTTTGCTCATTTCAATTCGTGTTACGATTTTGATTTGAGCGATGTGTTTCATTCAAAACGCCTCTTTCAAAAGTTGATTTTTACAATCTGCATTTTCATCATGCCGTCGCCGATCTTTGCGAGGAAACGGAAAAAGCCGCTGACGGATGGGTCGCGCAGATCGTTATAGCCCAGCATATAGCCGCGGCTGGTGACCTTCAGACGGCTGTCCCACGGAGAAAGCTCGCTTTTTGCGTCCGAAACAGCAAAATATGCGCCCACGTCCTTGATTTTCGCGCTATTGAGCCAGGTTTTGGCAATCATCTTTACCGCCGTACGATTCGCCGCATCAAACACCAGCACACCGCCGGAGAAAGCGTCTGCCATACCCTGCACAAGAGCTTTGACCTGCTCGGTCAGAAAATAATAGAACACGCCGGAAGCGAAAAATACTACGCCGCCAGAGGCGTCAATTTTTGAAAACCATTCGGTATTATTCAAATCGCAGGGGATATTTTTCTCACGCTCCCCGGCGGGCAAAAGCTCGTTACGCACGGCTATGACATCGGGAAAGTCCAGATTGTAAATTTTACAGCTGCCGTTGTCGCAGCTTCTTCCAGTGCTGTCCAGCCCGCAGCCCAGATTGACCACCGCCGCATTGGGGTGAGATTTCAGATAATCCCGCACCTCAAAAGCAAGGTCATTCTGCCGCATGGCAACCTCCAGCGAGCCGAAGCGCTGCATCAGGCCGCGGGAATTTTTCTCCGCCTCGGAAAAGTCGTAATCAATTTCATTGATTAAACTGACAGCCGTTTCATCCCGATAGAGATTTGGATACAACTCTGAACATACCTTCCTGGCATACAGCGGAATGATTAGCGTCTCCTGTACGGTGTTTTTCTCGATTTTGTATTTCATGGGTATCACTCACTTTCTGATAAATGGCAGTTCCGGCATACAGTCACGCTCGGCGATGTGTGCCAGCATTTCGGCGAACCCCTTTGGATCGCGAATCTGATATTGCATGTGATCGTATCCCTCAAACACGGGATAATGGCCGCAGGGGTAGGCTTCCATCACTGCTTGACGGTATTTGAAATGATCTTCTATACTGCCAAACTCGAAATAGGTATGTTTTTGCAATTCTTTTGAAAGCGGCGGAAAGGGTTTATCCTCCAGACTGTCCGAAATCTGCCGCCGCAAATTTGTATAGGTCAGATTTTTCCCTGCGTCTATAAAATACGACTTTATGGAATCGTCGTCACACCACAGTATCTTTTTCAGCGTACCGCCCTTCGACCAGTACAGGCTCTTGATAGCGAAATACAGAAACGGTGTCATAATGCGGCGCGTGCCCTTTCCGATTTGGGCGAACTGCCCGCCGTCAAAGAAAGCGTGCT
>CALHND010000015.1 GCA_938034875.1 uncultured Clostridia bacterium
GAACCCACGTAACCAGCTTGGAAGGCTGGAATTCTACCATTGAACTACACCCGCATTTGCGACGACAATTATTCTACCATGACACCGATAATATGTCAAGATGTTAAATAAAAATTATTTGTAACATATTGACTTTCACACACTAAAGTGATACACTTTAGTGTGTGAAACTAAATTGTTAATGGAGGACATAAGATGAAAAATATTAAAGACGATTATACGGATGATATGTTTGAAGGCATATTGCAGCTGAACACTGTTGAAGAGTGCTATAAATTTTTCATGGATTTGTGTACACCGCGCGAAATTAAATCAATGGCACAGCGTTATACTGTAGCAAAAATGCTTATTGATAAGCGCGTTTATAGCGACATTGTTAATGAAACTGGTGCGAGCACAGCAACTATAAGCCGCGTTAACCGATCATTTGAATCCGGCGATGACGGATATAAAATGGTGTTTGACCGCGTTGCGAAAAAATAATGTCTGAATATATTGATTTTGCGCGCTTTTACGATCGCCTGATGGACGACTGCGATTATGATGCTCGGGCTGATTATTTATATCAACTTTTCAACCGTTTTGCTTGCAAGCCAAAGCTTATGCTCGATCTTGCGTGTGGAACGGGCAATTTTTCATATCGCATGATTAAACACGGCGTTGATGTAATTGGTGTTGATATGTCGGCAGAAATGCTCAATATTGCAAGGGAAAAGGCTGAGCAACATGGTTCATCACCTCTTTTTTTGTGCCAAAAAGCTGATGAGCTTGATTTATACGGTACCATTGACTCATGCATATGTACTCTTGATAGTGTAAATCATATTACCGACTATGATGAATTGTGCCGAAGCTTTGCGCGTGTTGCGCTATTTATGGAAAAGGGCGGATTGTTTATTTTCGATGCAAACACCGAATATAAACATGCTCACGTTCTTGGAAACAATACATTTATTAGCGATGACGATGAACTATATACCGTTTGGTGTAACGAATGTGATGGCACTGTCGTTAATATTACATTAGATTTCTTTTTTAAAAGTGGAGAATCTTATCAGCGTTTCAGCGAAGAGTTTGAGGAACGTGCATATTCTGATGACGAGTTTGCATATGCGCTTGAAGCAGCCGGATTTGAATTGTTGGCGGTTTACGGCGATATGACAGTTAATGCTCCTGCAAAAGACGAGGAGCGTAAGATATTTATTGCGAGGAAAAAATAATGGGAAGATTAATTAGATGTATTACTAGCGATGGTTGCGTTACAGCTATGGCTGTCGATACGACCGATATTGTTAATGAAGCTGTGCGTCTGCATGAAACAAGCGCTGTTGTTTCGGCTGCACTTGGAAGATTACTTACTGCTGCGTCAATGATGGGAAATTCCCTGAAAACAGATGCGGGCAGTTTGACATTGCGTGTAACTGGAAATGGGCCGATTGGCTCGGTTGTTGCAGTATCCGATTCTAACGGAAACGTCAGAGGATATGCATCAAATCCGATAGTTGAAATACCGCTTAATTCAAAAGGTAAGCTTGATGTTGGAGGAGCAATCGGTACCAATGGTAGCCTGTTTGTTCTTAAGGATTTGGGCATGAAAGAGCCGTACAACGGCGTAATACCGCTTGTTTCGGGCGAGATTGCTGAAGATATTACTGCTTATTTTGCTGAAAGTGAGCAGATTCCTACTGTTTGTGCTCTCGGCGTTTTAGTTAACCCCGATTTGACAATTAAAGCGGCGGGTGGATATATCATTCAGTTATTGCCCACTGCTGATAATGAAATAATTGATTTGGTTGAAAAGAGCATTGAAAGCATTCAGCCAATTACAACGCTGCTTAGTAATGGTATGTCACTTGAGGATATTGTGAAAAATGCACTTAATCGATTTGAAGTAGAATTGCTTGATGAATGTGAAGTAAGTTACCAATGTAAGTGTTCTTACGAAAGAACAAAAAAGGTCCTTAAGTCTTTAGGAGAGGACGATTTAAACAAACTTGCTGATGAGCAGGATTTGACAAAGGTAAATTGCCATTTCTGTAATAAGGTCTATGAATTTACATCTGACGACATTAGAAAGTTAATAAAAAAATAATCAAAATAATTCGAAAAAAGTGTTGACAACTGGACGTTGTTATGGTAATATAACTTTCGTCGCCGGCGGTACGACACCAAACAGACCGCAACATGGGAGCATAGCTCAGCTGGGAGAGCATCTGCCTTACAAGCAGAGGGTCATAGGTTCGAGCC
>CALHND010000016.1 GCA_938034875.1 uncultured Clostridia bacterium
GATACAAGCTCATAACATTCAACGTTGTTGATCGTTTCTATGCGCCCACTGATGCACAGGAAGAGGAAACCAACGATACTGTATATCCGGATGGTTCTTCCCTGCCATTTACCGACAACCTGGTTGAGGGTGACCAGGCAGACATTTATAACAACCCCATAGAAACGGGAACATTCTTTACCTCCGACATTTGGCAAGCAGTGCCTCTAATTAGCCAGGAACTTTTAGATCTTGGTTATTCGGGCGGTGAAGGGTGCCAGCTTATCAATTCTGTCACTATCGGCACAAACGGTAAGCTCGCATTTCTTGGAACCGATGTCGGCGGTCTTTACAAATCAACCGACGGCGGCACAAACTGGTACCTAAGCACGGTCGGTTTTGATGCAAACGGTGCTACCGGCATTGCAATTGATCCGAAAAACAACAATAAAGTTTTATGTATTGGTGCAAGTTCAGGCTACGATGTTACAAACGGTATCTACATGTCCACCGACGCCGGTGATACATGGAATTATATTTATTCACCCTCTCAGGCAGGGTTGGGACAGGTCGGCTACCACGGAGATCTGCGTGTACAGATTGCCTACGATGCCAGCAGTTATGATGAAAACCTCGGTTACTGCAAAGTCATCTACTGGTCAAGAGAAAACAATACTTCAAATGCAGACTACAACCGCCCCGCTATTTATAAATCGACCGATGGCGGTTACACATGGAACGAAATCCCGAATTCAATCGGTTACGGTGGTGCTCAAATAAGAGTATCTGCTGATACCGGATGGGTATATGTCAACGCAAACAATGGAATACACCGTTCAAAAGACGGCGGTAACACATGGCAAAAAATATTCAATGAGGGCGTCAATGGTTTTGATATGGTTTACACTCATCCATCAAACCTGTACGCCATTAACACCAGTGGTTATCATGTTTCCACCGACTACGGTGAAACATGGGATTCATTTATGGGAAACAAATTTGAAACAAATGGTTATGCCATGTCTTTTGCAGTAAGCCCTGTTAACCCCGATAATGTAATTTTCCAACAGTATTACAGTTCATACAATTATGAGACCTTTTACTCAAACGACGGAGGTCACAACTGGGCCACCATTTCTATTGACTACACAGGTCTTTGGCATGAAACCACAGGTGATTCCGTTTACGCATTGGCTTGGAGCCCCATTTATAAAAACACCGCCATCATATCCGGTTGGGGCGGTATATATAAATCAATAAATGGCGGTTCTGATTTCTTTTGGAGCAACGCCGGCTTCAACAGCATTTGCGGCGGTGGTAAAATGAACTTTAATGTCAACCATCCCGAGTACATAAGTATCGCCTCGCAAGACTTTAACGGTGGTTATTCCACCGATAGCGGCAAAACCTGGACGTATGTCAACTGGGGCGGCAACTCATGGGGCGGCTTCACCTACGGATCATATATTCTTAATGAAAACACCATTATCACGGGTGTATCAACTAAAATGTACGGCAGCGAAACTTACATCAAAGTCACCCATGACGGTGGTGAAACCATTGAATCAACCGGTTTGCGCATCTACGGCAGTAAAATAGGCTGCGGTGCGTTGGGTAATGATAATATTGCATTCATAGGCGAATATCGCACAACAGACGGTGGTTATACATTCAGTCAAATGACAAACTGCACCGGCGTGTTCACCGTGGACTTGAATACAGGCCGATTGTTCGGTACAAATGGTGCTACTGTTGTAACCTCCACAGATAACGGTGCTACATGGACCACTCTCTGCTCCGGTATTTCATCAATCACTGATATTGCATACAGCTCATCCACAAACACGCTGTACGCAGTAAACAACTCAAATCTCTACTCATGTCGCGTTGATTTAAATTCTACACAAAACACTTTCTCTCGTGACCGCTTCGGTCAGTCATATGTAACCACAGTTGCAGTTGACCCGAGAAATGAAAACGTTATATATGTTGGATGCTCAAGCAATCAATATCACAATCTTAAGGCAACTTGGCGTTCCCTAGACGGAGGCTATACATGGACAAATCTCACACGTGTTGCCGGTGACGGCAGACAATCTGCCGACGGCGGAAAACAGCCTCTGTCCATTCGCGTAAGCCCTGTAACGGGCGAATTGTTCGTCCTGACAGGATGCCGTGGAGTATGGAAAATTTCCGCACCTCCGCAGTGGTATCTCGATGCCAACATGGAAAAAAAGGCAACTGCCTCTTTCGGAAGTCTCGAAGAGCAGATAATTAACGACATCAACACCAATTCAAACTTTACCGCAAGCAGCAGTTCCTCAAACATAACCTATGTTTATACAAAAGCGGATCTCTATAACATTCGCAACAACCTTGGCGGATTTTATGTCCTGATGAACGATATCGAATTTACGGCAAGCGACTTTGCGGCCGGAGGCACATATTACAACGGAGGTAAAAAATGGTCACCTTACCTTCCCAACTACGTAAAGGGCAGCAAGGGCTTTTACGGTATTTTCTATGGTAATGGATATACCATCAGCGGTATAGAAGCCGCCGATTCGAGCGCTACCTATCTGTCTATATTTGGATTAAATCACGGCCTTATAATGAACACCGGATTTGTAAACTGCACAATCGGTTCATCATCAAGCTCTACCTTATATGCAACCGTAATCTCAGCTCAAAACTATGGCCAGATACTTAACTGCTATGTTGATGGCTGTACCGTTATAAACTCCGGCGGTAACAACTCTATGATCACCGGATATAATCCAGGAAGCGTTACAGGATGCTATGCAAGTGGTACATTCTCTACTAACGGCACACCGTATGCCATTATCAGTTATAATTTCGACTCTAATACAAACTTTAACAACTACTATTTGAGCACAATGGCATCGGCACCGTCGCCATTTGGCACAGGTGGAACAGCACTTACCGCAAGCAAAATGAAACAGCAGGCATCCTATTTAGGATTTGATTTTGTAAATGTTTGGCAAATAGATGAAGGCAATGGCCTGCCTACACTCCGACACTTCACAAACAGCGATGATGTAAAAGTTAAACCGGTTGCTGCCATAAATGCTACACAAGCGAAAATGAGGGTCGGATCAAAATTTGGTGCAAAAGTCACTGTAACAGACCCAAGCGGAAACCCGGCAGAATCAGACATCTATTTCTACACCACAACCCCCGATATTGTCTCTATTTCGGAAACAGGTGAAATTTTTGCTCTGGACGCTGGCACTGCATATGTTTACGCTGCCGAATATAATTCACAAAGCATTATGCGATTGACCATAGATATTAGCTATGCAACATTGCTAGGTGACGTAAGCTTCAACGACAAAATTGATAGCATTGATCTGCTGATGTTGCAACAGCATATACTTGGATTTTCTACTATAAACGATGCTGGTTGGTACAACTGCGATATTAAAAATGACGGTGTCATCGACGCAACCGACCTTACATTGTTGCAAATGATTATTGTAGGTTATTCAGTCGCATAGTCCGACCAAAAAATTACCACTTAAAAGGCACCCTCCTTAAATGGAGGGTGCCTTAGTTTTATCCCTTAGGGCGTGTTATATTGTCCTTATACATTTTTATTGCTTCGCGGTTATATTGTCATTGGCACAACTTTATGGACGAATTAATCTAAAACCCACGATTTAAGAAAACTCTGTCGAATGCATAACACTTTTTACAAAATATAATGTGTTTTTTATTATCTATCTGCAATTAATACATTCTGCCCATGACGTCCATTGCGGCGGCTGCTGTCTGCGGATTTAATGACCAGTGTTATTTTTCGCGCATGTTCAAGCAAATGAACGGTATTTCGACGACATATTGGTAAAAACGCTTTTATTCAGCACAATTAATTATCTAAATTGAATAAAAATTTTCAAATTACAACAAAATATTAGTACTTATCAGCTAAAACTAATAGAAATTTTTGGTAATTCTGTAAATGGATATTTTTGGTATTAGTTGTATAATTATTATGGAATACTAAATTGAAAGGATGATAAACATGAAAAGAGTCTCATCACTGATCCTGATACTTCTTATAATTATCGGTATGTTCAGTTGTCTTTCTACAACTGTTTCCGCCGAGCAAGAAGTATGGAAATCGAGTTTCATTGCCTCTGATTTTGCCGGAAACACTACTAATGTTTACTCCAACAAATTTTTTGCAACTGACAAATCTACCAGTATTTCAGAAATAACTAGCACGCGTTCATTCGATTTCACAAATGGTTTTGGTCTATCAGCTAATCTGACCATGACTAACAGTACCGCATCATATTTAGGCGAATACTGTGCTATGAAGGTCGGTAATGT
>CALHND010000017.1 GCA_938034875.1 uncultured Clostridia bacterium
CTCTGACTCGCAGTATAGCTGCTTCCAGCTTTTCTACTCCGTCTACAATATCATACTTGTAATTTTCCATTGTTACGACTCCTTGATCTAAATAGATTGACAAAAATATATCAATCATTGGTATTATAGCAATATTTACCCATAAACGCAATATAAAAGATAAACAAAAGTATTTATAATCACGCCCTTAATTTCGCAAAGTTCATAAATAAAAATAAATCATAAAAAATAAAAATGAATATTTACAAAATATTACATCGTAGTAATTGACACGCTTTTTTTAATGTGATAAAATCATTCCATTAATGACACCGGCATAAATGTCGAGTCTATGTAAAACGGAGGGTTTATTATGAGTTTTAAAAGTACATATCTCTCGGAGGTAATGGAACAGGTTGAAAAGCGCAATCCGGGCGAGCCTGAATTTCATCAGGCCGTACGTGAGGTTTTGGAGTCTCTAGAACCAGTTATTGAGGCTAATCCGCAGTATGTCGAGCGCGGCATTATTGAGGAATTAGTTGAGCCTGAAAGAATTATTAAATTCCGAGTTCCGTGGGTTGATGATAACGGCAAGGTGCATGTTAACCGCGGTTTCCGTGTTCAGTTCAACAGCGCAATAGGACCGTATAAGGGCGGACTTCGTTTACATCCGTCAGTTTACGAAGGAATTATTAAATTCCTTGGATTTGAGCAAATTTTTAAAAACTCTCTTACAGGTTTGCCTATCGGCGGCGGTAAGGGTGGCTCTGACTTTGACCCCAAGGGCAAGTCCGACATGGAAGTTATGCGCTTCTGCCAGTCGTTTATGACCGAGCTATCAAAGTATATCGGTGCTGATACCGATGTTCCTGCCGGCGATATCGGCGTAGGTGCTCGCGAAATCGGATTCCTTTTCGGACAGTATAAGCGTCTGCGTGACGAGTTCACAGGCGTTCTTACTGGTAAGGGTCTGACCTATGGCGGCTCACTAGCACGCACACAAGCTACCGGTTACGGACTTTGTTATTTTACAGAGGAAATGCTCAAAGATAATGGAGATTCATTTAACGGAAAAACAGTTGTTATTTCCGGCTCAGGTAATGTAGCTATTTACGCGACAGAAAAGGCAACACAGCTCGGCGCAAAGGTTGTTGCAATGTCCGATTCTAACGGCTATATTTACGATGCAAACGGCATTGATCTTGACGCTGTAAAGCAGATTAAATTGGTTGAGCGTAAGCGCATAAAGGAATATGTTGCAATACATCCAACAGCTGAATACCATGAGGGTTGTTCAGGCATCTGGACAATCAAGTGTGATGTAGCTCTTCCGTGTGCAACACAGAACGAAATTGACGAAGCTTCGGCAAAGGCACTTGTTGCAAACGGTGTAAAGGCAGTAGCCGAGGGTGCAAATATGCCGTCTACTCCGGAAGCAATAGCAATCTTCCAGGCAAACGGAGTACTGTTTGGACCAGCAAAAGCTGCCAATGCAGGCGGTGTTGCTACTTCCGCTCTTGAAATGAGCCAGAACTCGATGAGATACTCATGGACATTTGAAGAGGTTGACGCAAAGCTGCATGACATCATGGTCAACATTTACAAAAATTCCGCAGCCGCTGCTGAAAAGTACGGCATGAAGGGCAACCTTGTAGCAGGCGCAAATATTGCCGGCTTTATAAAGGTAGCAGACTCCATGATGGCTCACGGAGTTGTCTGATAACAATAAAGAAAAATAATAAAAAATCAGCAAGCTTAATGCTTGCTGATTTTTTTATTACTATGATTGTTTGTCGCTTTTTACTTCCGTAATGTGCCATATATCACAAGCATATTCGCCGATGGTACGGTCGGAGGAAAATTTGCCGCTTCCCGCTATATTTGCCCAGCCTTTTTTTGCAAATTTTACACGGTCAGCAGAATCACGGTTTAACTGCAACCGTGCGTTGTAAAGCTCCATAAAATCATGGAGAAGATAGTATTTGTCCGCTTTTTCATAGTCGCTGCCTTTTAAAAGCGAATCGTATATTTCTTTAAATACACCTGTTCCTCCATCGTCAAACGTGCCGTCAATTAATGAGTCAAGAACAGCTTTGATGCGCGGATTTGAACTGTATATCTTTTTGGGGTCATAGGTGTCTTTTATCTCTTGTATTTCTTCAACAGTTGCACCGAAAATATAATTGTTTTCGGCACCAGCTTCATTCACAATCTCTACATTTGCACCGTCAAGTGTGCCCAGAGTGACTGCGCCATTCATCATCATTTTCATGTTACCGGTGCCGCTTGCCTCAGTTCCCGCAGTTGATATCTGTACCGAAACATCGGCAGCAGAAACAAGCTTTTCGGCATAAGAAACATTATAGTTAGACAAAAATGCTATTTTCATAACCGGCGAAACAGCTTTGTCACTGTCCACAAGTTTGGAAATTTCGTTAATCAGTTTGATGATTCCTTTTGCTCTGCGATATCCTGGAGCCGCTTTTGAAGCAAATAGGAATGTTGTAGGTGTGAAGTTGGTGATTTTGCCGTCGCGTATATCAAAGTAAATAGCAAGCAACACCAGTGCATTTAAAAGCTGTCGTTTGTACTCATGCAGGCGCTTTATTTGTACATCAAAAACAGTTTTCGGATCAAGCAATATTTTGTCATGCTCGTATACGAATTTTGTTAATTGCTCATGCTTTTGTTGTTTTATTTTTACGAAATTTTGCATGACTTCTTCATCGTTATTAAAAGCTTCGAGCGCTTTTAATTCCGAAGTGTCGGTTACCCATTTGTCGCTTGAAAGCAATCCTGTAATGAGGCTTGACAGTTCTGCATTGCACAGCCGCAGCCATCTGCGCTGGGTAACACCGTTGGTTTTATTTCTAATTTTTTCTGGATATATTTTGTGCCAATCTGATAGCAACTCATTTTTTAGTATATCTGTATGAATTGCCGCTACGCCGTTTACAGCCTCTGATGCATAAACGGCAAGGTTAGCCATATGCACTTTTTCGCCTTGAATGATGGCGTTTTTTTCTATAACTTTGCTATTAATTCCACGCTCTTTCAGTTCGTCTCTCATAGCCTTGTCGATTTTTTTAATTATCGGCATAATTTCGGGCAGTACCTCTTCAATCAGGTCTGTATCCCACGTTTCGAGAGCCTCCTGCATAACGGTGTGATTAGTATAGTTGAATATTTTTTTAGCATTTGCCAGTGCTGCTTCAAAACTGTCACCGCGATTTGTCATAAGTCTGATGTATTCAGGAATGGCAAGCACAGGATGAGTGTCGTTTAGCTGTATTGAAGCAAAGCTTGTTAATTCATCTGTGCCTCCGTGCACTGAATGAACGCGTCGGATAATGTCCTGCAATGAAGCAGAGGTAAAGAAATACTGCTGCTTAATACGCAGTGCTTTACCGCTTCTTTTGGTATCATTGGGGTAGAGCACACGAGAAATATCTTCGGCACGGTTTTTAAGACACACGGCCTTGTCGTATTCCTGCTCATTGAACAGCTCAAAATCAAATGGTTCAAGCGGTTCTGCCTGCCACAAACGTAAGGTGCCGATGTTGTCTGTACCGTATCCAAGTATTGCCATATCGTACGGAACAGCCAAAACGGACATGTCAGCAAATTTAACCTCTACCGTTAAATCGTCTCTGCGTACTGACCATGGGTCACCATTTCGCTGCCAGTCATCCACCAGCTCAACCTGAGCACCATTTTCAATCGCTTGTTTAAAAAGGCCATATTTGTACCGTATGCCGTAACCCATCAGCGGCAAATTCATGGTTGCCGCACTTTCTAAAAAGCAAGCGGCAAGTCTACCCAGTCCACCATTTCCGAGTGCTGCATCTTCGCTATCCTCAAGCCCTTTTAACGATATACCTTGTTCCTTAAGCAGACCTTCAATTTTATCTGTCATGCCCAAACATAAAAGATTGTTGAAAATAGCTCTGCCTACTAAAAATTCTGCAGATAAATAGTAAGCGCAGCGGGTTTTATTTTGCTTTGTTCGGCTGTTTTTCCAGTTTTCTGAAATATGAGCCATTATTGATCGCGAAATTGCTGTGTTAAGTTGATCGCCGTTAGTTTCGTTCAGTTCTCTTGTGAATAAGGCACGCGCTATAATATCGGCGTCCCCCATCATTTTTTTAGAATCTATTTCCATAGTATACCTCCGCAAATAAAAACATTAACAAAGGTATTTTTGCCCGATAAATACAAAAAATGCAGACAGTATACAACTGCTTGCATTTTTTAATCTAATTTAATAATGTTTGTTAGAATTCCTGCAGGAGTTATTTCGATTAATCCGTAGCTGTTTTTTTCAAAACCGCCACGCCCAACTGAGCCTGGATTTAAAATATACATACCGTCACGATAATCCTCTAAGGCTATATGAGTGTGTCCGTATAGCATTATATCACAGTTTTGCCGTTTCGCCTGCGCGACCATGCCGCCGATACCCGACTTCACGCTGTATGTATGTCCGTGAGCCATAAATATTTTTTTATTACCTAAAAAAATAATTTTTTCGCAATCGTCGTCACATCCCAAATCACAGTTTCCACGCACAGAAATGCAGCATTTGTTATCAAAAGCTGATTTAAAGTCGTAAAAGTCGCGCCAACCATCGCCCAGAAACAAAAAAGCATCTGCATTGTTGTGTGTAAACCCAATATCAAGCAAAGAACCGGTCTTTCCGTGAGAGTCAGACATAACAATGATTTTCATACCTTGTAACCTCGCTTCATATTATATAATGAAAAACAAAATAGGGGTGATCTTATGAATGATAATCAAGATAAACTTATAAACTCAGCGGCAAAGCATCTAGGAACAGACCCTGATTCGCTAAAATCGGCGGTACAAAGTGGTTCGGTCGATAATTTGCTTACAAACATGAAACCGGAGGATGCGGCAAAAGTTAAAAGCTTTTTATCCGATAAAGCAGCGACCGAAAAATTGATGAAATCGCCGCAGGTGCAGGAACTTATGAAAAAACTAATGGGTAACAAAAATGGATGACATAGTAGCACAGCTTTCTTCATTTATCGAAAGCAAGGACGGAATGGATACAATAAAAAATCTTGCCTCATCGCTTATGTCGTCTGATGGGGATATATCATCAACGCTTTCTTCGCTCATATCGGGCGGAGCTGAATCTGTGCTGTCTCCTCCAAAAAACGAGGAGACAGTAGATTTAATGCCATTTTCACCCGACCAGCTTGTTTCTATTATGCATATTATGTCGGCATTTAACAACAGCGGTGATGATTCACGCACTCGGCTTTTGTTAGCACTTAAACCTAATTTGAGCGAAAAACGCCGTGAAAGGGTCGACCGCGCAATTAAACTGATGAAGTTGATGGCGGTTATCCCAGCCTTGTCCGAAAGCGGACTTTTTAAATTATAACACAAATTTTTGTTTAATGAAAGGGCGGTGAAACAAATGGCAGAAATGTCAAAGGAGGAGTTTGAAAGAATGCAAAATGACGCAATTCGCCGGGTGCAAAATATGCAGCAGCGATCCCGGGCGCATGTTCCGCCCATGCCTGATTATGTACGTCCTCTTAATCGGCCGCAATTTACAAACGAGCAAACGGGACAATCACCTCAGACCGAACTATTGCAAAACGATATGACAAACCAGCATGCTGATGAAACACCGCCTGAATCAATAACAAAACATCCACAAGATTCGGGAAATAAAAAAGGTTTCGGACTGGGTTTTCTTGATAAACTCAATCTTAAAAATTTTGAAATAGATGCCGATAGATCGCTTGTTCTGATGATGATGGGACTGCTGGGAAGAGAGACTGTTGATGAAACTTTGATGCTTGCTTTACTTTATATAATGCTGTGATTTAACAAATATAAGTCTGTCAATAATATTACCATGTAACATATTTAAAGGAGTACGACATGGCAGACTTTAATTATTTAAAAGACCGAGTGAAAAGCATGAGCATGACATCAATGTTATCGGCAGCACAAAATGTGCATGAGCGCAGTGACATCAGTACGTTGCGTGCATTTGTTGATATTGCACGGTGCGGTATTAAATACTCAGCAGGATATACAGATTATCTTAACTGTGCATTTGAAACAAAAAGCGCTGCAGAACGTAAAAACATAATTACTCGCGGTGTAAATAACAGATATGTACGCCGCATGAATAGCCGAGATCTCGATTCCTGTTTTAATGACAAAAGACAGTTTTATGCAATATACCGAGACTACATTTCGCGGGATTGGCTTGATTTAGAAAAGACCAATTCCACTGAGCTGCGTAATTTTGTTAACGGGGATACTGAAATAGTGGTAAGAAGGCCCGACGCAAAAGCAAACAGCGGCACATACGTGCTAAATCTGCTCGGAGTTGACGACTACGACGACCTTCGTGAACGATTGCTCCGAATGGGATTGTCAATAGCCGAACGGCGAGTAATTCAGCACGAGGAAATGGAAAAGCTGTGTGGAACGTCTATTGGCATCATTCGGCTGGTTACTGTTGGCGGCAATATAGTGTTTGCTTGCCTTAATTGTGAGTTTGATAAATTCTCTTTGACTGCTCCGATTGACGAAAAAAAAGGCGTGATAATAGGCAGTGCTGTTGACAGTAAAAACGGTATGTACCATCGTCATCCTTTGACTGGAAAACGCTTTTGTGGATTTCATATTCCGCTGTGGAATACCGTTGAGGCGTTGGTGATCAGTGCTTCAAAGGTGCTTACTTCGGTTAAATATTGCGGCTGGGATGTAGCTGTACAACCTAACCGAGCAGAGCTTATTGATGCAACCAGCTTTCCTCGGCACGATTACTACCGTATATGCAATAATGAAAAGCTTCGCAGCGATATTGAAAAAAACATGCAAAACATAATCTGATTTATACAAATGCTAATAGATTAACAAAACTCCCGGTGTGCTTTCAAAGAAAACACACCGGGAGCATTTTTTAATTATTGGCCGACTAAATCGGTCATTGTGTACAAACCCGGTTTTTTACCGGTCATAAATATTGCAGCTTTTACTGCGCCAACGGCAAAAACTTCTTTTGACCGTGCCGAATGGCTGAGCGTAATGATTTCATCTTTTCCTGCAAATATTACTTCATGTTCACCCACAATTGTGCCGCCGCGAATAGCATGCATTCCGATTTCTTTTTTGGGACGCTTATCTCTTTTTGTGTGACGATCATATTCAAGAGCGTAACTGTTGTCGAGCTGCTCATTAACGGCTTTTGCAAGCATAATCGCTGTGCCGCTTGGAGCGTCAATTTTCTGATTATGGTGAGCTTCTACTATTTCAATGTCAAACCCGTCAGCAAGAACAGCTGTCGCCTTTTTAATCAGGTCAGCAAGCAGGTTTATGCCCAGAGACATGTTGAATGAGAAGAAAATCGGACATTTTTGTGAGGCTGAGTGAATTAGTGCGGTTTGAGCATCATCGAGTCCGGTGGTGCAAATTACCGCAGGAGTACCGGTGTCTGCAACATAGCTAAGCAGGGAAGTTAGCACCGATGGATGCGAAAAGTCTATGATAACATCGGCTTCACATTTAATATGCGAAAATGCGGAAAAGACAGGGTAGCTTGACAGCATTACCGTGTCTTTGTCAACGCCGGCAACGATTTCGCAGTCGTCACGCGAGTCAACAATATCGGTGATAAAGCGGCCCATTTTACCGTTGCAGCCGCTGAGTATTATGCGTGTCATTGTTGTTTCACATCCTCGCTTATTTATTTTGCAAGACCGACCTTAACCAATTCCTTTTTAAGTGCTGCTTGTGCGCTGTCACTCATTTTAACAAGTGGCAGGCGGCATTCGCCGACGTTAAGCCCCATGATGTTAAGAGCTTCTTTTACAGGAATAGGATTAACATCGGAGAAAAGGGCATTTATCAGCGGCAGATATTCCAGCTGTAATTTTCTGCTTGCTGCAAAATCTCCGTCGAGAGCATGCTGACAAATGTCGTGAGTTTCCTTTGGTGCAACATTTGACAGTACTGAAATAACTCCCAAGCCACCGAGTGACATTACTGGAACAATTTGATCATCGTTGCCTGAATAGATTGCAAGATCATCGCCACACAGATGAGCGATTTCAGCAACAGCAGAAAGATCGCCGCTTGCTTCTTTTGTAGCAACTATGTTTTCTATCTTGCTAAGTTCTTTATAGGTTTCCGGTTTAATGTTTGTACCCGTGCGTGACGGAACATTGTAAAGAATAATGGGAAGGGAAGTGTTTTCTGCAATCATCTTAAAGTGAGCAATAAGACCTGCTTGAGAAGTTTTATTGTAATAAGGTGTTACAACAAGCAGACCGTTTGCGCCGGCTTCTTCAGCGAGCTTAACAGTGCTTATTGCAAATGCAGTGTCGTTACTACCGGCACCGGCAATTACCGGAACTCTGCCGGCTACATACTCTACCGTCTTTTTAATAACTTCGATATGCTCGTTAATGTCGAGAGTAGCAGCTTCGCCGGTTGTACCGCATGCAACTATTGCATCTGTGCCCCCTTTGATTTGCAACTCTACCAATTCTTTAAGCTTTTCGTAATTTACGGAGCTATCCTCGTTCATAGGAGTGATGAGCGCGACAGCTGCGCCCTTAAATATAACATTTTTCATTAATTACAACTCCTTTTATAATATATCAGTCAAGATAGCCTAAAGCACACAGCAGTTCTGCCATAAGAACACCGCCGCCGGCAGCGCCGCGCAGAGTGTTGTGCGAAAGGCAAACAAACTTATAATCATACTGTGAATCTTCACGTAGCCGTCCTGTAGAAATAGCCATACCACCCTCAAGGTCACGGTGCATATTGGCCTGAGGCATATTATCCTCGGTGAAATAGTGGATAAACTGCTTTGGAGCGCTCGGCAGGTTCAGCTCCTGAGCCTTGCCGCTGAATTTGGCCCATATGTCAAGGATTTGTTCCTTTGTGGGCTTTTTGTCGAAATCAACAAATACCGCTGCGGTGTGACCGTCGGAAACGGGTACGCGCAGACACTGTGCAGTAAATGCAGGAGAGGTAGCGGGAACGATTTGGTCGCCTTCAATTTTGCCCCAAATTTTAAGAGGCTCTTTTTCGGACTTCTCTTCCTCTCCGCCGATGTACGGAATGACATTGTCAACCATTTCGGGCCATGTTTCAAATGTTTTTCCGGCTCCGGAAATGGCCTGATATGTGCAAACCAGTACGCGTTTAACTCCAAATTCAGCGTCAAGCGGGTAAAGAGCGGGAACATAGCTTTGCAGTGAGCAGTTGGACTTAACTGCAATAAAACCGCGCTTTGTGCCAAGACGTCTTCTCTGTGCGTTAATTATCTCAGCGTGACTTGCGTTGATTTCGGGAATAATCATTGGGACATCCGGTGTAAAACGGTTGGCAGAGTTGTTGGACATAATTGGGCATTCTGCCTTTGCGTATTTTTCTTCAAGAGCTTTTATCTCATCTTTTTTCATATCAACGGCGCAGAAAGCAAAGTCAACCATTGATGCGATTTTCTCAACTTCTGCTTCTGCGTTGTAAACTGTCATTGTTTTAACTGCCTCGGGCATAGGTACGGGCATTTTCCATCTGCCGCCCAGAGCCTCTTCATATGTTTTACCTGCAGAACGCGGGCTGGCAGCAAGAGCGGTAAGCTCAAACCACGGATGATTCTCAAGAAGCGTAATAAAACGCTGTCCAACCATGCCTGTTGCGCCGATGACGGCAACCTTGTATTTTTTCATAATAATCCTCCTGACGGTAGCCTCACCAAAAAACCGTTGAAAACCCAACGTCCATCTTATATAATAGTAATATTCGAAAAAAGATTTCGTCTATTTGCCACGATGACCTATTTAACACCGCGGAATTAAAGCTGGCTACATAAATATACAGCAACAATTTTAGCATTTATGAAAGCTGTTGTCAAATCATTTTATGTTATTTTTATGTATTTGACAATAAGATGAGGTATTGGAGATAAACTTATATGAAAAAATCTGATTTTTATTACGATTTACCCGAGGAACTTATAGCTCAAACTCCTGTCGAACCCAGAAATCAGTCGCGGCTAATGGCTATAAAAAGGGACAGTGGCTTGATAGAACATAAGCATTTTTATAACCTTACGGAATATTTAAAAGAGGGAGACTGCCTCATTCTTAACAATACCCGAGTTTTACCTGCACGAATTTTTGGTGTTAAGGAAGATACGGGCGCCGTAGTTGAGTTTGTTTTGCTTGCCCAGCGCGAGAATATGGTGTGGGAATGTCTTGCTGGCCCAGGTCGACGCGCAAAACCGGGCGCACGCTTTTCTTTTGGCGAAGGATTGCTGTTTGGCGAGGTGCTCGATGTCATTGACGGGGGCAATCGACTTGTCCGCTTTGAATGTGACGGTGTGTTTTTCGATGTTCTTGACCGTGTGGGACAAATGCCGTTGCCACCCTACATTCATGAAAAACTTGCTGACAAGGAACGATATCAAACTGTTTATTCAAAAGAACTTGGTTCAGCGGCAGCACCAACTGCAGGATTGCATTTTACTCCCCAGATGCTGGATGAGCTACGTGACCGTGGAGTAAACATCGGATTTGTTACACTACACGTCGGATTAGGCACATTCCGCCCTGTAAAAGAGGACGACGTAGAAAAGCATAAAATGCATTCTGAGCATTACTTTATGCCCGCAGAAACAGCACATTTAATAAATGAAACTAAGCGCAACGGCGGACGGGTAATATGCGTAGGCACCACCGGGTGCCGCACCGTAGAAAGCGTTTTTTCTTTTATGCTCAGAGATAATGAACGTGACATAACATATTATGACCGAGCCGACGAAAAAAGAGTAACACTGCTTCCGGAAGGACGCGATTTTTCAGGCGACACTGATATTTTCATTTACCCCGGTTATGAATTTAAGTGTATGGATGCATTGATAACTAATTTTCATCTGCCCGAAAGCACGCTGATAATGCTTGTTTCGGCATTTCTCGGTTATGAAAATACAATGAATGCGTATAAAACAGCCGTAAATGAAAAATACAGATTTTTCTCGTTCGGTGATGCGATGTTTATTGGTTGATTAAGTAAAATAAAAAATTGGAGTATTATAATGTATAAGCTTATAAAAAAACAAGGAAATGCTCGACGTGGCACTTTTGAAACTGTACACGGTACCGTTCAAACGCCTGCATTTATGAATGTAGCGACAGCAGCGGCAATAAAGGGCGGCATATCAGCATACGACCTTAAAGACCTTCACTGTCAGGTGATGTTGTCAAACACATACCACCTTAATTTGCGTCCATCGAGCGAAGTAATTAAGGAAGCAAGCGGTCTGCATAAATTCACAGGTTGGAATGGCCCGATACTAACAGACAGCGGCGGATTTCAGGTGTTTTCGCTGTCCTCACTGCGTAAAATCAGCGAGGAGGGTGTAACATTTGCCTCTCACATTGACGGTAGACGCATTTTTATGGGGCCCGAGGAAAGCATGCAAATTCAGTCCAATTTGGGATCAACCATAGCGATGGCATTTGACGAATGTGTAGAGAACCCCGCTGCATATGATTATGCAAAGCAATCTGCAGATCGCACTGTTCGCTGGCTTATAAGATGCAAAAAGGAAATGGAGCGCCTTAATTCACTCGATGATACCATTAACAAAAATCAACTTCTTTTTGGCATAAACCAGGGCAGTACGTACGAGGATCTGCGCATTGCACACATGAAAGAAATTGCGTCGCTTGACATGGATGGCTACGCAATCGGCGGACTTGCAGTAGGCGAATCGGCCGAGGATATGTATCGCATAATTGAAGCGGTTGAGCCGCATATGCCAAAAGATAAAATTCGCTATCTGATGGGAGTAGGAACTCCGGCGAATATTCTTGAGGCGGTTGATAGAGGGGTTGACTTGTTTGACTGCGTTATGCCGAGCCGCAATGCTCGCCATGGGCATCTGTTTACATCAAACGGAACAATAAACCTTAATAATAATAAATATGAGCGCGATTTTACACCTGTTGATCCGGAGTGTCAATGCCCGACTTGTCAAAATCACACGCGCGCTTATATCCGCCATTTGCTAAAGGCCGACGAAATGCTTGGTCATCGTCTGTGCGTAATGCATAACCTTTGGTTTTACAATACATTTATGGAGAAAATACGCGCGGCAATTGATGAAGACCGTTTTCCTGAGTTTAAAGCGCAAATGCTTGAAACCGTTTGTCGCAGAATATAATTTATTCAAATTAAAAATCACCGTTCCACAATATGAAGTGGAGCGGTGATTTTTTGTGCACAATTACCTGAAAAAAGCTGAAATTTTTTGCATCAAAACTATTGCAAAAACCATAGCAGGTGATGTATAATAGCATCAAAATAACAGTGAAGTGGGTTAAAAGGGAGCAAAATGGTGCAAAACTCACCTGAAAGGAGGATGTTACAATGACAGGAACGTTTTTTCATAACGTGGATAAAAAGGACAGAATTTTTATTCCAGCTAAAATCAGGGAAGAATTGGGATCCAGCTTTGTAATGTCCATTCCGTTTGACGGTCAGCCATGCATCTCCATTTACACCAATGAATACTGGTCCGGCATGAAGCAGAGAATTGATGCATTGCCGTATCAGGAAAAAATGCTTATTATGCGTGTTGTCGGCCCACTTACTGATGACAACACAGTGTGCGATGCTCAGGGGCGCGTACACATTCCGGCAGAACTTAAAAAGCACGCCGGTTTAAACGAAAAGGTTTGCATAATCGGCACGTCAGAAACGCTCGAAATATGGAACGAGGAAACATGGAGAGAACGCAAGGCCAAAGAAGAAGCCGAAGGTCTTGCAAATATTCTGGGCCGTATCTCGTTATAAGGGGTCGGAGCAAAAAAGATGGAATTTAAACATATATCGGTGCTGCTGAATGAATCAGTAGAAGCACTGAATATAAAACCAGACGGTATTTATATTGACGGTACCGCCGGTGGAGCAGGGCACTCGATTGAAATAGCAAAACGTTTGACAACGGGGCGCCTGATAGCGTTGGATAAGGACCCCGATGCTGTAAAGACTGCTACAGAGCGTCTTGCACCATACAAATGTGCAACAGTAGTGAACTCTGATTTTTCTAATTTTGACTCGGTGCTTTCATCTATGAATATTGAAAAGGTTGACGGAATACTGCTTGACTTGGGAGTATCGTCACACCAAATTGATACAGCCGAGCGTGGATTTTCATTTCATTCCGATGCACCGCTAGACATGAGAATGTCACAGCAGGGCAGAAGTGCACGCGATTTTGTTAATGAGGAAAGCGTGGACACAATTTCAAGGGTTTTGCGCGACTATTCAGATGAAAAGTTCGCGTTCAGAATTGCTAAAGCAATAGTTTCTGCAAGGGAAACGGCTCCGATTGAAACAACTTTACAGCTTGCTGAAATAGTATCGTCTGCCGTACCTGCGGCAGCAAGGCGTGACGGGCATCCTGCACGCAGAACGTTTCAGGCAATACGTATTGCTGTTAACGGCGAGCTCGATTGCTTGGCAGATTTTCTGTCAAAGGCAATTGATTACATGAATGTTGGCGGAGTTATAGCCATAATCACTTTTCATTCTATTGAAGACAGAATGGTTAAACACGCATTTGCCGACTGGAATGTCGGGTGTACCTGTCCAAAAGATTTTCCGATATGTGTTTGCGGAAAAACGGCAAAGGCAGCTTTTGTATCACGAAAGGCAATTACAGCTGACGATGATCAGTTGAATCAAAATATAAGAGCGCGCAGTGCGCGTTTACGTGCAATATATAAATTATAAGGGAGAGCTCACAGTTGGAACATAAGGCGAATTACGGTCACAGATATTATGTTGAAAGCACAGCATATGATTTTGATATGTTTACCCAAAAATCACAGCGTGCATCAAATGTGGTAGATTTCAATAAGGTTAATAAAAAGACAGCCTCTAAAGTACATAGGCAGTCATCGAAATCAAAAACATCTCATAAAGTTAATATGCGCACCGTGTCTGCTGTAATGGTAAGCCTGCTGTTTATCGGTTTGTTTGGAATAAACATTTACCTGCGCGGAGAAATTAACGAAGTCAGCACTCAGATTTCAAAGGTTGAGAAGCAAATTGACCAAAAAGAAAGCGAATATACAGCATTAGAGGTCGAATTTGATAACCGCGTGTCGTATAAAAACCTTGAAAGCGCTGCTGCTGAGATTGGAATGCAAAAAGCACAAAAGCATCAGGTTAATTACATAATAACCAACGATGAAAATCGGTCAGAGGAGATTGACGGCGGAAAATTTGTAACAGCCGACAATAATTGACTATGATTTACAAGAAAAAGTGCAATAATATGATTGCAGATAAATCATTAGTGAGATAAAAATAAAATTTTCGTGAGAGCGTCTGTATAACGGACATTTGCTGTCGCGAAAATTTTGCATTTATCAGTACTTTATTTATTGTTTAGAAAGGGTAGTTTTTGCTATGGGATATGGCTCAACAAGGTCAATGCGCCAGCGCGCACTTGCCATTTTACTTATAATAACTGTGGGTTTTTTTGGTGTAGCCGGAATAAACCTTATCAATTATATGCTTATAAACTCGTCGTTTTATCAGCAAAAGGCTACTAAGCAGCAGCTTCAGGATGCCGAGATTGCAGCAAAACGCGGTGATATTTATGACCGTAATATGGAAGTGCTTGCAACAAGCGCTTCTGCATACACGGTTTACATAACACCGCAAGATATTGATGATGATGAGACAGCAAAGAAAATATCAAAGGGTCTTTCAGAGCTGCTTGATTTATCATATGACGATGTTTATGCGGCAACACAGAAAAAAACATATTACGAAAAAATTAAAAACAAGGTAGATCAGTCGCTTGCAAACAAGGTGAGAACTTTTATAAGTGAAAATGAGTTGGGTGCAATTATCGGACTTGACGAAAGTTCAAAACGCTATTATCCCAATGATAACCTTGCGTCTACTGTTCTGGGATTTGTAGGATCGGATAACCAAGGACTTAGCGGTTTGGAATCATACTATGACGATACGCTTAAGGGTGTGCCGGGCAGAGTAATTGCTGCAAAAAATGCAACCGGAGCAGATATGCCTTTCAGTTACGAAAAGGTTGTTGATGCACAGTCGGGTAATTCTCTGGTGCTTACGGTAGATAACTACATTCAGTATGTTTCCGAAAAATATCTTGAAGAGGCTGTAACACAATATTCGTGTAATGAGCGTGGATGTGTTATTGTAATGGATCCTAAAACCGGCGAAATCTTAGCAATGACCACAAAACCGGATTTCAATCCCAATACACCATTTACTATTTATGATAAAACAACAGCTGAAGCCATTGAGTTGCTCACCGGAGAAGAAAGATCAAAAGCGTTATCTAATGCGCAGCAAAAGCAGTGGAGAAATAAGGCTGTTTCCGACACATACGAGCCGGGTTCTGTATTTAAAATTGTAACCGGATCAGCGGCTTATGAAGAGGGAAAGATTACAAAAAGCAGTACATTTAACTGCGGTGGTAAAATCACAATTGCAGGTACCACTTATAACTGTCATAAGCATGCGGGACACGGCCATCAGGACCTTGCCGATGCATTTAAAAATTCTTGCAACCCGGCATTTATTCAAATAGGACAAATGCTTGGCACAGAGCTTTTCTTTAAGTATTTCCAGTCATATGGCTTAACAGAAAAGACAGGAATAGATTTGCCGGGAGAAGCATCTACCGTTGCAGGTGTCAGCTATCATGATATAAGCACAATGTCAATAGTCGACCTTGCATCAGAGTCGTTCGGTCAGGGTTTTAATGTAACCCCGATTCAGCTTGCTACTGCAGTTTGTGCGGCAGTTAACGGAGGATATTTGGTAGAGCCTCATATTGTAAAAGAAATAGTTGACGCAGAAGGTAACACAGTTAAAAAGATGGATGCAACCGTTAAGCGTCAGGTAATATCTGAAGAAACAAGCAAGGCTATTTGCTCATTCTTGCAGGGAGTAGTAAGCGAAGGATCCGGTAAAAACTCTTATGTTGCAGGTTATAGAGTAGGCGGTAAAACAGGAACATCTCAAAAGCTTGCTCAAAGTAACGCTGACGGCGTAAAAAGACTAGTCGCTTCCTTCTGCGGAATCGCTCCGTGCGATGATGCACAGCTTGTAGTGCTTGTAATGCTCGATGAGCCGAATGCTCCTGTTATATACGGCGGAACTCTTGCTGCACCGGTTGCAGGTAAAATTTTTGCCGACGTATTACCTTATCTAGGAGTAGAGGCGGTTTATACAGAGGACGAAATGAAGGAAATTGACATTACTACACCGTCACTTATCGGTAAAACGGTTGAGGCTGCAAAGCAGGAACTTGAGTCGGCTGGCATTTCAGTAAAGGTAGTGGGTAGCGGAGATAAGGTAGTACGCCAGCTTCCGTCATCCGGTCAGTTAATTTCACACAACGGAACAGTTGTAATTTATACTGATGGAGCAGAGAATACTAAGGTAACTGTACCTGATTTCACAGGGTATACTATTGCTGGAGCAAATTCTCTTGCAAATCAATATCAGTTGAATATAGCGCTATCGGGAGTAACCGGTCAAAACAGCGGTGCGACAGCATACAGCCAGTCGATTGCCGCAGGTCAAGAGGTTGACATGGGAACTGTTATAACAGTCGGCTTCCGAGTAGTCAGCACTGACTAAAAAACACAAAAGGGGCAAAAAATATGAAGCTTACCGATTTTTTGAATAATGTTCCGTCTCGTTTTGCAGATATTGAGCTAACCGATATTACAAATGATTCCCGTAGAGTAGTAAAAGGCTGCGCGTTTGTGTGTATAATCGGCAGCACTTCGGATGGTCATGACTTTGCGGCTGATGCCGCACAAAAAGGCGCTGCAGTAATCATTACTCAGCGCGACATGGGGCTTGATAATCAAATTGTTGTAAACGATACACATAAGGCTTATGCAGACGGCTGCGCAGCTTATTTTGGAAACGCTGCTGACAGTTTAAAGCTAATCGGCATTACTGGCACGAACGGAAAAACAACCGTAACCTATCTTGTTAAATCGGTGCTTGAACAGCTTGGCAAAAAAGTCGGTTTAATAGGCACTATCCAAAATATGATTGGCAATGACGAGTTGCCGGCAAAAAATACTACACCAGATGCGTATGAGCTTCATAGCCTTTTTAGAAAAATGGTTGATGCAGGCTGCGAATATTGCATAATGGAAGTTTCGTCTCACGCTCTTGATCAAAAAAGAGTCAACGGATTGCACTTTGCAGTTGCAGGACTCACAAATATATCACAAGACCATTTGGACTACCACGGTACTATGGATAATTACATAGCCGCAAAGAAAAAGCTGTTTTCTATGTGCGATATCGGAGTATTTAATGCCGACGATGCGTGCTGTGAGCAGCTTATGGACGGTGTTCCGTGTAAAACCATTACCTACTCGGTTAATAACGGCGTTTCTGACTATATTGCAAAGGGAATGACATGTCGCTCTGATGGTGTAAACTTTGAGCTTATTGGCGACAGCGTAATAAGCCGAATCAAGCTGAAAACCCCGGGTAAATTTTCGGTTTACAACGGACTTTGTGCGGTGTCAATGGTATTGGCACTTGGCTTTGAATTTGACATCGTTGCTACAGCACTTAGCAATTCAACTGCTGTAAAGGGCAGGGCAGAGGTTGTACCGACTAACAAAGATTTTACGGTAATAATCGACTACGCACACACTCCTGACGGAATAGAAAACATATTGTCCACCATGCGCGAAATTAAAACGGGCAGATTGGTAGCGCTTTTTGGCTGTGGTGGCGATAGAGACAGAACAAAGCGTCCGAAAATGGCTGAAGCATCGGCAAAGCTTGCTGATTTTGTAATAGTTACAAGCGACAATCCCCGTTCAGAAGATCCCCAGCGCATTATCGATGATGTACTGGTAGGACTTCAAAACAGTGATACGCCATACAAAGTTATTGTAAATCGTGCAGATGCGATTAAATGGGCAATAGAAAATGCACAGTCGGATGACCTTATTGTGCTTATGGGAAAAGGCCACGAGACTTACCAGATACTTGCCGACAAAACAATACATTTTGATGAGCGCGAGGTCGTCAATGATGCTTTAATAAATCTTGAGGACACTCAGATTATATAAATAACAGAGGTGAAAATATTTGTTCGGTGTTTTAACAGCTATAGCGGCAATAATAGCATTCGTAGCTACTTTTTTACTGGGGTATGTCATTATACCGCTTATGCATAAGCTTAAATACGGTCAAACAATTCTTGAAATAGGTCCTAAATGGCATAAAAAGAAGCAGGGTACTCCCACAATGGGCGGTATAATGTTTATTTTTGGTATTGCTATTGCATTGCTTACAACAATGCCGCTTGTTAATATTATCGGCAGTGACCAACTGCGTTCACAGCTTGCTGATCAATATTATCTTACTTCATTAATTGCAGGACTTGCACTTGCGGTGTCAATGTCGCTGATCGGTTTTATTGATGACTATATCAAGGTAGTTAAAAAGCAAAACCTAGGTCTTACTGCTAAACAAAAGACATTTTTTCAAATGCTTGTGTGTGCCGCCTATCTGACGTCAATGTATCTTGGCGGCATGACTTTTACAAAAATACCGTTTATCGGGGCTGTAGATATTACACATGGCATAGGACTTTTGTTCTGGCCAATTGCACTGATATTTATATACGGATTTACAAACGCAGTTAACCTGACCGACGGAGTAGACGGTCTTGCAACAGCGGTTACAATCATATCGGCAATTTTCTTTGCACTGATATCGGTGCTTTCAAGTGTAAATAACGCAGTTAGCGGGTATCTGTCGGTTGTATTTGCCGCGGCACTTTTAGGATTTTTAATTTGGAATAAAAATCCGGCAAAAATTTTTATGGGTGATACAGGCTCAATGTTCCTCGGCGGAATGGTTGTTGCACTTGTATTTATGACCGAGTATCCGATATTACTTATTTTTTCTGGTATAGTATATCTTTGCGAGGCGCTAAGCGTTGTGATACAGGTTGCTTATTTCAAAAAGACACGTAAGCGTCTGTTTAAAATGAGCCCCATACATCATCATTTTGAACTTAGCGGCTGGGGCGAAAAGAAAATCGACTATATTTTCTCATTTGTCGGGGCTGTCGGTGGATTAATTTCAATGGCACTGATAGTTTTCGGACAATAACTTTTACTTAAATTAATCCGAAGCAGGTGAAAGAATGGCACAAAACTATGATTTCGAGACCTTTACAAGCGCATCAAGCAGGTCTGAAAAGCATACTCAACATAAAAATTCACGCACACAGCGTGAAGCAACCGTTTCGCCGGAGTCAAAAAAACGCCATGCGAACGGCGGTACAATCAGCTTTTGGCAAAATGGAAAGATTGATGTTACGTTTCTTGCGCTTGTCGTTATTCTCATGGCGATAGGCTTGCTGTGCCTTTTTTCATCAAGCTATGCTTATGCACTTCAAAACTACGGTGATTCGTATCATTTTATAAAGAAACAGGTAATCTTTGCAATCATCGGTTTTGGAGTAATGTACTTTGCATCACGTGTAAATTATCATGTATATCGCCGTTTTGCGTGGCCGGTCTACGGTGTTACCGTTGTAATGCTTATTGTTGTACTTCTTTTACCACCTATGAGTGAAGACCTGGATTTTCACCGATGGCTTTATATCGGCTCGTTTAGTTTTCAGCCTTCTGAAATAGCGAAATTTTCGGTAATATTGCTTTTTTCCCACCTGATTTCAAAATATTATAATACCCGAATGAAGGAATTTAAGTTCGGTATATTACAGCTGGGATTCCTTCTTGCTTTGTTCTGCGGACTGGTTGTTGTTGAAACCCACCTTTCTGCAACGCTGCTTATTTTTTCAATTGGTGCTTCACTAATGGTTATCGGTGGTATCAAGCTTCGCTATGTTTTCGGCGCTCTTGGTATAGGTGCGGGCGGTGCAATTGCAGCTATTAGCCTTATCGGATACGGTAACGATCGTATAACAAGCTGGCTCGACCCGTGGTCGGATGAGCGAGGCGTAGGCTGGCAGATAATTCAGTCGCTATTATCAATCGGCAGTGGTGGATTTTTTGGACGTGGCTTGGGAGAATCAAGACAAAAATATTTATGGGTACCAGAACCGCATAATGATTTTATTTTTTCAATCGTATGCGAAGAGCTCGGTTTTGTTGGCGCAATAATAATTATTGCACTATTTGTAGCTCTTATATGGCGCGGTTTTACAATAGCCATGCGCGCTCCCGATAAATTCGGTTCATTTATGGCAATTGGACTTACTTTGCAGGTAGGATTGCAGGCTGCACTTAATATTATGGTTGTGACCAATACAATTCCTAATACCGGTATCAGCTTGCCGTTTTTCAGTTACGGAGGCACAGCTCTTGTCATGTTGCTTGCGCAGATGGGTATTGTAATTTCAATTTCGCGCGCAAGTACTGTTACAAAAACGTAAAAGGGGATATAAAATCGTGAAAGTACTGTTTGCAGGCGGTGGCACAGCAGGGCATATTAATCCTGCCATTGCAGTCGCTGGGTATATAAAAGAAAAACAGCCCGATGCCGAGCTGTGTTATATCGGAAAAAAAGGCGGCATGGAATCTCGGCTTGTGCCAAATGCAGGCATAGAATTTCATAGTATTGATGTTGAGGGATTTCAGCGCAAACTTAGTCTAACTAACATAAAACGCAATATTTCTGCGGTGTCAAAGCTTGCTTTTGCTTCGCGAAATGCACGCAAGCTGCTGATTGAACTTAAACCCGATGTTGTAATGGGTACGGGTGGATATGTTAGCGGACCCGTTTTGCGTCAGGCGGCAAAGCTTGGAATTAAATGCTGCATTCATGAGCAGAACGCTTTTGCAGGCGTAGCAAATAAAATGCTTGCTCCAAAAATGGATGCAGTTATGCTTGCTATGCCCGAAGCTGAAAAGTATTTTGAATGTAAACAGAAGCCATTTGTAACAGGCAATCCTGTACGAGGTGCAGTTATATCTATGACTAAACAAAAGGCTCGACAAATGCTTGGACTGGACGAGCGTCCAATGATATTGTCATTTGGTGGATCACTTGGTGCTCGTAGAATCAATGAGACCATCGCCGATGTTATTGCGTGGCACTGGAAAAGCGGTCAAATTGTTCACTATCATGCGACAGGCAAATACGGTACCGAGCTTATGCCACAGCTGCTGAATGAAAAGGGCGTTGATATGAATGCTGAAAACATTCACATCACCGAATACATCGATAATATGGATGTATTACTGGCAGCAGCAGATCTTGTAATCTGCCGCTCGGGTGCAATTACAATCAGCGAGCTAGCCATTCAGGGTAAACCGTCGGTGCTTATACCTTCGCCCAATGTTGCTGAAAATCATCAGTATCATAACGCAATGACGCTTGTTTCGAAAGATGCAGCTGCAATAATCGAGGAAAAGGACTTGTCGGGAGAAAAGCTGACACAGGTTGTTAGCGAGCTTATCACCGATAGCAACAAGCTTGATAAAATGAGCAAAAATGCAAAAAGTTGTGCCATTACAGACACAAATGAGCGCATATATAAAGTAATTTGTGATCTTTACAATTCAATCGAAAAGTAGCATATTTAATTTTACCGCATAAACTGGCTGTGAATGACAGTCGAAAGGTCGCGGTAAAATGACAGAATATTTTATAAACGGACGAAACCGCCTGTCGGGCGAAATAAGTTTACAGGGGTCAAAAAATGCATCGCTCCCTGTGCTTGCAGCGACACTGCTGACACGTTCAGTCAGCATAATACATAATTGTCCTGATTTGAGCGATGTGCGTCAGTCACTTAATATATTAACGGCACTCGGATGTAGATGTATATATGAAAATAACACAGCTGTTATAGATGCACGTGATGCTGACGGTACGGTTATTGATGATTTACTCATGTGCGCAATGCGTTCGTCAATAATTTTTCTAGGAGCTATTCTTGCACGTAACGGTAAGGCCACAGTTTCGCGCCCAGGCGGTTGCGAATTAGGACCAAGACCGATAGATTTGCATTTATCATCGCTGCGAAAAATGGGTGTTGAGATAGCTGATTGCAGAGGAAAGCTGGAATGCTCTGTACCTAATGGGCTTGAGGGCAATGAAATAGTGTTGCCTATAGCATCGGTGGGAGCAACAGAAAATATTATACTTGCCGCTGTTTTGGCAAAGGGAAGAACTATAATACGAAACGCTGCAAAAGAACCGGAGATAACCGACCTTGCCGACTTTTTAAATATGTGCGGAGCATCGGTATCAGGAGCAGGCGATGTCACTATAATCATAGACGGAGTAAGAAAGCTGCATGGTGCAGTGTTTTCCATTCAGCCGGATAGAATTGCTGCAGCTACATATTTGTGTGCTGCTGCCGCAACAGCCGGTGAAGTAACTGTTAACAATGTCAGACCGTCTCATCTTATGCCCGTGCTGCCATATTACACTACAGCCGGTTGTACGCTCTCGGTAGGGGAATCAAGTGTAAAGTTGATTGCACCTAAACGGCTCAATTCTGTGGGCACAATAGTTACAAGAGAATACCCGGGTTTCCCCACTGATGCGCAGCCTCTTTTTGTTGCAATGTCGTGTCTGGCAGAGGGAACTTCGGTATTTGAAGAAAAAATATTTAATTCACGCTACCGATATGTTGACGGCCTCAATAAACTCGGTGCAAAAATAACAGTGCACGATTCGGTTGCAGTTATCACTGGCGTACCGCACCTTTATGGTGCAAATGTTGAGGCTACAGACTTACGCGGTGGCGTAGCAATGATAATAGGTGCACTTGCCGCTTATGACGAAACGGTGGTTTCGGATACGGGACACATCGCCCGTGGATATGAAAAAATTACTGAAAACCTGCGCAGTATAGGCGCTCAAATTAAGAGGTGCGAAAATGACCGAGAAAACAACAAAAGCTGTACGGAAGAAAACAGTTAAAAATAAAAGCAGACGCAAACAAACAAAACGCGGCGGTTCAAACCTTCTCATATACGCGTTTTTAATAACATTAATATTAGCAACGGCAATTATATTATCGCTTACCGTGTTTTTTAAGGCTTCGGCTATAACAGTGATTAATAAAAGCAGTCGTTATAACAATGAGCAGATAATTGCCGCATCGGGACTAAGTATAGGAAACAATCTGATACTTACCGATATTACGCAGGCGCAAAACAAAATTGAGTCTGAGTTGCCATATTTAAAAAATGTTACAATTACTAAAAAATTTCCGTCTACGTTTGAGATATCAGTAAAGGAAGTAAAACCCAATCGAATATACAGTGTTAACGGAAAGTATGCACTTGCATATGGTGAAAAGGTTTTAGAAATTGTTGACGATTATCAAAGTGGGTACACGCTTTATAACATTCCTATTAAACAAGCTAAAGCAGGAAAAAATGTAGTAATTGCTCCTGAAAACAATGAACTGTATAAAATTTTAAATGAAGAAATTAAAAACAGCAAACTTGAAAATATAACGGTAGTCAAATTTACGAGCTCGGTAGATATAAAGCTCGTCTACGATAATCGATTGCTGCTCGATATCGGTACAACAGAAAATTTGAAAGAAAAGCTTAAAAATGGCGCAGAGGTTATAAGTAGTGTAACATCAAAGCACGGTGAATACGCAGAGGGTACAATTAATCTAAAGTATCTTATTGACAAAAACAATGAAAGTTATTTTACAATGGAACCTATTAAACAGTATAAAATTATCCCAGAAAGCAAAAATACAGAAAATAATCAAATGAACTAATAATATAATCAAAATAATACTAAATGAGTTCATATGAACCTAAAATTGCTGAAATATTGATAAAAACAAGAAAAATAATCGAAAAAAGCTTAAAAAAATTAATTTTATATTATATAATGTATTGAAAAATATATTTAATTATGCTATTATATATCCAAATATGACAGATTACTGTCACATAAGTTCTTTAGAACCGATAAAAAAATCAATGATTATATATCAAACGGGAGGACAAAATTATGCCTTTTGAAATCGCAAACGAACTTGAAGATGTTGTACAGATTAAAGTTGTCGGTGTTGGCGGCGGCGGCGGAAACGCTGTTAACCGCATGGTCGACGCAGGAGTTCAGGGAGTAGAATTCATCGCTGTTAATACCGATGCAGCTGCTCTTCTTCTGTCAAAGGCAACTCACAAAATTCAGATCGGCGAAAAGTCGACACGCGGCCACGGCGCAGGTGCAAAGCCTGAGGTTGGTAAAAAAGCTGCCGAGGAGTCACGTGATGAAATCACCGCAGCACTCAAGGGTACTGATATGGTATTCATAACCGCAGGTATGGGCGGTGGTACTGGTACAGGAGCAGCTCCTATCGTAGCCGAAATTGCTAAGGATATGGGCATTCTTACCGTTGGTATCGTTACAAAGCCTTTCGGTTTCGAGGGCAAGCTGCGCATGGAGCAGGCTGAAAAAGGCATAGCTTCTCTTGCAGAACATGTTGACAGTCTTATTGTAATTCCGAACGAAAGACTTAAGTTTGTTTCAGAAGAAAAAATTACTCTTAAAAATGCATTTATCATTGCTGATGATGTTCTTCGCCAGGGTGTACAGAGTGTTTCCGAGCTGGTAAGCGTACCCGCTTACATAAACCTCGACTTTGCCGATGTAACAGCAGTCATGAAGGACTCAGGCTATGCTCACATGGGCGTTGGTTCGGCTACCGGTCGTGACAAGGCAGAGGTTTGTGCAAAGGCTGCTATCAACAGCCCGCTTATTGAAACCGATATGAAGGGCGCTCGTGGCGTAATCATTAATATTACAGCTTCTGAGGACATTGGACTTGAAGATGTTGAGCTTGCTTCATCCATCGTAGCTCAGACAGCTCATGAAGATGCAAATATCATTTGGGGTGTTAGTCTTGACGGCAATCTCAATGATGAAATGCGCATGACTGTGATTGCTACAAACTTTGGCAACATTAAAGCAGGTTACGGTAAAAATGACGACCTGTTTAAGATTCTTGATACCGGTGCATCTGATGATGAAGGCGATTTCACCGACATCATGAGCATGTTCAATAGATAATTATTCACAACTATTCAACAAAAGACCACAAATTATAATTTGCGGTCTTTTGTTTTGCTTAAAGATGAAATATGGAGCGTAAATAATGAACTGGACTGAAATTAAAATATCGGTATCATGTGCGGATGTAGAAAAAGCATCTGCAATTTCAAACATGACAGTACCGTACGGAATTTATATAGAAGACTATTCCGACCTTGAACCGATGGCACTGGAAATAGCGCATATTGATCTTATTGATGAAGAGCTGATTGCAAAGGATAGGGCAAATGCAATTATACACATTTACATTAGTGAAGAAGATAACCCGAATGAATCTATCAGCTACCTTTCAGAACGCTTTACAGCAGAAAACATAGTGCATAGTATCGACAGCAGTGTAATTAAGGAAGCCGACTGGGCGGAAAACTGGAAAAAGTATTTTAAACCGGTTGAAATCGGAAACCGCCTTGTTGTTTGTCCTACATGGGAGACTTATGATAACAAGGACGGCAGAACCGTACTGTCAATTGATCCCGGAGCAGCATTCGGCACAGGCACGCACGATACCACCAAACTGTGCTTAACAGCGCTTGATAGTATGATTACAGGCGGTGAAACTTTACTTGACATCGGCTGCGGAAGCGGTATACTTGCTATATCGTCCGTAATTCTTGGAACAAGCAGCGCTGTAGGTGTTGATATTGATGCTATGGCGGTGCGAGTTGCCACCGAAAATGCGGACATAAATCATGTTGCGGATAAAACAAATTTCATCTGCGGTGATTTAACTGAAAAAATTAGTGGAAAATATGATATAATATGTGCTAATATAGTAGCTGATGTAATTATAGCGCTTTGCAATAATGTAACAGACTATATGGCAGAGGACGGAGTGTTTATTTGCTCCGGTATTGTAGACATTCGTGAGAATGATGTACTCGACGCTATTACACGCTGCGGATTGAAAGTAATCGAGCGCCATACCAGCGGAGGATGGGTTGCTCTCACCGCTAAGAGAATATGAACGGAGGATCCCATTTATGATACAGTATGAGGAGCAGCGACTGCGCCTTTTGGATAATGAAGACGAGCTCAAGGAGCTTGCCGGTGCACTCGGATTGGAAAGACTGCGTAAGGAGCAGGAAAAACTTGAGTCACAGTCGGCAGAAAACGGCTTTTGGGATGATGTTGAAAATTCGCAAAAGGTATTGCGTAAAATCGCTCAGATTAAAAGTAAAATTGCATCATACGACAACCTCAAAAGTGATTTTGAGGACACTCTTACATTAATTGAGCTTGCGGACGAGGAAGAGGATTTGTCCATGATCGACGAGGTTGTTGAGGGTGTAGAACGCGTTATAAAAAACATAGAAGCGCTACGGCTTACTACTTTGCTTTCGGGTGAATACGATTCAAAAAATGCTATTTTGACATTCCATGCCGGAGCGGGCGGTACAGAGGCGCAGGACTGGGTACAGATGCTCTATCGCATGTATTGCCACTGGGCAGAGCGTCATAATTTCAAAGCTCGACTTATTGACTCTCTTGACGGTGAAGAAGCAGGACTTAAGAGCGCCGTTCTTGAAATTGAAGGATTGAATGCCTACGGCTTTTTGCGCAGTGAAGCGGGAGTACACCGTCTTGTTCGCGTGTCACCGTTTGACTCGTCAGGTCGCCGCCATACTTCGTTTGCTTCGCTTGAAGTTATGCCTGAGATTGACGATGATATTAAAATCGACATTCGCCCTGAGGATGTTAAAATGGATGTATTCCGTTCCAGTGGTGCGGGAGGCCAGAAAGTAAATAAAACCTCGTCTGCCGTTCGCCTTACACACATTCCTACAGGAATTGTTGTTGCCTGCCAAACAGAGCGCAGCCAGTTTCAAAATAAAGATACCTGCATGACCATGCTTAAATCAAAGCTTCTTGAAATTAAGGAGCGTGAGCATCTTGATAAAATCGAAGATATTAAGGGTGTTCAAAAAGAAATTACATGGGGTTCGCAAATACGTTCATATGTTTTCATGCCGTACACATTGGTTAAAGACCACCGTACAGGCTGTGAAAACGGTAATATCGGTGCAGTAATGGATGGCGATATTGACAATTTTATAAACGCTTTTCTTAAAGCCGAAAGCCTTGGTAAGCTTGGCGAATACAATGACGACTAAGGTGATAATATGAAATCCTACCGTAAAGAACTGTTTTTTAATGTACCGGCAAGGAGAAAAATCATTAACATTACCCATGAGGTTGAGCAGGCTGTGCACGAATCAGGCGTAAAAGAAGGTATGGTGCTTATTAACGCCATGAATATTACAGCCAGCGTTTTTATTAATGATGATGAAAGCGGTTTGCATAGTGATTATGAGCATTGGCTTGAAAAATTGGCACCCGAAAAGCCATATTCTCAGTATGCACACAACGGCTACGAAGATAATGCTGATGCACACCTTAAGCGCACGATTATGGGGCGTGAAACTGTTGTCGCCATTACCGACGGAAAGTTGGATTTTGGTACCTGGGAGCAGATTTTTTATTACGAGCTCGACGGTATGAGAAAAAAGCACGCTCTTATAAAAATTATTGGCGAATAAAATAGTTGACAAATGCATTTTTTATGTTACAATAACAAATACAAATTAATAAATACACTTTATCAAGAGTGACGGAGGGATCAGGCCCTATGATGTCCAGCAACCTGCTTTTGCAAGGTGCTAAATCCTGCGGGCAATACTGCCCGAAAGATGAGGTTTAAAGCCCACTACTTGATAAAGTTAGTGGGCTTTTATTATGCAATAAACAAAAAGGGAGAACTAAAAATGAAGAGATTATTTACATCTGAATCGGTTACCGAGGGACATCCCGATAAAATATGTGACCAGATTTCTGACGCAGTGCTTGACGCTATTATTGCACAGGATAAACAAGCTCGTGTTGCCTGCGAATGTTTTTGCACAACCGATTTTGTCACCATAATGGGCGAAATTACAACTACTGCAAAGGTTGATTATGAAGCAATTGCACGAAAAGTTATTTGTGATATCGGTTACGATAGCGATGAGAAGTATTTTAATGGCAATACTTGCGAGATAAACGTACGCATACATGAGCAGTCACCCGATATTGCGCTCGGTGTTGATAATTCATTTGAGAAAAAAGTAACTGACACCGATCAAGAAGATAGGGGAGCGGGCGACCAGGGACTTATGTTCGGATATGCTTGTAATGAGACACACGATCTTATGCCAATGCCTATTGCACTTGCTCATGCATTGGCACGCCGTCTTACGTATGTGCGTAAGTCTGGCATCATGCCCTATTTGCGCGCTGACGGCAAGACACAGGTTACTGTTGAGTACGATGATGATAAGCCGGTGCGTGTAGATACTATTGTTGTTTCATCTCAGCACGATGCTAATGTTTCTGTTGATAAAATCCGCGAGGATGTTATTGAACATGTTATTAAGCCTATTGTTCCGAAAGAGCTTTTGGACAAAAATACTGTTATTTACGTTAATCCCACCGGCCGTTTTGTTATTGGCGGACCTGCAGGAGATACCGGTTTGACAGGAAGAAAAATAATTGTAGATACATACGGTGGATATGCATGCCATGGCGGCGGTGCATTCAGCGGTAAGGATCCGACAAAGGTTGACCGCTCTGCTTCATATGCAGCACGTCATGTAGCAAAGAACATTGTTGCAGCAGGTATTGCAAAACGCTGTGAGGTTCAGGTAGCGTATGCAATCGGCGTGGCAAATCCTGTTTCAGTTATGGTTAATACATTTGGAACAGGCATAAAATCTGACGATCAGATATCAGCTGCAGTCTGTGAAGTTTTCGACTTAAGGCCGACAGCTATTATTAACCGGTTTGACCTGCGCCGTCCGATATATCGAAAGGTTGCAGCATACGGACATGTCGGTCGTGTTGATATTGACCTTCCGTGGGAAAAAACTGATTTTGTGGATAAGCTCAAATCAGTTATTGGTTGACTTTGTTAATATTCATGATATAATTAGCCTATAGTTCTAAATGTAGACATGGAGGTAATTATATGGATACTTCAAAAATGACTATGCACAATGTTGATGTTGCCGATTTTATACGTACACTTGATAGCTGCACAGGAGATGTTTTCCTTGAAACAAAGGAAGGCGATATTTTGAATTTAAAATCAAAGCTGTGCCAGTTTGCAGGACTTGCAAATATTATTAACGGCGCATTTATAGCTGAAGCAACTATTCGTTGCTCAAACCCTGATGATGAGCAAAAGCTGTTCAGATTCAATCTTTACAAGGAAGTCCCAAATAAATAATAGTGCAAAAAAACAGCCGTTCATATCAATTTGGACGGCTGTTTTTTGTATTTAAATAGGGAAAAATTTTATTAAATAACGGTACTGGATTTTAATAAAAACAATTATATTAATTGCAAAATAATATGGTTGTAAACTACAACGAAAGGGTTTATGTAAACTTATTTTGCGTTATTATTACATTTTGCAATAGAACAGTTATTAACAATTAGGACATAAAATTAGCATAAAAACAAGATAATTATTAGATTCTATTGTTGAAAACCCTGTTGAAAATGTTAATATGCATACATAAGTGTATATTTGTATAGCTTATTATGTAACGCGATTTTATGTAACCTTATGTCGAACTTTGCAAAACACGATAATTATATAAAATAGTTTAAAATTGCGTAAAACTACTTGACAATTAGACTGTTGTTTTATATAATTTATTGGTCGCGTGATTCAAGCGCGCAAAATAGCATATTTCGAGGTGTGGCTCAGTTTGGTAGAGCGCTGCGTTCGGGACGCAGAGGCCGCAGGTTCAAGTCCTGTCACCTCGACCATATCGAGTGTTCATAACGGATTTAAGTCCGGAATGAGCACTCGATTTCTTTTTGCCTTGATTTTCTTTGAAATTGTAGTATAATTTCTTTGTACAAATGCTTTATATTCTTGTTGTGATGCCTATAAACTTCGATAACTTTTCTTCTGACTTTGTCTCACTCCTATTCAGTTTTCTTGAATTTCTATATTCAACAATAACTTTTATGAATGGAGAAGATAATATTATGGTAAATGTTTTAGCGGTAGTCGGTTCTTATATGGTGGGTACCAAAGCATGGAAAGACATTGCGGTTTATCAGGCATAATCACAGCAAGATTTAAAGATAACCGATTCGGGTGCAACTCCCGATCCACTACCATTGAGCAGGATGTTTGTCCTGCTCTTTTCTTATGCCGGAATAGCTTTCGGAACATACTCCACCGCTACTCCCTGACGGGTATCTGCCGTATAGTTATACCTGAATGCAGAGTCCGGAATTTCGATATATCCGACAAAGCGATAGTATATGACGATACGCTGAGTTCGACTTTTTCCTTTGCCTTCCGTTTCATAAACATCAATGTGATCTATCAGTTCACGGAGTAAAGGAGCCGTGAGATTCTGCATCTCCATAAACTTCCGTACCGCACTGATAAACTGCTCTTTACCTTGCTGCATTGTGTCAAGAGAAGCCAACCGTTCACGCAGTTCCACTATCTTTGCTTTGAGTTCCATACGCTCTAACTCGTATTTATGAGATAGCTGCATAAACCATTCGTCGGTGACTTTTCCTGTTGCGTTGTCCTCATACAGTTTTTCATACATACGAGATACTGTTTCAATTCGCATCGTGGATTTTTGCAATTCGCCGTCAGTTCTATTTTTCTCAGCAAGAACATCGCGGTTGTTTTTTTGTGCAAGCAACTCAGCAAAGGTATCCTCGTTATCCCGGAGAAAAGAGGCCAGCCGTTTCAACTCCAGCATTACAACCTGTTCTACTGCGTCGGCACGGATATAGTGACGGGTTTCGCAATCTCCTCTGGTATCCTTTTTGTAATTGGAGCAGCTGAAATACTGAATCTCCTTATTGACCGTGTTGACGTGCGACCAGAGCTTGCTGTGGCAATCTGCACAATAGAGCAAATCACAAAAGATATTCTTTTGCGCATTCTCAGGTTTCGGCGCACGGCGTTTGGTTTTACTGATTATCTTCTGTACCTGTTCAAAGGTTTCACGGTCAATAATCGGCTCATGGACACCTTTGAAGATTGTCCAGTTTTCTTCTGAGTTCGGAATGCGGGCTTTGTTCTTAAACGATTTGGAATAGGTCTTGAAGTTAATAACATCACCACAGTATTCTTGTTGCGCAAGGATTTTTGAAATGGTTGTCTTGCACCACTTATACGGATTGGGTTGTGTTTTCTTGCCGCCTCTGTCAAGACCTTTTTCGTGCCAGTATGCCATCGGAACAAGCACCTTGTTTTCCTGTAAGATTCGGGCAATGGTTTCGTTGCCTTTGCCCTCCAGACACATACGAAAAATGTCCCTAACCACCTGTGAAGCTTCTGGATCAATAATCCACCTTTTCTTGTTCTCTGGTGATTTCAAATACCCATACGGCGGTTGCGACAATGGCTCGCCGGAATTACCACGAATACGATGAGCAGAGCGAACTTTTCGACTGATATCTCTTGCATACATCTCATTCATTACATTTCGAAAAGGAGCGAGTTCGTTTTCACCGTCATTGCTGTCCACACAATCATTGATGGCAATAAATCGAATGTTTCTGTCAGGAAAAAAGGTGTCAGTGTAATAACCCACTTGCAAATAATCTCTACCCAGTCGTGACATATCCTTTACAATCAACACAGATACATAACCCAGTTCCATATCTTCAAGCATTTTTTGAAATCCCGGGCGGTTAAAATTTGTGCCGGTATATCCGTCATCTACATAGAACCGTGTGTTTTCAAAGCCATTTTCTTTTGCATATTTGGTGAGCATTTTCTTTTGGTTGACAACGCTGTTGCTGTCACCATCTGCACCGTCATCACGGGACAGACGGCAATAGAGCGCTGTGATGCCAACGTTTTCTTTATTCTTTTTCGACTGCATTATAATCCTCCCTTCCGGCAGCCGAACACACATATTCGACTGCCATTTTATCCGTTGATTCAAGCAAAGTCAAAGGTGCGAAATCGCTGACGATAGTTCTTTTGATCCTGTCATTTATCTTGTTTTCAGAGTTAGTCGGTTCAAAGTGCGAGGAAACCGTATAAGTGACACCACCTATTTTATACTGGCGATCGCCACATCCGATTCCGACAATCCAGTTCAATATCTTATTTTTCATATGGCTCCTCCTTTATCTGGCACCGTCGTCACGATTTCGCTGACGGCGGCGGTAATCGGCTTCAACGATTTGCAGAATCGCCTTTTCGATATCCTGTGTGGTATAACTTCTTGGGAAGAAACGACGGAGCGTATCTGCTTTAAAGGTGACTTTTTCTTTCTGATTGGCTTTCTCCTCACACATGATGCTGTAGATTTCATCTTCCGTCAGTATTTCATCCCGGTACAGATTCTTCATGCGGACGGCTTGGGCGTAGGAAGGAGTGCAGTCCTCCTGCGCCATAGCGTCCAGAACAGCATACTGAGAATCAATATCGAGATAGGAAAGCTCTACACCCACAGATAGCGCCATTTTGCCATTATCCATATATTCCAATAGATCCGGCACAAGATAGGTCAGGCGAATATAACGCTGAATTTGTCTTCCGCTATCTGTGTCAGAAATATCGTCACGAGACTTGTGGCCAACTTGTCCACAAGCGATACCCTGATGGTTTAGCGCATCCAGTTTCAACTTGAAAGCAAAAGCTTTCTCACTCGGGAGGATATGCTCTCGGTGCAGATTGCTGTCCACCACGGCAATGGCAGCAGCGTCACGGTCAAGGGCATAAATCAAGGCAGGGACTTCTGTAATCCCTGCCTTTTCTGCTGCGTGTAATCTCCGATGTCCTGAAATCACCTCATATTCATCTGTGTTTTCTATTGGTCGGACAACCAGCGGAGATAGAATGCCTTGCTCCTGAATGCTTTCAATTAAAGCGTTCATTTCGTCATTGTCCAGTACCTTATATGGGTGCCCCTCAAAGGGACGAAGATTTTTTACCGGAATCATAACCGGTATTCTGTTTGTTTCTTTCATCGTGAATACGACCTTTCTCTTAATTTTTTCTGTACCGTCATTTCAAGACGGTGTTCAGATTGTAAAAGCTCATACAGGTGCGGAGACTTTTCAAGAATCCGTTCTGCCTGTTTGAGCTTTTTTCGTAATGGGGTTATTTGCTTAGTTATTTCTTTTCGGCTGGTTTTGAGTTCTGTTGCTTCTTCCGGCGTTTTCGCTCGGCGAATCTTGTTGCTGATTTTCTGCCTGTCAGCTTCCGATGTGGCAATTTGAGCCTTTGTGGAAGCAATTTCGGTTTCTAATTGTGAAATTGTGTGAATCCTGTTATCCTTCAAAAAGTGATAATCTCCTACATAAGTTTCAAGGTCATTAACGGCATGACGCAGTTCCGGTGAAAGCAGCATCACATCCGTCAGTTCTTTTAATATTTGTGCCAGTACTAAAATGATATAGAACATGGTATCAACCAAAACGGTAGCTGTGTCATAGCTGTGCTCAACTTCAAAGGCTAACTGCTTCATAATGTTATCCAACGGAAACACTTTCGGCCGGTATGGCAGATGCTCATTCTGAAGCTGATAGAAATAAGTGATTTGCCAGTGTTCCTCAAATCTTGCTTTAATGGCTTCGCGTGTATATCCAAGACTATCCAGTCGTATGGGGCGTTTCCATGTCGGCGCTTTTACAGTCAAATGCTGATATTTATCTTCTGTTCGAACGAGCTGATATCCAATAGCTTTTAACCGGGTATACAGATCGTCAGCGGTGCGAGAATATTTCAAACATTCCTCCACATCCGCTTTCAGCATATCTCGGTGGCTTTGCTTGCCGGACTTATGAATCCAGTATTCTTTCTTGTTGCCGCCATAGAAGTTTGAATTTTCAAGGACAGACTTTCCACGCTTACGGCAAACTTCATCGGAAATCTCCCGAAGACGGTGGTGGTCAGAAATATGGTTTTCAAACTTCCGTCCGGTTCGGAAGGATACGGAATTCAGCACCATATGATTATGGATGTTATCTGTGTTTAGGTGGGTAGTAACGACGATCTCATAATCATTACCCCACATAGCCCTTGCTGTTTCCAGGCCAATCTGATGTGCTTCCTCTGGGGTAACCTCGCCTGTGCGAAAGCTTTGAAAAGCGTGATAGGCAACATTTCCGCCAAGCTTACCATACCGCTGTTTGGTTGCGGTCATCTGCTCATACGCCTTTTCGGTAATGCAGTTAATGCCGGTAACATACACTTTTTTGTCGGTTTTATCGTCATTTTCGGCATATTCCAAAGCGGCGGCGAGATCACCGTCAAGATATTTTCGTTCGGTGGTTTTATCCGGATTGTTGGCATAGTCGATTACTTCTTTCAGCCGGCTCTTTACAGGCCAAAATCCTGTCGTAGCCAATCTTCCATATCCTCCATTTCTTTTCGAATTTCTTCCGCTGTTTTCTTATACGGCAGAAGTAGCGTGGAATGAATATATTCCACAAGCTCAACAAGTCGAGCCTCCGTTTCCGGTGTAACCGTTTCTTTCAATTCGTTTGTTGCATTGCACAGCTTACTGTAGAAACGATAAAAGGCATCAGGAAGAACCGATTTCGGTTCATATCCCAATGCCCTTTGCACCATATATTCGCTGACCGGTAAATTGCACTTTTCAGCAAGTTGTTTGATTTTCTTCTTTTTGCTTGGTTCTGTCCGAATATCTATTCGGGCTAATTTTTCTTTTGGGTTTCGATTCAAATATATTCCTTCTTTCTGTTATTGGGGTATTAGGGGCTTGCCCCTAAAGAATAAAGCGGCGAAATCCGCCGCTTTTGAACCGGAACTTGCCGTACAAGTTCCCTGCTTGCTACAGTATGAGACAGGCCATTCTTAGATATGTCAATCCGTTCTCGGTGTACCTCATACGTTCGTCTGTTAGCTATTGGATTCCTCCTTACTCTCGGTTTTTTGGTATAAAATAACTCCTTATCCAAATGGACAGGAGCGTCGTATGTGGCATCAAACCGATACCAATCCTTGTTATTCTTTTTTTGATGGCATCATAGTGATACCATTATCCACCGAGAAAATCATCCAGTGAATCCAGAAGTGCATTTTCTTCTTCGGATACAGCAGAATGGGTTTCCGTTGTAGGTGACGCCGCAACAGAAATGTTTTGTAAGCATTCCCGTATTGTCTTTCGAATAAGCTCGGATATTTTTGTATCGTCCGGCTCAAAATAAGCATTGATTGCAGTAATGATTGTTTTATTCCGTGAAGCATCAGCTTCTTGCAAATGCTCCCACGCTTTGTGGTCAGCATGGTTTTCAAGATAAAACCGGACACTGATGCATTTTTGTTTCATACCTTACCACCACTGCGAATCAACTTCATTTCAAGCATTCGTTCATAACCTTTGGCTGTAGCACAGATATCATCGTTGATGGTAACGCGTTTCTCATCAAAGTTTCCGAAATTGCGAATCAGGCATCCACCGCCGCCGACTACATACAGGCGCATCAACTTTGAGTCATAACCATGTTCTCTAAGTCTCCGGAATATACCGCCCACATATTCTGTTGCTGTGTTTCGGATCGTTTTGAGATAGCTTTCATCAATGTCCGCTGTGCCGAAACGAAGAACACGGGTAATGGTTGCTTCCGGCGGCTCGGTATGGTGAAGTCGCATAAGCTGCTCCTTAATTTCCAGCATACACTGATGTGTTCCGAATTTCTCGGTATAACATTTGCGGGGATCAGGTTTCTTATCGTTTACAAACATTACATTCATTGTGCCGTTTCCGATATCACAGAGCATGTTCACTCCGCTGAAATCCTTGATGTTGTTAATGATAGCCGCAAAACCCTGCGGATACACATCGGCACCGGCAATATGAATATGATAGTCTTTTCCCTTAAAGGTGTAATCTACTGTTTCTTTCTGAAGCAGATACTTTTTGAAATCATCTTTTTGCTCTGCCACCCAGGTGAGTGGAAGCCCGGCGGCTATTAATATATCCGCTGAAGATAACTTGCAGATATTCAGTTCTCGTGCTAACGCTGCGAGGGTGAGCACATAGTAATCTTCATCCTGCATTTTATTAGCCGAGAACTCTTTATGACCTTCACCTATGAGATAATAGCGATTATTCCAAATTAACATATTTTCCTTGAATATGGGTTCCTTATCCGATGCAAGAATACCTGTTCCGAAACAGCAGTTTGCCGTTTTGATATTTCCGTACCCGTGATCGATACCGATGATTTTTGTGTTGTTATAGTCTTTCATTTTCTTTCCTCCGTTTTCTTAATTTCTGGTTTTTGTGAAATCAACAGATTGCAGTATTTTCCGTCCAGTATGAGACAGGTAGGTTCCGTACACCTCATACATAGGCAGTTATCGAGTTTCTTCCGGTCACTGACCGAAAATGGTATTTTCCTTTCTGACATTTTTGCCTCTCTTTCTGATTTCAGACATAAAAATAACACCTAACGATTTTTCATCATCAATAGGTGTTATATGACCTTATCTACAATTTTCTTTTTGCTGAATCCGAAGTCCTCGCCGGAATACTGCTCATACTGTTTCCCGATCTTACGAATTCGCTTCAATACACCGCTGTGGTTCTGATAGCCGAGCTTGTCCGCAATTTCTTCAAGTGTGCTGCCATTCATCCGCATTTGCAGAATCCGCTTGTCCTCTTCCGTGAGTGTTGCCATAAAGTCATCAACCTGAACCTTTGCCGTGACATCAAGTTCTACATCGGTACTTGTATCCGGCATATCCCATTCCTGGCCGCCGTGAGCTTCTGCGGAATCTTCCTTGTATGCTTCCAGAGATATCATCGGATGCTTTGTTCGGGTGTGATACCATTCCCGGTAGAAATCCGTATTCTGTCGGCTGGCACGATAATCGAAATCTTCAAAGCAACGGTATACCTTTGCAGTATCAATTACCGCTTTCATATTGTGCTTTTCCATTACTTTTGGAACGAGCCATGAAAACAAGTCAGAGATTTCTTCTTCCGATACATATCCGAACTGTTCAAAGGGCTGAACATTATTCAATAGTTTCTCTGCCGTGGGAATAATCTTTTCATCAATCATCCCCTGAATCCAGTATGCTGGAGAATGTGCAAAGATCCATGATGGTTCATAGCCGGAGTAAATTTCCCGTTTTGCACCAAGTCCCATAAACGGCCAGACCATAAAAGCGTAAGCATCGATAATGAGTAGACGGAACAAGTCGCTTTCAACAGTGTCAATGGCATTCCAATCAATTTTCAGCAAGTACGGGTTTCGGGGTAGCTCATTAAGTTCTGCTCCGCATTTCTGAAGAATGGACTTTGGGATGAAGTAGTACGCCGGGATAAATTCTGCGTTGCGGTACAGTGTGACATCACCGTTTTTGCGTTTCATCATAACAGGCATTTTATTCGCCTCCTTTCCAGAGGATAGTGTCCTCTATATATTAAACGGCACAATATCATATTAATTGTTCCTAATTTTCTAAAATAATTATATCATAACCTTTAATAATAGCAACTTTATTCTGTCGATTGCATTATGCTATAGCTTATGATATAATATATAATACATAAGTATAAAATGGGTTAATTGTATAGTAAAACAAAAGGAGCCGCCTATGGAATTTTTTGAATTAGTTAAAAAAATTCGGTTGGAACTGGGACTCTCTCAAGAAGGCCTTGCAAGAGAACTGCATGTGGGTTTCACTTCGGTAAATAGATGGGAAAACAACAAAGCCAAACCCAATCAAATTGCTCGATATGCGCTAATTGAATTGTGTAAAAACAAGAGCGTGAACCAAGAATTAATTGATCTATTGCAAAAATAACCAATATATTAAATAAAGGGGGGCGTGATTGTGAAATTGGAAAGACAAATTGAAGAATCATTTATAGCAAAGCTGCAGGATTTAAAATATAAATACCGCCAAGACATCAGAGATAAGGTGTCGATGGAATCTAACTTCAGAGAGCAATTTGAAAGGCTTAATCGAGTTAAATTGAGTGATTCAGAATTTACACGTTTGAGAGATAGTATCATAACTGAAGATGTATTTGCTGCCGCTAAAGCGCTTCGAGAAATGAATACATTTAAGCGTGATGATGATACGCCTTTGCAATATACTCTTATGAACACTAAAGATTGGTGTAAAAACGAATTTGAAATCGTTAATCAACTACGAATTAATACAGATAACAGCAATCATCGTTACGATGCAATCATTCTCATAAATGGCATTCCAGTCGTTCAAATTGAACTGAAATCATTGCAAATCACGCCTAAAAAAGCAATGGAACAAATTGTTAATTATAAAAATGATCCCGGCAATGGATATACAAATTCATTGCTCTGCTTTATGCAGCTTTTTATTGTAAGTAACGAAACTAACACCTATTATTTTGCAAACAATCAAGCGGAACATTTTTGCTTCAATGCAGACGAAAGATTTTTGCCCATATACGAGTACGCTGACAAGGATAATAGAAAGATTACAAACCTCTATGAATTTACTGAAAAATTCTTACCTAAATGTACACTCGGAGAGTTAATCAGCAGGTACATGGTGCTTGTGGTTTGTGAACAGAAATTGATGATAATGCGTCCATACCAGATTTATGCCGTTAAAGCAATTATGGAATGCATTGATGAAAATAGAGGTAACGGATATATTTGGCACACTACCGGAAGTGGTAAAACGCTCACATCATTTAAGACGTCGACACTTTTAAAGGATAATCCCGAAATTGAAAAGTGTCTATTTGTTGTGGATAGAAAAGATTTGGATAGACAAACCCGGCTGGAATTTAATAAATTTCAAGAAGGTTGCGTGGAAGAAAACACCAATACCGAAAGTCTCGTCCGGAGATTAACTTCTGATGATTATAAAGATAAAGTCATCGTTACTACAATTCAAAAACTTGGTTTAGCTCTTGATGAGAGTAGTAAGCGAAATCAAGAGAAAAAAAAGAAAGGACAACTGACTTTCAAAGAACGGCTGGCAAAACTTCAAAACAAGCGAATGGCCATTATTTTTGACGAATGCCATCGCTCCCAATTCGGAGATAATCACGATGCAATCAAAGATTTCTTTCCAAAAGCACAACTTTTTGGTTTTACCGGAACACCTATCTTTGAAGAAAATTCTGCCTATAAACAAATAGACGGAACTATTGGTTCATACAGGACTACAGAAGATGTTTTTCAACAGTTGCTTCACGCTTATACTATTACCAACGCTATTGATGATGGTAATGTATTGCGTTTTCATATTGATTATTTTGAGCCTGATGATTCAAAAAAGGCAGCTAAAGCGGATTCCACACTGAGTAAAAGAAAAATTGTCGAGACCATTATTTCGAAACACGATGGTTCAACCTATAACAGACGCTACAATGCTATTTTTGCTACGCCATCTATCAATGATGCAATAGAGTATTTTGAACTGTTTAAAGAGGTGCAAGAAGAAAACAAAAAAGCAAATGAGAAATTTATGCCTCTGAACATTGCTTGCGTCTTTTCTCCACCAACAGAGGGAAATAAAGATGCAAAGCAGCGTCAAGATATAGAGCAGCTACAAGAAGATCTTGAGCAAGAAAAGGCAGATAATAAGCAGGAACCAGAGAAGAAAAAAGCCGCACTTAAAGCAATCATTGATGATTATAATAGCAAATTCAAAACAAGCCACATTGTGAATGAATTTGACCTGTACTATCAAGATGTTCAAAAACGAGTTAAAGACCAACAATACAACAATGCAGATTATCCTCATGAAAATAAGATTGACATTATAATTGTTGTTGATATGTTGTTAACCGGCTTTGACTCAAAATATTTGAATACCTTGTATGTAGACAAAAATCTCAAACAGCATGGTCTAATTCAAGCGTTTTCAAGAACAAACCGCATTCTAAATCCAACTAAACCATATGGAAACATCATTGATTTCAGAGGGCAAGAAAAAGAAGTTGATGATGCAATCAAACTCTTTTCAGGCAAGGAAAATGCGGAAAAAGTGAAAGAAATTTGGCTTGTTGATCCTGCTCCTGTTGTAATCGAAAAGCTGAATAAAGCTGTGAATGCACTTGATAAATTTATGAAATCGCAGGGGCTTGAGTGCAAGCCTGAAGAAGTCAGCAATCTTAAAGGTGATACAGCTCGTGCAGAATTTATTGATAAATTCAAAGAGGTGCAGAGGTTGAAAACACAGCTTGACCAATATACCGAAATAAAAGAGGAACAAGCTGAAAAAATCGCAGAACTATTACCCGAAGATATAATGATGGCATTCCGAGGTGCTTATCTTGAAACCGCCGTACGGTTAAAGCAACAACAAGGTAAGGATATTGAAAATAAAGCACCTGAGTTGGAACAGCTCGATTTTGAGTTTGTTCTATTCTCCTCTGCCATTATTGACTATGACTATATCATGTCATTGCTTTCTAAATATACGCAGCCCGATGTTCCAAAGAAAGAAAAGATGACAAAAAAAGAATTGGTTAACCTTATTGCTTCAACCTCAAATCTTATGGATGAACGCAAAGATATTGAAGAATATATTGAGGAACTTGATCAATATGTTCAGTCTCTTGATGGCAATAAAGGCTTGAGCGAGAAAGAAGTTATGGAAGGTTATCAAAAATTCAAAGCAGAAAAATCGACCAAAGAACTTGCCAGAGTGGCAGAAAAACATGGAATTGATAACCAAGCATTGCAATCTTTTGTAGTCGCTATTATGGCAAGAAAAATTTTTGACGGCGAAAAACTTATTGATTTGTTGGAACCACTTGATCTGGGTTGGCGTGAACGAACAAAAAAAGAGTTAGAACTTATGGAAGACTTGATTCCTCTGCTCAAAAAATTAGCCAATGGGCAGGAGATTATGGGGTTGAAAGCGTATGAATAAGAAAGAAAGAATAAAATTAGTCCCTAAATATAGGTTTCCTGAGTTTCGGAATTCCGACAGTTGGGATAGAGGTACACTTGCAAAACTTGCAGATAGAGTTGAAGAAAAAGTCGGAGAAAACGAATTAACAACATTAAGTATTTCCGCCGGCACTGGCTTCGTGTCACAAGCAGAAAAATTTAGCAGAGATATTTCAGGAAATCAGTACAAAAATTATATACACCTTAGAAAAGGAGATTTTTCATATAATAAAGGTAATTCAAAAACGTTTCCTCAAGGTTGCATTTACGAACTTATAGAATATGAAGAAGCAGCTGTTCCGAATGCGTTTATCAGTTTCCACTTTAAGGATAATTATGTTCCATACTTTTATAAAGGGTATTTCGAAAATAATTTTCACGGTAAACAGTTGACAAGATTTATTACAAGTGGAGCCAGAATGGATGGTCTTTTAAACATAAAAGCATCAGACTTTTTCAGCATTGTTTTACCAACTCCAACAGAAAGAGAAGAACAACAAAAAATAGCAGACTGCCTATCCTCTATTGATGACTTAATTTCTGCTGAAGATAAGAAGCTATCAGCACTGAAAGACTACAAAAAAGGCTTAATGCAAAAGCTGTTTCCTGCTGAGGGTAGGACCGTTCCCGAATGGAGATTCCCGGAGTTTGCAGATTGTACAGAATGGGAGCTTATTCCCATTGGCAAAAAAGTTGATTTGCTGTCTGGTTACGCTTTTAAAGGGGAGGAAATTTCTCAGAATTGCACAGGCATACCTTTAATGAGGGGAATAAATATAACTGAAGGATGGGTGCGCCATAATCAAGATATAGATAGATTTTTTTGTGGCTGTTTAGATGGACTTGAAAAGTATCAATTGCAAAAGAACGATTTAGTTATCGGGATGGATGGATCTAAGGTGGGAAAAAACTCTGCTTTAATCACAGCAGACGATGTAGGGTCTCTGCTAATTCAGCGTGTTGCTCGTTTGCGAGCAGCGTCTATCGCTACTATAAAATTTGTTTTTCATCACATCAATTCAAGTAAATTTCATTCGTATGTTGATAAAATTAATACAAGTAGCGGAATACCTCATATCAGTGCAGCACAAATACAGGAGTTCAAAATTTACTTTCCTATAGAGGAAAAGGAACAACAAAAAATTGCTGATTGCCTTTCCTCTGTTGAAGAACTAATCACTGCTCAAACTGATAAAATTGAAGCCTTGAAACAACACAAAAAAGGCTTGATGCAAGGACTGTTCCCTCTTATTGAGGAGGTAAGCCGATGAGCACAAAAAAATACGGCACGCTTAAAAGATTGGCACGCAACATACGAGATACATTGGGAACTGCAGATACTCCTGATACAAAAAACTACTTTCTTCTTTTTGCCTACAATGGAACTGGTAAAACCAGACTATCAGGAGAGTTTAAGGATTTGGGGAAAAAGAAAATTCGTGGGAGTGAAGAACGAACACGAGACACCTTGTACTATAATGCTTTTACAGAGGATCTCTTTACTTGGCAAAACGACTTAGAAACCGACACAGACAGACATCTTCTTTTTAATACCAATTCTCGTTTTTTTGATGGATTGAAAGATCTTGAAATGGAAACTCGTATCAGAGAATTTTTGAGAGTTCATGCCGATTTTGACTTTACCATCAATTACGAAGAAGGCTATGTTAGCTTTTCAAGAGAAACCCAAAGTAGAGATGGAACAGAAACCGTTAGTGGAATAAAAATCTCTCGTGGCGAAGAAAATATGTTTATTTGGTGTTTCTTTCTTGCTATAGTACAGTTGGTAAAGTTAGAAGCGTTATCTTATGATTGGGTAAAATATATTTACATAGACGACCCAATTTCGTCGCTTGATGATAATAATGTAGTCGCTGTTGCATGTCAGCTTTCAGAATTACTAAAAGATTGTAAAATAAAAACGGTCATTTCTACCCATCATGCTTTGTTTTTTAATGTCATGTACAATGAGCTTAAGAAGGAAAGCACTGCAAGCCGTTTTTTGAGTTTCAATAAGGAAATTGGGAAATATATTGTTAAAAATACAGGAGATACGCCGTTTTTTCATCATGTTGCATTATTAAAAGAATTGAGAAAATCTGCCGATAGTGGAAAAGTTTACACTTATCATTTTAATATCTTAAGAAATATTCTTGAAAAAACAGCAGCGTTTCATGGCTTTGACAACTTTTCGGCTTGCATAAAGCGAGAAGAAGACGATCTGGATGGGGTTGTTTATGCTCGAATGACAAATCTTCTGAGCCATGGAAACCATTCCATGTTTAATCCAGTTGAAATGGTTGATGACAACAAGGAAATATTTAAAAAGATATTAGATGGATTTATGGAGACATATAAGTTTAACGATGATTTATTTACAGGAGAATAGGGGTGCCATTATGAACGATACACAACAACAAGAATTAGGAAAAGCCCTTTGGGCGATTGCCGATAAGCTTCGTGGTGCGATGAATGCAGATGACTTCCGTGACTATATGTTATCTTTTCTTTTCTTGCGCTACCTTTCTGATCATTACGAAACGGCAGCCAAAAAAGAACTTGGCAGTGATTATAGCGACTGCGAAACAGAAATAGCAAGCACTATTGCCGCTGAAACACATAAAGAACTCACCGAAGAATTAAAACAACAGATAATCTCTTACTTCGAGAAATTGCCCGTAAGTAAATTACCTGTCAAAGAAGATGAAACGGATAAAAAGGTAATTCAGAAAGCTCGCCAACAACTCATTGAAGAATATGATGTTTTACTTGACGGCGGAAAATTAACACCACTTGGAATTTGGTATATTAGAAATTTGGATCAAGTAAGTGTTTTCGAAAAGCAAATGCGCAGAAAGATTCACTTTGTTATAAAGCCGCACTATTTGTGGAGCAATATCTATGAATTGGCAAGGATGCAAAGTAATCAGCTTTTAAAAACCCTACAAAGAGGTTTCAAATTTATTGAAAACGAATCCTTTGACAGTGCTTTTCGTGGATTGTTTTCTGAGGTTAACCTTGATTCTGAAAAACTCGGAAAAAACTATGAAGTACGCAATGAAATGCTCTGCTCTATTATATCGCAAATTGCAGAAAAGCTTACGGAATTTACAAATGAGATTGATTTGTTGGGAAATGCCTATGAGTTCTTGATAGGTCAGTTTGCAGCTGGATCAGGTAAAAAAGCAGGAGAATTCTATACGCCACAACAAATATCCACCATTCTTTCTCGAATTGTAATACTTGATAGTCAGGATCCTCGAAACGGAAAGAAACCATTTATCAATAACCTTTTGGACTTTGCTTGTGGATCAGGTTCTTTGCTTATTAATGTAAAAAAACAACTGGAACCAAATAGCATCGGACAAATCTACGGACAAGAAAAAAACATTACAACATACAACCTTGCTCGCATGAATATGCTATTGCATGGATTCAAGGATTCGGAATTTCAAATTTTTCATGGAGATTCGTTAACCAACGATTGGCCTATTCTAAGTGAGATGAATCCATCGAAGAAGCTAAAATGTGATGCAATTGTAGCAAATCCACCTTTTAGTTATCGCTGGGAGCCGGATGATACGCTTGCAGAAGATTTTCGTTTTAAGAGTTATGGACTTGCGCCTAAATCAGCAGCGGATTTTGCGTTTTTGTTGCATGGCTTTCATTTTCTAAGCGAAAATGGCACTATGGCCATCATATTACCTCATGGTGTATTATTTCGTGGCGGTGCAGAAGAAAAAATTAGGACGAAGTTACTTAAAGATGGAAATATTGATGCCGTTATTGGATTGCCGTCAAATCTGTTTTTCTCTACGGGTATTCCTGTTTGTATTCTTGTTCTTAAAAAATGCAAAAAGTCGGATGATGTATTATTTATAAATGCAAGTGAATATTATAAAAAAGAAAAGCGTCAAAACGTCCTTTTGCCTGAGCATATAGATAGAATTGTTGATACCTATCAATTCCGCAAAGAAGATGACAAAAAGTATTCCCGCCGTGTTACTATAGAAGAAATAGAACAAAATGGTTTTAACTTAAATATTTCAAGATATGTTAGCAACGCAACCGAAGAAAAAATTGTTGATATTGCAGAAGTTAAACAGAATTTAGACAAAATTGAAGAAGATATTACTATCGCTAAGGCAAAACATAATCAATATTTAAGAGAACTTGGTCTTCAGGAGTTATTATAATATAATAAAATCAGTGGCTACACGATTAATGTAGCCACTATGTATTGATTTCACTAAATATTCACCAATTCTGACAAAACAATTTCACTTGCTCTATTGGAAATGCTATTCATTGAGCTAATCCATTTCATTTGATCTATCGCCTTGAGTTCTTCGGTAACACCTTCTGTCTTCGCCATATGTTTAACAAGCCGAGAAAACATTTCTTCGGCTTCATCGTTAAGGTCGGCAAGATAATCATTCAGTTTGCCGGAAATGAGAAGTTCTGTGTAAAGCACTTTGCGATGTTGCTTGATAAACTGTAAATGCCGTTGCCCCCAAATGCCGATTGGACGTCGTTCCGGCTCATCATCCGGCAAGTCACCCCACGGCAAATAATAGTCTCCGACCAAAGTGTAAGGAATTCCTGTTTTCTCATCGATAATATGTTTTTCCATTTTCAGTCCTCCTTGCAGATCACTTTGATTTTCTTTGCCGGAGCATCGATAATTTTAATTAATAGGTCATCAACTGCATCGTGATATTTGCCTTCTGAAATCAGCCTCGTCCTCATTTCATTCAGACAGTTGACCATTGTGCCACGCTCCAGACTGTCAAACCAAACATAGTATTTTTTCTCTCGCATGTTGCATGCCCCCTTCGTATTTTGTGTTTTCATTATACGAAGAACCAGATTCAAAGTCGAATGTACGGGATTGAATATGTGTATTCACGCCGGTAAAATCAATGTTTTTGTTAAATCCGTTATGAATACCCGTACCAAAAAGACTGTCGATTTTTGTCGACAGTCTTTTTATATTATAGTGGAAATAAATAGCTGTTTGTGATATTATTTAAGCAAGGATTATTTTTATAACATCTCTTAATGGAGGAGAAAAATGCAGAAGAAAGTTTTAAATCCGTTTTCAATGTTTGTAATCGGGTTATTGTTAGGTGTAACAAGCAGACTGCTTGACATCTATACACAAAATCTCGGAAATATATTTTCTCAGATGGCAGTATGGATTCTCTTTGGAATATTGATTTCAATATATAGCGAAACCAAAAAAAAGGCTATGATTAATATATTACCTTTTTGCATAGGTATGTTGATTACATATTACATTGTGGCAGTAGTATCAAGAGGAGTTTACAGTGTCCAATTCATTATTGCATGGACTATTTTTGCATTGATATGCCCCGTGCTTGCTTATTTTGCTTGGATGACAAAGGAAAAAGGAGTTTTTCCTAAAATAATTTCATGTGGAATTGTTGTTTTTTCTGTTCTCACAAGTGTTGTCATTTTTGACAGACTAAGAATATATGACTTTATTATAGATGGAATCCTAATTTATATTTTATTTTTTAAAAAAGTTAAACGGTAATCTAAAATTAATGTACCTACCCGTAAGATTATGAGCATTACATCACTAAATTCATGTGGAATCTTTTTCATTACCTTTTTACATATTAATCAATATCTGTTGATGAAAAGAAAAGTCCTTGTAAGCAGGGACTTTTCTTTTTTTACACCAAAATCACCATTGTTTTTATGTTAAAATTAGCTTTATTGTAATAAAAAACAAAACCTCTGCGCGAGGGTTTCATTTGTTTAAGGCAAGTCTTGCACGGGTGCAAGGGTTTACTTCGTATATTGACAAAAACAATACTTCGTGATATGATATATTACACGAAAGGAGGTATTATATGGATATTCAGTTAAAACGTGGTCTCTTGGATGTCTGTGTGTTGGCAGCAATTAAGAGCGAAGATTCATACGGCTATAAGATTATTAAAGATATGAAGCCGTATATTGAACTTTCCGAATCGACCTTATATACCATTTTGAAACGCTTGGAAACAGCCAATATGCTTACCGTTCGCACCGCTGAGCACGGCGGCAGACTTCGAAAGTATTACCATATTACTGATGAGGGCCTTAAGCGTATTGAGGATTTCAAAGACGAGTGGAAGGAAATTTTATCTATATATAAATTCGTAACCAAGGAGGATGAGGGCAATGAATAAACAAGATTTTCTTGCGCAGTTGCGTAAAGGATTGTATGGATTGCCGCAGGATGATATTGAAGAACGTTTAACATTTTACAGCGAAATGATCGAAGATCGAATGGAAGAAGGTCTTTCGGAGGAAGAAGCGGTTTCGGGAATAGGATCTGTTGATGAAATCGTTGCGCAGGTAGTAGCTGATATTCCTCTTGCAAAAATCGCAAAGGAAAGAATAAAATCCAATAGACGGCTAAAAGCGTGGGAAATTGTGCTTTTGGTACTTGGGTCTCCTGTATGGCTTTCGTTATGTCTTGCCGCATTTGCTGTAATTATCACAATTTATATTTCATTGTGGTCTGTGATTATTATATTGTGGTCTATCTTTGCTTCGCTAATTGGCTGTACAATTAGCGGTCTTTTAGGGGGGATTGTATTTGCTTGTAAAGGCAATGTTCTTACCGGGATTGCTATGATTGGTGTGGGATTTGTCTGTGCGGGGCTTTCTATTTTTATGTTCTACGGATGCAATGCAGCTACAATGGGCATCGTGATACTCACAAAGAAATTTGCAGTATGGATTAAGAACTGCTTTATTAAAAAGGAGGTAGCATAATGAGAAAGATAACAAAATTATGGCTTGTTATAGCAGCTTTCCTTGTGGCAGTCGGACTAATAATGTTTGCAGCCGTAATGGCGGAGTATAAGTGGGATTTTAAAGAGCTGAGTACAGGAAATTTTGAAACTAACACCTATGAAATAAGCGAAGAATTCAGTAACCTGTCTATAAATACGGACACAGCAGATATCATGTTTGCATTATCCGATGATGAAAAATGCAGAGTAGAATGTTACGAGGAGGAAAAAGCAAAACATTCCGTTACCGTTCAGGATAATACACTTGTTGTCGATATGATTAATAAAAGATTTTGGTATGACTATATCGGAATCAACTTTGTTTCGCCAAAGATAACAGTTTATCTTCCAAAATCCGAATACTTTTCACTTTTCATTAAAGAAAGTACCGGAAACATTGAATTGCCAAAGGATTTTAATTTTGTAAGTGTTGATATCTCATTGAGTACAGGGCATGTTGACTTTTTCGCCTCGGCTTCAGAGTTGATCAAAATCAAAACAAGTACCGGAAATATCTGTGTTGAGAATGCATACGCAGGAGCGCTTGATCTTTCTACTTCAACGGGCGGGATTAAGGTTTCTAACGTAATGTGCGAGAATTATGCCAATATTGATGTTTCCACCGGAAAAACCAATTTGACCGATATTAATTGTAAAAATCTTAAATCGAACGGAAGCACGGGAGATATATACTTAAAAAATGTTATTGCCCAAGAAAAATTTTCGATTACGAGAAACACAGGTGATGTCAGATTTGACGGCTCCGATGCCAATGAAATTTTTGTCGAAACCGATACCGGTGATGTTAAAGGCAGTTTGCTTACAGATAAGGTTTTTATTACACATACTGGCGCCGGCAGAGTTGATGTTCCAAAGACTGTAACCGGCGGTAAATGCCAGATTAAGACCGACACAGGATATATTAAGATTAATATTGATTAATGTAAACATATATCAATTTTAAACCCGTAAAAAACTTTACAAACAAAGGTCTTTCTTGTATTAATCTTTTGTTATCTTTAAATAAAGATACATGTTTTAAAAGCACTGAAAAATCACTCAAACCATAAAAAAGTCACACGAAATGTCACACGAATTAACATACATTATTGCGTTTCATTTTTTAAATAACCGAGGATAATCAGTGAAATAAATAAACCACCTTTAAAATGCATTAAAGCAATTTTAGAGGTGGTTTTACTATTTTAATTTGTTATTTTATCTCGGTAAGTATATCATCGATCATGTATTTGGTGCCTTTTTTCAATAATACTTGAACTAGGTCGAAACCGGGACCACGATTACCTTCGATGATTAAAGGGCCGTTTTTGGTAATGGCAACGTCCCAACCTACGATGTGAATATTATCATTAACAAGAGCAGCTTCCAATACTAATTCGCAAATTTCTTTCCAGTATGGGATTTCATATCCATCAACTTTCATTCCTGAAATGCTATACGGTGTCTCGTTAAGACGTTTGTCTATTGCATTGCCAACAAGTGTGCCGCTTTCAAGGTCTACTAAAACACCTTGTCCACCTTGATGAAAGTTGTCAGCTATTGTTTTCCCACTGCCTATGCGAGCAGCTGCAAATATTAAACGTGATTTTCCGTTTGCTGCTGCTGTCATAACGCGTAATGTATTTATGCTGTTAGGGCTAAGTGCACCCCAATGGTCTTCCTGTACGATGAGCTCCTCAATTAGAGCCTCATTTTCCTGTATTTGCTTATAAAATGCGCGCTTGTCCTTGATTTCACTTGTTTTCATCTTTGTGATTTCGGTGCCACCAAGGCCGATTTGCGGTTTCATAACAAATTCGCTGTGATGAGATAGGAATGTTTCAAAATTATCAAAACTGTCCTGAGGTGAAAAGTAGTCACGCTTAGTGTACTTTGAGTAATTCTTATGGAAATTAATTTTATTTGACATAAAAGGGGAGTATTCAATGCCTGCAAGTGTTTTATACGCCTTATCCATGTAACCTATGGTAACATAAGTCTTACGTTCTTTTCCGTTTTTTTCGTAAAACCTGTAGTTTAGGTAGTCCTGAAGACCGGAACCGTAAAATAGTGTGCACACGGCGGTATCAGAAAACATGAACCAAGCAGGTTTTTTATTTTGTTTTGATATTTCCTTTAAATCATTATAAAATCGTTTATAGTTACCAACGCGAGCAAAGCTTAAAACACCCATTAAAAAGCCACCTATTATTTTTTTTCAAGTCCGAAAATAGGACAAAACATTTTGTTTTTTATACCTAAAAAAATGTGGCGTATTGGACGCGTGTAAACACGTTTTTTTGCGTCACGGTAAAACTTTTTGCTGCCGGAGTTAACACATTTTCCGTTTTGATTATACTTTGTTACAACGCCGATAACGCATTCGTGGGGGATGTTTTTTTCTTTGCGCGCCTCGTTGTCACCGCAGAGTATGTAACTATTATTTTCGACACCGACAATGCGATGTAAAACAAACTGACCGCTTTTTCTGCGATACAATATAATATCGTATTTTTTCAGTTTACTGTCGGGCTTTTTTATAGTAACGGCATCGCGCCCACCTACAATAGTCGGCAGCATGCTGATTCCGTTAGGCATAAATGAAAATGTCTCACCTTTATCCAAGGTTTCATTTATTGTTGGCAGTAAATCAATTAGATTAACGCGTTTCATATTATATGATTGCCTTTCCACTCATGACATCGTGCGAAAGCTTTGCGGCGTCAGTTGAAATGTTGCATCCGAGTTTATATATAGGAACAAGAGAGATGACTTTATCAATCATGTCATACACTTTATTTTGCAGTTCTTCATCTTCGTTTCTAAATATCGTTTGATTTAAAATCAACGGAACAGCTTTAAACGGGCTGATTTTCTCAATTACGTTTGTTTCACTGCGTTCAATAAAGCAAATCCCCTTTAGCGGGACAATAACATTCAGGTTTTCGTCACTTTTTCCCGAAAATGGTGTGCCACAAGCATAGATTTTACCGTCTATAATTCGCAAAGCAGGCTTGTCATCGTTGAAAATAACAGCCTTATCACTACCGAAAAGTTCTTGCCACAGTTGAGTGTGGGTTGACTTACCGGTGCCACTGCGTGCTGAAAATAGATAGGCAAAACCATCCATCATTATTGCAGATGAATGAAGCATCATGCCGTCAAAGTCCAGTAGTGCTTTATAAAACTGAGAGCCGGCAAGCATATATTCGCATGCGCCCAGCGTAAGATGAGGATTTCCATCTTGAATTGCCATTGAACGTTCTTTCGGAACACTAATGATGATATCGGATTCTCCGTCAAAATCATGAGAATATTTAGGCATATTTGTTTTCATACGGTCGTAGTAATATTCAGCAAGAATATTTAGGCCAGCTATATTAAACTTATCCATTAAAATCACCTTCCGAAAAATTCCAGCTTATTATAACATATTAATAATTTTTTGTCACTATATTTTTATTGGGGTGAGATACAATTGAAGTACTTAATTTTTACTAAAAAGCAGCTTACTGTATATGCGTCAATACTACTCGCAGTCATTACCGTAATATTAATAGCATCATCAATGATGAGTGCGGGAAAGCGGCGCGTTTTGCCTATTTACAGCGTTGATAGAGAGGATAAGTGCATATCTTTGACATTTGATGCTGCTTGGAGCGCAGACGATACAGACGATATTATCAGACTGCTTGATAACTATAAGGTTAAAGCAACATTTTTTTGCGTAGGCTCGTGGATCGATGCTAACCCTGATGCGGTGTTAAAACTATATAAAGCAGGGCATGAAATAATGAACCATTCAGACAAACATCCGCACATTACAGATATTAGCGAACAACGATTCATAGAGGATGTAAAATCGTGTAATGCAAAGATTAAAGCTATAACCGGTAAAGAACCAACACTGTACCGCGGACCTTACGGAGAATATAACGATACAACGGTTAACGCAATTAATAATATGGGAATGCATTTTATACAGTGGTCGGCAGATACTGTCGACTGGAAAAAGGAAAATGGTGTTGACGTTCAGGTTGAGAATGTTATGAAACGAATTTCATCGGGCGGCATAATACTTATGCATAACGGTACAGAGCATACAGTAGAAACTCTCAGCTGTTTACTTGAACGGCTTACAAACGAAGGATATAAGTTTTTGCCGGTGAGCAGTCTTATTTACTATAAAGATTATACTATTAACCAAAACGGTATTCAGCAAAAAACAAAATAATGAACTGTTATAATATAATTATTTTATAAAATTACAAATAAATATAGATATTTTATGAAGTATTTGTTATTATGTATTTAGCTTCAAAAAAATTTTAAAATTTAGGAGGAGATTTTATGAAAGACGTATTTGAATCAGCTGTTATAACCAGACGCAAAACAATTGATGACTGTATGAAAAAGGACCCTATTACCGAAAAAATATGGGCTTGGGCACAAAAGGTAAACTATATAGGACGTATCGTGTTTGTTTTAATACTTTTAGGTGGAATGTTGTTTTTTGCATTCACTGGTCCAAAATCACTTTCAAAATATATCGCCTTCATTACAATTTACATTCTCGGTTTAATACTTGAATATATAATTTATCATGTTGCGGTAATTACTTTACAGTCATTGGCAGCAATTACATACAATACAGGGGTAACCGCAAAGCTTGCTGAACTGAAAGTACGAGGAGTACCAGTAGCAAAAGCAAATGAAACCATAGTATACGAATATAATGAAGAATAGTTATTACATATAAAAAAACGCCGTTGCATTACTTGATATGCAACGGCGTTTTAGCATTAGCTAATTGTAAAGCTATATTCGATATCATCAGCTCTTGTACCGCTTTGAAATTCAGCTGTGATAATGTAATTTTGAAAATATTGTGGCGCGTCTCCCGCCATGTCAAACTTGTATTTAGCAATTCTGTCGGCAAATTCTGTTCCGTTTTGCTTTAGTTCAATCACCGTTTTGTCATCTGTTTCGCTAACCGTAGGATTTTGCACGGAATTGTTGGTAGTGTCAACTATTGTGTTAGTCAAAAGCTTCATGTCAGTTTCACTTAGCCCCTTTGTTGGGTTGAGCGTCAGCGTATAACCTGCTTGTTTCAGTGTTCCTCCGCCAAGTGTTACTGTAAAGGAATTAATTTGCAAACTGAATTTTGTATTATCATAGTTTATATAGTTGATTGAGCCGTTGCTTGCGTCATAAATTAGCGTAAAGCGGGTGATTTCATTAATTTCGATTGATGCAGTACTTTGTTTGAGCTTAGCGTCAAAGCCAAAAAGCGCCACATCAAGAGTTTTTTGATTTTCTTTGGTGGAATAAAAACATTGCGATACAGCCATATGCTTGCCGCCGTAAAGAACAAAGGGCTTATCTTTGTTATATACCGATAAGTCCATGTTGAAAAGTTTTGCAACGGTAGGGTATTGTTTCGAAAATCCACCATCCATTTCAAATTCGGTTGTAGGATTGAGCATGGCGTTATATAAATCGTAAAACTCATTATTTTCGACATTTGTATCTGAAAAGTTGTAAATATCGGTGGCAGTGCTTTCAAAATAATATTTTTTACCGTAATCGTTTGGAAGAATCATAAGTACAACGCCGAATATAAACAGACCAATAATAACACAAATTGAGATGTTGGATTCTATTCTTCGCTTTCTGTCTTTTTTCGGTTCGTATGGGTTATAACGCATAGGTTATTTCTCCTTTTTTACAGCTTTTGCTATTACTGCAAACTGCTCCATTGTTAACTGCTCTCCTCGAACGGTTCGGTCAATTTGACAATTGTCAAGCAGTTCATAAACTGATTCTTTATTCATGCTAAGCCCTGAACATAGGCAGTTTGACAGTGTTTTTCTCCTCATTGAAAAGGCTGCTTTTATTACGCGGAAAAACGTTGCGTTATCTACGTCACTGAACTGTTCATTGTTGGTTATGTCAAGCTTTATAACTGCGCTGTCAACGTTTGGTGGTGGCATAAATGAGGTGCGTGGAACTTCAAATAAAAGCTGCGGACAGCAATAATAGCGCACAGCCGCGGTTACAGCACCACACTGGCGCGTACCCATTTCTGCGCACAGTCTTTCCGCTGCCTCTTTTTGTACCATTACGGTAATGCTTTCAATTTCAAGCTGTTTTTCAAGCAGCATCATAATAATGGGTGATGTAATGTAGTAAGGTAGATTAGCGCAAACAGCAACCTTCATGCCACTGAATTTTTCATCAATAAGCTTTTTTAGGTCAATTTTCATTACATCATCAAAAATCACTTCGGTGTTATTGAATTCAGCAAGTGTTTCATTAAGCACAGGCATCAGTTTTCTGTCTATTTCTATGGCAACAACCTTTTTAGCACGTTTTGCCAGCTCGCAAGTAAGCACGCCTGCACCTGGACCTATTTCGATAATTGCATCAGCATCAGCGCATGCCTCATCCGCCATCTGCGGACAAACCGTTGGGTCGATTAGAAAATTTTGACCAAGCGACTTTTTTAAATTAAATCCGTTTCGTTCTAAAACGGAACGTAGTGTATTATAGTTTGAAAGTTCCGGCATTGTAAGCTCCTTACATATTTTACGTTTTATTATAACACATTTTATCCTAAAGACAAAGCAGATATTTGAACAATTCGTAAATTACTGGTGACAAATGAAACCTTTTGTGCTATAATACCAATAATTTGGTTAACGTGTGGAGGATTTTAAATGAACGAAAACGCACTTAATATTATATTAAAGCAATTAGAGCCTGTATTTACCGCACAAAAGCTTGTCCGTCAGGGCGGTGAAGATGTAGTCTACACAAATAAAACTCACGCTGTAAAGATTTGGTATGACGATGAACGCAAGCTGTTTATGCTTGATATGGCTGAGCTTAACGGTGCAGAAAGTATTGAGTTTGAAAACAAATCAATGTATCTTTTTGATGACGGCTACAATGAAAAAGATGCAAAATCGGTAGGTGGCGATTTTGCCGATACACTTAACAAGGCATTCGGTGTAACTCGCACTCGCACCTCATCTGTCGATCTTCCCACTAAAGCTGCACCTGGAGCAACTCCCGGAGAAGATGCGTTTTGTAATCGCTTTTTAACACTTTATCCGCAGTACAAGGATAAATATAAAGACGATGTAGAAAAATACGGTGACTTTTTGTACGAAAAATTTTTCGCCGAAACTGCGGCTGTTAAACTAAAAGAGCTTGTAGCCGCAAATGAGAAAAAACCGATTATAAAAATGCTCGAAATGCTTGACGAATTCTATGTTGACGGTAACTTTGATGTTCAAAGTACAATTTCTTATACTATTATCGGTGGAGCATTCCGCGGTGAAAAAGAATTGTTCGAACGTGCTTGTGGATATATGGAGACAAATGCACCCCATTTGCTTATCCCCGCAAAAAATATAATGGAGTTTGTAATTGCCAAGGAAAATAAAAAGAAATAACTTTTTCTGTTGCAAAAGCGGACATTTTAATGCCCGCTTTTGTTGCATTTATCAAATTGACATTTTATAGACTAAATGATAGACTTGTTTTACTTAAAAAAACATGATCATAAGGAGTGCAATCAAATGGCAGAATGTAAAGTATGTGGCGGTACACTTGATGAAAACGGCATGTGTGCTACGTGCAACAATGAGAAAGAAGAGCAATCTGCCGATGTATGGGCAAGGCCGGGTTCCGCGCCTCAAAAAACCATTAAAGCAGATAACCATGATCACGCAGATAAAAACATTAAACAAGAAGATCCTGAAGGCAAAGAAGAAATTCAGGGAAAGACTGGTTTACATACTATTTCTGATCCTAAACTTGCTCAGTCTCAGGTGGGCACGGCAGAGCAACGCGCTGCCTATTTTAATGCTATAGCAGGCGTTGATGAAGAAGAAGTTGACGAACAATTTTATGTATCAGAGACGGGACTTTTTGATGTTCCGTTTAACGATACAAAGGAGAATTTGGGCTACAATTTTCCAAAATTCAGGCATACAATATCAAAAAAATCAAAGCGAAAGCTACGCATAGGTGGCATTGCTTTAGCTGCACTGTCTGTTATTACAGCCGGTGTAATTGCATTATCCCAATATTTAAATATTAATATTCCAATTTTTGAGCCGGCACAGCAGGTTCCTGTGCTTTATGCATATGGTATGGAGACTTATATTACGACCAACAAGGGCGGGTTACCGAACGATATTTATTATTCCGATCGTCGCAACACCTTGACAAATACAATACTTGAAGGGGAAGTAAAACGGCTTAATTTTATAGATGATTACAAACGCATGTTGGTTGTTGAGCAATATGATTCTAATGCCAAAACATATACACTTTACGAACGCGAAACATATTCAAATCAATGGCGCAGTGCCAAAAACAACGGTACTATGGTTGACAACGGCATCTGTAGCCCATACAAGCTGTTTTGTAAAAACGACTCAATTATATATTTAAAGCGCAGCGGCGATATTAATGATCTGTGCATTTATTCATTCAGCACCAAATCGGTTAAGAAGATTGAAAGCGGCGTTAAATCCTTTAGTATTATCAGTGATAACAAGGTTTTGTATATTTTTGAAGACAATCTGTATACACTTACATTTAACAGTCCGTCAGATTATTCATCCGAGCTTACGACAGAATATGTTGAACAGGTAGTATCAGCATATGATTACGGATATACCGACGTTAGCGATTATTTTTATGTTACAATTAAATTAAAGTATGTAACCAAAGATGTGTTTTACAATGAGGGAGAACTTCATTATATTAAGGATGGCAAAGACAGCAAGATTGATACAGGAGTATCGAAAATAATAATGCCATGCTTTAAAGACGGTACTGCCTATTATTATAAATCTGAGTATTTTTCTATGGGCGTAAGCAACTTTATTGAGGACGATTGCGAAAAAGAAGATGCTGAATTCGTTAAGAATATTATTTCGGACGAAGATTTATATACACTGAGTGCTGAAAACTGGGATAAGTATTTAAGACATAGCAGACGAAATATTAAATACGGTAATCAAACACTTTCTGTATTTGATTTTGGTGTATACAACGATGTTATATCAAATTTGTGGTATTCCGACGGCAAAAAAGGCAGCCAAGTAGCTGAAAACATTACTAAAATCGTCAGCATGAATGAAGACGCAAAGGCTGTTGTTTATCAGAATTTGATATATGATCATGACAAACTATTATTCAGCCAAGTTGAGCAAACATATATACAAAATGATGGTGCTCTTATAAACTATTGTAAGGATATTTTGCTTCCCGGGGCTCAGTCTAAAAAGTTTGGTATATGTTTAGGTACAAAAGCTTCGGCTTTGGACGCTTCGTATATTAGACAGGCAGAATATACCGATGATAACAGTACTGTTTATTACATTGACACAGAAAAAGAACAGTCTGAGACAGGTATACTTAAAACAGTTAAATTAACCGATATTAAGAAGTCTGCAGCTGTGTTAAATGGAATAAAATCATTTGAAGTAATCGGAAATGCAGCTCTATCATTGACCCCGAGCAAAGATTTGTACTACAACAATGAAAAAATAGGTCAAAATGTTGAGAGCTTCCAAGCGGCTGAAAACGGTAAAACTGTTGTATTCCTTGCCGATTTTGATGCGTCATCATCTGTTGGCACAATCAAGGCACTCAGGGATAATAATGTTGAAACAATTTGTAACAGTGTGCACGATTTTGCGGTTTATTCCGACAAAGTGTTGGTATACATAGGAGAATATAATAGAGCAGAAAAAAATGGCGTATTATATATTGCGTCAGGAATAAAAGAAGGTAAAGCGACGGCTAATGATGCTCAGTCGCTTGTCAGATATTAAATAACCAGGTGATTATATGTATAAGATTGTAAGAAAAAAACAACTCAACAGCCAAATGACACTTATGGATATACATGCTCCGTTTGTTGCCAAAAAGGCACAGGCTGGACAGTTCATCATGTTACGCGTAAATGAAACAGGTGAGCGTATTCCGCTGACTATAGCTGACTATGACCGCGAACAGGGTTGGGTAGAAATTATTTATCAAAAGGTAGGCAAAACTACTATGCTGCTTGACTCTCTTAATGAAGGTGACAGCATTCTAGATTTTGTCGGTCCTCTTGGAAAAGCAACCGAGCACGATGGAGTTAAACGCGCAGCAGTTATCGGTGGCGGTGCCGGATGCGCTATTGCATATCCACAAACAAAGTCGATGAAGGAAAAGGGTATTTATGTTGACATGATAGCCGGTTTCCGTAACACCGAATTAATTATATTAGAGAATGAAATGGCCGCAGCAAGTGATAAGCTCATTCTGATGACTGATGACGGTTCAAACGGTAACAAAGGATTTGTTACCGATGCTCTTAAGCGTGAAATTGAGGCAGGCGCAAATTATGATTTTGTTATAGCTATTGGCCCGCTTCCTATGATGCGTGCCGTCTGCAATCTGACAAAAGAGTACGGCATAAAAACACTCATTAGTATGAATTCATATATGATTGACGGTACAGGAATGTGCGGCTGCTGCCGTGTTACAGTCGGCGGAGAGGTAAAGTTTGCTTGCATTGACGGACCGGATTTTGACGGCCATCTTGTTGATTTTGACGAGGCAATTAAACGCAGCAGAGTATATCTTGATCAGGAACGAAAAGAACGCGACGAATATTGCAACTTAATGAAACCGGAGGTGTCCGACAATGGCTGATATGAAAATTGGAAGAACAAGTATGCCGGAGCAGGACCCAAAGGTTCGCACAACTAATTTTAACGAGGTTGCACTTGGCTATACTGCCGAAATGGCAGCTGCAGAAGCATCACGTTGTTTAAACTGTAAAAATAAGCCGTGCGTTGCCGGTTGTCCCGTTAATGTTCGTATTCCCGAATTTATTCAAAAGGTTGCCGAGGGCGACATTGAGGGAGCATACAAAATTATAAAATCAACAAGTTCATTGCCGGCTGTGTGTGGTCGCGTATGCCCACAGGAGACACAGTGTGAGGCTAAATGTGTACGTGGGATTAAGGGCGAAAGTGTTGCAATCGGCAGACTGGAGAGATATGTAGCTGACTGTATGACCGATAAAGACATTGCAGAAAAAGCCGAACCCAACGGTAAGAAAGTTGCGGTTATTGGCGGCGGCCCATCTGGACTTACATGTGCCGGAGATTTGGCAAAATTCGGTTACGAAGTGACTGTTTTTGAGGCATTTCATACAGCAGGTGGTGTATTGTCTTACGGTATACCAGAATTCCGTTTGCCAAAGCGTGTTGTACGCAAGGAAATTGAAAATTTGGAAAAAATGGGTGTTAAAATAATGACCAATATGGTAATTGGTCAGGTTCTTACGGTTGACGAACTGTTTGAAATGGGTTATGACGCTGTATTCGTCGGAAGCGGTGCAGGCCTGCCCAACTTTATGGGTATCGAAGGCGAAAATTTAAGCGGCGTTTTTTCGGCTAATGAAATTCTAACTCGAATCAACCTAATGCGTGCATTTGATAACACTTTTGACACTCCGCTTTATAATTTTAAATGTGCTGCTGTTATTGGAGGCGGAAATGTTGCAATGGATGCCGCTCGTTCAGCAAAGCGTATGGGTGCAGAACATGTTTACATAATATACCGCCGCTCAGAGCAAGAAATGCCTGCGCGCAATGAAGAAATTCACCACGCTAAAGAAGAGGGAATTGAATTCCTTCTGCTTAATAACATTAAGAAAATCAACGGCACTGAAGAAGGCCGTGTAAAATCTATCACCTGTGTTAAAATGGGACTTGGCGAACCTGATGCCAGCGGTCGTCGCAGCCCGATTGAAGTACCGGGTAGTGAATTCGATTTGTCTGTTGATGCTGTTATAATGGCAATTGGAAATTCACCTAACAAAATGATTGTTTCATCTTGCGATAAGCTCAAAACCAACCGCAAGGGTTGCTTGGTTGTTGAAGAAGAAACCATGAAAACAACAATGGACGGAGTTTATGCAGGTGGAGATGCTGTAACCGGAGCTGCAACTGTAATTCTTGCTATGGGTGCAGGCAAAACTGCTGCACAGTCCATACATGAATATCTCTCTAATAAATAAAATTATTTAAAATACGCCGTGGAATATATTCTGCGGCGTTATTTTTTTATTATCATCAACATATACTTTACAGATATGTAAAGAAAGGGTTGGTGTGTATTGTCGGGAGAAAAGATGATCGAGGAAATGACAAAGGACGAGGATAAAAAAGTAAAGGATAGACTTATAAGTCTAATACTAACACAGTCTATAGTGTGCGTCATAGTGCTCGCATTTTCTTTTGCTCTGCGTATCATAGGCGGTGACATATACAAAAACGAGCGGATAACATATGTGTCAAATTTTCAGGATGAAACCAGTGTTAAAGAGGTTATAAAGCAGTTGTCAAATGCTGTTTCTGCTCAACCTAAAAAAGAATCCACAAACGATTCTGTTACGCCTGCAAACGCCGAGCCTGATGGGTATGAGACCATGAGCGAGGATGATGCAACGGCGTGTATTATAGATTTTAAACAGGTTCAAACGCTTTCAAGCGTGAAAATGGCAAAGAATAGCATGGTTGTGCCGCTTTCTTCCTGCAGAATTACAAGTGAATACGGCTATCGTGTTAATCCTGTTTCGGGGGTATACCGGCTGCATAGCGGAATTGACTTAGGAGCTGACAGCGGGGATGACATTTATACAGTTCTTTCCGGTACAGTTGTGCGTTCCGATTATGCATCAGATTACGGCAACTATGTTATGGTTGACCATGGCGACGGGCTGTGCACTTTATATGCACATTGCTCTCAGCGGCTTGTTGAGGTAGGAGACAAGGTCGAACAGGGTGATAAAATTGCACTTGTAGGCAGCACAGGCGCTTCAACAGGCCCACATCTGCATTTTGAGGTGCGCGTAAATAATGAGCGCATTAACCCGCTTAATATATTGCCCCAAACTCTGACCGCATGACAACTCGAATTTTTAAAACAGAGCTGATAATAACCTTTCCATTTGCACTGTTAATTGCATTAATGCTGGCTTGCGACAAAACAGGAATGATATCGGTGTCCCTAATCGCTGTAATATTACACGAGATGGGGCACCTTGTTGCATTATATGCGTATAAACGGCCGCCCAGAAAAGTAATACTGCGTCTGTGCGGAGTGCAAATGACACAGGCTAGGTTATTTGAAAGTGCTGTATCGGAAACAATAGTTGCTGCAGCTGGTCCTGCAGCTAATTTGTTAGTTTCGGCTGCACTTTTGCCTTTATGCGAATATCGTTTTTTTGCCGCATTGTGCGCTGCAGGAATAGTAATTGGCGCTTTTAATCTTATTCCGTTATCGGGGCTTGACGGAGGAGATATTTTGCACTGTATATTAAGTGAAAAATTAACTGCAAGAACAGTTTACATAACAACTTGCATTGTGAATGTAACAATAATTTTAGCGATAGCTGTTTTAGGCACATTTCTTGCTCTTGGACCGCTAAACAATCCTACAATGTTGATCGCTGCTGTATATCTGGCGCTTTATGTGCTTATAAAACGAAGATGACTGTTGTAAACATATATGTTTTTTGGTATAATATAAGATAATATAAATTTAGGATGGTACAAAATGGAGCTTTCAGATATACTTTTAAAGGTGCAAAAACCTGCCCGTTATATCGGCAGTGAGCAGGGCGCAATCATTAAAGATAAGAGCAAAATTGATGTGCGCTTTGCTTTCTGTTTTGCCGACAGCTACGAGGTAGGTATGTCCCACCTCGGTATGAAAATACTGTATTCTGTCGCAAACACACCCGACTGGGCTTGGTGCGAGCGTGTTTTTGCTCCATGGGAGGACATGGAGCAGCAGATGCGCGAAAATAACATTCCTCTTTATGCACTCGAAAGTGGCGACAAAATAAGCGATTTTGACATTATCGGATTTACTATTCCGTATGAAATGTGTTATACAAACATACTAAACTGTCTTGATCTTGCAGGAGTGCCGTTGCGTTCTGCTGACAGAACATCGCTTGCTCCCATAGTTATTGCCGGGGGCCCATGTGTATGTAATCCCGAACCGCTTGCAGATTTTGTCGACATTTTTTCGCTCGGAGAGGGCGAAGAACTTACATTAGAGATTATGGAGCTTTATCGTAAGCATAAAAAGCTTGGTTCGGACAAGCTTACATTTTTGCGTGAGGCGGCAAAGCTCGAGGGAGCATATGTGCCTTCGCTGTACGATGTGGAATATAACGCTGACGGAACAATTTCTTCTGTTTCTCCGCGCGATGGCGCTCCCGCAACTGTACGCAAGCGCATTATTGCCGACCTTGATAAGTCACATTATCCCGAAAACTTTGTTTTGCCGTATATTGACATAGTTCATGACCGCGCCGTGACCGAAATTTACCGTGGCTGCATACGCGGCTGCCGTTTTTGTCAGGCTGGTTACATTTATCGTCCGGTGCGTGAAAAATCCGCTGAGGTTGCAAACGCTCAGGCAAAGCGTTTGTGTGAAAATACCGGCTACGACGAACTATCGCTCTTATCATTATCCACCTCTGACTATTCGGGGATTTATGATTTGCTCGGATGCATGCTTCCGTGGACTGAAAAAAATACGATCAGTCTTCAGCTGCCATCTCTGCGTATAGATAATTTTACTGACGAGCTGCTTGAAAAAGTTGCATCAGTTCGCAAATCAGGACTTACATTTGCGCCTGAAGCTGGTACTCAGCGACTTCGCGACGCAATAAATAAAAATGTAACCGAACAGAATGTTTTTGATACTTGTAAAGTGGCATTTGACGCAGGTTACAGTGCTGTTAAACTGTATTTTATGATGGGATTACCAACCGAAACTCTTGAAGATATTGAGGGTATAGCAGATTTAGCACAAAAGGTAATCGACCTATATTACTCTATGCCGAACAGACCGAAGGGTAAGGGTGTTACCGTATCGGTTTCGTGCGCAACATTTATACCAAAACCGTTTACGCCGTTCCAGTTTGAGCCGCAGGATAATTTTGAAACAATAGAAATGAAGCAAAAACATTTGCGTGATTGTATCAAGACTAAAAAGATATCATTAAGTTTGCATAATTCTGCAACATCGCTTATCGAAGCAGTCCTTGCTCGCGGTGATCGCCGTATGTGTGATGTTATTTATACCGCGTGGAAAAAAGGATGTAAATTTGACGGCTGGGATGAGTTTTTTGACTTTGAAAAGTGGAAATCAGCATTTGAAGAGTGCGGTGTAGACCCGGCATTTTATGCTTATCGTCGCAGAGAATATGACGAAGTGATGCCGTGGGATCACATTGACTTTGGAATAAGCAAAAAATTTCTTGCGCATCAAGATGAGCTTGCACATATGAGTATTACAACGCCTAACTGCCGCCAGAAATGTGCAGGTTGCGGCGCAACAGTATTTGGGGAGGGATTGTGCCGTGAGACCTGTAAGAGTGTTTTATAATAAAACCGGGAAACTTAAGTATATTTCCCACCTTGACATTAATCGCGTAATGTTGCGCATGGTACGCCGCGCCCATATCGATGTGTGGTTTACAGAGGGTTTTAACCGCCACCCTTATATTAATTTTGCATTACCGCTGTCATTAGGATTCGAGAGTGAAAGTGAAGCGGTTGATATGCGAATTAACGATGATATGTCCGATGACGAGATAATGCAGCGCCTTTCTGCTGTTGCCCCAGATGGAATGAAGATTACTGCCGTAAAGGAACCGGTTAAAAAATTCAGTGAAATTGCATATGCAGATTTTACTGTTAAAATTAACAGAGAATGCTCAAATGAGCTTAAAAGTTTTTTGGCTCAGCCGGAAATATTAGTTGATAAAACAACTAAAAAGGGTGGAACAAGGCAAATTGATCTAAAGCAGAAAATAAAAAAATATTCAGTTGAAAGTGCGGAAGGTAACACGATACTTAATATTACATTGCCGGCCGGTTCGCAAGATAATATTAACCCAAATCTTATTTTAAATGCTTTTTCGGCTGATTTGCCGATAAGCAGTATTGTCAGACGCTTTATATATGACTCTGATATGAATATTTTCGTATAATATCAAAAAAATGCTTGCAATTATTGTGCTCATGTGATATTATATTCGGGCATGTGATAAACGCCGAGCCTTTTCGGCGGTGGTCATTGACGTCTTTTATAAAACGACATTGAAGCGGATAGTCCTCTGCGTCCGTACCTCGGGTGCATGAATGTCTGATAAATTAAAAGGAGGATTTTAAAATGGACGCATTAAAAGAATTGGTTGCTCCTATGCTTAAAGAGGACAAACCGAAATTCAACATCGGTGACGTTATCCGTATCGGTGTTAAAATTCGCGAGGGTGAGAAGGAAAGAATTCAGTATTTTGAGGGCACAGTTATTGCAAGAAATAACAGTGGCATCGCTGAAACATTTACTGTACGCCGTGTAGCTTACGGTGTTGGCGTAGAAAGAGTTTTCCCGATTCATTCACCAAATGTTACCGATATTACCGTAATTCGTAGAGGTAAGGTTCGCCGTTCTAAACTCTACTACCTTCGTGATAGAGTTGGTAAGGCTGCAAAGGTTAAGGAAAAGATATAACAAGAACGAAAAGGGACAGATACCTGTCCCTTTTTTTGTTATTTTAGGTCAGGAGATGATATATTATGGCTGAAATTCAGGATATTCAGTGGTTTCCGGGTCATATGACCCGAACAAAGCGAAAAATTAAAGAATCTATAAAGCTAATTGATGCGGTTGCAGAGATAGTTGACGCTCGTATTCCTATGAGCAGCCGTAACCCAGACCTTTCGGAAATGTCAAACAATAAGCCTCGTCTTATTCTGCTTAACAAGTGCGATATGGCTGATCCCAAAGCAACAAAACGGTGGCTCGGCTACTTTGAGGATAATGGAATTAAGGCGATTGCTGTCGATTGCAAAAGCGGCACGGGTCTTAAATTATTTATTCCTGCTGTTAAGGAGCTGCTTGCCGACCGAATTGCTATGCTAAATGAAAAAGGCATGGGCGGAAAGGCTCTGCGTGTTATGGTAGCCGGAATACCGAATGTCGGGAAATCTTCATTTATAAATAAAATTGTCGGTGGAGTAAAGGCAAAGGTCGAGGATCGCCCGGGCGTTACCCGCGGAAATCAGTGGTTTTCGGTGCAGGGAGGTATTGATTTGCTTGATACTCCGGGAGTTCTTTGGCCTAAATTTGATGATAAAATTGTTGGCGAAAGACTTGCATTTACAGGCGCAATAAGAGATAATATATTAGATATAGAAACATTAGCCATGCGACTGATAGAAACACTTATGCCGATGTACGAAAGCAACATCCGCGAAAGGTATAAGCTGGGCGATACCGATGGTCTTGATTCATACGAAATTCTGACTGAAATTGGACGCAAACGCGGCATGCTGATGGGCAGAGGTGAAATCGACACCGAGCGCGCAGCCATCATGTTACTTGATGAGTTTCGCGCTGCAAAATTCGGTAAAATCACATTAGAACTTCCGTAAATTTTAAGCGAGGTAAATGTTATGGAAAATATGTCTGCTAATAAAAAATCATGGGTGCATGAGGCTCTGGAATGGATTGATTCTATTGTTGCCTCGGCAATTATTGTTGTGCTCATGTTCACCTTTTTATTTAAAATAGTGGGTATCATCGGTGAATCCATGACCAATACGCTCATGGACGGTGACCGAGTGCTTGTTTACAGCCTTAATTATACACCAGAAGCAGGGGACATTGTTGTTATTTCGCGTAACTATACCAATATCCTTGAGGACGAGGATACAAAAGATGAGCGCATTATAAAGCGCGTTATTGCCACCGAGGGACAGACGGTTGATATCAACGAAAGCGGTTTGGTAACAGTTGATGGAATTGATATCGCCGATACATACGTCAAAGATTATGCACAAACATTTCCTAAAGACATTGAATTTCCCCATATTGTCGAAGACGGATGCGTTTTTGTGTTGGGAGATAATCGGTTAGGATCATTAGACAGCCGCTCGTCACAAATAGGTGATGTAGATACGCGTTACATACTTGGCAAGGCTATTTGCCGCATATCACCGATATCGGAGTTTAAGTGGCTGTGATGAAAGAAAAAACTACACCTGACTATACATACGAAACGGCAGCTCGAAACAGCGGATTTAATACTGTTTGCGGTGTTGATGAAGCGGGGCGAGGACCTCTTGCAGGGCCTGTGTTTGCCGCCGCTGTAATACTACCCGACGATTGTCCTGAAATAGAGGGGCTTAATGATTCCAAAAAACTTACCGAAAAAAAGCGAGAACTGCTTTACGATATAATAATCGAAAAAGCTATCGCATACTGTGTTGCAAGTGCATCTGTTGAAGAAATTGAGCAGTACAATATACTGAATGCAACATTTATAGCTATGAAAAGGGCTGTTGAGGGGTTGTCCATTGCCGCTGATTACGCTATAATTGACGGTAACAGAGTACCCCCGATCGATATTGAGTGCGGTACATTGGTAAAGGGCGATTCAAAAAGTTGCTCGGTAGCCGCCGCATCTGTGTTGGCAAAGGTGACCCGAGACCGATATATAACAGAGCTCGATTCAATATATCCGCAGTACGGTTTTAGGAAGCATAAGGGATATGGTACAAAGCTGCATACAGATGCAATACTTGAGTACGGGCCGTGTGAAATCCACCGTATGAGCTTTTTAAAAAAGCTGCTTGGTGAAAAACGGTGAATTTAGGCAATACCGGCAGCGCCGGAGAAGAATATGCAACCAAATTCTTGTCTCAAAAAGGGTATGAGATAATTACAAGAAATTATCACTCTCGCTACGGTGAGATAGATATAATATGCAAATACGACCGATACATCGTGTTTGTTGAGGTTAAAACGCGCGGGAGAACGGCTATTGCCACCGGCAGAGAAGCTGTTAATCCGTCAAAGCAGCGTAAGATTTTGAAAACGGCATTACTTTATTTGTCTGTTAACAATAATGCTGAGCTGCAGCCTCGTTTTGACATTGTCGAAATTACAGTGGGGGAACGCGTTACCGTTCAGCATATTGAAAATGCTTTTGACGGGAGCGCTTTACATGGATTTATTTGACCTTCACTGCGACACAATTACAAAATGTGCAGACAACGGCGAAAAACTTTTTGACGGTTGCCTTGATTTTAATTTAAAAAAGGCTCAGGTATTTAAGCGCAGATGCCAAACCTTTGCGGCATTTATTCCTGATAAATACCGTGGAAAAGCAGCTGTAGACTATTACAAAAAATTGCGTGACTGCTTTTATTATCAGTTGCGAATCAATGATGGCAGTGTTAGCCTTTGCCTTAACGGCGCAGAAGTTCGTGAATCTGTGTCACAGGGAAAACAAGCTGCGATTTTTTCAGTTGAGAGTGCAGCGGCACTCGGCTGCGATATTCAAAATGTGCAAAAGCTGTACGATGACGGTGTGCGAATTATGTCTCTTACGTGGAACGGCAGTAATGAGCTTGCTGACGGCGTAAAAGGCGGTGAAAACGGTCTAACCGATTTCGGAAAAAGCGTTGTAAATGAAATGCGCCGAGTCGGTATCCTTGTTGATGTGTCGCATCTTAATGACCGCGGTTTTTATGAGCTTTATGATATGGGTGTAACACCGATTATTGCTACTCATTCAAATTTTCGCTCGGTTAAAAATCATCCGCGCAATCTTACTGACGACCAATATCGCATAATTGTTTCTACAGGTGGAGTCACAGGACTTAATTTTTACACAGATTTTCTTGGCGATGACCCGTTTGAAAGCGCATGGCTTCATATTTACCACGCGTTATGTTTAGACGGAGAAAATAACATTGCAATAGGCAGTGATTTTGACGGTGCTGATTTTGATGAACGGCTAAATTCCGTTGAAAAGACAGAACAGCTCGCCGAATATTTATTATCTCGCGGACTTTCCGATGAGATAGTTAAAAAACTTATGTTTAATAATGCCCTAAGGGTTTTAGGAGAATGAAATATGAATTACAACAGCACAAGAAACAGCAGCCTTTCGGTAACAGCCGCAAGGGCAATAAACGACGGAATTTCTAAGGATGGCGGACTTTTTGTTCCAAGCAATTTACCAAAACTCGACAACGAGTTTTTTGTTCGCCTTTCAAAAATGAACTATATTGACCGCGCAGTTGAAGTGCTCGGTTTATTCCTTACCGATTTTAGCCAGGATGAAATAAGAGCGTGCGCAGAGGGCGCATATTCTGGTACATTTGATAATGATTCGCCTGCGCCGCTTTACAGATTGAATGATAATACATCGGTACTTGAACTGTGGCACGGACCTACCTGCGCATTTAAGGATATGGCGCTACAGATACTGCCGTATTTGCTTACAGCATCGTCAAAAAAAGTGGATGACGGACAAACAACAGTAATTCTTGTTGCTACCTCGGGAGATACCGGAAAGGCGGCACTTGAGGGCTTTAAAGATGTACCAAACACAAAAATAATCGTATTCTATCCTGTCGATGGTGTATCAAATGCTCAAAAATTGCAAATGATGACACAGGAAGGCGATAACGTTTATGTTTGCGCTATAAAAGGCAACTTTGATGATGCACAAACGGGTGTTAAAAAGATATTTACTGACCAGGCTGTTGCTGAAAAATTAGCTAAAAACGGAATGGCGTTCAGCAGCGCAAACTCAATTAACTGGGGCCGTTTGTTACCTCAAATTGTTTACTACATTTCTGCATATTGCGACCTGATTGCAGAAAAAGGAAATGTTGACAGCTTTAATGTTGTTGTACCGACAGGTAACTTTGGTAACATTCTTGCTGCATATTACGCTAAAAAAATGGGCACACCTATAAACAAACTTATTTGTGCGTCAAACTCAAATAAAGTACTCACCGACTTTATTTCAACCGGTGTATACGACCGTAACCGCAACTTCTTTACAACTATTTCACCGTCTATGGATATACTTATTTCATCAAATCTCGAACGCCTCATTTACGACATGAGCGGGTGCGATAGTGATCTGATTTCTGAATACATGTCAAGCCTTTCTGCAAACGGAAAATACGAAGTCAGCGATGAAATTAAATCGGCATTACAGGCTCAGTTTGTTGGCGGCTTTGCTTCTGATGAACAAACAAAAGCGGCTGTAAAAGAAACATTTGACGAATATGATTACCTTGCTGATACACACACAGGCGTAGCTATAAAGGTTTATAATGATTACGTTGCCAAAACAGGTGATGAAACCGAAACGGTTATAGTTTCCACAGCATCACCGTATAAATTTGCTGCAGATGTTCTTGATGCAGTTAACTCAAGTGTTAAAAACCCGGGTGGAATAGAGGCAATGACCATTCTGAGCGCAACTACAAACACACATGTACCCACACCGCTTTCAGGATTAGACAAGCGTAATGTAAGATTCAGCGATGTTTGTGATGCACCTGATATGATAAATGCTGTATACGGTTATCTGGGAATATAGCAGTACGACAGTAGCGCAAGGAGGCGGCATAGATGGCTATATTTGCAATCAGTGACTTGCATCTGTCTCTTAATTCGGACAAGCCCATGGATATTTTTAAGGGCTGGGAAAACTATGTCAGCCGACTTCAAAAAAATTGGCATGCGGTTGTAAATGAACAAGATACCGTTGTTATTCCCGGCGATATCTCTTGGGAAATGAAGCTTGAGGATACAATAAAAGACTTTGCGTTTATACATTCTCTACCCGGTAAAAAGATTATTTTAAAAGGTAACCATGACTTATGGTGGAATTCATTGAAAAAAATGAATGAGCACCTGGAGAAAAACGGTTTTGATTCCATTACAATTTTAAATAACAACGCAGTTCGTGTCGGAGACTATGCAATTTGCGGTACGCGAGGCTGGTCAATTGACGAGAGTGGTACCGATTCGAAGCTGATAAAGCGCGAGGCTTTACGGCTTGAAATGACAATAAAAGAAGCGGAAAAACTGGGTGGAGAAATTCTGGTGTTTATGCATTATCCGGTCGTTTTTGAAAACAGCGTCTGCACAGAGCTGTTAGATGTTTTGAAATCACACAATGTAAAGCAAGTGTATTACGGGCATCTACACGGTAAAGCAGCACATTTAAGCCGCTGTACAGAGTTTGAAGGCATTCAATTTCGTCTGATTTCATGCGATTTTCTTGAATTTACCCCTTTTCTTATAAGATAACGCTATTTAACAAATAAAATAGACATAAATTTACAAAATTTAAACAAAAAAATATGGAAATATGTTAACATATATGCTATAATAAAATGTATGTCACATTAGGAGGATATTAAAATGCTCAAAGAAACTAAAAAGATCGACACCAACCGTTATGAGTTGAATATAACCGTCGACGAAAAAACATTTGCCGATGCGTGCACAAAGGCGTATGCAAAGGTAGGCAAAAAAATTAATATACCCGGTTTCAGAAAGGGTAAGGCACCCCGCTCAATTATCGAAAAATACTACGGCGCAGAGGTTTTCTATGAGGACGCCCTCGAAATAGTTTATCCCGAAGCTGTTCAGTCGGCTCTTGATGAGTCCGGACTCGAAATGGTCAGCGATAAGGTTGATTTTGATCTTGTTTCCATGGATAAGACAGGCGTCGAGTTTAAAATCACTATTACTGTCAAACCTGAAGTAATTGTAAAGGATTACAAGGGCTTAAAGGCTGAAAAAGTTAAGCCTGTTGTATCAGATGAGGAAATTGACAACCAGATAAAAGCAATTGCTGAGCGTAACGCCAGAATGACTACTGTCGATGACAGAGCTTCAGCAATTGATGATACAGTTGTTTTTGACTTTGAAGGTTTCATTGATGATAAAGCTTTCGATGGCGGCAAGGCTGAAGGTTACTCGTTAAAGCTCGGTTCGGGTCAGTTTATCCCCGGATTTGAAGAGCAGTTGGTAGGTAGAAATACCGGCGACGAATTTGATGTAAATGTTACATTCCCAGAGGATTACCACAGCGCTGACTGTGCTGGTAAAGAAGCCGTATTTAAAATTAAACTCCACGAAATCAAAGTTACTGAACTTCCTGAAATTGATGACGAATTCGTTAAGGACGTTAGTGAATTTGACACCCTCGATGAGTACAAGGCTGACTTAAAGCAAAAGGCTCTTGAGTACAAGGAAAAAGCAGCTGATGACTATGTTGAAAATCAGATTATAGATGCAATGCTCGAGGGCTTCGAGGCAGAGATTCCGGAAGAAATGATTGAGCATCGCGTTGATGAAAATATCCGTGATTTTGCTTATCGTCTTGAAATGCAGGGCATGAATCTGGAAACATACCTTAAGTATGCAGGCGGCGACATGGCAGCTTTCCGTAATACTTTCAGAGATCAGTCTCTACGTCAGGTAAAGGTTCGCCTTGCACTTGAAAAGATTGCAGAGCTTGAAGATATTAAGGCTGAACAGGCTGATATTGACGCTGAATATGAAAAATATGCAGAACAGTATCAAATGGATGTTGAACAGATTAAAAAGGCCGTTCCCGAATCTGAAATCAGCAAGGACATTGTTGTTCAAAAGGCTATTGATTTTGTTCGTGCCAACGCTGTTATTACAGAGGTTGATGCTCCTGCTGAAAGCAAGCCGGCAACCAAAAAAACAGCCACAAAGAAAACGGCTGCTAAAAAGACCAGCGATGCTGAGGAAAAGCCGGCTGCAAAGAAAACCGCCGCTAAAAAGTCCGAGGAATAATTTACTCGTTTATTTGTATAACACGGCGCATATTTGCCTATATTTTAATATATGTTTTAAGAAGTGCCGTCAATAGAATATTTGACGGCACTTTGTTTCACTTGAAAAAAAGGAGTGCTTATAAATGAGTTTAGTGCCATATGTAATTGAGCAGACAGGTCGCGGAGAACGGTCATACGACATTTTTTCACGCCTGCTTAATGACCGTATTATAGTTTTGTCCGATGAGGTTAACGATGCTACTGCAAGCCTTGTTATTGCACAGCTTCTTTATCTTGAAGGTCAGGACGCAGAAAAGGATATCAACCTTTATATTAACAGCCCCGGTGGATCTGTTTCAGCCGGTCTTGCTATTTACGATACAATGCAGTATATTAAGTGCGATGTTTCGACAATTTGTATGGGAATGGCAGCAAGCATGGGTGCTTTCTTGCTTTCCAGTGGTGCAAAAGGCAAGCGTTTTGCGTTGCCTAACGCTGAAATTATGATTCATCAGCCTCTCGGTCAGGCTAAAGGTCAGGCAACCGATATTATTATTCATGCTGACCATATTAAGTTTATCCGTGAGCGCCTTAACAACATTCTTGCTGAAAACACTAATCAGCCGCTGGAGATTATTCAGCGTGATACTGAGCGCGATAACTTTATGACAGCACAGGCTGCTGCAGACTATGGACTGATTGATAAGGTAATCACAAAGAGGTAATTATGGACAATATTGAAAACAAAATATGCTGTTCTTTTTGCGGTAAAACGGCTGACGAAGTGCGTCAGCTTGTGGCAGGAGACGGTATATATATCTGTGACGAGTGCATCGAGACCTGCTATGAAATAGTAAACGGTATTGAGCCAAGAAAATCTTCTAAAAGCAAAAAGGAAACACCGTTTATACTTCCTACTCCAAAGGAAATTAAGGCTCAGCTCGATGAATATGTAATCGGTCAGGATAGTGCAAAAATTGCGCTGGCTGTTGCTGTTTATAATCACTATAAACGCACTTGCTTTGGAACATCCGACTCTGATGTTGAACTTAGCAAAAGTAACATTATGATGCTGGGTCCTACAGGCGTGGGTAAAACCTTGCTTGCACAGACTCTTGCTCGTATTCTCGATGTACCGTTTGCAATTACCGACGCTACCACTCTTACTGAGGCGGGATATGTCGGTGAGGATGTTGAAAATATACTGCTTCGTTTGATTCAGGCAGCTGATTTTGACATTGAGCGCGCTGAGCGTGGCATCATATACATTGATGAAATTGACAAAATAGCACGCAAATCTGAAAATCCGTCTATTACACGAGATGTAAGCGGCGAGGGCGTTCAGCAAGCATTGCTTAAAATTCTTGAGGGAACGGTTGCAAATGTGCCTCCCCAGGGCGGCAGAAAGCATCCGCAACAGGAATTTATTCAGATTAACACGCAAAACATTTTGTTTATTTGTGCAGGCGCTTTTGACGGTATAGAAAAGCAAATTGAAAAGCGTATCGGCGGTTCTGGTATGGGATTTGGTTCCGAAATTAAGGATAAATCAAAGCGGGAACCTGCTGAACTGATAAAAGAGGCTACCCATTATGATTTAGTAAAATTCGGACTCATTCCGGAGCTTGTGGGTAGATTGCCTGTAATAACAACTCTTGAACCGCTTGATAAGCAAGCGTTACTCAAAATAATGACCGAGCCAAAAAACTCGATTGTAAAGCAGTTCCAGTCACTTTTTGCCATGGACGGAGCACAACTCGAGTTTGACAAAGCAGCTCTTGAGAAAATTGCGGACAAGACCATTGAACGCAAAACGGGAGCGCGTGGGTTGCGCTCAATTTTTGAGAGTGTACTGACTAAAATAATGTTTGAGCTGCCAAGCAATTCAACAGTAGAGAAGGTAACTATAACCTCCGATACGGTTGACGGTGCTGAGCCTGCTCTTATTTGCGACCCCAGTCGCAAGCAGGTTCGTCTAACCTTACCGGCAAAGAAAAACTCCACAATAGCATAATAAGCAGACACCGACAGAAAGTTTTATTTTCCGTCGGTGTTTTGGTATAATTTAATATGGCTATTTAATTGCCGATTTTTTTGCAAAGGCTTGAATTTCATACTGAAAAAAGGTATTATTAAATATTAAGGGGTGTGACTATGGATATACAGGTTGGAGACATTATAGAAATGAAAAAAACTCATCCGTGCGGAACAAAACAGTTTTCTGTATTGCGCATTGGAGCCGATTTCAAAATAAAATGCACCGGCTGCGGTCACGAGGTTATGGTCACACGACAAAAATGTGAAAAAAACATCAAAAAAGTCATAAGAAATGATTTTTCAGAAGGAGATTAATCTGTGTTTGATAAGCTAAAAGAGGTCGAAGCAAAATATAATTATATATCGGAACGTCTGACCGATCCCGCAGTTATAAGTGATACTGAGCAGTATAAAAAACTGATGCGTGATCATAAACAGCTTACGCCGATTATAGATAAGCTCCATGAATACGAAGCTGCAAAAACTGACTTTGAAGAAGCAAAAATGTTGCTTGATGAAGGCGGGCTTGATAGAGATTTTAAGGAAATGGTTGAGGAACAAATGTTCACTGCAAGGGATTGCATAGACCGAGTTGCCGAAGAAATCAAAATACTGCTTTTACCGCGCGACCCAAATGATGATAAGAGTGTTATTATTGAGATTCGAGGAGGAGCAGGTGGGGAGGAAGCCGCCCTTTTCGCCGCGACTTTGATGAGAATGTACTCAATGTACGCCGAATCAAAGGGATGGAAAACCGAAATTGTTAATCAAAGTCCTACTGAGCTTGGCGGATATAAGGAAGTCAGCTTTATGATTGAGGGCGACGGCGCATATTCAAGACTAAAATTTGAATCAGGTGTTCACCGTGTGCAGCGTGTACCCGACACCGAATCGCAGGGACGTATACACACATCTACTGTTACCGTTGCGGTTTTGCCCGAGGTTAACGATGTTGAGGTTGAAATAAACCCAGCCGATTTGCAAATTGATACCTACCGTTCATCCGGAGCAGGCGGCCAGCATGTTAACAAAACCGAATCGGCTATCCGTATTACCCATTTGCCGACAGGGTTGGTCGTTGAGTGTCAGGATGAACGCAGTCAGCATAAAAACAAGGAAAAGGCTATGAAGGTACTGCGTTCTCGTCTTTATGAGCAAGCGCAAAAAGAGCAGACCGATAAAATTGCATCCGAACGCAGATTGCAGGTAGGAACGGGTGATAGAAGTGAACGCATACGCACATATAATTATCCCCAGGGACGCGTCAGCGAACACCGTATCGGACTCACACTTTATCACCTTGAGCAAACGCTTAACGGAGATTTAGATGAGATATTTGATGCACTAATTACAGCCGATCAGGCTGATAAGCTAAAAGCAGAGGCAAACTGATAAATGGAAACAAAACAGATAAAAATAATGTCTGCGGACGATAACATAAGGGCACTGGAGGAAGTTGCTGATATATTGCGCCAAGGTGGAACGGTCGGTATTCCGACCGAGACAGTCTACGGCTTGGCGGCTAACGCCTATGATTCGCAAGCAGTAGCAAAGATTTTTACTGCAAAGGGCAGACCCCAAGATAATCCGCTTATCGTTCATATTGCCGACATGGAAATGTTGCCTGTTTTGGCGGAAGAGGTCCCAGAATCAGCAAAAAAACTGGCTGAAGCTTTTTGGCCAGGCCCGCTTACGATGGTACTTAAACGCACTGATAAAATTCCAGCGTCGGTGTCAGCAGGACTTGATACTGTCGCGGTGCGTATGCCGTCAAATGAGGTTGCACGCGAAATTATTCGAGCAGCAGATTTGCCTCTTGCCGCTCCGTCGGCAAATATTTCGGGCAGGCCCAGCCCCACAACAGCACAGCATGTAATCGATGACCTTGACGGTAAAATTGATGCTATCGTTATATCGGGTGATTGCGAAGTGGGTGTAGAGTCGACGGTTATATTGCTCGCTGATGGGCAACAGCGATTGCTTCGTCCTGGCGGAATTACACACGAACAACTCGAAAGTGTTATTGGAAAGGTTGAAATTGACTCGTCCGTACTGTCTTCTGAACTGCAAACAAAAGTATCTTCGCCTGGAATGAAATATAAGCATTATTCTCCAAAAACTAAAATAGTTATTATTGAGGGTAATAGCGAAAAATTTTGTGATTATGTAAACCAGAAATCTGAAAAATGTGCTGCAATGTGCTTCAGCGAGGATAAAGAAAATATTTCTGTTCCAGCCATAGTCTACGGCAACGCTTTTGATGATATGTCGCAGGCACGTGAATTGTTTGATGCACTCAGACTGACCGACTCTCTCGGTGTCGACGTTGTTTATGCCCATTCGCCGCGAAAAACAGGCGTGGGATTGGCTGTATATAACCGCATGCTGCGTGCAGCTGCGTTTGAGGTGATAACCCTTTGAGTATAATTATCGGACTAACAGGACAAACAGGCGCAGGAAAGGGCACGGTTGCTCGTATCTTGTGCGACAAAGGCATGAGTCTTATCGATTGCGATAAGGTATCTCGTGAAGTAGTTGAAAAGGGCAGTGAAACATTGTTAAAGCTTACAGACGCCTTTTCAGATCAAATTTTAAATGCTGACGGTACACTTAATCGCGGTGTTTTAGCTCAGCGTGCCTTTGTCGACCCACAAACTGTTCGTTTGCTTAATTCAATTACACATCCAGCAATTATCGAACGCATAAAAGAAAAAGTATTGCAGTTTTCAGAATCCGGCGCTAAATATATTGTTGTTGACGCGCCAACCCTAATTGAAAGCGGCGCCGCAGATATGTGCGATGTTATAGTTGCAGTAGTAGCCGATGAGGACATTCGCCTTGAACGGATTGTAAACCGTGACGGCATAGATATTACATCGGCAAAACGGAGAATGTCGGTACAGCCAAAAGTTGATTTTTACACCGACAATGCAGATTACACAATTTATAATAACGGTGATTTGGAATTGCTTAGTCAGCAGTCCGGTATCGTTTGTGATGATATATTGAGGAATTTTACTGAATGAAGTGTTTATTTAGGTTCATAATAATTTTGATTTTGCTTATTGCTGTTGTAGTGGGTATGATATATGGAGCACATCAGTTTTACCCAAAAAAATACAGCGAATATGTTGAAAAATACTGCCATGAATATGATGTGCCGATTAATCTTGCTTATGCTGTAATAAAATGCGAAAGCAATTTTGATCCCAATGCTGTTTCCGATGTTGGTGCTTTGGGCTTAATGCAAATTACACCCGAAACATTTGAGTGGGTACAGGGAAAAATGAATGTTGAGGTAGAGGACACAGATGCTCTTTATGATCCAGAGACCAATATTCGCGCAGGAATATATTTGTTAAAACTAAACTTAACGGATTTTGACAGCACCGAATTTGCTTTGGCGGCCTATCATGCCGGCAGAGGCGTCACAAAACAATGGGTTAGTGATGGGTTACAGCCTGAAGACATCCCCTACAATGACACAAATTCGTATATCAAGCGTGTAACAAAAACCCACAAAATCTATGATTTACTATATTGATAAAAAAGAAAGGGAATATCATTATGTCAGAAAAAACTAAAGGCGAATTGCTTATGGAACAGCTTACGTACAAACGCGACAGCGGCTGTAACGATGAAAAAGCGATAGCAGCAGCTGAACTGTTTTGCGAAGGGTACAAAAGCTTTTTAAACATGGCAAAAACAGAGCGTGAGGCAGCTGATTTTGCTGTTGCCGCTGCTATTGAAAAGGGATTTAAAAAATTTGACCGCAATGCAAAATATCAGGCGGGAGATAAGGTTTATTTAAATAACAGAGGCAAAGCAGTTATTCTTGCAGTAATCGGCAATTGCCCCGTTGAAAATGGAGTGCGTATTGCCGCATCCCACATTGACGCACCGCGTATTGACTTAAAGCCTAATCCGCTGTATGAAGATTCCGAAATGGCACTTTTCAAAACCCATTATTACGGTGGAATTAAAAAATACCAGTGGACTGCAATTCCTCTCTCACTTCACGGTGTAGTTATACGAGGTGACGGTGCATCTATCCCCGTCGTAATAGGTGAGGACGAGGATGATCCTTGCTTTGTAATTACAGACCTTCTCCCGCACCTTGCTGCTGAACAGTATAAGCGCACTTTGAGCGATGGTATACGCGGCGAAGAACTGAATGTGTTAATTGGCAGCTATCCGTTTAAGGATGATAAGGTTAGTGAAGCAGTTAAGCTGAACATTCTAAACATTATTTTTGAAAAGTACGGCATTGTTGAAACCGATTTCATTTCGGCTGAATTAGAACTTGTACCGGCATTCAAGTCTCGCGATATAGGATTTGATCGTTCCCTCATTGGCTCTTACGGACATGACGATCGTGTTTGTGCATATCCTGCTCTTATGGCGGCCTTAAATGCCCCAGAAACGCCCGAACACACAGTAGTAACAGTTTTAGCAGATAAAGAAGAAATCGGCTCTATGGGCAACACAGGGCTTGAATCTGCGTTTTTAAAATACTTCATCTGTGATTTAGCAAAATCACAGGGTGGTGACGGTTACACAGCACTTTCAAATAGCGAGTGTCTGTCGGCCGATGTAAACGCTGCCTTTGATCCCAACTATCCTGATGTTCTTGACAAAAGAAATTGTGCTATGATAAATCATGGTGCCGCATTTACAAAGTACACCGGTTCACGAGGCAAGAGCGGAACAAGCGATGCCTCAGCAGAATTTGTTGGCAAAGTGCGTCGCATCATGGATCTGAATAATGTTAAGTGGCAGATGGCAGAACTTGGTAGAGTTGATTTGGGCGGCGGCGGCACAGTTGCAATGTATATTGCAAATTTAGGTATGGATGTTATTGATATCGGCGTTCCAGTTCTTTCAATGCATTCACCTTTTGAGGTTGTTGCTAAGTTTGATGTATATATGGTTTACAAAGCCATAGAAGCTTTTTATAAAAGCTGAAAATTGACTTGATTTTTTCATCGGCTTGTGGTATTATCTACTTTGTTACAAGCCGGTGTGATGGAATTGGCAGACGTAGTGGACTCAAAATCCACCGCCAGCGATGGCGTGCCGGTTCGAGTCCGGCCACCGGCACCATGTAAAAAACCTCTTTTGTCTACCAAGACAAGAGAGGTTTTTGTTGTTATGTAATGGATTCAGAATATGTAAACAAACGCACAGCAACAGTAAGTTGCTTGTAAATCCCTCATACAAACATTATACTATATTGAGAGGTGATAATAATATGGAAACGAGAGATATTGTTCTTGAACTGAGAACAAAAAAAGGGTTATCCCAGGATGAACTTGCAGAAAAGGTTTTCGTTACCCGTCAAGCGGTTTCCCGCTGGGAAAACGGTGAAACAATACCAAATACGGAAACATTGAAAATTTTATCGAAGCTTTTTGATGTTTCTATCAATACTCTTTTAGGTTCACCGCAACAACTGGTTTGCCAGTGTTGCGGTATGCCTCTTGAAGACTCAAACATCAGCAAAGAGATTGACGGAATAATCAATGAGGAATACTGCAAATGGTGTTATGCCGACGGGGATTTCACTTTGGATTTTTGGAAACAATATGCAAATCTTGGCGGTAAAGAAAAGTTTGAAGAATGTAAAAAACAGATTATTGATGAATTCAATACACTGCTCCACATCGAAGGCTTGCCCAAGGTTGAAAGATTAACCGTGTTGCCGGGCAGTTTAGTCAATCTTGAATACCGACTTCCTAACGGAAGTATTGTAAAATTTCTAGATGACAAAGCAACATATCTTGGCAGTCAACTTGAATGTGCGTTCGGTGGCGACCGATGCTTTGGAATTGTGGCTAATATTGATTTTCTGCTTGTGTGTACTTATGAGGAGAATGGTGAAAATCCGGAACTTATTGTTTATAAAAAGAGATAATTTGCCCCAAATTACACTTGGTGTACTTTAATCGTTTTTTACTTTTCCACGAGGATGAATTTGTACTTTTAGGACTTCTCTTACAAAAAAGCTCCAAGTTTTTGGCTTGGAGCTTTTTTAGTTATATTAACACTTAATAAGCTTAATACTTTGAAAATATATTGTGCTATCGCACAATGATCATATGCTTCGCAAGTTTTGGAGGTAAATATAATATAACTGCTGCGTAGCAGCAATATCATTTTTGCATAGCAAAAATATCACTCCGGTGACGCCGTAATATAACTTGAAACTACTGCGTGAGCATTGTATAATGGTTTCGAGGTGAGAATGTGCGTAATTTGAGATCTTACTATTCAGCACCAGTTGCAGAATTTTTAGAACAGTCGAGCAGTGAAATAATTGGTATCATACATTCTAACGATATTTCGGCGGAAACGACTATACAGCAGAGCAATACTTGGGAATCTGAGGTGCAAATTCTAAAGGAACAATTACGCCCGTTTTCGGAAGGTAGGATTATTTTCGAATACGCGATACCCCGAATGGGTAAACGTGTAGATGCCTTAGTGCTTTATAAGAATATTGTTTTTTTGCTGGAATTCAAATGCGGTGATAAAGAATACCGTCAATCTACATACGATCAGGTGTATGACTACGCACTGGACTTGCGCAACTTTCAGAAAGAAAGTCATAACAAGCTTCTGGTGCCGGTTATGGTGTCTACGAGCGCAGCGGCAGTTACAAATGAGATTTGTGAGCATGAACGTATAATTAAACCGATTTGTTGCAATGGTAAAAATATAGGAGATATGATTAACTATATAGCAACGCATTACAACGAACCCGATTTTGATTATGTTAAGTGGGAAAACTCTGAATATTTGCCAACCCCTACTATTGTGGAAGCAGCGCAGGCGTTGTACCGCGGACATAATGTTCATGATATTACCCGCAGTGACGCTGGAGCTGAAAACCTGACGGTTACTACCGACGAAATTAACCGCATCATCGAACATAGCAAAACGAACGGTAGAAAGTCTATTTGTTTTGTGACCGGCGTTCCTGGTGCAGGTAAAACTTTAGTTGGTTTGAACATTGCCATTCAACGCTCAAATGCTCAAGAAGGCGAGCATGCTGTATTTCTTTCAGGAAACTTTCCGTTAGTAAACGTGCTTCAAGAGGCTCTTGCCCGTGACAATGTGGAACAGGAAAAACAACGCGGAAATCGTCTTTCTAAAAAAGATGCGTTACGCAGCACATCAGCGTTCATACAGATTATTCATAAGTACCGCGATTCTTTTGTGGGTAACAATAACATACCGCCAGAGCGCGTCGCCATCTTCGATGAGGCGCAGCGTGCATGGACACACGACATGATCGAAAAGTTTATGGCGACAAAGAAGGGGGTATCTCCTTTCCCATATAGTGAGCCAGAATTTTTGATTAGCACCATGGATCGCCACCAGGATTGGGCGGTTGTTATTTGTTTAGTCGGCGGCGGACAGGAGATCAACACCGGTGAAGCGGGTCTGCCCGAATGGTTTGATTCGCTGCGCCGCGCATTCCCTGATTGGGATGTGTATATTACACCGCAGCTTAACGATGATGAATATCGCCGCAGCAGAAGTTGGAGCAGTATGCTGAAGGGCCTTCACGCTTACGAGCGGAACAAACTTCATCTAGCAACATCGGTACGTTCTTTCAGAACACCTGATTTGGCGGCGTTTGTGAAAGCTGTTCTGGATGCCGATACAAATCGAGCAAAAGAACTGCATCGACGTATTAAAGATAAATACCCTATTGTTATCACACGTGATTTGAATAAGGCAAAATCCTGGGTGCGTGATCATTGTCAGGGCACCACCCGTTATGGGTTGCTGGCCAGCAGTGGCGCTATACGCCTAAAGCCAGAGGCATCTTTGTCAAAAATGAGATTTCAGTTGCTAACTGGTTCTTGAACGGTAAAGATGACGTACGTTCTAGCTATATGCTGGAAGATGTTGTTTCTGAATTCGATATTCAAGGTTTGGAACTGGACTATTCTGTTGTCGCATGGGATGCGGATTATCGTTATGTTGACGGTGAATGGACTTACAACAATTTCAGTGGAAGTCGCTGGACCAATGTTAGTTCCGAGGAACGACGCCTTTATCTAAAAAATGCGTACCGCGTCCTGCTTACCCGCGCCCGTCAGGGCATGGCGATATTCGTACCCGCCGGCAGTGACGATGACCCAACCCGCAATCACGAGTGGTATGATGGGATTTATATGTACTTAAAGGAAATAGGAGTAGAAGAGCTTCATTAGTAGGATTGCATGGACTGGTTTGTTAATTATGTATTAACAATGCTTTTAACTGTTATTGCGATGTTTTGGTGTTTATAATTGGCGAAATGTTAAATGTTGTTTGGTTGCAACGTTTTAATTCTTATAAAGAATTAAAACGGGATATTGCAAAAACCCTGTTTTCTTATTCCAAATTTTTCACTAATGTGATAAACAACTTAGAGAAAAACGAACCGCGGAAACAAGTACATATCGATGCGGGCGATCGATTAAGAGATTGTCGTGCAAATTGTATGATTTTATTCAAACGAAATCATGTATAAAGGTAGATATACCACCTAAAAGAAATTACGAGAAGCCTCTGGTTTGCTTATGTATTTATCCAATTGCATGTATAATTCCAACGAAAACCAACAATGCATAGAAAAAAGAAAACCGCCGATAAAATAAGAACGCTGTTAAACATATATGGATATAGATAAGAAATCAGTTGATCCAGTATAAAATACACTGATTTTTCAAAAAAGAACCCCCTGCGTAAATTTTGACCCCCCCCTAGGCAAAAGGGGTTTAAAAAGTATCATTATTAGAGTACTTTGGCGGAAAAAGCTCCAAGTTTTTAACTTGGAGCTTTTTTAGTTATATACCTTTATCAAGTTATAATGATATTCAGATATATTGTGCTATCGCACAATGATCATATGCTTCGAAAGTTTTGGAGTAAATATAATATTTTTAAAACGAATAGCCCAAATATGACTATTTTATAAAAAACGGCTTAGCGTAATCGAAGCCGTTTTATTTTTTTAAATAAGCATGTATCATAACAAAAATGAGTTCGGTGCAACACCGAACTCATTTTTAGTCTGATTAAATCAATACATTAAATTATATATTTATGTTCCTGCCTTAACCTCATCAAAATCTTTTTCAATTTCAGCAGAAGGTGCCTTTGTAATAAGCGAAACAATTATAATGCACAAGCAAGAGAAGATGAATGCCGGCAGTAATTCATATACTCCGAAAATTCCACCCAACGGATTAAGAACGAGTTTCCAAAGGAAGACCATACCGCCACCGCCTATCATTCCGGCAATGGCACCGGCACGGTTCATGCGTTTCCAGAAAAGCGAGAAAAGCATAAGCGGGCCAAATGTAGCACCAAAACCAGCCCATGCAAATGATACGAGTTTAAAGATAACACTGGTCTCATCCACAGCTATAATAATAGCTACAATTGTAATTGCAATCAGTGCTAATCTTGAAAAAGTCATAATTTGCTTGTCATTTGCGTCTTTTTTGCATACACCCTTAAAAATGTTTTTGGCAAATGCAGATGCAGCAATCAGCAAGTAGGAATCAGATGAGCTTATTGTGGCAGCTAATATACCAGCCATTACAAATCCTGCTAAAAGAGCAGGAAGGAGATTGGTGGATAAAAGAATAAAGACTGATTCTGATGCTGCTTCTGTGGTTAAAGATGTGGGATACAGCGATCTGCCCACAATTCCAATAAATGTAGCCACTGCAAGTGAAATAACAACCCAAACAGTTGCTATTCTGCGTGAACGGGGCAATTCATTTTCATCACGGATAGCCATAAATCTAAGAAGTACTTGGGGCATGCCAAAGTAGCCGAGACCCCATGCAAGCGTTGAAACTATAGTAAGAAATCCGTAATCCTTTGCCGCACCGAATGCAGGAGCATTGTTTACAACCTGTTGAACACCAGCTGCATCAGTTGAGGGGTTAGCGACTCCGAAAAATTCAAAAAATCCAGGAATGGATTTTGCATTATCAATAACAGCATCAAGTCCACCAGCTGCTATTGTTCCAGTTAAAACAATGGCAATAAGTGCAACAATCATTACAATTGCCTGCATAAAGTCAGACACACTTTCTGCCAAAAAGCCGCCAAGTACAGTGTATAAAAGTACAAATGCTGCACCTAGTATCATCATGGGAACATAATCGGCGTTAAATAATGTGGAAAACAATTTGCCGCATGTTACAAAGCAACTGGAGGCATATACAGTGAAGAAAATCAGAATGAATATGGCCGAAATAATCATAATTACCGGCTTTTTTTCGCGAAAACGGTTTGAGAAAAATTCAGGCAGGGTAATCGAGTTGCCTGCTTTTATACTATATCTGCGTAAACGCTTCGATACGATAAGCCAGTTAATATATGTACCGACAGCAAGACCAATTGCGGTCCATGCTGCATCAGCTAAGCCGCACCAATATGCTACGCCCGGTAGTCCCATTAGAAGCCAGCCGCTCATGTCAGAAGCTTCTGCACTCATAGCGGTTACCCAGGGCCCTAAGCTGCGTCCACCTAAAAAATAGTTTTCGGAGCTGGAATTAGCCTTACGAGCAAAAACTATGCCGATAATAATAACTGCGGCCATGTAAATAACCATCGCGATAAGGATTTGTATAGAACTTGAATCCATGTGTTTTACCTCCAATTTTAATTAACGCTTATTCATAACTATAAGAAAACATATTTAGTATTATATTGGAAATTAATAAAAATTTCAAGGGTATTATACAAAACTGGTAGTTTATCTTGCATAATTGCCACAGTTTTTATATAAATACGAGTTTTTTATATAAATATAAAAACCTCATTTCAATTATTGAAATGAGGTTTTTTGCATTATATTTTAAATAACAGATCACCGTAGGTGGGGTAAGGCCAGTATTTTTCTCCCACAAGCATTTCAAGCTCATCAGCAACTTTTCGTGCCTCGTTCATCTTAATTAAAATAACATCTTTGCAGTAGGTTGCCTCGTCTAATGCATTAGATTGAGTTTCGTTACAATGAACAGCAGTGTCCAGCTCAGATGTGCACTCACACAATTTTTCTGCAAGCTCTGTAAGACGTGTGATAATTTTCTCTTCAAACAAAGTTGACAGAGCTGGCGAGATAGCTTTTTTGGAGGCGGCACTCTCAGCAAGATCTTTTATGTAAGATGCTACAGCGGGTATGATTTCCTTATGGAGCATATCAAGAGCAGTCAGCGCTTCAATACGAATAACTTTTGAATACTGTTCAAGGTAAATTTCATATCTTGAATGAAGCTCAATTTCGGAAAATACCTTATGTTCTGTAAACAGCTTAATTGATTTTTGGCTAATGATGTGCGGCATACAGTCAACAGTAGTGGGCAGGTTAGGTAATCCACGTTTTTTGGCTTCGGCCTGCCATTCTTTTGAGTATCCGTCGCCGTTAAATATGATTCGTTTATGTTCTTTAATTGTGCGTTTAATCAGCTTTGATACTGCCAAACTGAAATCTTCAGCGCCATCAAGCTCATCTGCAAACTGTCGAAGTGACTCGGCAATTATTGTATTAAGTATGATATTCGGGCTTGCAACCGATGCGGATGAACCGAGCATACGGAACTCAAATTTATTACCGGTGAAAGCAAACGGTGAAGTGCGGTTGCGGTCGGTATTATCCTTCGGAAAATGGGGCAGAACGCTTACGCCTATTTCCATATCTGCAGCATCGGTGTTTTTATACGGAGTGCCGCTTTCAATAGCATCGAGAATTGCGGTAAGCTCATCGCCCAGAAAAATTGAAACAATTGCGGGTGGTGCTTCGTCGCCACCAAGTCTAAGGTCGTTGCTTGCTGATGCAATAGAAATACGCATAAGCTCTTGATAATCGTCCACAGCTTTAATGCTTGCGGCTAAAAACAATAAGAACTGCGCATTTTCTGACGGCGTTTTGCCGGGATCAAGCAGATTTTTGCCCTTGTCTGTGGACAACGCCCAGTTATTATGTTTGCCGCTGCCGTTTATGCCGGCAAACGGTTTTTCGTGTAGCAGACAAACAAGGTTGTGCTTTGCCGCCACTTTTTTCATTGTTTCCATGGTCAACTGGTTGTGGTCGGTGGCAACATTTGTTGTTGTATAAATAGGAGCAAATTCGTGTTGCGCAGGAGCAACCTCGTTATGTTCGGTTTTAGCTAAAACACCCAGTTTCCAAAGCTCCTCATCAAGCTCTGCCATAAAAGACTGCACACGGGGTTTTATAGCACCAAAATAATGATCATCCAGGTCTTGGCCTTTTGGAGGTTTCGCACCAAAAAGTGTGCGGCCGGTGTACATGATGTCACGGCGCTTTTCACAGCGATCTTTATCAATAAGGAAATATTCCTGTTCAGGGCCAACTGTCGGTATAACGCGTTTTACGCTGTCGTTGCCAAATAGGCGAAGTATGCGTAATGCCTGAATATTAAGAGCGTCCATTGAGCGCAGAAGAGGTGTTTTTTTATCAAGTGCGACACCTGTATATGCGCAGAATGCGGTCGGGATACACAAAACGCCATCTTTAATAAATGCATATGAGGTAGGGTCCCAGTTTGTGTAGCCGCGAGCCTCAAATGTGGCACGAATTCCGCCGTTTGGGAAGCTGGAAGCATCGGGTTCACCTTTAATAAGTTCTTTACCTGAAAAATCCATTATAATCTTACCATCACTAGACGGCGAGATAAAGCTATCGTGCTTTTCAGCAGTGATGCCTGTCATCGGCTGGAACCAGTGTGTGTAATGTTTTGCACCTTTTTCAATAGCCCAGTCCTTCATTGCGTTAGCAACAACATTTGCTGCATCTAGCGAAAGGGGAGTATTGGTCTCAATTGACTTTGTTACCGCATTATAGGTTTCCTCCGGCAAGCGCTCTTTCATAACAGCATCGCTGAAAACCATACAGCCGAAAATTTCAGGAATATTTATCATGTTACCCTCCAAGAACCGATTTAGATGGATTTTATTTAAGCAGTTTTTTTATATGCTTATGATAATTGTTGAAATACATTGTAATTAACCTTGTCATGCCGTAATCGTATAAAATGAAAAATACATTGCCAAGTGCGAGCACAATCCAGACAAAGGTCATGTTATCAAAACCAAGAGCGGCAAGACCGAAAATTGGTATAAGTATTGAATATGCTGCAATGACAGACGCATTAAAAATGAGCAGTTTTACTACGTACTCAACTGCACGAATACGTATTTTTTCAAGCAGAGATTTAATAATAGGATAGTAACCAAAAAACATGGTATAAAGTAGCGATGCTTCGTTTAATCCAAAAATAAAGGAAATACCCGATGCTACAAAATATGCAGCAATTGCCCACTTTACACCTGATTCAATAACAATTATTGCACCAAATAGTCCTGCAATAGCCGGCAAGACATCTACTCCCATTGGAATCAGTTTGCTGAGTAAGATCAACATTGCACTTAATGCGGCTAAAGAAGCACTGAAAACAATTTTTTTACTTTTTTTCATGTTAGCAGCCACCACAGCCACGGCACAGGCAATCCAAACAAATCATACCCTGGCAAACATCGCAAACTGTACATCCTTGCACATTACCGCCGGTGCGGTAGGGGTTGTATCCACTGCGCTGACTGTTGATATGATTGAGGGCTGCGCGATATTCGGGGTTGCTCGGATTCATTTTGTACGCTGTGGCAAAACTCGTATATGCGTTGTCAAACCAGCCGCGTTTGTATTGTACGCTGCCGTTAAGATAATACCATTCTGCGTCACGTTCGTTTATGGACACTTCATCAAGCATTTTTTGTGCCTGCTCAAGGTTGTTATTTTGTATATGCAGGCGTATTTCGCTTAATTTCGGGTTTTGATAGGCAGAATATCCGCCATTATCTGATGAAAAATTACTTTTACCGCCACGGCGCTCGTTTACAATTGCGTCGTAGGCTTCGTTTATTTCCTTCATTTTTTCATCGGCCAGGTCGGACAAAGGATTGTCAGCATAGTTGTCGGGATGGTATTTTTTTGCTAATTCACGGTATGCCGCTTTTATTTTGTCGTCACTGTCTGATTTTGATACGCCGAGTATTTCATATGGGTTTTTCATTCTTGTTGTCCTTTCCGCCGTTCATTCTGCTTTCTGCAGTTTCGGTCAGTCCAATATACACAATATTTTGTAAAATGCCGCTAAAACGCTTTATTTCCAGTAGTTCCATAGCAGCTCCTGCCTGCGCTGAACAGACATTCATCGTCATTAATGCACTGTCTGTACTGCTCATTTTAAGAGGGTTAAATCCGCCGCTTTTTATATCGTCTTCAAGGTCACAAACGGCATCAATCAAATAAATCCATTTTCCGATGCAGTAACCCATACGGGATAAAACCCGCTTGTCTGTACTGCTTTCGGAGCAGAGGGAAAAAATCTCTTCCATTGCTTTAGCGGTCGGCTCTGCAGCCTCGTCCATACTGACATTGGGAGTTTTTTCTACCTTAATTTGATATTGTAACATATTTTCTATGGATTTTGCAACATTAGGATATAATTTTACAGCCTTTTCATATTTTCGTGAAAAAATTACACGTGCAACTTTGTATCCAAATCGTTTAAAACCCTTTGAATCGTCAATGTTGTCAAGGATTTTACCATAAACACTAATAACCGCAGTTGCCGAAACAAAATCAAAAATATCATCCTGCCCAAGCATATATGTACATTTTTTAAATGGATTGTACACGCAGTGCTTTTTGGCATAGTCGGGATCGCTGTCGGCAAGGGCAAGTTTTAACACCGCTAAAAATGTAAAATCATAGCTTAGTGTCATACGGGCAATATGCCCGTACTGCTTGCCCATGCGTTTGCAAAGCGTGCAATATGCAGCACGGTAGGTTTCATATTCACAAACTTTTAATTGGCTGTTATATGGTCTTACATATCCGAACAAAACGGCACCTCCGAATTAAAGCATTTTTTTGAGATACATACCGGTAAATGAGCCATCTGCAGCAGCTACCTGTTCAGGAGTGCCGGCAGCAATAACTTTACCGCCGTGAGTACCTCCTCCGGGGCCTAAATCGACTATATAATCAGCTGTTTTTATAATGTCCAAATTGTGTTCGATTACAACTACTGTGTTACCTGCATCGACCAGCTTGCCTAGGACATTTATAAGCTGATGCACATCGGCGGTGTGCAGACCCGTTGTAGGCTCGTCAAGAACATATATAGTCTTACCTGTAGATATTTTTGCAAGCTCTGTCGCAAGTTTAACACGCTGTGCCTCACCGCCCGAAAGGGTAGTAGCGGGCTGACCGAGCTTAACATAGCACAAACCTACATCAAAAAGAGTTTTTAGCTTACGGTGAATCTTTTTATGGTTTTCAAAGAAGCCCATAGCTTCCTCAACGGTCATATCCAGAATGTCGTAAATATTTTTACCCCTATACTTAACTTCAAGAGTTTCGCGGTTGTAGCGTTTGCCCTTGCAAATCTCGCACGGAACATAAATATCGGGTAAAAAGTGCATTTCGATTTTAAGGATACCGTCACCGTCACAGGCCTCACAGCGACCGCCCTTAACATTAAAGCTGAAACGGTTAGCTCCGTATCCTCGCATCTTGGCGTCCGCTGTTTGTGCAAACAGCTCACGAATGTCATTAAAAACACCCGTGTATGTGGCTGGGTTTGAGCGAGGCGTACGCCCGATTGGCGACTGGTCAATGTCGATAATTTTATCAAGTTGTTCAATTCCGTCAATACCGTCATGGTCTCCGGCAAAGGTTTTGGCTCGATTAAGCTCATTTGCAAGCTTTTTATAAAGTATTTCATTTATCAGAGAGGATTTGCCTGAGCCCGAAACACCCGTTACACACACTAATTTACCGAGCGGAATAGCTACATTTATATTTTGCAAATTATTTTGCCTTGCACCGCGTATTACAAGCTGCTGTCCGTTACCTTCGCGCCGTTTTTGCGGTACGGGAATGGAGCATCTGCCCGAAAGATAAGCACCTGTAATCGAATTTTCACAATTTTTAATATCCTCTACTGTGCCGGCGCAGACAATGTTACCCCCGTGTACTCCTGCACCAGGGCCAACATCAACAACATAGTCGGCGGCATACATTGTGTCCTCGTCATGCTCAACTACAATTACCGTATTGCCAATGTCACGCAAATGACGCAGTGTGCCGATCAATTTTTCATTGTCACGTTGGTGCAGACCGATGCTCGGCTCGTCCAGAATGTACATTACACCCATAAGCGATGAGCCAATTTGCGTGGCAAGACGGATACGCTGACTTTCGCCGCCCGACAGTGTTGCCGAAGCACGAGCGAGAGTAAGATAATCAAGTCCCACACTATTTAAAAACGATAATCTTTCACGAATTTCTTTTAATATTCCACGAGCTATCATTTCTTCGCGGTTATTTAGTTTCAGTTCACCAAAAAATGCAAGCGCATCGTCTACATTCATGTGACAGCAATCGTTGATGTTCTTGCCTCCGACTGTGACAGCCATTGCAATAGGATTCAACCTTGCGCCGTGACATTCGGGACAATCACACGCGTTCATAACTGTTTCTATTTCGGCTCTTGACGCCTCACTTGTTGACGATGCATATCGTCTCTCAAGGTTGTTTATAATGCCTTCAAACGCTGTGTTATAATATCCGCCACCGTAGTCGGTAGTGCGCTCCATTTTGAGCTTTTTATCACCTGTGCCGAATAAAATTGCGTGCTGTCCCTCTTTGCTGATTTCTTTAAAGGGAGTGTCCAGAGTGAAACCGTACTCTTTTGCTAGAGCATTATAGTACATATTAGATATTGAATTGTCTTTATTAACCGAATTCCAGCCGCTCGCATGAATTGCGCCTTCATTAATAGACAAATTTTTGTCTGGTACAACAAAATTCGGGTCAACGTGCATAAATGTACCCAGTCCCGAGCATTTAGAACAAGCGCCAAATGGGTTGTTGAACGAAAACATGCGCGGTGCCAACTCTTCTACGCTGATACCGTGTTCGGGACAAGCATAGTTTTGTGAAAATGTAAGTTCATCGCCGCCGATAACGTCAATCACAACAATTCCGCCTGATAAAGTGGCAGCCGTTTCAACGGAATCTGTAAGCCGAGAGTGAATTTCGGGTTTTATGACCAGTCGGTCAATAACTATTTCAATGTTGTGCTTTTTATTTTTATCCATTTTTATTTGTTCGGTCAGTTCATACATATTGCCGTCAACTCTGACTCGAACATAACCGCTCTTTTTGGCGTGCTCCAGTTCTTTTGCGTATTCGCCCTTTCGACCGCGTACAATGGGTGCAAGCACCTGAAATTTAGTGCCCTCGTCCAGAGTCATAACGCTGTCTACTATTTGGTCAATTGTTTGCTGAGTAATTTCACGGCCGCATACGGGACAGTGGGGCACTCCGACACGTGCAAAAAGCAAGCGCAGATAGTCATAAATTTCGGTAACCGTTCCAACTGTGGATCGGGGGTTTTTAGAGGTTGTTTTTTGATCTATTGATATGGCAGGGGACAGTCCGTCAATTGAATCAACATCCGGTTTTTCCATTTGACCGAGAAACATACGGGCGTATGATGACAGCGACTCTACATACCGTCTTTGCCCCTCTGCGTAAAGGGTGTCAAAGGCAAGCGAGGATTTTCCCGACCCCGATAAGCCTGTTAATACGACCAGCTTATCGCGCGGGATTTCCAAATCAACGTTTTTTAAATTGTGTTCTCTTGCACCCTTGATTACAATTTTGTTTTGTGACATTTTTTCACCTTATATATTATTTTCCGGACCGAAGTTGCTCTATGCGGTCACGCAGGTATGCAGCGTGTTCAAATTCTAGCAACTTTGCGGCATTTTTCATTTCGCGAGTGAGTCGAGCTATCAGTGCCTCACGCTCTTGGCGAGATAATCTCTTGCCTGATTTTTCATCCTTGGGTTTACTTGAAATTTCTATAATGTCTCTGATATCTTTTTTAATAGTAACGGGCTGAATACCGTGTTCAGAATTGTATTTCATCTGAATTTCACGGCGACGATTTGTTTCTCTGATTGCGTTTTCCATCGAAGGTGTAACGCAGTCGGCATACATAATAACTTCACCCTCGGCATTTCTTGAAGCGCGTCCTATTGTCTGTATCAGCGATGTTTCGGAACGCAAAAAGCCCTCTTTATCGGCATCGAGTATGCATACGAGGGAAACCTCCGGTATATCAAGACCTTCTCGCAATAGATTGATTCCGATAAGAACATCAAATTCGCCCATACGCAGGTCGCGTATGATTTCCATACGCTCCATTGTATCAATGTCGTGGTGCATATATCGCACCTTAATTCCGGTTTGTTCTATAAAATCGGTTAAATCCTCGGCCATTTTCTTTGTCAGTGTAGTAACCAATACTCGTTCACCACGACTGAGGCGAATATTTATTTCGCTGATAAGGTCGTCAATCTGACCGTCGGTAGGTCTGACAGAAATAATCGGATCAACCAGACCTGTCGGTCGAATAACCTGCTCAACTATTGTTTCAGTGTGTTCTCTTTCAAAAACGCCCGGTGTGGCTGAAACATAAACGGTTTGATTAATGTGCGAATAAAATTCATCAAAATTAAGCGGTCGGTTGTCATATGAAGAGGGTAGACGAAAGCCGTATTCAACAAGATTTTCTTTTCTGGCTCTGTCGCCGCCGAACATACCGCGTACCTGCGGCAGAGTGACATGGGATTCGTCAACAAAAAGCAGATAATCGTCAGGAAAGTAGTCGAGCAAAGTAAATGGAGTGCATCCGGCAGGCCGTCCTGAAAGCACACGGGAATAGTTTTCTATTCCTTTGCACATACCTATTTCACGCAGCATTTCTATGTCATATTCTGTGCGCTGCTTAATCCTCTGAGCTTCAATCAGTTTTTGGTTCTTTTTAAACCAATCGGTGCGTTCTATCATTTCATCATAAATGTTTTGCAGCGCAACAGCCATTTTGTCCGCTGGGACAATGTAGTGCGATGCGGGGTAGACGGCTGCGTGCGATAGTACGCATCTTATTTCGCCTGTCAATGCAACAAATTCGCTGACACGCTCAATTTCATCTCCAAAAAATTCAACACGAAGTGCAAATTCTGAATTGTAAGCCGGAAATATTTCAACAACATCACCGCGAACGCGGAATGTGTTTCTAACAAAGTTAATGTCGTTGCGGTCATACTGCAAATCGACCAATCGGCGAAGAAGCTTGTCCCGTGATATTTCAAGACCGGGACGAAGTGAAATAATCATATTACGGTAGTCAATCGGGTTACCTAGCGAGTAGATACATGAAACGCTGGCTACTATAATTACATCGCGGCGTTCGGATAGGGAAGCTGTTGCCGAGTGGCGAAGCTTATCGATTTCATCGTTTATAGCTGAATCTTTTTCGATGTATGTGTCTGTTCCCGGAAGATACGCTTCAGGCTGATAATAGTCGTAGTAGGATACAAAATATTCTACCGCATTTTCGGGAAAGAATTCTCTGAATTCACTACAAAGCTGTGCGGCAAGGGTCTTATTATGGGCGAGAACAAGTGTAGGACGGTTTACTTTTTCAATAATATTAGCCATTGTGAACGTTTTTCCGGAGCCGGTAACACCAAGCAAAACTTGCTCTTTTAACCCGTTATTAATTCCTTCTACAAGTTTTTCAATAGCTTGCGGCTGATCGCCTGTCGGTTTGTATTGCGAATGCAATTTGAACTTGTCCGCCATGTTCTCACTCCTTACTTTTTCAATTATTTTCTGCTATTTTAATAATATAAATTCACCTGAAATTAGCCTTAAAACTTGGCGAATAGTATATTAAACGAATTTTGGTCACAAATTTTTCAAAATAGTAAAAGTATTACTATCAGCCAAAATGCAAAATGTTCTGTTAAATTGTAGTTTGTTTTACGCTTACCAAACTAATGGTATTAAACGATATTTAACTTTTTGCTTATACTCACGATAACCATCAAGTTCTTTTTCCAGAAATTCTTCTTCGCCTTTGATTCTTTTGGTAATGATAAAGGGATATACAAGAAAAACCAAAAATGAATATATTGAACCCAGCACAATTGGCATAGACAAAAACAAAAGTAATGTGACACTATACATTGGGTGTCTAACAATACCGTACAAACCTGTATCGATAACTTTTTGATTTTCTTGAACTTCAATAGTACGACTAAGGTATGTATTCTCTCTGAGCACCTCGGCATAAAGAATATATGCCACAAGAAAAACTATTACGGCACCGATTACAACACCTTTTGGTAGTGTAAACCAATCAAGACGGAAATCTAATCCTGCAACGATGAAACCTGCTAAGAACATAAGACCACTCAGTTTTACAACAAGACCTTGTTCTTTTTGCTCTTCTCTGGAATTAAGTCGCTTTTTTAATAATTTAGGTTTTTTGAACATAATTACAATTCCTGCAAAAAACATTGGTACAAATAAAAGCCCCATAAATAACCAACCGTTAAAAAACGAAAAAGTACCCGCAGGCAAAAATATAAGTAACCCAACACAAAAAACGCCTAATAAAAATTTAGTTATTGCTTGAATGAATAGTTTTATTGTCATAGCAATTTTCCACCAAATCCCGTTTTACTGTTCGTTCTTTTTCAAGTTCTATTAGCTCTTTTTTGAAAAGCCAAAACTTGCTGCTCGGTGGTGGAAGTTCAAAACCCTCAACCGGCTTTTTTGTAATAGGATGTAAAAATGAAAGTCGGTATGAAAAAAGCGCAATCGGGGTTTTACCGTTATCTTTCGTGTCTTGAGTTCCGTATTTTGTGTCACCTACAATTGGGAAACCGCGTGAAGCAAACTGAACACGAATTTGATGTGTTCTGCCTGTATACAGCTTTATTTTAACCAAAGATAAGCCGTTTTTTTGACCGAGAACAGTATAATCAAGTTTTGCATATTTTGCATCATTGTTATCTTTTTTTGATACAAACACCTTGCATTTATTCTTATCTTTTATTAAATAATCCTCCATTGTTCCTTTCGCTGCAGGATTACCTTCAACCACTGCAAGATACTCTTTCTCAAAACTGTGAGAAGCCATCATTTTTGCAAGCACTTCGGTTGCCTTTCGGCTTTTAGAATAGACCATTACTCCGCCAACGTTTCGGTCTAACCTATGAATTACATCTATCTTATATACTCGGGTTTCTTTTTGTAACATTTCGACCATGTTTTTTTCGCGTGAAAAGGGCTCTGATAATACTCCTACGGGTTTAACGCATAAAACTAAAAACTTATCGTTATATAATAATTTTATCAACTCTGATCACCTTTTCATTGCGTTGTTAAAACAAGCATTTCTTTATTAATAAAATGCCGGTAATTATAAATACCTTACAAGTAAATATACAATGTTATTGTATCATAAGTATGTGAAAAAATAAAGAAATAATAAATTATATTATGATTTCCTAATAAGCACAAAAATTCGGATGCCACATTTTGTGACATCCGAGAATTTTTGATTTATTATAATTAGCTGTTTTTCATAACAACGGTTTCGACAACATTTGCAATATGCTCGCCGACATCAGCGCATTTTTCTAAATACATATATATTTCACGCCAAGCCATAATGTCGAGCACATCACTACCCGATGTGTGCAAATCGTACATACAGGAAATAAACAGCTTGTCCGCCTCTTCCTCTAATGAATTGATTTCGATAATATGCTCATGCAGTTTCTTTGAGTGTTTAAAGTCGGCAAATTCTTTAAGAAGTACCTCGACCTCTTCGCAGCAACGAATAACGACAGTTGCAAATTTCAAAGCGTCAGGGCGAATTGATTTGATTTGGTTGTAGTATATGCGGATAAGAACATCCTCGATCTTATCGGTCATTTCGTCGATATTGTGACTCATGGACAAAATATCTTCACGGTCTATAGGGGTAATGAAAGCCTTTACAAGTGTGTCGAGAAGCTCGTGCTTTTTTACATCGGCAGCATGCTCGATTTGGTGCATTTCGTCAAGGCTCTCGCGCAAGGTTTCGGAATTGAAATCGTGCATTATTTTTTCTAATAATTTTGCTGCTCTGCAAGCGTATTCTGTACATTCAATAAAATTTTGAAAATAAAAAGACTCGTGTTTTTTTGACATTTGTTTATCTCCTATTCAATCACTTACTTAAAATATGTTAATAAACAGCTTTGCCATAACAAAACTGATGAGACCGCAGCCGGGGAAGGTAAATAACCATGTAAGCATCATGTCTTTAACAACGCCGAAGTTAATGGCTGAAATGCGGCGCACAGCTCCAACACCCATGATTGCTGTCGTTTTGGTATGCGTAGTTGATACCGGGATACCGAAAAGGCTTGACAATAGCAGACAAAATGCTGCTGCAAGGTCAGCGGAAAAGCCCTGATATTTTTCAAGCTTTACCATGTCCATTCCGACTGATTTGATGATCTTTTCTCCTCCGACACTTGTTCCCACAGCCATAACAACACTGCACAGCAGCATAAGCCAAACCGGAATGGGCATGCCGCTTACGTTATCTTGTCCGTTTGAAAAGGCTACACCTAAAAACAGAACGCCGATAAACTTTTGACCGTCTTGTGCGCCGTGCATGAAGCTCATGGCAGCGGCACCGAAAATCTGTGCACCATTAAAAACTGTATTAGTTTTTCTTCGGTCGGCTTTATAACAAAACATACGAACCAAGCGGCAAGTTACCCAACCTGCGATAAATCCGAGTCCCAAGCTGAGAACAAGACCGTACAAAACCTTTACCCATTCATTGAGATTAATGCCGCCAATGCCATTATGTATTGCAATAGCAGCACCGGAAAGACCGGCAATAAGGCTGTGACTTTCGCTTGTGGGTATTCCGAAATAAGATGCTCCAACACTGTAAACAACAATGGAAAACAATGCAGCGCATAATGCGATCATAGCCTCTTTTGTGTTTCCTCCAAAATCGACCATGTTGGTAATAGTGCTGGCGACTGAACTGTTAATGCTTGTCATAACAAATACGCCGAGGAAATTAAACAGTGCACTCATGAGAATGGCAGCGCGGACGCTAAGGCAACGAGTGGTAATGCAGGTTGCGATTGCGTTAGGAGCGTCCGTCCAGCCGTTTACAAAAATGACTCCGAGCGTTAGTAAAACTGTGACTAGCAGAGTCGGATTTGATAACATACTTTCTAAAAGCTCCAAAAAAGATACTTCCATATAAATTCTCCAAATAAATAATTTTTTCCACAAAATAAATATATACAGTAACAATACTTCCATTTTACGGCACACATATACACATTTTATTTTTACATATGACAGTCTAATTGTCAATATTTTTTTTTGTGAATCCTGATTTACTGTAAGAATAGTATAAAATCCATTTTAATGTTAAACATATCTGATAAAAGGAGTGGTAAAATGGCTGCAATAGAAGTAAATGAAGAAAATTTTGATAAGGTAGTGCTGGGCAGCGATGTTCCGGTTATGGTTGATTTTTTTGCTAAATGGTGTGCACCTTGTAAGGCGCTGTCTCCTATTATTGAGGAAATTGCCGACCAAAACGATGGTGGATACAAAGTTTGCAAAATTGATATTGACGAAAGCCGCAAGCTTGCAGAAAAATACGGTGTAATGAGTATACCGACAATAATGATTTTTAAAGACGGAGAAATAAAGTCCACTCGCTCAGGATTGCAGAAAAAAGAAGACCTGATGCAAATGCTTTAAATATTTATATAAAAAACGGCTTATTGATTTTATAACCAATAAGCCGTTTTATGCTAATTAATAATATTACATATATCCTTAATAACCTCGCCTGCAATTATCATTCCGGCGACTCCAGGAACAAATGCTACACTGCCCGGAATTGTTCTCTTTCCCTCTGGCAATTGCTCACCGTTACTAGTAGGTGTAATTGCAAGCTCCTTTGAGTAGACAACCTTTAAATGATTAATACCACGCAGCCCCAGTTCTCTTCTCATTACGCGGGCAAGGGGACAAACACTTGTTTTTGATATATCTGAAACCTCAAACATGGTTGGATCAAGTTTATTACCGGCTCCCATACAACTGATTATGCGAATGTTTTTTTCTTTTGCAAGCATAATTAATGTAATCTTCGATTTTACGCTGTCTATTGCATCTACAATATAATCAAATTTTGAAAAATCAATTTTATCAGCGCTGTTTTCATCAAAAAACATTGGAAAAGTGCAAACATGAGCATTGGGGTTTATTTCAGCAATACGAGCCTTTGCGACATCGACCTTTAACATACCGACTGTTTTCGTTGAAGCGATAAGCTGGCGATTAATATTGCTGGCACTAACCACATCGGCGTCAATCAGCGTTAAATGCCCAACACCACTGCGGGCAAGGGACTCGACAGCGTATGAGCCAACTCCACCAACACCAAACACTGCTACGTGACTGTTTTTGAGTTTATCCATGTTATCGGTACCGAGCAGCATTTCTGTTCGTGTAAATTTGTTATCGGTCATTACCGCACCACCTTTAATAACTATTTTACATCACCGTGTCGGCAGTGTCAATTATTCATAAATCATTAGTTCGTTTTTACATATAGAATATTATTCTGCAAATTTTTTTCCGAAATACAAAGAGCAACGGGCTCCAATAATTGCAAAAATAATCGCCACCACCAGTTCACCGTTAAAAGCGGTTACTTCCGGTACAATTGCCGCCGCTGAACCACCCAGCAATCCGAAAAACACAAATGATGCGGCGCCGTAATACCTGCTAAACAGCCACTCGACCAGTTTCAGTAATATTATAATGGTTATAATTGCACTTATGGCGGCTGGAATGATTATGTAAAGATTAAATTCAGTAAATCCCTCTAACATTGGTTTGTATAACCCCAAAGCCATAAGTAACGCTGAATCGCTTACACCCGGTATGATTGTACCGACACCTATTACCAAACCCATTAATGAAGTAGTGTAGATATTAATAGGCATTTCTCCGTTTGTCTGAATAGCGTTAAAACCAAATAATGAAAGTATCATTGTGCAGATAAATAACATAGGGTAATAATTTTTAAAGCCCTGCTGACAAGCGGCGTTGTAAACCTGCGGAAATGTACCTAACATCAGTCCCGCAAACATCATGCGCATGATAAATTGGTATCTGTCAAATAAAAAATTAAGACCAAGCGCAAAAACAGCAATTCCGCATATAGCTCCGATCGCCAGCGGCAAAATAAACCCGATTTCATTTTTTATTTTTGTTTTAAAGTGAACTACACAGTTTATCATGCGCTCATATATACCGAATGCAATTGCTAATGAACCACCGCTTACTCCCGGCGCAATACAAGCAATGCCTATAATGAAGCCGATAAGCAAAAATTTAAAATCAAACAAAAATACCACCTCAAATTATTATAGAATGGTATAATGGTTTATATTCTTATAAAAAACAGTTGAAAATAATTAATATTTTTGATAAGATGGTTTCATATTATAACCAATAGGCGGTATTAAGGATGTCTAATAGAATGATCGGTACATATGATTTAAATAATTTAAAGATGCAAGCAATTCCTGAACTAGCTAAGTATTCACGAAAGTTAGCTGCTGAGGGCTGTGTTTTACTTAAAAACGAAAACAATGTCCTACCTTTCAAAAAAGGTGAAAAAATTTCAGTTTTTGGAAGAATACAGCTAAACTATTACAAAAGCGGAACAGGTTCGGGTGGACTTGTAAACGCACCTTATGTTACTAATATTATTGATGGACTTCGTCAAAATGAAAAGGTCCAAATCAATGAAAAGCTCGCTGAGATCTATGCCGCATGGGTTGCTGAAAATCCATTTGACAAAGGTGCCGGTTGGGCTCAGGAGCCGTGGTGTCAAAAGGAAATGCCGCTTGATGATGAAACGGTACGCACAGCTGCCGCCGAATCTGATACAGCGCTTATTATCATAGGACGTACTGCAGGCGAGGATCAAGATAACTTTGCCGGAGAGGGAAGCTATCTTTTAACCGAGACCGAACAGGACATGGTAAAAAAGGTTTCCGCAGCTTTTGATAAAGTAGTGGTAGTACTTAATGTTGGTAATGTTATAGATGAAAAGTTCGTTGACGATAATAATATTGACGCACTTTTGTATGTATGGCAGGGCGGCATGGAGGGCGGTAACGCAGCGGCGGATGTGCTTTGCGGTGATGTTACACCTTCGGGCAAGCTGTCTGATACGATAGTTTATGATATAACGCAGTACCCATCCCACGCTAATTTTGGTAATAGGGAAGAAAACAAATATGCAGAAGATATTTATGTTGGATATCGTTATTTTGAGACTGTTGCAAAGGATAATGTAAAATATCCGTTTGGTTTCGGACTTTCATATACTACATTTGATGTTACAACCGATTCGGTTACAGTAAATGACGGAGTTATTACAGCTAATGTTACAGTAAAGAACACTGGCAACGCTGTAGGCAGAGAGGTAGTACAGGTTTATTTCGAAGCTCCGCAAGGAAAACTTGGCAGACCGCTTCGCCAGCTTGTAGGATTTAAAAAGACAGCCGACATAAAGATCGGCGAAAGTGAGACTCTGAGCATATCCTTTGATATAAATAAAATGGCAGCATATGATGACAGCGGTGTATCAGGATACCGTGCTGCTTATGTGCTTGAATCGGGCGAATACAAAATATACATAGGTACAGATGTACGTTCTGCAAAACACGAATTTTCGTACACTGTTGAAAATACAGCTATTACCGAACAGCTGACTCCTGCTCTTATGCCTACCTTAGCATTTGACCGCATGAAACCTCAGCTTAAAGCTGACGGTACATATGTAATGACTTATGAGCCTGTTCCAACGCGTGACTATGACCTTGAAGCACGCATTGTTGCTGCTCGTCCAGATGATATTGAGTATACGGGCGACAAAGGCTTTAAACTCATTGATGTGAAAAACGGTAACTGCACAATGGAGCAGTTTATAGCTCAGCTCAGCAACAATGATTTAAAGGTGCTGATTTACGGAGAGGGAATGAGCAGCCCAAAGGTAACAGAGGGAACAGGATGCGCTTTTGGCGGACTTAACCTTGAACTGAAAAAGTTCGGAGTGCCAATCGCTTGCGGTACCGATGGACCGAGCGGATTGCGACTTGACAGCGGTGTGCAATCTTCATCATTGCCAAACGGAACTCTTATTGCCTGCACATTTGACCCTGATTTAGTTGAGCAAATGTTTGTTTATGAGGGTGTTGAACTTCAGGCGTATGAGGTAGATTGTCTGCTCGGTCCGGGAATCAACATTCACCGTCACCCGCTGAATGGCAGAAATTTTGAGTATTTTTCAGAAGATCCGCTGCTCACCGGTAAAATGGCGGCCGCCATTTGCCGTGGTATTTCAAAGAGTGGCAATACCGCTGTTGTAAAGCATTTTATTGCAAATAACCAGGAAACCAACCGTCATTCAGTTAACGCTGTTGTTTCCGAGCGTGCTACTCGCGAAATATATGCAAAAGCGTTTGAGATTGCAGTAAAAGAGGGTAATGTCCGCTCAATCATGACATCATATAATCCTATCAACGGTATATGGTCAGCAAGCAACTTTGACCTTAATACACAACTGCTTAGAAATGAATGGGGTTATGACGGATTTGTTATGAGCGACTGGTGGGCTGAAATGAACGATGACGGCGGTCCTAAGTCAGGCGAGAATATTAAGGCGATGCTTCGCGCACAGAATGATATATTCATGGTTACGGGTGATGCACAGAGTCGCACCGATAATTTACATGAGTCTCTTGAAAACGGAGAGCTTACCCGTGGTGAGCTTCAGCGCAGTGTAAAGAACATGCTTAATTTCCTTATGAACTCACAGTCATATGAGAGATTCATTAAAACAGGCGGAAAAGACCTTGAAAAGCTTATGTTAAACGATGAGGGAAAAGAATCACTGGTTTCACTTTCTGAAATTGATCAAAACTCAAAATATCACCTTACTGTTAAGGAAACAGGTAGTCACATTGTCAGCGTAACGCTTAAATCAGATGCACCTGCGCTTTCACAAATGAATGTTCGTGTATTTATGGATGATAAATGCAAACTGACACTTGCCATTAACGGTACAGGTGGAAAAGAAATTAAATTTGTCCGCGATTTATGGCTAGGTGAAGGTGACTTTGATGTTACATTCAAATATGATGAAAAAATGGTTGATATAGTTTCATTTGCTATTAAAAAATGATATAATAAATCGGGCTATTTCAAAGGAAATGGCCCGATTTACAAATTAAAGGAGGCGAAAATATGCTTGCTATGATTATTGCCACGCTATTAATCGGCGCGGCATCGGCGTTTGCTTGTGGGTACATATATAGTCTAAATGCAGGTTATATTATTGGTGCAGGGCTAATTGCAATACTCCTTATTTACATTGTTGTTGCTGCTTTTCGCCGATCAAAAAGTAACCGTATGCAGTTTAGCGGAAGCGTAGCCGACGAATTAGCAAAAATAGACGAAATGAGCGGCTTAGAGTTTGAAAAATATGCCGCTAAACTACTTGAAACAGAGGGCTACGAGAATGTAATGGTTACCCAGTCGTCACATGATCAGGGAGCCGATATTTTAATGGAACGTGATGGTGTTCGCTTTTCGGTACAGTGTAAAGTATACTCAACACGACTGGGAAATACACCGATACAGGAGATTACAGCCGCACGCGAATTTTACGATTGTCATGTAGGCGTTGTTGTTACAAACAGCTACTTCACCGATGCGGCAGTGGAACTTGCGCGCGCAAACCGCATTCTGCTGTGGGATAGAGCGTATTTAGCCTTATTAATTGATAGAAATATGTAAGCTTTTACTTGACACAATATAACCTCGCGAGTATAATATATTGGTAACTCGCTGGTGTGGCGAAATCGGCAGACGCAAGGGACTTAAAATCCCTCGGTGGCAACACCGTACCGGTTCAAGTCCGGTCACCAGCACCAAAATGTCCCGAATGTGAGAGCATTTGGGACATTTTAACATATATACGGAGGGAATAAAATGAAGGATGTTTTAACAGCGCCGTTTGTCCGCGAAATGATGGACACCACAGCTAATATGTACCGTCTTGGTTGGGACGAGCGTAACGGTGGAAATATCAGTTATATGCTTAATGAAAACGAGGTATCTGAGTATCTCGACTTGAATAATGTCATCAGAACTATTCCTATTGGATTTGAAGCCAAGTCGCTTGTCGGTAAAATTTTCATTGTAACCGGTACCGGCAAGTATTTTAAAAATGTTGAAAAAGACCCCGAGAACAATCTTGGAATCATTCGCATTGCGGATGACGGCACAACAGCTGAGCTTTTGTGGGGTTACTCTGACGGCGGCAAATTTACATCTGAGCTTCCCGCTCATCTTATGAGTCACATGGCGCGCCTTTCTGTTGACCCGGAAAACCGCGTAGTTATGCATTGTCATCCGACAAATACTCTTGCAATGAATTTTGTTCACGAGCTTGATGAGCAGAAAATCACACATACACTTTGGGAAATGTGTACCGAGTGTATTGTCGTATTTCCGGACGGCGTTGGAGTTTTGCCGTGGATGCTTTGCGGCAACAACACAATTGGAGAAGCTACTGCCGAAAAAATGAAGGAGTTTCGTCTTGTAATATGGGGAATGCACGGTATCTATGGAGCCGGAAAAAATATGGATGAAACTTTCGGCCTTATTGAAACTGTTGAAAAAGCAGCACAAATTTATATGCTGACATGTAACCGTCCTCGCGTTAATACAATAAAAGACTCCGAAATGATTGAACTTGCTGAGGCTTTCGGCGTAAAATATCGTAAGGACTTTTTGAACGCAGACTGAGAGTAAAAAACATGAGAATGAGAAAAAAGAAACATCTTAATGAACGACTTTCCGACTGTGCTGAATATCTTTTTGAGTACATGACGGACAGGCCAAATTTTGATGAATTTGCTGATGTCAATTACATTGATTTTTGTACATATTTTGGAAACGATAATCCAATTCAGTTAGAGATTGGTTGCGGCAAGGGACAGTTTGTTTGCGAGATGGCACAGCGTTATCCCAACATGAACTTTGTCGCTGTTGAAAAGGCGTCGAATGTTATTGTGCACGCGTGTGAAAAGGCACGCGAGCTAAATCTTAAAAATGTTCTGTTTATCAAAACCAGCGCAGAGTACTTACTGCGTCTTATAAAACCGAACACGGTCACTCGTTTGTATCTTAATTTTTCGTGCCCGTTTCCAAAGCCGAGTTATGCTGTTCATCGACTGACAAACAGCCGGTTTTTGAAAATATATGAACAACTGCTTGCCGACGGTGCAGAAATTCATCAAAAAACTGATAACATGCATTTTTTTGAATATTCTATTGAGCAGTTTACAGCCTGTGGATATGTGCTGAAAAATGTGTCGCTGGATTTACATAACAGTGATTTTGAGGGCAATATAGTCACAGAATACGAACGTCGCTTTTCTGAGCAGGGAATGCCTATTTATAGATTAGAAGCGTTTAAATAATGAATAACGAATATACAGTTAATCACTGGATATTCGTTATTTATTTTTACATATTGATTTAAATGCACAAACTTATTTATCTGTGGTGTAAATATTTATACACAATAAATAATAATAATGTATAAATATTAATTAGTATTGACTTTATATGCATAAAGTTGTATATTAATGCATATATGATGCATATAATTGTATAATTGGAGATACGGATATGAAAACAAAAATTTTTATTGATGGCAAAGCAGGCACAACGGGGCTAAGAATTTATGAACGGCTTAGTGAACGTGACGATATTGAGATTATTTCTCTTGACGAAGCTCATAGAAAAGATTTGGAAAGTCGCAAAAACGCACTCAACAGCGCTGACATTGCATTTTTGTGTTTACCCGATGTGGCCGCAATGGAGGCAGTAGAACTAATTGAAAATAAGAACACCGTTATAATTGACACATCAACGGCACATCGCACACATAGCGGCTGGACATATGGCTTTCCTGAATTGACTGACGAGCTGAATCATGCAGTTCCGACAGCAAAACGCATTGCAGTACCGGGTTGCCACGCAAGCGGATTTATTGCGCTTGTAAAACCGCTTATTGATGCTGGAATAATCAGCACTGATATATTGCTTACCTGCCATTCTGTAACAGGATATAGCGGTGGCGGCAAACAAATGATTGCTGAATATGAGAGTGAAGGCGTTAATACACTTTTAGGTGCGCCAAGACAGTACGGAATAGGTCAAATGCACAAGCATTTAAAAGAAATGAAAGCTATTACCGGTATTGAAAATGATCCGATTTTTTGTCCTATAGTATCTAATTATTATTCAGGTATGCTTGTTACTGTTCCAATTTTTTCAAAGCAACTTAATGATGGAAAAACGGTTGACGATATTAAAAAGCTGTATAAAGAGAAGTACAGCGGAGCAATCGTTAAGTATTATGAAAGTATAGATGAAAGCGGGTTTGTTTCCGCGGCTGTAATGTCAGGTAATGACGGCATGCAAGTCACTGTGGCAGGAAACAACGACCGAATTTTACTTATGGCTCGTTACGATAACCTTGGCAAAGGTGCTTCGGGCGCCGCGATAGAATGTTTAAACATGGTAATGGGCGCAGATGAGACTTTAGGACTGGATTTATAAAGTGGGGTTAAGAAAATGAAAATTATTAATGGCGGCGTATGTGCTGCAAAGGGATTTATTGCAAACGGAGTACATTGCGGCATTCGCAAAAACAGATCAAAACGGGATTTGTCTCTGATTTTAAGCGAGGTAAAGGCAAATGCTGCAGCTGTATATACAACAAATCTTGTAAAAGGCGCACCACTCACCGTTACAAAGTCACACATTTCCGACGGAAAAGCGCAGGCGATAATTTGCAACAGCGGAAACGCTAATACTTGCAATGCAAACGGTATAGATATTGCAGAACAAATGTGTGAAATACTTGCAGATCATATTAATATTGCACCGGAAGATGTCGTTGTTGCTTCCACGGGCGTTATAGGTCAGCCGTTAGACATTGAACCGATAAAAACGGGCATACCGTCGTTGGTTAATGGTCTTGGTAATAACAGTTTGTTTGCGGCAGAGGGCATTATGACCACCGACACAGAAGTTAAGGAGATTGCCGTTAGCTTTGATATAGGCGGTGTTGAATGTAAAATCGGTGGAATTGCAAAAGGCTCCGGAATGATTCATCCGAACATGGCAACCATGCTTGTTTTCGTTACCACCGACTGCGCAATAAGCTCTGAAATGTTGCAGAAGGCACTGACTGCTGATATTGCAAATACGTTTAACATGGTCAGCATTGACGGAGATACCTCAACAAATGACATGGTTTGTGTGCTTGCTAACGGAATGTCAGGTAATGCTGAAATTACTGAGGAAAACGATGATTTTGCTGTGTTTATGAATGCACTTAATACTGTTACTGTGCATCTGTGCCGTTGCATTGCCGGAGACGGCGAGGGAGCAACAAAGCTGCTAGAGTGTAAGGTTAACGGTGCAAAAACATTAGATATTGCAAAAACTGTTGCAAAGAGTGTTATCTGCTCCTCGCTTACCAAGGCGGCTATGTTTGGCGCTGACGCAAACTGGGGTAGAGTGTTATGTGCAATCGGCTACAGTGGCGCCGATGTTGATGTCAATAAAATTGATGTATCATTTTTATCACCAAAAGGTGAAATTTCAGTATGTAAAAACGGAGCAGGCGTTGATTTTTCTGAAGATATTGCAAAAGAAATTTTGCTTGAAAAAGAGATCACCATACTAATAAATCTTAATGATGGTGACGCTTGTTCAACCGCATGGGGATGCGATTTAACTTACGATTATGTAAAAATTAACGGCGACTATCGTACTTAATTTATAGGGGGAAAGAAAAATGAACATCTCAAATTCGGATCGCGCTCGCATATTAGTACAAGCTTTGCCGTACATTCAGGAGTATAACGGTAAAATAGTCGTAATTAAATACGGTGGCAACGCAATGATAAACGAAAAACTTAAAGATTCGGTTATTCGAGACATAGTGTTGTTATCCCTTATCGGAGTAAAGGTAGTGTTAGTTCACGGTGGCGGCCCGGAAATTACCGATATGCTTAATAAAATAGGCAAGAAAACCGAATTCGTTGATGGCCTACGTGTTACTGACAAGGAAACAGCTGAAGTTGTACAGATGGTACTGGCAGGTAAAATCAATAAAAATCTGGTTAATATTATTCAGCTTAAGGGCGGCAAATCAATTGGGCTGTCAGGGGTTGACGGTCATATGATTGAGGCGGAATTTAAAGATGAACGTCTTGGTTATGTAGGCGAGATTACAAATGTTAATGTCGAGCCGATATTAGATGTGCTTGAGCGTGGATACATACCCGTTGTTTCGACTGTTGGCTGTGACTCTGTGGGAAATGTGTATAACATAAATGCTGATACTGCAGCTGCAAAAATTGCAGGCGAGCTGAAGGCGGAAAGCCTTATTTCTCTGACCGATATCAGCGGCATATTGACCGATAAGGAAAATCCAGACACGCTTATACCCGAAATCAGTCTTTCAGAAGCTGATAAGTTGATAGAAAGCGGTATAATCAACGGTGGAATGATTCCTAAAGTTAATTGTTGTACCAATGCTATTAAATGGGGTGTACAAAAGGTGTTTATAATTGACGGACGCGTGCCCCATTCAATACTAATTGAAACATTGACCGATGAAGGTATTGGAACCATGTTTAAAAGAGACGAGGATGAAAATGTCTGATACAATTACAACAGATAAACAATATATTGCTGATACATATGCGCGTTTTCCAGTTGAACTTGTCAGCGGCAACGGGTCACTTTTATATGACGCCGACGGTAAGGAGTACATAGACCTTGGTACAGGAATAGCTGTTAATACGTTTGGGGTTGCCGATAGTCAGTGGCAGGCGGCTGTAACAGCGCAGATGTCTAAACTGTCTCACACATCAAACTTGTATTACAGCGAACCATGCGCAAAGCTTGCTGAACAACTGTGCTGCCGTACGGGAATGAAAAAAGTTTTCTTCTCAAATTCAGGCGCTGAAGCAAATGAATGCGCAATAAAAGCAGCACGTAAATATGCATCGGATAAAAAAGGCGCAGACTATTTCAACATTATAACGCTTAAAAATAGCTTTCACGGCAGAACAATTACGACTTTAGCAGCTACGGGACAGGATGTTTTTCATGAACTGTTTAATCCCCTTACTGGTGGATTTTTGTACGCTGAAGCTAATAACATTGATTCGGTGAAAAAGTTAATTATCGAGTATAAATGTGCAGCAATAATGTTTGAGGTTGTGCAAGGTGAGGGTGGCGTAAATCCGCTTGATGCCGTTTTTATAACAGCACTTGTTGAATTAGCCGAAAAAGAGGACATTCTGCTAATTGCTGACGAAGTGCAGATTGGCAACGGACGCAGCGGAATGTTATATGGATATATGAACTACGGAATTACACCCGATATTATTTCCACAGCAAAGGGACTTGCAGGCGGACTTCCGCTTGGCGCAACCATGCTTGGCGAAAAAGTTAAGGATGTATTCACAAACGGTACACACGGCTCAACATTCGGTGGAAATCCCGTTTGCTGTGCTGGCGCGCTAAATGTGCTTAGCCGCATCGACGATAGTTTGCTCGATGGTGTTAAGTCAAAATCAAAGCTGATAGTAGACACACTGAAATCAGCTAAGGGAATAAAATCTGTGACCGGACTGGGACTTATGCTCGGAATTGAAACTGAAAAGGATGCGTCGGAGGTTGTTGCCGAGTGCATGAAAAACGGAGTGCTTGTTCTTAAAGCCAAAAACAAGGTTAGATTGTTACCGGCACTCAATATTCCGGACGATCTGCTTAAAAAAGCACTCAATGTAATAGTAAACGCCTGCGCGTAAGAAAGGATAATTAACATGAATTTAAAGGGTAGAGATTTTCTTAAATTACTCGATTTTACATCTGAAGAAATAAATTATCTTGTTGAATTTGCTGCCGAACTAAAAGCAAAGAAAAAGGCAGGTATTCCACATGAATTATGCAAAGGAAAAAATATTGCGCTGATTTTTGAAAAAACCAGCACACGCACCCGTTGTGCATTTGAGGTAGCTGCACGCGATCTTGGCATGGGCACAACCTATCTTGACCAATCGGGCTCGCAAATAGGTAAAAAAGAGAGTCTTGCTGACACAGCACGCGTGTTAGCAGGAATGTTTGATGGTATTGAATACCGTGGATTTGGTCAGGTTAGGGTTGAAGAACTGGCTAAATATGCTTCGGTACCGGTTTGGAACGGACTTACAGATGAATTTCATCCCACACAAATTCTTGCTGACTTACTGACAATAAAAGAGCATTTCGGTAAGTTAAAGGGTATCAACTTTGTTTACATGGGTGATGCAAGATTTAATATGGGCAATTCGCTCATGGTTGGATGTGCAAAAATGGGGCTTAATTTTACCGCATGTGCACCTGCAAAATATTTTCCTGATAAGGCATTGATTGCCGAGTGCGAGGAGATAGCAAAACAGACAGGTTCCGTACTTAAATTTGAGGAAGATCCCATGATTGCTACAAAGAACGCAGATGTTATTTATACTGATATATGGGTATCAATGGGCGAGCCCGTTGATGTATGGGAACAACGCATAGCCGAACTTTCTCCATATCAGGTTAATAAAACACTTATGGATAATGCCGGAGAAAATGCTGTGTTTATGCATTGCCTGCCTGCTTATCATGACAAAAATACATCGGTTGGAAAAGAAATGTGTGAGCGTTTTAACAGAGATGCGATGGAAGTAGCCGATGATGTTTTTGAAAGCACAAAGTCGATTGTTTTCCAAGAGGCTGAAAATAGAATGCACACTATAAAGGCTGTTATGGCTGCTACATTATAGAGGATAATATATGAAAAAACGTTATTTGGTTTTACAGGATGGCACAGTTTTTGAGGGAGAGGCTTTCGGTGCTGATATTACATCAGTAGGAGAGCTTGTTTTTACAACAGGCATGTGCGGATATATTGAAACTCTGACAGACCCGAGCTACTATGGACAGATTATTGTACAAACGTTCCCGCTTATAGGTAATTACGGCATCATCGAGGAAGATTTTGAGGGTAAATGTTGTATTAAGGGATATGTTGTACGTGAATGGTGCGATACACCGTCAAACTTCCGCTCGCAGTATGATATTGATACATTTCTGAAAAATAACGGAGTGCCGGGCATATGTGGTGTTGACACACGTGAAATCACTAAAATAATTCGTGAGCACGGGGTTTTGAATGCTATGCTGTGCGACGAAGTACCAAGTAAACTGTCTGATATTGCAAAATATTCTATTAAGGACGCTGTTAAAAACGCAACCTGCACAGAACAGAAACTGTATTCTGCTTGTGGTAATAAAAAATATATGGTTGCGCTTATTGACTATGGAGCAAAGGGTAATATTATACGCGAACTCACAAAGCGCGGTTGCGATGTTACTGTTTTTCCGTCAAATGCGTCGGTAAACGATATTCTTTCAATATCTCCTGACGGTGTAATGCTATCTAACGGACCGGGAGACCCCTCTGAAAATACCAAAGAAATTGCATGTATTAAAAAGTTATTCGGTAAGCTGCCCATGTTTGGAATTTGTCTTGGACATCAGCTTATGGCGCTTGCAAGCGGGGGAAAGACTGTTAAGCTTAAATACGGTCATCGCGGCGCAAATCAGCCTGTGACAGAGGTCGGTGGTAGTCGTACATACATAACAAGCCAAAATCACGGTTATGCAGTAGTGTCCGACAGCGTTAAAAAGGGTAAAGTCAGCTTTATCAATGCTAACGATAATACCTGCGAGGGTATTAATTATCCCGGTTGCAGCGCGTTTTCAGTTCAGTTTCACCCCGAAGCATGTACAGGACCGCATGATACATCGTTTTTATTTGATAAGTTCTGCTCACTAATGGGAGGTGAGAGGTAATGCCGCTTGATAAAAACATAAAAAAAGTAATGGTCATTGGCTCGGGCCCAATCGTGATAGGGCAAGCGGCCGAATTTGATTACGCAGGAGCTCAGGCATGCCGCGTTTTAAAAGAAGCCGGTGTAAATGTAGTGCTGGTAAATTCTAACCCGGCAACTATTATGACCGATAAAGCGTTAGCCGATGAAATTTACCTCGAGCCACTTACAGCACAAACTGTAAAGCGCATTATTGAAAAAGAAAAACCCGATTCTTTACTTGCTGGTCTTGGCGGACAGACGGGGCTTACTATTGCCATGCAGTTAAATAAAGAAGGCTTTTTACAATCACATAATGTGCGTTTAATCGGCACAAACGCCGAAGCAATCGATAAGGCTGAGGACAGAGACCTGTTTAAGCAGACAATGGCTGCTATCGGCGAGCCGACAATACCGTCGGATATTGCAAACGATGTTGATACTGCGCTCGATATTGCAGACCGTATAGGCTATCCGATAATAATCAGACCCGCATTTACCCTTGGCGGTGCAGGCGGCGGTGTAGCATATACCGCTGATGAATTAAAAGCGGTTGCAAAAACAGGGCTGGACGCATCACCTATTAATCAGGTGTTGGTCGAACGCTATATCTACGGGTGGAAAGAAATTGAATTTGAAACTATGCGCGACAGTGCAGGCAATGTAATAGCTGTGTGTAGCATGGAAAACTTTGACCCCGTTGGAGTACATACCGGCGACAGCATTGTTGTTGCCCCTGCGCTCACGCTATCCGATAAAGAGTATCAAATGCTTCGCAGTGCATCGCTTAATATTATTTCGGCGCTCGGAATCGTCGGCGGCTGCAACTGTCAGTTTGCGCTTAACCCCGACAGTTTTGAATATGCTGTTATTGAAGTTAATCCGCGTGTGTCACGTTCCTCTGCACTTGCATCAAAGGCCACGGGATACCCAATTGCAAAAATTACAACTAAAATTGCTCTCGGTTACACACTTGATGAAATTAAAAATGATATTACGGGCAAAACCTGCGCTTGTTTTGAGCCGACAATTGACTATGTCGTTGTAAAACTTCCTAAATGGCCATTTGACAAGTTTTTAGGAGCATCGCGTAAGCTGGGTACTCAAATGAAAGCAACAGGCGAGGTTATGGCTATTGCGCCCAGCTTCGAAGCGGCTATTATGAAGGCAGTACGCGGAGCTGAAATATCACTTGATACCTTAAACGCAGCACCGCTAAGCGATTTACCCATAACCGAACGACTTAAAATTGCTGATGACCATCGTCTTTTCACCGTTTTTGAGGCAATAAAAGCAGGCATAAGCATTGATGAAATATTTGAAATTACTCGCATAGACCGTTGGTTTTTATCAAAATTTAAAAAGATAGCCGAGTATGAGTTAAACATTGCCGAAAATGGCATTGATGAAGCTTCGTATGCTTTAGGCAAAAAGCTTGGATATACCGACAAAGCGCTAAAGTCAATAGGCGGTGTAATAAATTCTGCTCACACTGATTGCTCATATAAAATGGTAGATACATGCGGCGCTGAATTTGATGCGGTAACGCCTTATTTTTACTCTACCTATGATAAAGTTTGTGAATCACGCAGCTTTGTTCGTTCAGGAAAGCCGGTTATCATGGTACTCGGTTCAGGACCGATACGAATCGGTCAGGGAATAGAGTTTGACTATTCATCTGTACATTGCGTTTGGACACTTAAAAAACTCGGTTATGATGTTGTTATCGTAAACAACAATCCCGAAACGGTGTCAACCGATTATGATACAGCTGACCGACTTTACTTTGAACCGCTTACTCCCGAGGATGTAATGAACATTATAAATGTTGAAAAACCGATCGGCGTTGTAGTTGCATTCGGTGGTCAAACTGCAATAAAACTTACTGAGTTTTTAGATAAAAATGGCATAAACATTCTTGGCACATCGGCAGAGAGTATAGATGTTGCTGAGGATAGAGAACGGTTTGACGCACTACTTGAGGAGCTGTCGGTCAAAAGACCAAAGGGTTGCGCAGTGTCGTCTCTAAAGGAAGCTGTAAGTGCGGCAAATTCGCTTGGATACCCTGTTTTGCTGCGCCCATCTTATGTCATTGGCGGTCAGAACATGAGAATTGTTTACAACGAAGCCGAAGTAGTTACATATATGGAACGTATTCTTGAAAAGGGAATAGATAACCCCGTTTTGATAGATAAGTACATGATGGGTACTGAAGTAGAAGTCGATGTAATTTCTGACGGCAAAGATGTTCTGATACCGGGTGTTATGGAGCATATTGAGCGTGCAGGTGTTCACAGCGGTGACTCAATCGCAGTTTATCCTCCATACAGCATTAACGATAAAATGATGAATACCATTGCAGACAGTTCATCAAAACTGGCTCTTGCACTTGGCACAAAGGGTCTTGTTAACATTCAGTATCTTATTTATAATGGAGATCTTTATGTAATTGAGGTTAACCCCCGTGCCTCACGTACAATACCGTATATTAGCAAAGTGACCGGTGTTCCTATGGTTGATTTGGCATCACGTGTAATGATAGGGGAAAGTCTTTCTGACCTTGGTTACGGCACAGGTTTGTACAAAACACCTCCTTATTTTGCTGTAAAAGTTCCCGTTTTCTCGTTTGAAAAATTAAATGATGTAAACTCCTATCTTGGACCGGAAATGAAGTCTACCGGCGAAGTTTTGGGCATTGGAAAAACACTTAATGAAGCGCTGTTTAAGGGACTTACTTCTGCCGGAATGATGCTTAAATCATCTATTAATCACGAGGATGTCGGTGTGCTGATTAGTGTTGACTCCAACGACAAGTTTGAAGTTGTGTCACTTGCTAAAAAGCTGGATGATCTAGGCTTTAAGCTGTATGCTACTGAGGAAACAGCACAGTCAATTTCCAGCCTCGGCATTGATGTAATCAATGTAAAAGGAATAAAAGAGAGCGACGATGCTTTTATTTTGCTTGAAAGCGGTAAAATAAGCTATATTGTCTATACTGGTGCGCTTATGGATGCAACGGTTGACGATTATATTGCTTTGCATAGACGTGCACTTCAGCTTTCCATACCGTGCTTTACATCTCTTGATACAGCAAATGCACTTGCAGATATTATTGCCAGTCGATTTACACAATCGAACACCGAACTGGTTGATATAAACCATATGCGCAGCAGCCGCCAAAAGGTAACCTTTGCAAAAATGGAGGCAACCGGTGACGATTATATTTTCTTTGAGAACTTTGACAATGAAATTACCTGCCCGGAATCGCTGTGTATCAGTCTTTGTGACCGCAATTACGGTGTCGGTGGATACGGTATTGTGTTGTTGGAAAAATCGAGTGTAGCTGATGTCAAAATGCGTATATTCAACCGTGACGGGTCCGAAGGCAAAATGGCAGGCAACTGTATTCGCTGTGTAGGAAAATATCTATATGATAATAAGTTATGTACGGGTGATATTGTTACCGTTGAAACCGAAAGCGGTGTAAAAACGCTAACACTTTATACGAGAGATGACAAAGTAACATATGTAAGCGTTGATATGGGAAAGGCGAATTTGGACACAAAGAGTTTGCCTTGCACAGTTAGTGCATCAAAACTGATTGCATACCCGGTAGCGATTGGCAAAAGGCAGTTTAATATTACCTGCGTATCAATGGGTAACCCTCACTGTGTAATTTTTTGTGACCGTGTTGACAATTTAGATGTTGAAAATATTGGTACAGCAGTTGAAAATGCACCTATTTTCCCTGAACGCATAAATACGGAATTTGTTCGTGTTGTTAACTCAAATACACTGAAAATGCGAGTTTGGGAACGCGGTAACGGTGAAACATTTGCCTGTGGCACAGGAGCATGTGCTGCTGTTGTTGCTGCGGTAGAAAACGGATTCTGCAAAATGGGAGAAGATATTACCGTTAAAGTCAAGGGCGGCGATCTGGTCGTAAATTACACGAGCGACCGTGTTGTACTTACAGGTGATGCTAAGCTTGTTTATAACGGCACTCTTGAAATATAAATTGCTAAATATTTTTTCTATTGCAATATTTAAATTACTAACTTATAATGTTGTGTGTGATTAAATTAACAGTTTAGCTGTTGCGGAGGAAAAAACATTATGAAAAAATATGATGTGGCTGTTATCGGCGGTGGCATCGGCGGACTCATGGCAGCCTATAGGCTCATATCAAAAAATCCGTCATATAAAATTATTGTATTAGAAAAAGGTAATGCGCTTAATAGCAGAAAGTGCCCTGCTTCGTCAAAGCAGGGATGCCTCCATTGTCAAATGTGCTCTATCACATCAGGTTATGCTGGCGCTGGAGCGTTTTCTGATGGTAAATTCAATCTCGGCACTGCATACGGTGGAAAGCTGGGCGAGGAGCTGGGAGAAGAAGTTGCAAACGAGTATATCGGATATGTTGACGATATTCTTTATTCATGCAGCGATGTTATTACCGATGAACTAGGAAACGAAACTCGCGATTATCCGCCCGTATACGAATCAAATCAAGAGCTAAAGCTTAAATGCCTGCAAAACAATCTCCGTTTGCTGGATATGAATGTACGACATCTCGGGACAGATAGAAACCTTCGCATAATGGGTAATCTTATCAATTACCTTGCCGCTAAAGGCGTTGAACTTACTCACAGATGTGAGGTTGAAACAGTTAACAAAATTTACAGCAATGACGGCAACTACTCGATAAAAATTAACGATGCATCGTTTGGCGAGTACACAATCGAATGCGATAATGTAATTGTAGCTACCGGTCGTGGCGGTTCAAAATTTGTTTCCAAGCTGTGTAAGGATTTTGATATAAACGTACTTTCAAACACAGTTGATATCGGTGTTCGTGTAGAGATGAAGGACGCTATTTGGCGTGGATTTTCAGACTATATTTACGAACCTAAGGTGCTGTATAAGACAAGAACTTTTGAAGATAGAACAAGAATGTTCTGCTTTAATAAGGGCGGTCTTGTAAGTGCGGAAAATAACAACGGTGTAATTACAGCTAATGGTCACAGCTTTTCAGATGACGCTAAACGTACTGAAAACTGCAACTTTGCAATATTGTCGAGCATTAACTTTACTGCACCGTTTGATAAGCCTACCGAATATGTTGAATCAATTTCACGCCTTGCTAATGCAATAGGATGTGGAAATGTTCTTGTACAGCGTTTTGGCGATCTTGTTCGAGGCAGACGCACTAATGAACATCGTCTGTCACAGAATACTGTTTTCCCGACACTTAAGGCAACCCCGGGCGATATTTCTCTTGTTTTACCGCACCGTATACTTACAAATATCATTGAGACAATATACGCTCTTGATAAGGTTGCACCTGGAACGGCTAATGACGATACTTTGCTTTACGGTTGTGAAGCAAAATATTATTCGATTAAGCCCTGTCATGACGAGTATTTCAGAATTACTGATGGTATCTACCTTATTGGTGATGGATCGGGAATTACACGCGGTCTTAGTCAGGCTGGTGCAATGGGAATATATGTAGCAGACCATATATTATCTCTGTAAAATTAAATTAAAAGCCGCTGTTAAGTCAGCGGCTTTTCTTTATTTACAAAACAATGAATTGTATAGTAAAACGCTATTTTATTCTTTGATTATAATTTTCTATATTGCTTTACATTTATAAATTAATAAAAAAAGCAGCACTGTTATAAGTAAAAAATAAGTTTTTAATTTTACTAGATTTATGATTTTATTGCGAAGATTACTACACCAATTTGATATAAATAGTAATATATTTTAAATTCATTTTGCAGTAGGATAAAATAATTGCTAATTAATATTTTTAATACTGAATGAAAACCATTGCAAATGATATATCATTAGTTAAAATAAAAAGACTATTAAATAGTTGAGTGCATTTTCATAAAAGTATTGCAAAATGCAATAAAAAACGCCGAAAACCTTAATATGAAAGGCTTTCGGCATACTATCGTTATTGGCGCGCCAAAAGGGACTCGAACCCCTGACCTACTGCTTAGAAGGCAGTTGCTCTATCCAGCTGAGCTATTGGCGCATCAGTTGCCGACCTCAGTCAGCCTTTATATTATACCCATATACGGCATATTTGTCAACACTTTTTTGAATTTTTTTCATATTTAATTTTTAAAAAGTTTTTTTCGGACAAAATCCGTCAAATTACGGCTTTCCGTATTTCTGAGCAAGTGCAAGATTCCTGTAATCGGGTTCAGACGAAACCTCTCTTATAAGCTTTACAAACTTAGGAAGTTGATACCGCTGATCTTCACTAAGCAATTCAATTTCTATTGTTGCCCTGTCATTCCAGAACGGATAAACATCAAGTTCGCAGTAGGTGCTGTTGTCAACAATGCAATATCTGTCTTTACTGATGACGCCTGTAACATACTGCCTTTGAGCAAGGTACGAGTCGTATTGTTCTTTTGAAATATAATTTTCAATTTCGATCCGCTTAATATCCGATATTTTGATTTTTACAGTTTTAATATATACAGCCTTGTCACCCTCTCCCCTTTTGCGGATTCTGAAATATCCTTCCTCGGGAGTAGTGAGGTATGCCTGTGTAATAGGAATTCTGCGACAGGTTTTTATGCTATTCAAAAATTCAATATCAGGATATTCAATCAAAAATTTTCTTTCAATTTCAAGCGGTTTCGGAATTCCGAGAAATGCGACAACCTCCTTGAGAAGTCTTTTCAGCTTAGTATCAAAGTCGGTCGAATTATCAATAATTCTCAGATGCGGTGTGCCTGTCCACACAGCCATAACATCAGTGTCAACTTCTCTTGCTTTTTCAAGACTTTCTTCTCTGCGGAAAATATTAGTTTCTTTTCCGTAATACTCTTCTGCACCGTCTGCAGAAGTAACAAGATGAAATACTGCGTCATAAGAATTTCGTATTACATCTTCATTCAAATTGTGGATACCTGCATACTTTGCAAACTCATCTTCCGTAACATATGCTCTGCTGTCAAGCAATCCTCTGTCAAAAAGCAAAACCGCCTTTTCACAATCCATATTTTTTGCAATTTGCGTTTTTTCATTCTCCTCAGCAAGCTGAATTTCAAACAGTTCTCTGTGAAATTCATAAGAGCCGACATTTTCGGGGGTTTTGCCCTCTCTAAACAATCTGCTTGCAACCTCACCGATTGTAATTGTAGGAATATTAAGCTTTTTAAGCTCTTCACTGATATATTTCAATGCGGAAGTCTTGCCGCCGCATGGTCCTCCCGTAAATACTATTTTTACAACTTCAGCCATAAAATCACCCATGTAACTTAATAAATTAAGTATATATCCCAACAGCTATTTTTTTATTCTGTAGAAGAACATTGTTGTTTGTTTTGCCCTTTAAAAGATAATATCGGCAAAATGAAAGTTTCTTATGCAGTAAAATTCATATTATACATTAAAAAGCGTATAAATTAACATAAAAATGGTGAAATATGCTGTTATAACATTGACAAGTTGCGTGTTAAAGTGCTAAAATATGTGTATAACCAATGAGGTTTTTTCTTATATTGAAAGGAAGTATTTATGATGGAAAAGCAGAATATTGACTGGGCAAACATTGGCTTCGGTTATATGCCCATCGGTGAAAGATTTGTAGCTAATTATAAAGACGGTAAGTGGGACAACGGCAGTATGACAGCCGACACCACAATTACTATCAGCGAATGTGCAGGCGTTTTGCAGTATGCTCAGACTTGCTTTGAGGGTATGAAAGCGTACACTACCTGTGACGGCAGAATTGTTGTGTTCAGACCTGACCTTAACGGACAGAGAATGGAAGACAGCTGTAAGCGTCTTGAGATGCCTGTATTTCCAAAAGAGAAGTTTGTTGAGGCTGTTTGCAATGTTGTTAAGGCGAATGCAGATTATGTTCCTCCGTACGGCACAGGCGCAACACTTTATATTCGCCCGTATATGTTCGGCAGCGGTCCTGTAATCGGTGTTAAGCCGTCGGCAGAATATCAGTTCAGAGTATTTACTACTCCTGTAGGTCCTTACTTCAAGGGCGGTGCAAAGCCTATTACAATTAAGGTTTCAGACTTTGACAGAGCTGCTCCTCACGGCACAGGTCACATCAAGGCAGGACTTAACTATGCAATGAGCCTTCACGCTATTGTTACCGCTCATGCAGAAGGTTTTGATGAAAATATGTATCTTGACGCCGCTACAAGAACTAAGGTTGAAGAAACAGGCGGTGCTAACTTTATTTTTGTAACAAAGGATAACAAGGTTGTTACTCCAAAGTCTAACAGCATTCTCCCCTCAATTACCCGCCGTTCACTTATGTATGTTGCTGAGCATTATCTTGGTCTTGAGGTTGAAGAAAGAGAAGTTTACTTTGACGAAGTTAAGGACTTTGCAGAATGCGGTCTTTGCGGTACAGCTGCCGTAATCTCACCTGTCGGCAAAATTAACGACCACGGCAAGGAAATTTGTTTCCCGAGCGGTATGGATGAAATGGGTCCGATTACAAAGAAGCTTTACGATACACTTACAGGTATTCAGATGGGCAGAATCGAAGCTCCCGAAGGCTGGATTAAGGAAATCAAGTAATCAATTTTATACATATAACAAGACGGTCTGCGAGAACAGACCGTCTTTTATTTGCAGTTTTTAATTATATTGTTGTATGCAACATCTACGGCACACTCATCTGTATTACAATGTAACACATAAAATTTTGTATGCCGAATAAGATTATCGAGATTTGAGAGCAAAGACATTCCGTCTGACTTATTCACAAATTTGACAGTTGATTTGTAGAGTCTTTGTACAATCTCATTTGTGTCGGGAATTGTAACAAAATTATCGTCTGAGCGTTCTATGAATATTATAGCGCCTACAGGAACGGTTTCGTTGTTAGCAATTCCGCTTCCGCCGTCAAACGGAGTTCCGCAGCATAGCGGGACTTCGTTTTTAATTTTCACAACAGGCTTATCGTCATTGAGAATATGAGCTTTTGAGCCGAATCTTTTCAGCCACATCTTTGTATGAGTGGATTTGCCGACACCCGAATCGGCGGAAAACAAATACGCTTTTCCGTCAAAAACAAGTGCTGAGGAATGCACAAGCATAGCGCCACGGTGAATTATTTTGCGGTTAAAAATTGACGCCGTTGCAAATTCTTCGGCTTCATCAATGGTTGAACCTTCAACCATACGGCTCAACAGGGAATTTAAGTATGAGGCTGACGGTATGGCAGAAAAATCTGCACTTCTCTCCCCTTCATACAAAAACGGTTCGCACAATTTTTTTAAGTAATCAAATTTTGGTTCAATTTCAACGATAAAATCAGCTATTAAGTATTTTGGCAAAGCGTCCTCCGAAATAAAACAGACTCACAAAAAGTGAGCCTGTTTTTTTATTGGTTAGTTTAAATGAACGATAAACTTCTGAATTTCTGTTGCGTCAACTACCGTGATGTCACCGTCGTTGTTATAATCGGCAAGATGTTTTTGTTCTGCCGAAAGTTCAACAATACCGACAACATACTTCTGCACAAGAGTTGCATCTAAAATATTAATCCCGCCATCCATATTAACATCACCGACATCATAAGCAGAAATGCCCTCAAACGGAATATTGTTAGCCTTTGCATATTCCTCAGCATAAGAACCGTAACTGCCCTTGATTGTTACATTCGGAGAGTTTCTGAAAGCGTTAGAAGCAATAGAAGTCACGGATGTAGGAATATACACCTCAGATAATGATTTACAGCTTCCAAAAGCAAATCTTTCAATTGATTTTACGGAATCGGGAAGATCAATACCAGTCAGTGAAGAACAGCCATAAAAACACTGTTCTGTAATTTTATTTACTCTTGCATACAATCCGATTTGAGTCAATGCCGTGCAATTTTGAAAAGAGCCAAAATCGAAGGAATTAATCCAATATGGTAAAACAATTGATTTGACATTTGAACAACCTGAAAATGATAAATAACCAACGGAGCGAAGATATTTTGCATTTGTAAAATCAATAGATGTAATATTCCCGTTATTTATAAATGAATAATCAGCTATTGACCTAACATTATAATTATCTAATCTATCGGGAAAAACAAGCTCTGTTTTGTTGTCATTACAACCGTAAACAGTAGCATTATATTTATCATCCGGAAGATAGTAAAAGCCGTCCGATGTAAGGTATGTTGCGGCAAAGCATTGTTGCACAGCGGTTAACACAATTAAAGCAACCACAGAAAAGCATAAAAATGTCTTTTTAAATTTAATCATAATAATCACCTGAAAGCGGGCAGAGCAGTATATAAAACACTGCTCTGCACAAATTTCACTTAAGCACCCATATCACCATTATCGTTGCCATCATTACCGGCTGATCCTGTATCTTCCGGATTACTCGGATGAATATAATCAGTAAGCAAAGTTTCAAAATCAAATCTTACGAGATCAATAACGGGTGTTTCATAATTTTTTTTCATAAACTTTCCCTTTCTAATCATTGCTGAGGTACATAAGTCTTATTACCGATATCATTCAGGTTAATAACTACAGGTGTTTTTGAAAGAGTAACCTGGTTATCTGCAATTACATAAGAATACACCTGAACATAATATGACTGGTTAGCCTCAGAATTTTTGAATCCGTAGTAAGATGTAATTCTGTTCTTGTTGTCAAGATCTGCTATACGGATTGAATTTACAATAACATTTTTCTTAGCATCATCATTATCAGAACTTGTTACTGAAACAGCCTTTTTAGCGGTTACAGATGTTGATTGATGTTCTACAGTACCGCCGTTTGTTGCATTTTCTGAAATAGCCTTTTTAAGTTCTGTTTCATCAACGGTATAGTTACCGTCTGTTTTACTGCCGACAACCATAGCGTATCCGACTTTAATGTTATTACCGGAGTATTTATTCAACAGGTAGCCATTATGATTAAACATAAGGTTAAAGTCAGCATACAAACGATCGTATTCTGTACCTGCCAAGCTGTAAGAACCAGTATCATCTTTACCTGATACCGTATCATTCCAATGGTTGCGAGAGTACTGTAAGAAGTTAATTGACGAATCTGTTGACTCATCTTTATGAGTACCGCCAACACCATAAACAGCAACTACAATATAGTTGTCATAACCGGTATAAGCAAAATTCTGACCGTATGCTTTAGTTACAAACTCTTTATCCTTTGTCATTACATACCAGAAACTAAAGTCACCGTTTTTATTTCTATATGCCTCCGGCAAACCTTCAACATCGGCTGTCATACCTGTATCTTTGGCTGAAATATATGAACCGTCTTTAAAGAATCTGTTACCAAAAATTGTTGTAATATTTTCAGTAGGAGAATCCGAGTCAACATAGAATGTAGCAGTAACATTTCTGTCATCAACCTGTGTAGCCGTAATATCAGCAGTTAAAGTTCCGTCGGCTTTAGAACCAAATGTAATTTTATTAGAATCCCATGTGATATTCTGTTTAAAATTGGATTCAAACGGAGCTTTTGCCATTACAAATGACTCACTGAGTTTAGTCTTAGTACAACCATAATTGGTAATATCATCCGCAGTTAATGTGTCGGATACCTTATACACCTTTGGACCGTACAAACGAGTATTGAATGTATATTTGATCTCGTACTTAACACTACCAAGCGAAAGCAGTGAGTAGTAGTTCAATACCTTAATATTTTGCTGGTGATCAGTTGACTCTTTATCAAACAAATATTCGTCAACATCAAATGAAATTTCAGCTTTGTAGGTATTGTTAGTTGCATCATTTGTTACGGTAACAGCAGGCACTACACCTGTTTCTGTATTCACCAGCTTAATAAAATCTTTTGAATAGGAATAGAAATCAGTAAATGTAGTAGCCTCACCGGGTACTGTTTTCAAAGTAATTTTAATCTTATTGCCCTGATTATATGTAATATAGGCATTGGAAACAGTAATATCACTTGTGGTTTCGTCATAAGAATGAATTACTTTACCTGTTTTGTCAAGAACATCAACTGACACATAACACTCACCAAGACCTGTCGTATCGGGATGAAGCTTATGAGAAATTGTAAGTGAGCCTGACGGAGCCTTAATAAATCTTGCAACATAAACATCGTTGTTGTCCTGCGGAACAGAAACGATGTTCTCAACAGTAGATGTAAGCGGTGAATATTTACCTTCACTCAAAAGATACCAACCGACAAATATGTACTGCGATGCATGGTCGGTATTAGCAATAATATCAAAAGTATTGTCTGAACCTGTCTGACCTTTTGCTTCAGTTTTTTTATAGTATTCATCATTGGTAAAATAAGCACTTGTTCCGGTTGTCAGACCTGTGTATTTGCTGCTGTCATAACCATCCTTTGTATAATCAACTTCACCGTCCTGATAATAGTCACGGAAGAAGTTGGTGCCGAGTTTGCCACTGAAATCATCCAAAGTGTTAGCATATTCAATTACCGTATGAGCAGTAACATTGAGGTTATCTTCCGAATAATACCAACGACCGTCGTTTCTGAACGCATTTTCATTCTTATTAGGTCGTCCTTCGATAGAATTTTTCCTCTCAATGGTCTGTTCATATGTAATCTTAACAGGAACACCGTCAGCGCCGGCATCCGTAAATGCCTTATACGCCTCGGCATCTGAACTTGCGCTCAGAGAAGTATCGCCAGCAGAATATGTTTTTGTATCGGCAAGAATATCTTCATATTTGTTATAGAGAAGCGATGATGAAGAAATTACATCAACAAGTGAATAGCTTGTTACATTGCCTGTGTCTTTATCCGGCTTATAAACCGCCCAACGAGTTGCGTAGTAACCAAAATATGTCTGTTCATAACCGTTAGAGATTACTCTCCAAGGATTTTTCTTTCCGGCATCAGAAGAAGCGTCAACTTTTTTATTATAAAGGTCAACCTTGTTGCCATAGAAGTCGGTAAGATCTTCCCAACCATTTTTATATACATTTTCCATATCTTCGGCTGAAATGGTTTTAGGATATGTCTCGCTTGTTTTATCACCCTTATTGGTTGAATAATCACCGAAATTGTTGTAACCAGAATCGTCGGAAGGTACATACTTAAAGGAGAAAATAATCTCCTGCGACTTTCTTTCAGTTGAACCGCTGATTTTTTGTTCATAAATCTTTAAAAAGTCGTTGTAGTCATATGTCTGTCTATTACCCAAAGAAGATACTAAACCCATATGAACATCATCATAATAATAATTGTTAAGTGTAACGCCGGCTATATGACCACCGTTATATGTAATCGGCAAATCAACATAGCAACGACCACCGCTCACAAGCATTGGCTGACCCGGATAATTGGAAAATACATCACCGGTACCGCCGCTGTAATACGGATAAACGGCTATTGTATTACCCCAATCCTTCTTAACAGTATCATCAAAGCCCGTAACATAAAATCTTACGGTTTCTGTATCAGCAGATGTTTTGTAGAAGTAAACAGGAGTAACCTCAATTGTATCAGTCAGCTTTGTTGTAGACTTAACATAATAGTCGAATGAATATTCGTTGCTCTCCGTATTGGTTGTCTTTGGAAGATATGTTTCACCGTCAACACACCAACCTGCAAGATAATATTCCTGATCAGTCACTGTTGTAGTAACAGTGAGCTTAACCTCATCCTTTATATTATCTTCTGAAAGGTAAGCAATTTGCCACGATGAAGAAGATTTGGTGTCAACATCAACATCATATTTAGTCGTATCATAAGAAATGGTTGTAGTTCCTTTAGTATGCATATTATTGGCATACTGTTTATCCGTTCTGCATGAACCGTTCTTAGCATAAAGCTTTGCTCCGTTATGAACTTTTACGACCGGAGTAACCTGATAGTTCTTAGTTCCCTCATTATAAGAAATTGATAAGGATACAAGTTCACCGCTATACCGGAACATACCGTAATAGTTACCGCCGTATTCTCTTGGTTCGGTTTTTACATTATCCTCTTCATGACCATTTGAATAACCGTTTACAGTAAAACCATTATAATTGTAGTGTAAGTCACCCGAGTTTAACCGATCGTTTGATGAAGGAATTTTTTTAGTCACAGCAAAACGATACCAAGTATTTTCCTTAAAAAGCGATGGATTAAGGTCTGCTGTATATATTTTTTTGCCATTTCCGTCTGTTGAAGAATAAGTCTTGGCACCATCTGTCCAATCTTCTATTTTTTCACCTTCTCCCCAAGCAAGGAAATGATCCGTAGATACAGTACTCTGTGCAAAAGAAGCAGAAACCGTAATATTATCAGTCGGATAAATAGTTGCTGTAGCTGATGTCATAGAACCGTCAGCAACAGTATAGCAATCCTCAGGAGTGATTGACCAAGAAATGAAAGAATAGGAATCATTAGGAGTTGCAACAAGTGTTACCGGAGTACCTTCTGTCACAGTTATTTCACTTGAATTATCGTTTGCTTTAACGGAACCGTTTGTTATATTGTTTGCGATTGTAACTTTACATTCCTTCGCTTTACGGAATGTTACATTTGTTACGGTAACATCCTGATCAGGCATTATAAATGTTGCGATGTTGCCACTTACGGTGGTTGCAATCGATTTATTGTCAGCACCTTCAACAGTTACCTTGTCAAGAACTTCGCCACTTGTAGGAGTTGCAGTAACAGTAACCGTTTCGCCGGCTGTAGCTGTTTTCCTATCAACAGACGCTGATACACCCTCTTCTACATTAACTTTATGAGAAAGTGCTGTTGTATACCAAAGCTTATATTCGTTATTTCTTGTATCAAGCCAAAATGTTGCTTTTGTACTCGTATCATTACTTTTAATATAAATCAAATTTTTAACATCGGTATTTTTTATTTCAGCAAGATTAGCTTTTTGACCTTGTGCTGTCAATGCTAAAGCATCGTCGCTCGATTCATCATTACCATAGTAAAGCGCACCACCCAATGATGTACGAACATAAAAATACTGCAATAAGTCGTTTCTTTTTTCAGACCAAGCATCAGGTGTTTGATTTGATTCATATTTATAAAGACCGTCTATTTCAGTTTCGACAAATTGGTACGAAGTATCAGTACTATCAGGTGCAATCCACTCACTATTTTTCTGTGCCTGTTTAACACGACCACCTAAGTAATATTTAACAGAATCAGTAACTGTAACTGTAAAACTAACCTCGGTGCTTGTGACAGGCGAAAAACCCTCAGCTGATACAGTAACTGTATACTTATAAGTGCCAGCTACAGTCGGGGTTACAGTAAGAGAATTGTCAGCATTCTTTTCTTCAGTTGCTGTGCCATCAGATGTCTTTTTATAAGCATAAGTAAGATTATCCGATTTTGCACTACTTACTGTAGGTGTAAGAGTAACGGGTTTTCCTACTTTTACAGATGTAGGATTAGCTGTAAGTGTTACGCTATCAGCAACTTTTTTTACTGTCTTTTCTACTTTAAGATCAGTACCATTTTCAGCACCGTCTTTAACGGAGATTCTGTAATCACCAATTTCAGATATAGTATAGTTGCCACCAGAAGCACCGAAACTAGTATCCCATTTACCATCGACACGAGCTTTAAATTCACTCGACTGTGTAATGGTAATGTCTAAATACCAATTACCTGTTGTTTCATCAAAAGTAAAAGGATACTCAGTTGAATCCCACTTAGTGTTACCGTTAATATTACCAACAAGATTAACGCTATTAAATTTCTTAGTGACAGCATTAACTGTTGAAACAGTGCCGATAAGCATTGTTGACAGAAGCATCATTACCGCAAGGATGACGGAAACAGTGCTTCTGCCTAAATGAGAAATTTTTGTTTTCATAAATATTACCTCCATAACCGAATATTTTGGTTTTAAGTTAGGTTCGGGTTTGACATTTACCGCCTGACCAACGGTGAAACATAATCGGCAAAGCCACGGAATTTTGAAGTTAATTTACAAAAAAACAACGAGAATTCAGCCGAAAATTGTATCCTTAACCTGTTTCAGTCAAAATGTGAACACTAACCCATATTCTTTATAGTAGATTATACCATTTTAGATTGATTTTTTCAATTAGGTTGCAATAATTTTATTGTGTTTGTTTAATGTGATAGTTTTGTGTTTGTTTTTACATTCAGTTTTGCCGTTTTGACAAGATATTTTTATGTTATGCACAAGTTATGGTGCGTTTTTTGTAGAATTCGTCTATATATCGGTGTTTTTAATTATTCCGATTAAGAAATTGTTATGCCGTGTGTTACAAATTTGATAATGTTATTTTGCTGAAAGTTCAATATTTGAATGTTGTACAGTAACATTATAAAATCAGTTTGACGGAAAATTTTCCGCCTTTGCGTGACGGCAGTCCGACGGACACAGCTACGGATAACCGTGCATAGTTTAATATACAAATAAAAATGCCCGACTGCGGTGTCGGGCATTTTGTTTGAAATTATATGATTTTTAATTATTTATCCTTACTTAAAAGCATACGGTCGTTTTCAAGCTTTGAACCGCTTGCTTTTTCAAACATCTCGAGGAGGTGTTCAACCGTAAGATTTTTCTTTTCTTCGCCTGAGATATCGAGGATAATTTTGCCGTCACTCATCATAATAAGACGGTTGCCGTGAGTAATTGCATCATGCATATTATGAGTTACCATAAGTGCCGTAAGGTTGTTTTCGGCAATGATTTTGTCGGAAAGTTCAAGCACCTTTGCGGCTGTTTTCGGGTCAAGGGCGGCTGTATGCTCGTCAAGCAGGAGAAGCTTTGGCTTTTTGATTGTTGCCATAAGGAGTGTTATTGCCTGACGCTGACCGCCTGAGAGAAGTCCTACTTTTGAGGACATTCTGTTCTCAAGTCCGAGGTCGAACTCTGCAAGCATCTGACGGTAACGGAATCTTTCGTCAGCCTTTACGCCCCACGAAAGTCCTCTTTTCTTGCCTCGTCTTGCGGCAATTGCGAGGTTTTCTATAATTTCCATATCGGCTACCGTACCTGTCATCGGGTCCTGAAATACTCTGCCAAGGTACGGCGCTCTTTTATGCTCGGGCAATGCTGAAATATCCTTGCCGTCAATAAGAATCTGACCGCAGTCAACAGGCCACACGCCTGCAATTGCGTTGAGTGTTGTTGACTTGCCTGCGCCATTACCGCCGATTACCGTACAAAAATCGCCGTCATTGAGGGTGAGATTAACTCCGCAGAGTGCCTGCTTTTCGTTTACTGTGCCTTTATTAAAGGTTTTCCATACATTCTTGATTTCAAGCATTCTTAACCCTCCTTCTGTGCGTTTTTAGCATTCATTTTTGCAACTTTCTTGAATGAAGTCTTTCTCTTTTTCTGGAGATACGGAACTGCAAGGAAGATTGCAACGATAATTGCCGTGAAGAGCTTTGTATCGTCTGTCGGCATCTTGAGCCAGAGTACGATGCCCATTGCGATATAATAAAGAATACCGCCGACAATTACAAAGACCATTCTGATGATGAAATTCATGTGCTTGCGGAAAATTGCCTCACCGAGAACTTCACCGATGATTACAGCGGCAAGACCGATTACGATTGCGCCTCTGCCCATGTTGATATCCGCAAAGCCCTGATACTGAGCAAAAAGTGAACCCGAAAGTGCAACGAGTCCGTTTGAAAGTGCAAGAGCAATTACCTTTGTAAAATTGATGTTAATGCCCTGTGCCTTGCTCATTGCAGGGTTTGAACCTGTTGAACGGATTGTTGAACCCTGTTCCGTGCCGAAATACCAATACATTGCGGCAATTACAATGGCACAAATTCCAAGGCCTACGAGAATTGCCATATTTATATTGCTTGCAGAAACAACAAGTGTATAGTTTCTGTAGCTGATTGGGAGGTTTGATTTTCCCATAATATTCAGGTTAATTGAATAAAGAGCAATCTGTGTGAGGATACCTGCGAGAATGTCGGGGATTCCGAGAAGCGTGTGAAGAAGTCCCGTTACAAGACCTGCCGCAAGACCTGCAAGGATTGCTACGATGATTGTTGCCCAAACGGGACAGCCGTTGATGAGCATAACTGCGGTTACTGCACCGCCTGTTGCAAATGAACCGTCAACGCTGAGGTCGGCAAAGTTCAAAAGCTTAAAGGTGAGAAATACACCGAGTCCCATAAGTCCCCAGATTATACCCTGAGCAATATTACCCGGAAGTGCGGATAAAAAGCTCATTGGATTAAGAGAACCGAAGTAGTTTGCTAAAAAATCCATAAAAACCACCTATACATAAAATATCGGGGTGTCGCTTGCACGGCACCCCTGCCAATATTATTTTTCCGAATATGAATTATTCTGCTTTGATTTCTGTGTAACCGTCGGGAACTTTGATTCCGTATGTGTCACAACGATCTTTGATATATTCTTTTGTTACATTCGGAGCGGCCTCAACCTTCATCTTTGTGATGTCCTCGCCATTTACAAGAATGTTGTAAGCCATTTCGCCTGTTTTTCTGCCGAGTTCGTCATAGCTGATTGAAAGTGTTGCAACACCGCAGCCCTTGCAGATGCCTTCTTCGCCGGCAACAATAGGAGTTTTTGCGGCTGTGGCAACATTGTCGATGATACCTGTGTTAGATGCCGCTGTGTTATCTGTCGGGATGTAAAGAACATCGCTCTCATCACAGGCAGTCTTTGCAACTGCGGCAACATCGTTTGAATCTGCAAATGAATATGATTTTACAGTATAGCCTGCATCCTTGAAATAAGGAGTGATTGTATCGCACTGATACTTTGAGTTAGCCTCAGCCGAGCAGTAGAGAATTCCGACATTCTTTGCATCGGGGAAAAGCTCCTTGAGCATTGCCGCCTGCTGATCAAGCGGAGCAAGGTCTGTTGTACCCGAAACATTCATACCCGAAACACCGTTCCAATCAGACTTGTCAAGCGCTGTGCCGTAGTCTGTGATTGAAGTACCAAGAACCGGAATATTCGGTGTTGCTGTGTATGCTGCCTGAAGTGCGGCAGTACCATTGCCGAGAATAAGGTCATAGTTTGAAGAAACAAACTGGTTACAGATTGTAGCGCAAGTTGCGGAATCGCCCTGAGCGTTCTGCTCGTCAAACTTTACATTGTCTGCACCGAGTTTCTCAGTAAGATAATCTTTAAAGCCTTTTGTTGCGGCGTCAAGAGCCTCATGCTGAACAAGCTGACAGATACCGATATTGTAAACCTTACCATCCGTGCCTGAATTATCTGCCTTTGAGCTTTCTGCAGAACCGCCGCATCCTGCAAATGCGAGTGACATAGAAGCCGCCGCAAGAGCAACTGCGACAATTTTTTTAGCTTTTTTCATTTAAATTTCCTCCTAAGCTTTCAGCACTTTCACGCTGTAAAGCATCATATACTTCTGCACTTTTATGCAATAAAGTGTTTTAACAACATAAATTATAATACAAAAAAACGAAATTTTCAATAGCTTTCACCAATTTTTATTGCAAATAACTGAAATAAAAGTTTGTTTTTGGTTATTTTGCCACCACATTTTCGTCACCAAGCTGATATTTGAGTTCTTTTATCATTACAGGATTGATATCAACCCACATTGACGAGGGGGCTTTGACCTTTCTTTTAGTGTCGGTAAGATAGAAAATAACAGGCGTTCTGCCGTCAAAAATGTCAAGAACACGCTTTGCACGGTTGTATTTGTCGGTATTGAGGTCATCAATACGCAAATACAACGCAGAAGGCTTTTGTGTATCATTTTTCACGGCTTGCATCTGATAATTTTGCGAAAAATGTTCTGTGTTTTTTATTGCAACAGGGTTATTTTTGCAATCCTCGTTTGTACGGGCAGACGCTATGGAATCGCAGATGATTTTCGGCTCTTCGTTTTCTTTTAAATTGACAGTTCCACGGAACAGCAACGCACCGCCTGCACCGAGAAGGGCGGAATATTTTTCATATACATTCGGGAAAATCACGATTTCAAGCATTCCGTATCTGTCCTCGGCATTGACAAAAGCCATAATCCTGTTATTTTTTGTAAGCTGGGTTTTCAGCTTTGCAACTATGCAGACAAGGCTGACTTTTTTTCCGTCAAAATACATACCGCTGTCATTATTGATTATATCGCCCGTTTTGTCGGCATGGATTGCTTTTGAAAAAGTTGTGTATTCATCGAGCGGATGACCGCTGAGATACATTCCCGCAATTTCGTTTTCCATATGCAAAAGTTCAGAAACGGAAAATTCGGGCAAATCGGGAATTTTGGGCTTTGATGATTGAGCATCAACCTCTGCGTCATCAAAAAATGACATCTGACCGCCCGCATTTCTTCTGCTTTCATACTCAACATCGTCAAGAACGGTTTTACTGATTGCGAGCAATTGTCTGCGATTTGCTCCGAGTCCGTCAAATGCACCGCATTTTATCAGACTTTCAATTGCTCTGCTGTTCATATTTCTGCCGTAGAGCCTTTTGCAGAAATCAAAGAAATCTTCATAAGGATTGTTTATGCGTTCCGAGATAATTTCATCTATGAAATTTCTGCCGAGATTTTTAACGGCAAGAAGTCCGTAACGGATATCGTTTCCGCTGACCGTAAAATGAAGATTGCTTTCGTTGACATTAGGCGGTAATACACGGATTCCGAGCCGTTTGCACTCAGTGATATATGACGCAAGTTTATTTTGATTATCAAGAACACTTGAAAGCAGAGCCGCCATATATTCACGGGGATAGTGACATTTGAGCCATGCAGTTTTGTAGGAAATGTTGGCATATGCCGCAGCATGGGATTTGTTGAAAGCGTAGTGTGCAAAGCTTTCCATTTCATCATAAACGGAAATTGCCGTTTTTTCATCAACCCCACGGCGAATGCATCCTTCAACTATGATATTGCCGTCATCATCAGTCAGACCGTGAATGAATATTTCACGCTCCGACTCCATTACGGCAAGTTTTTTCTTGCTCATTGCACGGCGCACTATGTCCGCTCTGCCGAGACTGTAGCCTGCAAGCGTTCTGAAAATCTGCATAACCTGTTCCTGATAAATTATGCAACCGCTTGTAACTCCGAGAATTTCCTTTAAAAGCGGATGTTTGTAACGAATATGCGACGGATTGTGACGACAGTCAATATAAGCGGGAATGCTGTCCATAGGTCCGGGACGATAGAGAGCCGTAACAGCTATAAGATCCTCAATTCGCTCCGGTTTTAGCTGAGTGAGAACATTTTTCATTCCTTGGCTTTCAAACTGAAACACACCCTCCGTGTATCCTTTTGAAAACATTTCAAAAACTTTTTTATCATTTTCATCGACCATATCGGGATTATAGTCGGGATTTTTATGTTTTATCTGCTTTTCTGCATCATTGATTACGGTTAAGTTTCTGAGCCCGAGGAAGTCCATTTTTAAAAGACCGAGTTCTTCAAGTGCCGTCATGGTGAACTGTGTTACAACATTATCGTCATTTTTTGACAGCGGAACATAGTCGCTGACGGGCTTATCGGTGATTACAACTCCTGCGGCGTGCATTGTTGCGTGACGGGGCATTCCCTCAATGCTCATTGCAACATCAAGCAGTTTTTTTATCTGCGGATCGTTATTGCAGCGACTTCTCAGATCGGGACTCAGTTTCAGCGCTTCCTCGATTGTCATATCATGTTCCATAGGAACAAGCTTTGCAACAGAATCTACTGTCGCATACGGAATTTCAAGCACCCTTCCGACATCTCGGATTGCACCTCTTGCCGCCATTGTACCGAACGAAATTATCTGTGCAACATGATCTTCGCCGTATTTACGCACAACATAGTCGATAACCTCTCCCCTGCGTTCCTTACAAAAATCGACATCAAAATCGGGCATACTGACTCTTTCGGGATTGAGAAATCTTTCAAAAAGAAGATTGTACTTTATCGGATCGATTGCGGTTATGCCTATGCAGTAGGCACAAAGTGAACCTGCACCCGAGCCTCTGCCGGGTCCGACAGGAATTTGGCATGATTTTGCGTAGCTTACAAAGTCATTTACAATGAGGTAGTAATCTACAAAACCCATTTGCGACACCGTGTTGATTTCATATTCAAGTCGGTCAATCAGAGATTGGTCAGGATTCTCACCATAGTGTTTATAAAGCCCCTCATAGCATTTTCTTCTGAAATAATGCAGATGATCTTCGTTATTAGGAACATCAAATCTCGGAAGCTTGCGTACACCGAATTCAAAATCGACATTGCACATATCGGCAATTTTCTGTGTATTGTCGATTGCTTCGGGGTAACTTGCAAACACCTCACGCATTTCATCTTCTGTTTTAAGATAAAATTCCGAAGTTTTGAACTCCATTCTGTCGCTGTCATTGACTGTTCGGTTGGTCTGAATACAGAGAAGAATATTGTGAACCGTGCTGTCCTGTTTTTCGATATAGTGACAATCGTTTGTTGCAACAATGTCAACACCGATTTCACGGGCAATTTTTATAAGGCTTGGAATTATCCTTTTCTGTTCCTCAATTCCGTGGTCTTGAAGCTCTATAAAAAAGTTCTCACTCCCGAATATATCACGGTAAAATTCTGCCTTTGACTTTGCACCGGCATAATCACCGTCAAGGAGCTTTTGAGGAATTTCACCCGCCAGACAGGCAGAGAGGCAGACTAAGCCCTCATGATACTCGGCAAGGAGTTCATCATCAATTCTCGGCTTTGTATAGAATCCCTCCGTAAAACCCTTTGACACAAGCTTGATAAGATTCTGATAGCCTGTATGATTTTTGCAGAGCAGAACCATATGATAGTATTTTCCGTAGGATGAGGTCTTGTCAAAACGGCTTTGCGGTGCAACATACACTTCACAGCCGATTATAGGCTTTATACCCTGTTTTTTGCATTCCTTATAAAAATCGACTGCACCGTACATTACACCGTGGTCGGTGATTGCGAGTGCAGTCATTCCTTTTTCTTTTGCGGCTTTTGCAAGTCTGCTCAGACGGCAGGCACCGTCAAGCAGACTGTATTCTGTATGAAGATGTAAATGTGTAAATGCCATTTTACTCACCTGTTGCTTTTGCCTTTATTTCACCGTCTGAAAAACGGAGTGTAAATTCATCTCCGCTTTTCAACATTTTTGCGGAATTTACCGTCTTACCGTCTTTTTCGGCAATTGAATAACCTCTTGAAAGAATTTTAACGGGGTTGAGTCCTTCAAGTTTTGCGGCTGTCTTTGTGATGTCGGCAGCCTTTTTATTTATTGTTTCCTGAACAAAATGCTGTATTTTCGTTTTGCAAAGTTCAAGAGATTTTTCATATTCAAAAATTCTCTGTTGTGGTGATACAACGGACAGTCTTGTTTTTAATTCTGTAAGGGCATTATATTCCTGTCTTAATTTCAATGTTGCCATTGACGAAACATACTGCTTTTGAGATTTATAGTAATCAACAAGCTCCGCAGTATCGGGAACTGCAAGCTCTGCCGCCGCAGACGGAGTCGGCGCTCTGAGATCGGATACAAAGTCACAGATTGTAAAATCGGTTTCATGACCGACAGCGGAAATTACGGGAATTTTACAGTTGTAGATTGCATAAGCAAGGTTTTCATCATTGAACGCCCACAAATCTTCAATTGAACCGCCGCCCCTGCCGATTATGATAACATCACAGGCGTTGTATTTATCAAGTTTCTGTACGGCGTCAATAAGTTGAGCGGGAGCATTCTCGCCCTGAACAAGTACGGGACACATAATTATGTCGGCAGACGGAAATCTTCTTGAAAGAATGTTGCGGATATCCTGAACTGCCGCACCTGTGGGAGAAGTAATTACACCGATTGAATTCGGAAACGGCGGAATTTTCTTCTTATGTTCGGGAGCAAAAAGTCCTTTTTCGGCAAGTGACTTTTTAAGTTGTTCATATGCAAGCGAAAGCGCACCTATGCCGTCGGGCTGCATATCTTCAATATAAAGCTGATACTGACCTGTGGGTTCATAGACTGCAACTCTGCCACGGCAGATTACTTTCATTCCGTCGGTCGGTCTGAACTTTAAATTACGGGCATTGCCGGCAAACATTACGGCTCTTATAACGGATTTTTCGTCTTTGATTGAAAGATAGATGTGTCCGCTTCTGTAGTGGTCGGTTAGGTTTGAAATTTCACCCGTAACAAAGACAAAATTCAGCCTTGCGTCATTTTCAATAATTGACTTTATATAGAAATTCAGTTGTGAAACACTTAAAACTCGTGGTTTGCTAAACTCGGGTGTGTACATCGTTATACTTCCTGTATCCTAAATATGCAATTCCTGCCGAGTTATCTGCCGAAAACTGCGGCGGTGCGAATATTGCATTGTATTTTTCTTCAAAAGAATTTTTTATTATTTGATTTGACATTACTCCGCCTGCAAAGAGCAATGGAATTTCTCCGTATTTTTCAAGCAGTCCTTTGGTCATTTCGGACAAAGTCTGTTCAATATATTTAAGACAGAATGCCGAAACATATTCGGGAGATTTGCCTTCGTCAATCAGCTTTTTGGAAAGATTTTCAACTCCGCTGAGACAACAATCACAGCCTTTGAGAGTTGGTTTTACCTTGATTTTTTCTGTATTTTTAAGGGCAAGCTGTTCAAGCTGAGGACCGCACGGAAATTTTAAACCGAGCATAAGTCCTGTGCGGTCAATCGCCTGTCCTGCATTGAGGTCAAGAGTGTGTGCCGCAAGTTCAACGGAAAAGCCCGTGCCGAATCCTTTGGCAAATACTGCCTCGGTTGTACCTCCGCTGACATGGAAAGCGATAAACTGCTTATCAAACAAATCTGTTCTCTGCGAGCCGAACAATGCCGCCGAGATATGTCCCTCCTGATGCGAAAATGTGTAAAGAGGGATTTTCATTGCGGAAGATAAAATTTTTGCCGTGTTCTCTCCAACAGTGAAACACGGCATGTATGAGCCGTCAACAGGTCTTGGACGGCTTGACGCCGCAATTGCGGCTATTTTGCTTGTATCAACATCTTTCAAAAGTTCTTCAATAAGCTTGTGCAACTGTGCTGTGTGGTGAAACACAGCGTCACTCTGACGAAGTCCGAGCTGACCTTCTTTTACGGGAAGAAGTTTTTTCTGCTGAACCATTTCGCCCGTTTTGCTGTCGTAAAGGGCGGTTGATGTTGTGTAATTTGAAGTGTCAATTCCGAGAAAAAGGCTCATATCACTTCTCCGACTTTCCCGAAAATTCACGGGAATATGTGCCGAGAATACCGTTTACAAATTTGCTCTCGTCGATTGTATATTTCTTGGCAAGTTCAACAGCCTCGTTGATTGAAACGCTCTGCGGAACATTGTCGAGATACTTCATCTCATAGATTGCAAGGCGAAGAATAGCAAGCGACGGCTTTGAAATTCTTGAAAGAGTCCAGCCCTTTTTCAGGTGGCTTGCAATGATTTCGTCAATCTCCTCACGCTTGTCCTCAATGCCGGAAACTACAGCCTGAGCATATGCGCAAACACCGCCTACAAACATTTCCGAATTATCATCTATTGTTTCTTCAAGAGGCTCATCGTCAAAAGACTTTGAGAACAAAAGCATAAAAGCCTGCTCTCTTGACTCACTTCTTGTAAGATTAACCTCTTCCTCAAAAATATCATTAACTTCAATATCATTAGTTACATTGTTCATTTCATTATCCATATTAAGCCCAACTTTTCGTTAAATTAATTTAATAAAGGTAGTTATTATCATCAAGATTATACCATAACTGAAATTGAATGTAAATAAGAATTGACAAAGATATCTGTGACAAATCATTTGAATTTCGGAAATTTCTTTCTGAATAACTCTTCAATAATTTTAGTGCTCTCATCACAGCCGAATGTATCGGACTTTATGCACAAATCGTAGTTATCTGCATTGCCCCATTCGGAAGATGTAAAGTATTTGCAATGGTCGGCTCTTTCACGGTTTACCTTTCTGACCTTTTTAAGAGCATCGTTTACGGAAAGATTATCCCTTTCGGAAATTCTCTCTGCCTCGGTATTTTCATCGGCTGATACAAATACATTGAATGTATGCTTTTTGTTTTTGAGAATCTCGTTTGCAAGTCTGCCGACTATTACGCAGGATTCATTCTGTGAAATGGTTTTTATTACATTTTTTTCACGGTTAAAAAGGCTTTCGACATTCGGCATATTTGCGGTATCAAGCGGTCCGCCGTACCACGCAAAGAAATCGTGAAGTAAAGGATTTTTAATTGTCTGTTCATTCTTTTCAATAAAATCAGGAGAATAGCCGCTCTTCTCAACAACAAGTTTTATCAGCTCGTTATCGTAATACTTAAACCCAAGACTTTCGGCAAGTGCCTTTGCAATCTGTCTGCCGCCGCTGCCGTATTCCCTTGACACGGTGATTACATATGTAGGATTCTGCTCATCATCAGTTTTTTCATCAACCTGAACGGACGGAGTCTTTTTAAGAAGTTTATCTCTGTATTTTCCGAAAGCTTTGTTGATAATGCCGAGAATAAATCCGACAAGAAATGCCGCAATTACTGTTCCTGCACCGACACTGCCAAGGCTGTGAATCATAATCAGACAAGCCGCTGCCGACACTACCACCATAGTGATATCAAAACCCATTTTTATCTTTGAAAATTCGATTTTTGTAACCTGTGAAACAGCAGACATTACACCCTCGCCTGCGAGCGGAATAACATCGGCAGGAAGATACAGAAAAATTCCGACTGCGACAATAACGGAGCTTGCAAGCACCATTAAGATTCTGACAATAAGATTATCGGGTGTCGGAAAGAATGATGCAAGGTAGTTGCAGAATGTTGTAAAATAGCCGAAGATAACGCCTACGGGAATCTGCAAAAGGGTTATTAATTTAAAGTTTTTGCGAAGTAACAAAAACTGAATGAACACAAGAACAATGTGGAATATGATTGTTGCCTTGCCCATTTCTATGCCCCATATGCAGGTCATTGTGTATGGGATTGAGCTTACGGGAGATACACCGAGATTTGATTTTACCGAAAGTGCAATTCCGATTGTCATTATAAAAAGACCGATAAAATACATCGGCAATCTGATTTTCATATTTTTTAAATTCATTACATAACTTCCTTTTCAAAATGCTTTGTCATATTTTCATACACTTTTGCAAGCAGACTTTGGAACACTTCCGTTTCTTCTTCTGAAAAGCCGTCTGTTGCAATACTTTCTACGCTGTCAAATTTTTCATTGAGATATCGGACATACTCTTTTCCCTTATCGGTGAGAAAAACATAGAGTGACCTTCTGTCGCCGCCAAGAGATTTCCTTGCGATATAGCCTTTGGTTTCCATACCACGCAAAATCACGGTTATGGACGCAGGCTCAATGTGACAGCCTGCCGCAATATCCTTTTGTACACAGCCGTTATGGTCTTTTAGGTAATCGAGTATTTTCGGCTGACCCAATGTAAGTCCCGATTCTTTGATACTGCCGAGAAGTGCCTTTTGCACAAGCATATGGTCAGACATCAGCAGATAGTGAATTGACTCTTTCATACACAACCCTCTCTTTAATAGTTTTAATTCTAATTGTTATAATTCTAATTATATATCCGTTTAAATCGATTGACAAGTTTCCGGAAAAATTTCAGCCTATTGCGCAGTATTCTTTGTGAACATAGGAATATTTTTATGCATAAAAAAAGCAGAGGACACTATGCCCTCTGCAAATTTTATGCCCCTATTACCGATATATCGTCATAATCAACCTCATAATGAGTAACCACGGCATCGTCAATAATCAGAACAGATGTATCGTCAAGCTGAGATTTCGGAACAATTACCGACACACCTTGATCGCTTATATAGCAAAGGCATTCTGAAAATCCTTTGGCTTTGACAATACTTTCAATGCTGTCCTGAATTGTAAAGGTTTTTAGAAGCTCTTCAACATTCTTTTCAGCCTCGCTTTTGTCGGCATCGGACGAGCTTTCAAGATTGAAAATTTCTTTTGCATCATCAATTATTTTATCCTGAGTTGCCTGCCGCTTTGTCCTTTCGGCTGAAAAATAGCTTTTGCTCTCGTTTGAAAGTGCCGCCGTCTGCTGTACCTCATCATCCGACGCCGAAGCGGTTGCACTGACATATGATGCCGCACCAAGTTCTTTGGCACTTTGAGGAGTTTTAGCTCCCGAAAGCTGCCAGTTTATGTACACTGCTGCCGAAAGTGCAAGCACAAGTGATGCAAAAACGATATATTTTTTCTTAGATTTCATATTACTCCCGACCTTTATTCTGATAATTTTGTAATACATACTTTTGCTGTTGAAATATCAAGCGCTTTTGTGACTGCATCGGTGACACGCTCAACCACAACAGGATCATCACCGCCTTCACACACTACAAGCACTCCTCTTATCAAAGGTTCAATTTCCTTTGTTTTGGTGGTGCTGTTATCAAGATAAACATATTCAACGGAATTTTCCATTGTAAGCAAAACTTCCGTCTTGCCTGCTCCCTCAATTTTTGAAATCACCGTCTGCAAATCATTTTCTATTTTTGTGCTGTATGTTTTTACGGAAAATGCTTCATCTCCTTTTCCTGATGTCAAAGAACCGAAATCAACCCAGTTTGAAAGAAATATTAAGCCTATGCCGATAAGACCGACAACGATTATGATATTTCTTATTTTTTTACTGTCGAGCATTGATTTCAGCTTTGAACTTGTTTTGTCTTCCATAATTCACTCCGTCATAATGTTTGGTGTAATTCCGAAATTGTCATAAACAATTGACGATACAAGATTTGTGTACCGAACAAATTCTTTGTCTATATATATGCTGATTGACGCTATGATTATGCCGTTGTTTTCAACTCTGCTCAAAATTATGTCACACGATTTGATTGTTATATTATTCTGTAAAAGAATATTTTTTAATGCAGTTTCAAGATTTATCTCCGTCTGCTTTATAACGGCATTGCTGTATGCCTCATCATCAGTTGATATTTCTTTAATAGAATTTTGCTTTTCCTCAATATCGGTATTAAATGACGATACGGCATTTTTTACGGGAACAACCATACAGCAGATAATAAAAGCGCCTAAAACAAGGCTGATGATTTTCTTTGTACTGCCGTCTGTAACAAAGGTCTGAACAAGCGAGCATATTAACGCAGACGCACACATTACAACAACAACCGTAAAAAGTCCGCTCATGATGAACCTCCGCCAA
>CALHND010000018.1 GCA_938034875.1 uncultured Clostridia bacterium
CCACAGGTCGCTTCATAAACGCCGACGTGCCGAGCATTTGTTTTGACGACGGCTTAAAAGTGCCAGAAGGATGCAATCTCTATTCTTATTGTTGCAACAACCCTATTTCGTATGTTGACCCGACAGGTCACGTAGCAATTTCATTACTACTCATTGGCTTTTTTGTTGGTGCTGCAGTAGGTTTTGGTGGAAGTGTAGTGTCACAAGGAATAACCAATGGATGGGATAACATAAATTGGTGGCAAGCTGGTTTTGATGCTCTGATAGGGGGTATAACTGGTTTAATAGGAGGCTCAGGTATTGGCACCATTGGTTCAATGATTTCAGGAGGAGTTTTAGGCTTTGCAGGAAGCGTAGGCGGAGACCTTATATCTATTGGCGGAGATTTTGGCAAAGTAAATTGGGGCAAAGCTATTGTCATGGGTGTAGTTGGAATTGGTTTGGGTGCATGGTCTGGTAGAGGCGTTGGAAATGTGAAAGGGATGACTGAGACAATAAATTCAGGAAAATCATGGGGCGCTAAAACATTTTTGAATTTCAGTGCATCGGTTGCTGATAAGGGAGCTTCGATTGGTGCTAGACAAACGGCAGCGTTATTTATGGAAAATGCTATATTAGGTTTTAAAATACAATCATTTACAAAAGTTTTCAGTGGAATTGCAATTTCTTTGGGGATAAATGGCATTTTATCCAATTATTGGAGGTGATATGGGTACTTTTCTTATTATTTTGGGCTTAAGTTTGATAATAATTATATTGTCTTTTATTAGTTTTTATAGTGCAATGGGCTTAAGTTTAAATTATTGGAGTGAAAAACAATATAATATTTTGCGTGCTATTTGTGTATCAATAGGAATTATATTTTTTATTTCAATTGTTTTGGTAGGCGTAATCAGTAAGGATAGCTTTTCTGATAATAACATTAAAATTATGATTATTCTTGTTGTATCCGAATTTTTAACAGTGACCATTTATAGTCAAATTGTACATTTTATTGCATGGAAAAAGAAAGTCAAAATATTAAAGAATAATATTATGAAAAGTATTTGCGAGAAGCTGAATGTTGTTGAAGAATCTAAACTTTTAAATCAATGTATAGAAGAAAATAGGTTTAACTATACAGAAAAAGAAGTGAAAAAAGTATTTAAAAAACTATTAAATAATAAATTATAGTTATATTTAATTATAACAAGCAGTTGATTAATCAACTGCTTGTTTGTTTAGTGCAATATTATGCAATTGACAACAAGGCAGGATTGAAGTATACTTACACATATGACGAAAACAGAAAGCACGCGACAAAGGTAACGGTCACGAATACAGCCGGCGGAGCGCA
>CALHND010000019.1 GCA_938034875.1 uncultured Clostridia bacterium
ATTCGTGACCGCAAGCGCCTTTCCACCAAACGACTTTGTTTGAGCCGTATGTAATCTTATCCGGAGTAAGCGGCAGGTTTTTATCCGACCATTCCGCAATAAGTTCAGGGTGTACCTCTGATAAAATATTGCTCATACTTAATCCTCTCCTTCCTCTGCGATTAGCTTCATTATATTGGGAAAGCGTAGATTGGTATAGTTTGCGACGAGGCGAGTAAAAACTATGAGAAAATACAGAAGCCCCTGAGAAGCTATAACTTCTCAGGGGCTGTGTGAAACTAAAAATTATGCGATTTTTTTGTTGCTGCACCGATTTTAGCACCGATTGGTGTAAAATTGGTGTATTTGTGTAAAATCCGAGGTTTTCGGAAAATGAAGTACATCTCGTTTTAGTAGAGCTTTGCGCCCGCCGGAATATGGTCATCTACCATTAGAAGATGGAGCTTTTCTTCGCCTTCTTCGTGGTGTACCGCACTAATCAGCATACCGCAGGAATCAATGCCCATCATCGGTCTTGGCGGAAGATTGGTAATAGCGATACAGGTCTTGCCGACAAGCTCCTCCGGCTCGTAATAGGCGTGAATACCGCTTAAAATCGTCCTATTTTCGCCTGTACCATCGTCTAAGGTGAACTTCAAAAGCTTCTTGGACTTCGGTACGGCTTCGCAGGCAAGCACCTTGACCGCCCGGAAATCGGACTTAGAGAAAGTCTCAAAATCTACGAAATCCTTGAACAAAGGCTCGATCTCTACTTTGGAGAAATCTATCTTTTCCGGCTCGGTTTTTGGCGCTTCGGACTCGGTTTTGTTTACACCATTTTCGTCCTTTACACCATTCAAGGGTTTCATTGTCGGGAAGAGAAGGACATCGCGAATTGATGCGCTGTCAGTTAACAGCATGACAAGACGGTCAATTCCAAAACCAAGTCCGCCCGTTGGAGGCATACCGTATTCAAGAGCGGTTACATAGTCATAATCAACTTCTGCGTTGCATGTCGGTTCGTCCTGCTTTTTGATGGCAACCTGACGCTCAAAGCGCTCTTTCTGGTCAATCGGGTCATTCAGCTCGCTGAATGCGTTGCCGAATTCGGTTGCGTTGATGAAATATTCGAAACGCTCGGTGAAAGCAGGTTCAGACGGCTTACGTTTAGCAAGCGGGCTGTTTTCAACGGGGTAATCGTAGATGAAGGTCGGCTGAATGAGCTTTTCCTCAACAAATGCATCGAAAAACTCTGCTAGTACAGTGCCCTTTGTTGCATTTTCAGGAACTTCAACATGCATTTTCTTAGCACATTCACGAGCCTGTTCGTCGGTTTCCCAGTCGTAATAGTCGCAGCCGGAATATTTCTTAACAGCCTCGACCATTGTCAGACGCTCCCAATGACCCATGTCAATTTCAGTGCCCTGATATGTGATTTTGAGGCTTCCGCATATTTTTTCTGCAAGCATTTTGTTCATTTCTTCAACGAGATCCATCATACCCTGATAGTCAGTGAATGCTTGGTACAACTCGATTGTAGTGAACTCTGGGTTATGCTTTGTATCCATTCCTTCGTTACGGAAAATTCTGCCGACTTCATACACGCGGTGCATACCGCCGACAATAAGACGCTTTAGGTAAAGCTCGGTTTCGATACGCAGATACATATCCATATCGAGGGTGTTATGATGTGTCTTAAACGGACGAGCTGAAGCACCGATTTCCAGCGGAACGAGTATAGGTGTGTCAACCTCGGTGAAGCCCTTTCCGTCAAGGTAATTGCGTATTTCTTTAAGAATGCGTGAGCGCTTTTCAAATACATCTCTAACTTCGGGATTAACAATAAGGTCAACATAACGCTGACGATAACGCAGGTCGTTATCTTTAAGACCGTGGAATTTTTCCGGCAGGGGTAAAAGCGACTTTGCTAACAGCTCAATTGACTGGGTGTGAACGGAAATTTCTCCTGTTTTGGTCAGGAAAACATATCCTTCCAGTCCGACAATATCACCGATATCCCACTTTTTGAATGCAGCGTAACTTTCTTCGCCTACATCGTCACGTCTGATATAAGCTTGAATATTTCCGTTTGCATCCTGAACATTGTAGAAGCTTGCTTTACCCATGATGCGGCGGCTCATAATACGTCCGGCAATGCGTACAGTTTTTTCATTATAGCTGTCAAAATCGGCCTTTATATCGGCTGTATAGTCTGTAAAATCAAACTTTGTTTTTACAAACGGGTCATTGCCGTCAGCCTGCAAAGCGGAAAGCTTTTCACGGCGTATTCTAAGTACTTCGCTGAGCTCCTGCTCAGTAACGTTGGTATCCTTAATTTCTTCCATTTAATCGCACTTCCTTTACAGTGAAAAAGACGGGTGTGTTACAACCCGTCATCATTTGTTTATTTAGAGATTTCAAGTACCTTAAACTTGAGCTCTCCTGCAGGCGTTTCAGCGGTAACGGTCTGACCGACCTTTGCACCGATGAGGGCCTTTCCTACGGGCGAATCGTTGGATATAGTACCGTTTATTGGGTCAGCCTCGGCTTTGCCGACAACGGTGTATACCATTTCTTCATTAAATTCAACATCTAAAACTTTTACCTTTAAACCGAGATGCACCTTTGTTTTGTCTACAGAGGATTCATCAATGATTGTGTAGTTTTTGAGCATGCTCTCCAACTCGCTGATTCTTGCCTCTACTCTTGCCTGCTCATTTTTAGCTTCGTCATACTCGCTGTTTTCCGAAAGGTCGCCAAAGGAACGAGCAACCTTAATTTTTTCAGCAACTTCTTTACGTGTTATTGTGGTTAAGGTTTCGTATTCGTTTTGGATTTTTTTAAGACCTTCAGCAGTAAGGGTGATAGGTTTAGACATGATTTTTTTCGCTTCCGTTTCTCCGCTGCGCCGGTATAATTATCAGCCACGGCTTATGCGCAGAATGTATTACCGTGTGGCATGATTTTTAAAAACATACTGATTGCAAGTATAAAATTTGCATAACAACCTACATTATAATAAATATTCTACTTTATGTCAAGACATATCCTACGCACAATAGCATCAAGTGGCTCTTTGACACCCATAGCTGTCATAAACCCTGCCGTAATGGTTGCCATTCGCTTGATACCGCACAGTTCATACAGAGCTGCGGCAAAATCAATTTCATCAATACCTTCTGGGCAACCAGCTACAGTTGTAATGCAATTTTTTCCTATGTGCCAGCATTCTTTTAGAGGCGCAAATACACATTTATCGGTATCAATTACGCCTCTGCCGTCGGGGCACATAATGACATTGCATCGCTCTGCTACACCGTATCCGTCAGTTACCACTGGCGCGGCACCAAATAGGGAATAACACTCGTTTGCGTATTCGGAATATTGTTCAATTTGTTTAGTGATTATGTAAACCTCATTTGATAAATTCATAAGAGGCTTAAGACAACCACAAAAGCAACAGTCTTTGTCAATAAGCGCGACCGACACCGAGCGTTTGTATTTGCTTGCCAATTTTAATACTGTAAGTGCCGAATGGATTTCTATATGTTGCCTGTATCGGGAACTATCAAACAACATTGACCTAAAATCATCTGGCAGATTTATGTCAACTTGTGTAATAAATGGTCTACCTCTCATTGCACGTGCAATGGCGGGCCAGTAGAGCTTACCTTTTTTCATTGTAGCGCGAATGATATCGTAGTGGGAATCTCCGTATTTAATGTTCTCGATTTTAGGACGTCGATAAAAAGGCTTTCCACGACGCCTTTTTCCTCTGTCTGCAAGTAAAATGCAAAACATATGACCACCTCCTGCACTTAGCACTATCAAATATATGCGGCTTCTTTACAAAACTTTAGTTATGTAGTAAAATATTATCATATGTATATTTGGAGGAGTCGCTATGTCATCACCACTTGCTGACCGCATGAGACCGTCATCTCTTGATGAGATAGTCGGTCAGCATCATCTTGTAGACAACGGTAAAGCGCTGCGCCGCATTATTGAAAGCGGTAATGTGCCTAATTTAATTTTTTACGGACCGTCAGGAGTTGGCAAAACAACACTTGCGCGTATTATTGCAAACCGTACAAATCGCCGTTTGCATATACTTAACGGCACGACTGCATCCACTCAGGAAATTCGAGCGGTTATTGATGAAATAGGCACTTTTTCTGCTTTGGACGGCATTTTGCTCTACCTTGATGAAATACAATATTTTAATAAACGCCAACAGCAAAGTTTGCTTGAACACATTGAAAACGGAAATATTACACTTATAGCATCCACAACCGAAAATCCGTATTTTTATATATACAACGCGATTCTATCACGCTCCACCGTTTTTGAATTTAAACCGGTTGATGCAAGGGATATAGAAGTTGCGGTACGCCGTGCTGTCGACTATTTGAGCGAGGAGCAGGGCAGACAAATTAAAATTGAGGACGAAGCCGTTACGGTTATTGCATCCGGTTGCGGCGGCGATGTTAGAAAATCGCTTAATGCTGTTGAGCTTTGCGCCTCGTGCGTTATGCACGAGGATGATCCGCTGATTACTGCTGAAACTGCTTTAGAACTTTCACAACGCAGCGCTATGCGATATGACCGTGACGGAGATGCGCACTATGACATTTTTTCTGCCTTTCAGAAGTCTATGCGAGGATCTGATCCGAATGCAGCACTGCATTATCTTGCTCGTTTGCTTGAAGCAGGGGATTTACCCGGCGCATGCCGACGACTGATTATATGTGCGTGCGAAGATGTGGGGCTTGCTTATCCCCAAATAATTTCGATCGTAAAATCGTGCGTGGACGCTGCTTTTCAGGTCGGATTGCCTGAAGCACGCATACCGCTTGCAGACGCGGTAATAATGGTAGCAACGGCACCAAAGTCAAATACAGCCATTTCTGCCATAGATGCTGCAATGGCTGATGTTCGCGCCGGTAAAACCGGCCCCATTCCCGATGATTTGCGTGACGGACATTATCAAGGTGCACAAAAAATGGGGCACGCAAAGGGATATGTATATCCTCATTCATACCCAAATCACTATTATCCGCAGCAGTATTTACCCGATGAAATTAAGGATGCGGTATACTATAATTTTGGCGATAATAAGAACGAGCAAGCGTATAAGTCATATTGGGACGCTGTAAAATTTGGCAAAAAGGAGTAAAGTAATGCACATAAAGGTATCAAATCGACTTATGTCACTTTTGAGGCTTTATCTTTGTATAATACTTGCATTCATTGCCTTTATGTGTGGAATACTGTCCGTTTTTTCGCTTTTTATTTGCGCGGCAGTTACTGTTGTGTCAATTGTTGTTGCAGCGGTGATATCGTTTTACTACATTCCACGGCTTTATCGGTCTTATGATGTTGAAATAACTGAAAATTCACTTATAGTTAACCGCGGCGTTTTTATTCGCCGCCGATATATTATGCCATGTCCCAGACTTATTTATTTTGAACGTACGCAAACTATTTTTAGCCGAATTTTTGGCTTATATTCGGTTCGTGTGCATGCGGCACGGGCACGATTAATCATACCGGGGCTGTCTAAACGCGAAGCGTTCAGATTGACTACACTGTTGTCGGGGGAAAATGAGCAATGATTGCAGAACTTACGGTAAAAACTCATCCCTTGATGATATTCAAATTTACGCGACGATACATTTTTATTTTACTTTTTCCGCTTTTTCGCGGCTTGTTAAACTATGGAGCAACAGGGTCGTTGTCGAGTCTTGTTATTATGGAACTTATACTTGCATTTTTGATAATATTTGTTTCTGTACTGCGCTGGATGTCCTTTAGCGTTATTTTTCGGGATGATTGTTTAGTGGTTGATTCGGGCGTTATTATTCGCCGTCATGCAGTCATGCCCACGGAAAAAATATCGGTCAGCTACACCGGCCACAATCCTTTGCTTGCATTGTTAGGAGCGGTTTCGGTACGAATTGACACTGACTCGGGTTTTCGCAAAAAAGCCGACTTTGAAATATATTTTAGTAGAAAAGCCGCAAAGGCATATGAGTTAATGTTTGAGCCGAAAAACGATGGAAAAATCCGTTACCGTTCTCGTTTCGGCATGGCTGTAATAATGGCACTTGCAAATGCATCGGCACTTACAGGACTGATCGTTCTTGCTCCCGCTATAAATCGAGCAGGCGAGGTACTTGGTGACAGATTAAATTATAATCTGCGAGATACGCTGAGTTTAGCTACTGCACTTATCGGTAAAATTATACCGCCTGCCGCAACGGTTATTGCAATAATTTTTGTTGCGGGTTTTGCAGTTTCGTTTTTAATTACATTTTTTAAATACATTCCTTTTTGCATGCATGAATCAGACGATAAAATAACCGTTGAGCATGGTTTCATCTCATACCATCGCACTGTTATCAATCGGCCGTCAATAAATGCTGTTGTAGTAAATATTCCACCCGTAATGCGAGCTTTGCGTTTTTGTTGGGTGGGCATTTCCGCGGCTGGCTACGGTAAAAAACGGGGTGAGAGCGAGGTTGTGTTACCAGCAGTAAATATGCGCCAGGCAAATGATTTTCAGCTTGGCATATTTGACTTATCTGATGATGGTAGATACGACCTTACTTGTTCTCGCAGGGTACTCAAACGTGCTGTTTATATGCCTGCAATTTTGCTTATGCTCAGCGTTGTCGCGGAAGTGATTCTTGTTCTGCTTTTTTCAGCATTCAGCGGAATGATTGCTCTGATAATAACATTTGTACAGCTTATCATACTGTACTTCCTTTCGGTAAGAATTAATTATCAACGCAACGGTGGCGTTAGTATATACGACGGTGTTACTATGCATTCTTACAAACGACTGACTATCAAGAAAATGCGCGTTAAAAAAGATAAAACCTGCATGATAAGAATATCCGAGGGACCTTTTGAACGCAGATATGGGGTGGTAAGGATGGCTGTTACTGTACGCTCGGAACGGCCTATGACACTGACTGCTGCTAATTTGGATAAAAATATGACAAACAAGCTTATTGACAGATATTTTAGAGTGTAAAACTTGAATTTTCCACTCTTAATGGTATAATAGACCATATATTAAGCCAATGACGGCTGGAGGAATAACAAAATGGGTGAAAAATTCTATATAACTACGGCTATTGCCTATACATCAAGAAAACCTCATATCGGCAACTCGTACGAAATAGTAATGACAGATGCTATTGCTAGATATAAGCGTATGCAGGGATACGATGTGTACTTCATGACAGGTACCGACGAGCACGGTCAAAAAATAGAAGAATATGCTAACGCCGCAGGTATAACCCCAAAGGAATATGTTGATAAGGTAGCAGGAGAAATCCGTGAGATTTGTGACCTGCTTAATACCACATATGATAAATTTATCCGTACAACAGACGCTGACCACGAACGCGTTGTTCAGAAAATATTTAAGAAACTGTACGAACAGGGCGATATTTATAAGTCAGAATACGAAGGTCTTTACTGTACCCCGTGTGAATCTTTTTGGACACCGAACCAGCTTGTTGACGGAAAATGCCCGGATTGCGGCAGAGAAGTTCACGCCGAGAAAGAAGAAGCCTATTTCCTCCGCCTTTCAAAATATCAAACACAGCTTGAAAAATTGATTGAGGAAAATGAACACTTCATTTATCCCGAATCGCGTAAAAAAGAAATGCTCAATAACTTTATTAAACCGGGGCTGCAGGATTTGTGCGTTTCACGAAATTCGTTTAAGTGGGGCATACCGGTTGACTTTGACCCCGACCATGTTGTGTATGTTTGGATAGATGCGCTTTCCAACTACATTACCGGCATTGGATACGATCCTGACGGTTCATCCGAAATGTATAAAAAATACTGGCCTGCCGATGTTCATATAATCGGTAAGGATATTGTCCGCTTCCACACAATTTATTGGCCGATTATGCTCATGGCACTCGGTGAACCGATGCCAAAGCAGGTTTACGGACATCCGTGGCTGCTTTTCGGCGAGGACAAAATGTCAAAATCACGCGGAAATGTTATTTATGCAGACGAGCTTTGCGACCGTTTCGGCGTTGATGCGGTTAGATATTATCTGCTGTCTGAGATGCCTCACGCATCTGACGGAGCCATTACCTACGAGACAATTATCGAACGTTACAATTCAGATTTGGCTAATACTCTGGGTAACCTTGTAAATCGTACAATTGCCATGCAGAATAAATACTTTGACGGCGTTATTCAGTCGGGCGAACATACAGATGCACTAGACGATGAACTTAAACAGACTGTTGCAAAGACTATTGCAGATGTTGATAAATATATCAGTGAATACCGAATTGCTGATGCAGTTGATGCTGTAATTAATTTAGCTCGCCGTTCAAATAAATACATTGATGAAACAGCTCCGTGGGCGCTGGCTAAAGACGATGCCAACCACGCAAGACTGGGTACAGTGCTTTATAACTTGCTTGAGAGCATTCGCGTTATTGCCGTTTTGCTTGCACCATTTATGCCTGATACATCGGCGGCAATTTTTGCACAGATGAACTGCGACTCTACTTCCTACGAATCGATAAAGACATTCGGAGGGCTGGCTGTCGGTTCAAAAGTCGGCACACCCGAACCACTTTTCTCGCGTATTGACGCTGAAAAAATGCTTGAGGAAATCCATGCTGAAATTGAAGCCAAAAAACAGGCTGCCGCAAAGGCAGAGGAAAATCTTGTTTTGCTGCCGGAAATAGCCATTGATGACTTTGCAAAGGTTGAACTGCGCGCAGCAAAAATAACTGCCTGCGAACCAATCAAAAAAGCAAAGAAGCTGCTCAAACTGACACTTAATGACGGCAGCGGCAAACCGCGCACGGTTGCATCGGGAATTGCCCAGTATTACAAGCCGGAGGAATTGATCGGCAAGACCATTATTGTCGTAGCAAACCTGAAGCCTGCCGTTCTTTGCGGAGTGGAAAGCCAGGGCATGATTTTAGCCGCAGATGCATCCGACGGAGTAAAGGTAATATTTCTTGACGGTGTAGAGCCCGGTTCAAAAATAAGATAGTTTAAAAGTGTACAGTGCCGCGCATTTTTGCGCAGCACTGTACTGTTATAAGGAGATACAATGATTATTGACTCATTCGAATTGCCTGAACTTACCGCTGATGAGCGAATTTTTGACTCGCACGCTCATTATGATGACACGTCGTTTGACTATGATAGAGATGAATTGTTTGCTGCAATGGAGCAGTACGGAATTTGCGGTGTTATAAATAACGGAAGCAATCTCAAAAACAGCCGAAAAGGTCTTGAAATTGCACACAAATATCCGTTTATCTACCAAGCTGTCGGTGTTCACCCCGAATGTGCCGGGGAGGTAGATGAAAACCAAATTGCGGAGCTTATAAAAATGCTGGATGATAAAAAGGTTGTTGCAGTAGGGGAGATTGGACTTGATTACCACTACGATGACGGTGCACCAAAAGAAATTCAGCAAAATGTATTTCGCCGACAAATAGAAATTGCACGCGAGCATGAATTGCCGATAATAGTACATGACCGCGACGCGCATGCAGATACATTTGAGATTTTGCGAGAATATGCACCGCGAGGAGTTGTTCACTGCTATTCGGGAAGCGCCGAAATGATGCGTGAAATATTAAAACTGGGAATGTATATCGGTATGACTGGGGTTATCACCTTTAAAAATGCACGTAAGGCAGTAGAGTGTATTGCAGAACTTCCTCTTGATCGATTGCTGATTGAAACTGACTGCCCATATCTTGCGCCTGTGCCTTTTAGAGGTAAGCGATGCAATTCGGCATTAATAACTTTTACCTCAGAAAAAATAGCCGAAATAAAAGGTATAACCCGAGCAGAGGTGCTTGCTGCTACTCGCCAAAACGCAAACAAACTTTTCAACCTTGATTTATAAAACAAAAAAACCGACCTGAAAACAGGTCGGTTTTTATATATGTCGTTAAGTATTTAAGTTTATTCGGCTTGTTCCCATGAATGCCATACATTTTGAACATCGTCGTCTTCTTCCATCATATCAAGCAGACGGTTCATTTTAAACAGCGATTCCTCATCTTCAAGTACGGTGGTTGTGGCTGGTACATATGCAGCCTCAGCCGATTCGAGTGTGTAACCCTTTTCTTGCAAAGTAGATGCAACATTGATAATTTCGTTCGGGTCGGCGGTAATTTCAAATATATCGCCATCAGGGTTAAAGTCATCAGCGCCTGCGTCAAGCGCATCCATCATAACAACATCTTCGTCAAGATCTTCAGCGTTCATTATGATGATGCCCTTGCGTTCAAACATAAACATAACTGAGCCGCTTTGACCCAGATTGCCGCCGTTTTTATCAAAATAATGGCGAATGTTTCCTGCAGTACGGTTGCGGTTATCGGTCAGTGTTTCAACAATTACTGCCACACCGTTAGGACCGTAGCCCTCGTATATGATTTCCTCGTACTCCTTATCGGTTTCGCCTGCAGCCTTTTTAAGCATACGGTCGATATTGTCATTTGGTACATTGTTCGCCTTTGCTTTTGCAATAACATCACGTAATTTTGTGTTGCTTGCAGGATCAGGGCCGCCCTCTTTTACAGCGACTGCAAGTTCGCGTCCAATGCGAGTAAACACCGATGCTTTAGCGGCGTCGGTTTTTTCTTTTTTACGCTTAATATTGTTCCATTTTGAATGTCCGGACATTATATTTCCACACCTTTTGTAAAAATTACTCGAAATATTTTATCACAATTTTTGCGACTAATCAATAGTAACAACAGAGTATTTTTCAAACTGAACTATAGAATGGGGAGAATCGAGGTTAACATATTCATTGTCAATGATGTAAATTCCAGGCTCATTATAAAAGTAGCCGTTAATATTAAAATTCCATTTACCAAATGAATTGACTTGCTGGAATTGAACATCGTAATTGTCGATTTTCACCGTTTTAAGATATTCGTTTGGATTTTCTTCGGTATAAAACAAAACATAAATATACGGCATATTGACAGTTTGTGTTACATTAACTGTTTCGTCACCGCTAATTTTGTCAGCATATTTTATTGCGGTATCAAATGAAATGAAATTAAGATTATTTAATTGATTTGTATAATTGGGACCGTAAAATACCGAAGTAAAACCAACAGTAAAAATAGCATAAGTGCATAAAACAGCCAGAGCGACTTGCTTTGTTTTTATTGCACTGGATATTCCTAATGCGGTTATAATAATTAATGGCAGGAAAATGATATTAACGCGGTTAATATTTATATCGATTAGTACAAAGAATATAGTGATGCTGCTAATAAGTGAGTAAATAAGCAACTTGATACCTATATTTTTCCGCTTAAATGCCTCAATAATGCCGCAAATTGTAAAGGGTACTGAAATAACATAAAAGCATCCATAAACAGGTATTGCGTTTAGCAGTGTGCCGTCATGCTGGTATATAATATTATTCCAAAAATCGATTATTGTTTTAGTAAAGCTGAATGAGTCGGTCATAACATTGATACGGGCTTTTCCTGTCATCGCAGGAATGGTAATCGGCCCCAAGCTAATGCTATTCCAACCAAATTTGTTGATCAGAACAAACAAAGCTATGGGAATAGACATTACAACAAAAATTCCGAATGCGGGCACAACCCATTTAAGTGGAATAAGTTTATTTTTTAAAATTGTAATTACTGCAAGCAACATGAAAATAGGAACGGCTACATATGCCGACCCATAAGTGTAAAGACACAGTGAAAAAACAGCCGCTGATATACATATAAGCCACGGTTTTTTGAATGATTTTACAAGCAAGAGCAGAGCAAATATAAACATTGCAGGTAGTAAATTGCTTTCAAGTCCCCACGTAGAAAGCATAATATGCCACGGCGCAATAGCAGTAAGTGTCATTGCGATTAATGCAACTCGTTTGCCAAATAAATCTTTGCACAAAAAATAAATTGCAGCTACTGTGCCAATTGCTGCAAGAAAGTTGACTATTCTGACTGAAAATGCAGTTAGGCCAAATATAGCAATGAAAGGCATGGAAAGATATGCATACATGGCGTTTTGCCCGCTGCCCCATGCGATCAGATGAACGGGTAGAGATATGCCGTTGCGATCAATGCCGTATTTCAGCAGTGAGTACGCATCGTATCCGATTGACGCCTCATCCTGATTCAGACCACCACTGTACGTAACGAATTTACCTACTCGTAAAATTATGGCAACGAGCATTATAGACCAAAAAATTATAAGCGTATAGCGGTTTTTGAAATCGAATTTTTGTTTCATAAAATTCTCCATTTGATTTTTTATTATTTTAACAAATTTATACTAAAAAGGCAATCTGTTATTAAATTAAATAAATGTGTATTTTTAAGTATAAACAATACGCAAACGGACAGAATAATATCAATTCAGCATGAAAGTGTGGTGAAGAACAATGGAAAACAACAGACAGAACAACCAGCAGAACAGACAGAACGATCAGCAGAACAGACAGAACAACCAGCAGAACAACCAGCAGAACAGACAGAACGATCAGCAGAACAGACAGAACAATCAGCAGAATAAGGACAATCAGCAGAACAGACAGAACAACAATTTCTAATTTTTTACAATAAGCATTTTTTACGAGTCGTCGGTTTTTCCGACGGCTTTATTTTTTTCCTTTGGTCTGCGTCGGCTTGACCTATGTGTCTTACTGTGATAAAATAAAGTAAACTCGGATATATATTTCAACGAGGAGTGAAAGTATGAAAATATACAAATCAGCAGAAGAGCTTGTGGGTAATACGCCTCTTGTCGAGCTTTCAAATTATGAAAACAACAACGAACTTGGTGCAACATTACTGGCAAAGTTGGAATTTTTCAACCCTGCCGGATCTGTTAAAGATAGAATTGCAAAGTACATGATAGAGGATGCCGAGAAATCGGGCAAGTTGTCTGAAGGGGCTACCATTATTGAGCCTACATCGGGAAATACCGGAATAGGCCTTGCTTCAATTGCAGCGGCAAAGGGATATCGTATAATTATTACTATGCCCGATACCATGTCGGTCGAGCGTCGCAATTTAATTAAAGCATATGGAGCCGAGTTGGTGCTCACAGATGGTAAATTGGGAATGAAGGGTGCCATAGCAAAGGCCGAGGAATTAGCTGCAAGCATACCAAATGCCTTTATAGCAGGCCAATTTATAAATCCGGCAAATCCTCAGGCGCACAGAATGACCACAGGACCTGAAATCTGGAATGATACCGATGGCAAGGTTGATATTTTTGTTGCCGGAATCGGTACCGGCGGAACAATTACGGGAACGGGCGAATACTTAAAACAGCAAAACCCCGATATTAAGGTGGTTGCAGTAGAACCGACCGATTCACCGTTTATTTCAAAGGGCATTGCCGGTCCGCATGGAATTCAGGGAATAGGCGCAGGTTTCAAACCTGAAATTTTAAATGTCGATGTTATTGATGAGATAATCACGGTAGCAACTGCCGATGCGTATGAATCGGGTAAAGCAGTAGCAAAGAGTGAGGGAATACTGGTTGGAATATCATCCGGCGCAGCCCTATTTGCTGCCACTATGTTAGCAAAACGCCCCGAGAATAAAGGAAAAAATATAGTTGTGCTGTTGCCTGATACGGGTGACCGTTATCTTTCAACGCCGATGTTTGCTGAATAATTAAAACAAATAAAACCGCCTCGATTTTTAACAATTTGAAATCGAGGCGGACTTTTTATATAAATAGCTTATTTATTGTCGACTTTTTGATTGTACTTGATATTAAAAAAGCTGCAATAAGTTTAATAATATCGAAAAATATAAACGGTACACAGCAGACTATAAACGCACTGTAAAACGGAACATTTGATATAAAGCAATACCAACTCGTTCCAAGTAAATAACAGATTAGCAGTGATGCTGACATTGAAAAAATCAGTGTTAAATTGCCGTGTTTTTTTATTTTTGTTCGTGAATATGAAATGATTGCTGTCATGATTGGATATGACCAAATGTATCCACCCGTTGGCCCGAATAGAACACCGAGTCCTGAACTAAACTGCGAAAAAACAGGGAGCCCTAATGCACCAATTGTTATGTAAACTAAAACGGCAGAAACAGCAATTTTCGTTTTTAGCACAGCACCAATTAAAAATATGCCAAACAGAGACAGCGTAACAGGCACCGTACCAATAGGAACGCTAACCACTGATAATATACAAAGCAACGCTGAAAATAACGATGTTAAAACCAAATCAACATTTTTCATTTGTTTTTTACCCTAATTCTGATTTCTCCTGAATTTTTACGAATGATCTGTCCATCGTCAGTTTTGAGGATAATTGCCGCACTGTCATCTATATCCTGAACTGTGGCGCAAATGGTGTCATCACCAGAAAGTATGTCAACCTTTTTGCCGATTACAAAAGAACGATTACGGTACTCTGACGCTATTGCTTTGTCGTGCGGTGAGGCAAGCACACGGGCAAGCTCGTTTAAAATGGCGGCTGCAAGTCGGTTTTTTGCGTTTTCGGGAGCTTTACTGCCGTAAACTGATGTGGCAATATCAGCAATTTCCGGTGCAAATCCGCCTTTAGGCTCGGTTACATTTACTCCAATGCCTACAACTGCGTATTCTAGTTTGCCTGATTCAAAATCGGATGCTCCCTCTGTCAAAATGCCACATACTTTTTTGCCGTTTATAAATATGTCATTTACCCATTTAATTGCCGTCTTGCAGTCACATACCGATTCAATAGCGCGTGATACGGCAACCGCCGCCGCAGTTGTAATAAAAAGCGATTGTTCAGTAGTTATATCGGACCGAATGAGCAGGCTTAAATATAAACCGCCATTATCGGATACAAATTTTCTGCCGTAACGGCCTCTGCCTGCTGTTTGCTTTGCGGCAACTGCTACTGTGCCGCTTTTTGCGCCTGATGCTGCCTTGCTTTTCAGGTATGAATTTGTTGAATCAATTTCATCAAAAACGGTAACGCAATATTCTTTTGCATCGCCTGTAAGCATGTCTACTATATCTGCCGCTGATAATGTGTCATTTCGGCTGTATAAAGTGTAGCCTTTATTGGTTACTGCGGCAATAGAGCACCCATCAGCACGCAGAGACTTTATAGCCTTCCAAACGGCTGTGCGAGAAATGCCCAGCTTTCCTGCTATTTCTTCACCGGAAAGAGCAGTATCACCGCTGTTTATTAGTAATTTTAAAACATCGTCCTTTGTAGCCATTTTGCACCGCCTTTTTTTATCAGTATAGCATGTCCTGCTTAATTGTCAACTTTTTAAAATCACAATGGTTGACAATTAAGCAGGGAAATCGGGGACACGGCAGTGTCCCCGTTTTTATCAGCGTATTCTGAGTCGTTGGCCGGGATAAATGAGTGACGGATCGCTTATTTCATTAAGCTGAACAAGGTCGTCAACGGTGGTGCCAAAGCGGTTTGCGAGAACATATAGTGTATCTCCTGAGCGAACGGTGTAAAAGTTTGGCGTGGGACCTACCGGAATTCTTATTTCCTGACCGACGGCGATATTGTTAGGTTCGCGAATGCCGTTAAATCTAGCAAGAACTTCGAATGGTAAGCCGTAGCGTTTGCTTATTGAATATAGGGTATCACCCGGCTTGACTGTGTAAATTACAACCACAATAAAAACCTCCTTTGCAGCATGGGTATGTGCCATTATATGCAAACACACACACTGTTGACAAAGGAGGCCAATTTTATCATTTTTATTTCTCGTTGTCGCCGTTATTGTTAGCCGTGCTAATTTCGGGCAGCTGAGGTATGGGGTCGGCGTATGCCTTATCAAGCTCTATCCAGAAACAAACGCCATCGCTAATATTGTACACACCAAAATTGTTGTTGTGAGCAACCATAATGGCTCTTACAATTGAAAGACCCAATCCAAATCTACCTGTGGCTCGGTTGTGAGACTTGTCAGCACGCCAAAAGCTTGCCCAAATTTTATCCATATTATCCGGGTCAACCGAAGATCCGGAATTAAATACCGAAACTCTAATTTTTTCGTTGTCATTTGGGGAAACTGCGACCCGAATATTGATGTTGCCCTTTTCGTTCACATGGCTTATTGCGTTGGAAATAAAGTTTTGCAGAGCGTTGCCGATTAAAGTTTCATCTGCACGCACCATTGAGGTGAGAGGAGCGTGAACTGAAATTTTAGCCTGCTTTTTTTCTGCAGAGTCTGAGAATATGTCGGCAAGGTGATTTGAGTACATAGCAATATCGAAAACTTTGTAATCAGGCGTCATTCCGCCTTCAAGTCGTGATATTTCAAGCAGCTTAATAACAATGTGATTCATGCGCTCGGTTTCATCGCGTATAACGCTGCAGTACTTTTTACGCTTTTGCGGGTTTTCTGCCATTTTACCGTCCAGAGCTTCTGCATATCCCTGAATAATTGAAATTGGTGTTTTAAGTTCATGCGAAACATTAGAAACAAATTCTTTTCGCATTGAATCAATACGGCGTTCCATTTCTATTTCGTTCTGGAGGCGCATATTTTTCTCGTTTAGCTCGCTAAGCGCAGTGTCAAGAGCAACGGAAAGATTGTTGATCGAACAGGCTAGCTGACCTAATTCATCATCCGATTCGATTTGTAGTTTTTTATTAAAATCAAGCTGCGCCATTTTGATTGCGATTTTGTTCATATCACAAACAGGTCGCGAAAACTTTCTTGAAAATACAACACACCATATTAACGCGATGACAAGACCAATGGATGAAATTAATATAATAAATTCACTTGCAATATCAGCCGATTGTTCAATAAGAGAACGCTGAACGAGCACCTCGACCGTGTATCCGTCTCCGTAATCTCGCGAATATACCATGTAGCTTAGATTATTATCAGGACGGGTCAAGTTGTAAGTGTGTCCGCTTTTGTACTCTGATATATCATAGGTGTATTCGCTGTACTGAAATCTGCCGAACAACATATCAAATCCGGTCATGCCGGGGCGGTCGCCGAGACTGCCGCGGCGAATTGATGAGTAAATAACCCTGTCAAATCGGTATATAACAATGGTAACATTATGCGTATTTTCAAGTTGCTGAAATACAATTGCGGCGGCTTCCTTGTCATCGAGCGGGGTGTCTTCAACCGTTTTTGCACAGTTGACCAATATTGATTTTTCGCGCCATTCAAAATAGCGTGTCAGAAACACACTATTTGCTAAAATGGTGATTGCCGTAATGAATATTAAAACAAGTGAAATATTTGCAAACAGGCGCTTCCATAGCTTATGTTTTGTTATTTTCATTTCATGTTTCAAGCTTGTATCCAACTCCGTAAATAGTCTTGAGATGGGCATTTCCGTATTCGCCTAGTTTTACTCTCAGGCGAGCAATGTGGGAATCAACAGTGCGAATGTCACCATCGTAATCGTAGCCCCAAATAGAATCAAGCAACTGATCACGGGTATAAACTCTGCCGGGATTTTCGCTTAACATACGCAAAAGCTCAAATTCCTTAACAGTCAATTCGAGTTGTGTGCCCTCCAGCGTTGCGGTGTATGCTTCTGTATTAATTATTAAACCAGGTTCAGACGAAACACAGCATGATGAGCGGCGAATAAGCGCCTCAATGCGTTTTACAAGTACAGCAGGGGAGAAGGGTTTTGTGACATAGTCATCGGCACCCGATTCAAAACCCATGAGCTGATCAAACTCCTCACTGCGTGCGGTTAGCATGAGCACGGGTGCTTTTGAAAATGTGCGAATTTTCCTGCACGCCGCCCAACCGTCCAGTTCGGGCATCATAACATCTAAAATGACGGCATCTGTATCAGGGTTGTCCTGTAAAAGAGTAACAGCGGCATCTCCGTCATCAGCCTGCAATACGCTATAACCCTCTTCTTCAAAATAATCAGCAACAAGCTCGCGCAGGGCCTGCTCGTCGTCAGCGACAATAATCTTCTTGCTCATATTCCATCCTCCTGACAAAATATAATTATATAACTGTATTATAGCTTTATGATGTTACAACATTATTCTCTAAATAATAAACAATTTGTTAATCAAATTGGCCAAATTTGTTATATCTGAGTATATTATACATTATTATAGAAATTCTTCAATATATTTTGCTTGACAATGCCTTATGATTGTGTTATTCTGTTAAAGCCGCATATTACGGGCATTTAAAAAAGTGAGGATTTTCTCCGCCCCTAAGTAGCGAGTCTATAATTAAGGCAGGTGCCAAAGAAATGTACGCAATTATCGTTACCGGAGGCAAACAGTACAAGGTAGAAAACGGAGACGTTATCTACATCGAAAAACTGGATGTCAACGCAGATGAAACCGTTACCTTCGACAATGTTGTAGCTGTAAATGATGACAACGGTCTTAAGGTAGGCGCTCCCTATATTGAGGGTTGCACCGTTACCGGTAAAGTGCTCAAAAACGGTAAGGCTAAGAAGATTACAGTCTTCACTTACAAGCCGAAGAAGGGCAGCTCACGCAAGCTCGGCCACAGACAGCCGTATACCAAGGTGCAAATCGAAACTATCAACGCATAAGTGAAAACGAAATCATGACCAAGGCTACGTTTTATTATAACAAAGATGTTATTGTCGGGTTCACAATCACGGGTCACACCGCCGATTCCGACACTGAAGAGGGCCGCATCATTTGCTCCGCTGTTTCAAGCGCTGCTTATATGACGGCAAATACTGTTACAGAAATCATTGGAAATGTTGCCGATATTAGTGTCAGCGACGGAAATATGAGTCTTGTGTTATCAAAGCCGTACGAATCATCACAAACGGTATTGCAGGGACTTAAACTCCATTTTGAGGGCTTAAGCGAGCAATACAACGATTACATTGCAGTTAACATGGAGGTGCAAAACAATGCTTAAGATTAATATTCAGTTATTCGCTCATAAAAAAGGTATGGGATCTACAAAGAACGGACGTGACTCAGAGTCAAAGCGCCTTGGCGTTAAGCGCGCCGATGGACAGGTCGTTCTTGCAGGCAACATTCTTGTTCGCCAGCGTGGTACCCATTTTCATCCGGGTGAAAATGTTGGACGCGGTTCTGACGACACCCTCTTTGCCAAAATTGATGGCAAGGTAAAGTTCGAGACATACAGCGGTGGACGCAAGAGAGTTAGCGTTTACGCAGTAGAACAGTAATTATCATTATGACCTTAAAAAGTCTCGGGCATACTATGTCCGAGACTTTTCTTTTGGAGGATATTATTTATGTTTGCAGATATTGCAACTATATTCGTTAAAGCAGGCAACGGAGGCGATGGAGCAGTTACATTCCACCGCGAAAAATACGTTGCCTCGGGCGGCCCTGACGGCGGTGACGGAGGTAAAGGCGGCGATGTTATTTTACAGGTTGATGATAACCTGTCAACGCTCGCTGATTTTCGTTACAAACGCAAGTATTTTGCCGAAGATGGACAAAAGGGTAGCGGCGGACGCTGCTATGGAAGAGGAGCTCCTGATTTAATCATAAGAGTTCCGCGCGGCACTATCGTATACGATAATGCTACAAATCGTCTTATCGTTGATATGTCGGACAAGGAATCGTTCGTTCTTGCAAAAGGCGGGAAGGGCGGTTTTGGAAACATACATTTTGCCACTTCCACACGCCAAACTCCTCGTTTTGCAAAGTCAGGCGCACCCGGCGAAGAATATGAAGCCCGTTTGGAGTTAAAATTGCTTGCTGATGTCGGACTTATAGGATTTCCCAATGTCGGCAAATCAACACTGATTTCAGTTGTATCCATGGCAAAACCGAAAATAGCAAACTACCATTTTACTACGCTTACTCCTGTTCTGGGTGTTGTTCGAATGAATCAAGACAGTTCATTTGTAATGGCTGACATCCCCGGTTTGATCGAGGGCGCAGGTGAGGGTGTAGGACTTGGTCATGAGTTTTTGCGCCATGTGGATCGTTGTCGACTGCTTGTACATGTAATTGATGCATCAGGTTGTGAGGGTAGAGATCCAATCGAAGATTTTGAGAAAATAAATAAAGAGCTGGCTGTTTTTGATGAGCAGCTTGCAAAACGACCCCAAATTGTCGCAGCAAACAAGTGTGACCTTACTGATGAAAATAAAATTGCCGAGCTAAAAGCCTATTTCGACAAAAAAGGCATACCGTTTTTTCCGATTATGGCTCCTATTGCCGAGGGCACAGGTGAGTTAATAAACTATGTTGCTGAGCAACTTGCAAAACTTCCTCCGATAAAAGTTTATGAATCTGAGCCCGAACCGGAAGTTGACTATTCAAGAAAAAGCAGTCGTGATTTTACTATACGAAAAGAGGAAGGCGTATTCATAGTCGAAGCGCCGTGGTTACTCAAGGTTATGGATACCATAAACCCCGACGAGTACGATTCACTTCAGTATTTTGAGCGTGTGTTAAAAATGAGCGGAATTTTGAATGCTTTGGTAAGAGCCGGTATTCAAGAGGGCGACACTGTAAGTATTTACGATGTTGAGTTTGACTATATGCCGTAAAGGAGACAGCATGGAAACATTAGACCGCACTAACCCAAATCAGCTTAGTCCGTTGACACTTGCTTTTATCGGAGACGCTGTGTATGAGTTATTGGTACGCAAACGCCTTGTTAATGAGGCTAACCGACAGTCTAAAAAGCTGCATGCCGAGTCAATTAAAATGGTCAACGCAGTAGCTCAATCTCAGGCAGCTGAAAAAATTCTGCCATTGCTTGATGAGTATGAAGCCGCCGCTTATCGCCGTGGTAAAAATGCCCATGTTGAGCATTTTCCAAAGGGTGCAACTGCTATGCAGTATAATATGGCAACCGGGCTTGAAGCACTATTCGGTTGGTTGTATCTTTGTGATAAAACCGAACGCATTGATGAACTTTTTTCAGTTATTACAGAACAATAAAGCAATATAAAAGAGAGAAGCTGTTTTTCAGCTTCTCTCTTTGTTTTTTACAAAAAAACTATAACTTTATTCGTTTTTATGCTGTCTTTTTTACAACACGAAAAGTTTTCTCAACCATAATTATCATGATAGCTACAAATAAAAAGAGGTATATCGGTAAAATTTCAAACCCTATTAAATTGCCGAGCAGACCGTAAAGTGGCGGGGCAATTGTTGTGCCTAAATATGCGCTTGCAATCTGTATTCCTATAATAGCAGCCGAGTTTTCCGGACTGAAATTATAAGGTGTGGAGTGGATAATGCAAGGATAAATCGGAGCACATCCTAAGCCTATAACCAAAAAGCCTGCAAGTGCCAAAATTTCGAGGTTTACGGGTATAAGCAAGCAAATTATGCCGACAACTAAAATGCAGGTGCCAAATAAAATCATTTTTCGATCGCCCAGCTTGTCCATAATAAAGCCGCCTATAAATCTTCCCGCAGTGATACCTATGTAAAACAGAGAAGCAAACGCCGCCGCACGCTCTTCGTTAATGTTTTTGACCTCTACCAGATAGCTGCTTGCCCATCCCATTGCTGTTGCCTCGGCAGCACAGTATGCAAAAAATCCAATAAGTAAAAAGGGGACTCCTTTAATTTTAAGCGCACCTAATATGCTAAGGCTTTGGGCGCTCTCTGCGGTTTTGTCAACAGTTTTATTAATTTTCCAAATGGGCATAGTTAAAATTAGTAATATAGCAATACCGATTTGCAAAAAAGAAACTATTTTAAACCCGGTATTCCATGTCGAGTTTACCAGTGCGTAGCTCATAATAAACGGGCTTACAATAGCGCCTACTCCCCAAAAACAGTGCAACCAACTCATATGCTTTGAGGTGTAATGAAGAGCAACATAGTTGTTAAGTGCCGCATCAATAGCACCCGCTCCCAGTCCGTACGGTACGGCAAAAACAATAAGCATCCATACCTTGGTTGAAATAGAGAAACCCATTAAGGCAACGGAGGTAAGGATAACACTTGCAACAGTGACCACCGGAGTGCCGAATTTTTTTGTAAGACGGTGGGACATAAGGCTTGAAATAACTGTGCCAATCGATATAACCATCGTAACAATTCCCATAAATGATACATTTGCATTTAGGTCACCGTGCATGACTGGCCAGCCTGACCCCAGTAGTGAGTCGGGCAGACCAAGGCTGATAAATGCAACGTAAATAAGCGAAAGTAAAATCGAATACATTAAAATCTCCCTAGTAAATAAATTTCACATTGCAAATTATACCATTTGAGACATGAAAGTACAATAAATAAAATCAAAACCTGCCGAAATTTAGGATTTCAGCAGGTTTTATTTAGTATTTAGTTGGAAGCACGGTTTATTTTGCTTTTATTGTAGTCATAAGTGGCAAATCGACTGAACTGCTACCAACCATTATTTCAAAATCTCCCGGCTCAAGTACCTTTTTCATGCTTTGGTCTACTATCTTAAGCTCGTCAATGGTGAGGGTAAATGTGACTGTTTTTTGCTCATTTGGTTTAAGTTCGACGCGCTCAAATCCCTTAAGCTCTTTTACAGGGCGCATTACCGTACCGATTACATCATGAATATACATCTGAGCAATCTCAGTTCCTTCAACCAGTCCTGTGTTTTTGACCTTTGCTGTAACTGTAAGCGCAACGTCTGCTTCAGTAAACTCGGTTTTTGAAACAGTAAGGTCGCTGTACTCAAATGTTGTGTAACTAAGGCCGAAACCAAACGGATACAGAGGTCCTTCTGCCAGATCCTTGTACTTATTGTCACCATGCCAACCGGGTAAATAATTGTAATAAACAGGCACTTGTCCTGCTGTTCTTGGAAACGAAATGGGCAGTTTTCCGCTTGGGTTTACATCACCAAACAAAATTTCAGCCGCTGCTGTTCCACCGACCATTCCGCTGTTGAAAGTTTCTAAAATCGCGTTCATGTTATCAGCTTCCCAGTTGATGCAAAGCGGTTTGCCGTTTACCATAATCAGTACAATAGGCTTTTTTGTTGCTTTAAGCTCCTTGAGCAGTGCAGTTTGCTCGCCGGGCATATCAAGGAATGCACGTGATTTGTATTCACCGTTAAGCTCTATGTAATCGCCCATAACAGCGATGATGAGGTCGCTTTCTTTTGCTGCTTTTATCGCCGATGCAAATCCACGCTTGCCGGGTTTTATAATATCGCAGCCTTTGCTGTATGTAACGGTAATACCATCTTTTTTAGCACGGTTTTTTATACCCTTAAGCATTGATGTAGCAGGCTTTCTGTGACCGCTGTTTGCGCCGCATGACCAGTCGCCGTATTGTGCATCTAAATCGTCGGCATTCGGGCCAATGACTGCAATTTTACGTACTTTTTTGCTGTTAATCGGCAGCACTCCGTCATTTTTTAATAGTGTCATTGATTTGCGTGTAACATCCAGGTCAACTGCAACATGTTCATCACAACAAATCTTGCTTTTATCGGGTTTATCAAACGGGTGTTCAAACAGACCCATATCAAATTTAGCCTTTAAGATGCGGTAAACCGAGTCATCAATCATATTCATGTCGATTTTGCCGTCGTTAATAAGTTTGATTGCATACTCATAAAACTCTTCGGTCTGCATTATCATGTCGTTTCCTGCTTCAATGGACACCTTTGATGCATCGGAGAAATTGTCGCATACCTTTTGGTTATCGATAAGTGAGCGGACATTTGACCAGTCGGTTATAATGAATCCGTCAACGCCGACTTCATCTTTAAGTACTTCACGAAGCAGTCTGCGATTTGAATTCATCGGTACACCGTCGACCGACTGATAGCCTGTCATGTATGTTTTGCATCCGGCCTTTGCTGCCTTTTCAAACGGAGGTAAAAATGTTTCTCTGATCATTCTTTCGCTTACCATGCTGTCGTAAGCATCGCGTCCTCCGACCGATTCGCCGTAGGCTATGTAATGTTTGGCGCACGCCATAATGCAGGAGTTGTCCTCAAAGTTATTTTGATATCCATCAACTATAGCAGCACCAAGTTCACCGATAAGAAATGGGTCCTCACCGAAGGTTTCGTTTATTCGTCCCCAGCGAGTGTCTCTGCCAATGCAAAAAACAGGGGAGAAAGTCCAATGTAGGCTGTCACACCGTACTTCGGTTGCAGATACTCTGCCGCACTTTCGCATAGCCTCACGGTCAAACGATTGAGCCATGGCAAGCTGTGTAGGGAATACAGTGGCGTATTCATTAAGTGCGTGTCCATGTATGCAGTCAATACCGAATAAAATCGGTATTCCAAGGCGTGTTTCATTTATAGCAACTCGCTGTAATTCATCGGCGTTTTCACCCAGTACGTGCAAGTATGAGCCAAGTCCTTTACGTGCCCAATCCAGAGCCTCATCACGAGTCATAAACTTGTATGCAAGTTGCATCATTTGTCCAATTTTTTCCTCGGTTGTCATTAACTTAAGCAACGACGCAGCTCGTTCACTTGAAGAATATTTGGTATTTTTATAATCCACAATAAAACACATCCTAAAAAGCATTATGAATAAATTATATTGCATAAGAATTCAATGGTCAATAACATTTTGTGTTTTTGCTACTGATTTTAACATTTTAGAATAATTATTCTTTACTTAATGTTAAAAATATGGTATGATATATCAGAAAAAGTATTGGAGGATTTACGAATGGCTGAAAAAAGCGAGTTTTTAACATATAAGGGACGTCCCCTTGTTCGCAAGGATAATGTAATTTACTATGGAGATATGGCCGAAAAATATGTTGTCATGCTTCAGATTATGTCAACTAAAAAAGAGGGCGACATGGAGGTTGCTGATAAGGTTTTTGTGCAGCTTATGGATAACGACCCTGATAAGCGTCCTAAGGATCGTGTTCTTAAAAAAAGCGAAAAGACCGGTTTGTACAATGCTATGGATATCGGATCAATTTGGCTCGAACGCGAATTATCTAAATAAACAAATTTTCGCGTAAGTAATATTATATCATTAATAATGCTGTCTTCAGGGCGGGGTGAAATTCCCCACCGGCGGTATGGTGTCATTTTTGAGCACTAAAGCCCGCTAACTGTGTGTTACACAGCCGATTTGGTGAGATTCCAAAGCCGACGGTACAGTCCGGATGAAAGAAGATTCACGCTTTTACACCTTTGGCTAAAAAGTGTTTGCGCCCTGCTTTAAGCAGGGCGTTTTTTATACTCCGACGGCAGCATGAATAAATTTTAAGGAGAATGCTTTATGTCAACCAAAATTAATGTAAGAAAAATTGCCATGACCGCGCTGTTAGGTGCGCTGTCGACCGTGCTGATGATGTTAAGCTTCAGCGTGCCGTTTATGCCTGGGTTTATTAAAATGGACTTTTCGGAACTTCCGGCGCTTATAGCTGCGTTCAGCATGGGACCTATCAGCGGTATTGCAGTGTGTCTTATTAAAAATGTTGTAAACGTTTTTATGACGACAACAGGCGGAATAGGCGAAATTGCTAACTTTTTGCTCGGAGTAGCCTTTGTAACACCGGCAGCACTGATTTACAATCGCCTCAAGAGCCGTCGAGGAGCCCTTATCGGAAGTGCAGTTGGTGCGCTTTCAATGGCGCTTTTGTCACTTCCAATCAACTATTTTATTACCTATCCAATTTACAGCCAGTTTATGCCTCTTGATGTAATCGTAAATATGTATCAGCAGATAATACCGAACGTCGACGGTCTGCTTATGTGCCTGATTGTGTTCAACGTACCGTTTACTTTGCTTAAGGGTGCTGCTGATGCAACAATAACTTTCCTAATTTATAAACGAATTTCACCAATTATCAGAGGTAAGTAAGCATATATTAATATATAATATATATTGCTATTGATATAGTATTATGGTATAATAAATCGATTAGTTATATGCGATTTTAGTTTACATAAAATTGCCTTCATTAAGGGGGATTAAAATGCTCTACTCAATTACGGGCACACTCGTTTATGCTGATGCTTCATCTATTGCAGTTGACTGCAACGGTGTTGCATTTCGCTGCGCGGTGTCTATGAATACATTGGAACACATGCCACAGCGTGACAGCCGAGTTACCGTATATACCTATCTGAATGTCAGAGAGGATGCACTTGACCTTTTCGGATTTTACAGCACCGATGAACTTGATATGTTTAAGCTCATTACCTCGGTTAGCGGAGTAGGACCGAAAAATGCAATGGCACTTTTATCTGAATTTAAATCTGATAAGCTGCGAATCGCCATTGCAAGCGGCGATTCAAAAAGTCTTACACGGGCTGTTGGAGTGGGAACTAAGCTTGCTCAGCGAATCATACTTGAACTTAAAGATAAAGTCGGAGTTATAGGCGGCAGCGGCGTCATTGAGGAAATTGCGGTTGTAGGAGCAGTTTCTGCGTCGAAAAATGCTGCCGAAGCAGTTGAAGCGCTTGTTTCGCTCGGCTATTCACAAAGTGAGGCGTCACTTGCAGTCGGCAGACTTGACAGCAGTCTTTCTGTCGAAGAGCTGGTGCGCATGGCACTGAAAGCCATGGCGAAGATTTAATCGGGAGGTATTAGTTTGTCTGATAACGAGATAAAAAACAGGTGGACAGCACCCGAATATGCAGAAAAGGATGCCGACATTGAGGTTTCCCTTCGTCCCCAGACGTTAAATGATTACATTGGTCAGGATAAGGCAAAAGAAAACCTGTCAATATACATGGAAGCTGCAAAAATTCGCGGAGAATCACTTGACCATTGCCTGATTTACGGCCCTCCGGGACTTGGTAAAACGACTCTTGCCGGAATCATTGCCAATGAAATGGGTGTTAATCTTAAAATTACTTCCGGTCCGGCTATTGAGCGTCAGGGAGACCTTGCTGCGCTGATGACCAATCTGCAGCCGGGCGATGTACTTTTTATTGATGAAATACATCGATTGCCTCGCACTGTTGCTGAAGTGCTATATCCTGCAATGGAGGATTTTGCAATAGATATCATGGTCGGCACGGGGCAAACCATGCGCTCAATTCGACTTGATATACCGCATTTTACGCTGGTCGGAGCTACTACACGCTCGGGACAGCTTGCAGCGCCGCTGCGCGACCGTTTCGGAGTTCAGCTTAGACTGGAATTATACACACCTGAGCAGCTCGGCGATATTGTAATGCGATCGGCAAATGTGCTTAGCGTACCCATCGACCGTGACGGTGCGCTTGAAATTGCCTCGCGTTCTCGCGGTACACCGCGAATTGCAAACCGTTTGCTTAAGCGCACGCGTGATTTTGCACAGGTCATGCACAACGGCGAAGTTGACGAAAACATTGCTCGTGCGGCGCTTGACCGACTGGAAATCGACGAGCTGGGATTAGATGATTTCGATCGCCGTATGCTTTCAACTATAATAAATTTTTATGGCGGTGGCCCTGTCGGCGTTGAAACTTTGGCGGCGGCACTGGGAGAGGAATCGGTTACTATCGAGGATGTTTATGAACCATATTTAATGCAAATCGGATTTTTAACGCGCACTCCGCGTGGCCGATGCGTAACAGCGCTAGCATATGAACATTTAGGGGTAACTCAAAAGGGACAGCAATCACTTTACTGATATATCGGAGGTTGTATTATATGGCAAGAATGTTTGGAACAGACGGCGTAAGAGGCGTAGCAAATACTGAGCTTACCGCCGAGTTGGCAATGGGAATAGGCCGTGCTGCGGCAATGGTGCTTGCAGAAGAGTCTGCAAGACCAAAAGTTCTTATCGGTATGGACACACGCGCATCGGGAAATATGTTTGAATCAGCGCTTGCGGCAGGACTTTGTTCTGTTGGAGCAGATGTTGTTCTTGCGGGTGTTGTACCGACGCCTGCTGTTGCATATTTAGTTCAAAAATACGGCTGTGATGCAGGCATTATGATTTCTGCATCGCATAATCCGTGCGAGTACAACGGTATAAAGCTGTTCAGCGGGGACGGTTACAAACTGCCAGACTCGCTTGAAGATGAAATAGAGGATATTGTTACTCGCCCTGACAAAGGACACCCTGCACCCACCCACGGTGATATCGGCAGAGTATCGATTGCCGAGGATGCAGCGGCTGACTATATTGAAAACATTATGTCAACTACCGATTTGAGATTTGAGGGTATGAAAATAGCCCTCGACTGTGCAAACGGTGCATCTGCCGTAACGGCAAAGGTGCTTTTCTCCATGCTGGGAGCCGAGGTACATGTACTGTCGGATAAACCAAACGGTGTGAATATAAACGACGGCTGCGGTTCAACTCATATGGAAGCGTTACAGCAGTATGTTCGTGAAAATGGTCTTGATGGCGGCTTTGCATTTGATGGTGATGCCGACCGATGTCTTGCCGTTGACGAAAACGGCGAACTTATTGACGGAGATAAGATTATCGCAATTTGCGCTCTTGATATGAAGGCAAGAGGAAAGCTGAGAAAGGACACAGCAGTAGTAACTGTTATGTCAAATCTCGGATTTTTCTGCTTTGCCGAAGAAAACGGAATCGTTGTTGAAAAAACAAAGGTTGGCGACCGTTATGTACTTGAATGTATGAAAAATTCGGATTTAACCATTGGCGGCGAACAGTCTGGTCATGTTATTTTCCACGATTTTGCCACTACGGGCGACGGACAGCTTACAGCGGTGCAGCTTCTTGGTGCTGTAAAGCGCTCGGGTAAAAAATTCAGCGAGCTTGCATCTGTAATGACTGTTTTTCCTCAAATGCTTATCAATATTACGGTTGATAATGATAAAAAGGAACAGCTTTTCGAGGATGAAGATATTAAGAAAATTATATTTGATACAGAGGTAAGCCTTGGTAATGATGGTCGAGTTCTTGTTCGTGCATCGGGCACGGAGCCGCTTGTAAGGGTTATGCTTGAAGGCAAGGATATAGATGCTATTACACGCATGGCACACGATATATCAAATGTCATTGCTACCAGGCTCGATGGAAAAGTTATATAAAGTTAAAAAAGGACGGAAAAATTTTGAGAGCAGTCAGCAATTTTGATGATTATGAACTGATAGATACTTCAAGTGGAGAGAAACTTGAACGATGGAAGGATATAATACTAATCCGACCAGACCCGCAGATAATATGGAATACGGAGCGGACAAATTCACTGTGGTATGAGGCACACGCACGATATCATCGTTCGTCTTCGGGCGGCGGTGCGTGGGAAAAATATAAAAATGTGCCTGAAGTGTGGACTGTCAGATACGGCGATTTAAAGTTTAATTTAAAGCCGATGGGATTCAAGCACACGGGGCTTTTTCCAGAACAGGCAGTAAACTGGGACCTAATGAGCCGCATGATAAAAAAACGCGGCGGCGAAGTAAAGGTGCTAAACCTGTTCGGATACACCGGAGCAGCAACACTTGCGTGTGCAGCTGCCGGCGCATCGGTTACACATGTTGATGCATCAAAAGGCATGGTTTTGTGGGCAAAGGATAACGCGGCGGTGAGCGGGTTGTCAGATCGTCCTATACGCTGGCTGGTTGACGATTGCAAAAAATTTGTTCAGCGTGAAATTCGCCGCGGAAATAAATATGATGCCATTGTAATGGATCCTCCGTCATATGGCAGAGGACCAAACGGCGAGGTATGGAAAATTGAAGAGCAGCTGTGGGAGCTTTTGCATATATGCAATGATATTTTGTCCGACGATCCGCTCTTTTTTCTACTCAATTCATATACAACAGGGCTGTCGCCAAGCGTCATGAAGTATATGCTATCGTGCGTAATTGGCAAAGGCAGAAACGGTATTGTAACCTGTGATGAAATTGGCATACCCGTAACAGACAGCGGACTGGTGCTTCCGTGCGGAAATACAGCTGCATGGTTAAAGGAAGAATAAAGGAAGACGTTATTTTGGATAACATTATTGAACTAAAAAATGTAGTTTTTGACTACCTTGATGACAATGATATACCTGTCACCGTGCTTGACGGCATATCGCTTGACATAGAGCGTGGCTCTTTTACTGCTGTGCTTGGACATAACGGTTCGGGTAAATCAACTATGGCTAAGCTGTTAAACGGACTTAACAAGCCCGCAAGCGGCACCGTTATCGTAAACGGAATGGACACCCTAAAAGAAGAGCACGAGTTTGACATACGCAAGACGGTCGGAATGGTATTTCAAAATCCCGACAATCAGATTGTCGCATCAATAGTTGAAGAGGATGTGGCATTCGGCCCTGAAAATTTGGGCATTGCGCCAAATGAAATACGCGAGCGTGTTGACAGCGCACTTAAGACTGTCGATATGTACGATTACCGTAGTCATGCGTCATTCAAACTGTCGGGCGGTCAAAAACAGCGTGTTGCCATTGCGGGAATACTTGCTATGCAACCAGTATGTATTGTCCTTGACGAGCCGACAGCCATGCTTGACCCCAGGGGAAGAAGCGAAGTTATAGAGACGGTTCAGCGACTTAATCGAGAAAAGGGCATGACCATTGTGCTTATTACACATTACATGGATGAAGCGGCACTTGCCGACCGTGTAGTTGTAATAGACGGCGGAAAAATACTGCTTGACGGCACGCCGATGGACGTTTTTAGCAACATTGATAAGCTTAAATCGGTTGGTCTTGATGTACCTCAGCCCACCGAGCTTGTCAGCTTGCTGAAAGCGGACGGTTTAGATATAGATACAAATGTGCTCGATGTTGAGGGATGTTTAAATGCACTGTCACAGGTGCTTAATTTGGAGGAAAAGTAATTGTCTATTCTCAAAACACAGGGATTGACCTATATATACGGTGAGGGGACTCCCTTTCGCATAGCGGCAATCACCGATGTAAATTTTGAAATAAATTCGCCCGGCCTTACAGCTATTATAGGTCATACAGGTTCGGGTAAATCAACACTAATACAGCACCTAAACGGGCTGATTAAGCCCACTTCAGGTACTGTGTTTGTTGATGATGAAAATATATGGGAAAAACCTGAAAAGATACGCGATGTGCGGTTCAAAGTCGGGCTTGTTTTTCAGTACCCTGAGTATCAGCTGTTTGAAGAAACGGTTGAAAAGGACATAGCCTTTGGACCAAATAACATTGGTTTAGATGAAAAGGAAGTAGCCCAGCGCGTTTTATGGGCGGCGGACAAGGTCGGTCTCTCGCGTGAATTGCTCAAAAAATCACCGTTTGACCTTTCGGGCGGTGAAAAGCGTCGTGCAGCTATAGCTGGAGTACTTGCTATGCGTCCCAGAGTGCTTATTCTTGACGAGCCGACAGCAGGACTTGACCCAAAGGGTAGAGATATGCTGCTCGGTTGTATTACCGATTATCAGCGCAGCGAAAATGCTGTTGTTTTGCTTGTGTCTCATTCAATGGAAGATGTGGCACGTGTAGCTGAAAACGTAATTGTTATGAATAAAGGCAGACTTGAAATGTTGGGAACTACTGAAGAGGTTTTCAGTCGTCAAAACGAACTTCAAGCAATGGGACTTGCTGTACCAAAGATAATGCAAATTATATCCGGACTTCGCGCACGCGGTGCTGATTTGCCGGACGGAATTTTAACCGTTGAAGATGCCCGAAAGGCTATTTTACGGCTTATAAAAGGTGGTGCGAACAATGCTTAGTAACATCACCATCGGTCAGTATTTTCCTGCAAAATCGGTAATTCACCGAGCCGATCCACGAATAAAAATTTTGCTCACTATTGCAACAATTGTAATACTTTTTGTAGCAGATGGTTTTGTTTCTATTGGCGTGTGTGCGCTGTTTAGCTTGATAATCATGGTTTTAACTCGCATACCGATAAAAATGTATTTTAAAACGCTTAAGGCAATTTGGGTAGTGCTTTTGCTAACGGCTGTGCTTAATGTATTTTATATTTCGGGTAATGGCGAGCCACTATTTAAATGGAAATTCATATCAATTTATCCCGAGGGTATTGAACGTGCAGTTTTCATAGCAATTCGTATAATTTTAATGCTTATAATCAGCTCTGCGCTGACCTATACCACTTCGCCCACTGAACTAACCGATGCGATAGAGCGCCTGCTTTCACCGCTAAAACTAATCGGTCTCGGCAACGCAGTTCATGTTTTTGCAATGATGATGTCAATTGCGCTGCGTTTCATTCCCACACTGATTGAAGAAACCGATAAAATCATGTCGGCACAAAAGGCCAGAGGAGCAGACATGGATTCGGGCGGACTGATTAAACGAGTAAAGGCACTGCTTCCAATTATGATACCGCTGCTGTTTTCATCGGTGCGCCGCGCATATGATCTTGCCATAGCGATGGAATGCCGTTGCTACAACGGCGGAAACGGCAGAACAAAAATGAAGCAGCTTCATTTGCAAATGAGAGATTTATTTTTATCATTTGCTACAGTAATCTTTTTGGCTGTAATAATACTGCTTCGAATTTTTCCGATAATCTGATATTTTGGAGGTGTTTTTTTGAGACGGGTAATGCTTACATTACGCTATGATGGTACAGCATACCACGGTTGGCAGGTACAGAATAATGCCGTTACTGTTCAGTGGGTTTTACAGAATGCGGCCGAGCTTGTGCTCGGCACACGCCCTGATATTACCGGATGCAGTCGCACCGACTCGGGCGTTCACGCTAATATGTTTTGCTGTCACCTTGATCTTGAAAAAAACATTACCGATGATAAATTTGTACGCGCGCTAAATGCTCATTTGCCCGATGATATTGCCGTTTACGGCTGTCAAACTGTAAATGACGACTTTCATGCGCGTTACAGTTGTATAGGAAAGAATTATATTTATAAAATTTACGACTTTCCGCATCGAAATCCGTTTTATAACGGTTATGCGTTACATACAAATAAAGCGGTTGATGTACAGCTACTTAATACAGCAGCAAAGCATTATGTTGGCACACATGATTTTTCAGGTTTCTGCTCATCCGGCTCGTCCGTAAAGGACACGGTCAGGACTGTTAGCGATGCTTCGGTTACACGGCAGGGAGATACCGTAATTTTTTCCGTAACAGCCGATGGCTTTTTATATAACATGGTGCGCATTATGGTTGGTACGCTGCTTTCCGTTGCCGAAGGAAAGATTTTTGCTGATGAAATACCTGATATAATTAATTTATGCGACCGAAAGCGTGCAGGAAAAACTGCTGCAGCACACGGTTTGTATCTTAATAAAGTCTATTACGATAACGGAGGTGACTTCATTGGAATATCAGCGCAAAAAAGTCCAGAAAATAAAGGCAGCAAAGCCTGATGATAAACGCCGAACCGTAAAAAGTCCACAAAAAAATCCTCAGAATAGCGCAGAAATGCATGCTCGCGATGTTGGATTCGATATCGACGATATTCCGATGTCCCCTAAAAAAAGCAGTGTCATTCACGAAAAAAACATTGACATTGCACCAAAACACAAAGATATTCCTATCGGTTCACGAAGGATTAAAAACGAAGAGGATGTTAGGCGAAATCCAGGCGCGACTAGGTCAATAAAAAGAAGCTCGTCCCCGAGCAAACATCAAAATTTGCAGCTTATTATCGGTGGAAAGCTTGAACGTTTAAAACAGCGCAAAAAAACGCTTATTTCTACTGCAGTCATACTTGCAGTTTCATTTGCAATACTTATTGCATCGTTAGTAACACCCGCAAGCCTTATCGAGCTTATGCAAAACAATTTTACATCATGGGGCAGCGGCGATGGTATGCCGGTAAAAATAAGCGGTGTGAATACACTTAGTTTGCAGACACGAAATAATACTGCTTTTGTTTTGACCGATACGCGAGTTTGTGCTTATAACAGCTCAGGCAAGCTTATTCAGAACATACAGCATGGATACTCAAATCCGCAAATGTATGTTTCCGACTCGCGCACCTTGGTATATGATCGCGGTGGAATGAAGCTCAGAATTGACACACTTAATACAAACATTGCTAATAAAACACTTGCGCAAAAGATAACAACGGCAACGCTGTCTGATTGCGGGAAAGTGGGAATCATCACTAAGGGCGAAAAATCGGCGTCGCAGCTTGTTGTATCTGATAAAACCTTCAGCAAATTTTTGGCGTGGTCATCTACCGCACGACTTACTGCAGTTGCACTAAGCAGAAACGGCAAAAGTGCGGCAGTTTCGGCTGTAACATCAGAATCGGGTAATTTTAAATCCGTTGTTTATTTGCTCGATATTTCTGGCACCAGCATTACGCAAACCGGACAAATAGAGTTTGAAGGTGTACCCATTGTAACACTTGAAACGGTCGGCAATCGCGTTATTGCCGTCGGTACCAATACAGTAAGCAGCTTTAAATTTGGCGGTGGCGACCGTGTTGATAAAACAATCGACTATTTAAAGAGTGTTAATTTCCAGTCAAATAACAAAATTACTATTATGGATAATCCGTCAAACAATATTCAGCAAACTCGTATTACAATGTTAAATAAATCTCTTGCAGAAAAATTATCTGTTACAATAAACGGTAACGTCGATTATGCATGTATTGCAGATGACGGAATAGCCGTAATAAATAACCATATGCTCATCATGTATGACAAAACCGGCAATGAAGTAAGCCGAAGCGATATAGGGTATGAGGGAACGCGCATTGCCTCCTATCGTGGCGGCGCCGTAGTAGTATCGGATATGCAAATGGATTACTATAAATACGGGGAGGCGACTAAAAAATGAACATAGCGGCAATAGTTTTAGATATACTGATTTTGTCAGTAGTTGCACTCGTTATTGTAAGATCTTCAAAGCGCGGATTTATGCAATCTCTTATCGGATTTTTTGGGTGCTTTGCAGTTCTTATACTTTCAGTTGTCTTTTCGTGGATTGTATCTGATTTTGCGTACGGTAGTATTGTTCGGCCACGCATCGTTTCGGGTATAGAGGATTCCATTGGTGTTGATTCTCAAGGACAGACTGCTTCGCAAGTTATTGACGGCGCAATAGATTCAATGCCTAAATTCGTAATTCAAATGGCGCAATCGCGAGGCTTGATTGATAATTTGCAAAGCCAAGATAAAACAGAAGAAATACGGTTGGGTGTTAGTTCAGCGGCATCGGTAATCACCGATACTGTAGCTAAGCCTGTTGTAACCGGACTTATTCAGGTCATTTCAATGATAATTTTGTTTATTATCGGTATGTTTGGGGTAAAAATAATCTCACGTGTTCTTAATAAGTTGGTTTCGGGAAAATATCTTGGCAGCATGAATAGCTTTTTTGGCGGCCTGCTCGGAATTCCAAAGGGGCTAATATATGCAATAATTATTACATGGATAGTCGGTTTTTCTGTTTTTGTCAGTAAAAACGGCATTTTTGGAATAACGGTGCAAATAATTGAAGAAACGTATGTGTTTAAAATTATAAATTTGTTTAATCCTCTGTTAAAATAAAGGAGATATAATATATGAAATCTGTATTTACAATACCAAACATTTTGTCTATATTTAGAATTTGCTTAATTCCATTTATAGTATGGGTTTATTTTAATGATTTGGTAAAATACAAACTTATAATTGTTGCCGTGCTTGTGCTTATTTCCGGACTCACTGATGTTTTAGACGGCTTCATAGCACGCAGATTTAATATGATCTCTGATGTGGGAAAGGTGCTTGACCCAATTGCCGACAAGTTGACACAGGCATCGGTGGTATTTTGTCTTGCTACAACGCATAAGGCACTGATTCCGCTGATTGTCATTATTGTCGTTAAGGAATTTCTTATGCTTGTAGGTACAATGATTGTGATGCAGGATAAAAATATCGAAACTCCTTATGCACGCTGGTGGGGTAAGCTTGCAACTGTGGTTCTTTATGCTATTATGATAGTAATTATAGTCGGCGACTATTTCAAATGCATACCCGAAATTGTCATTACATTTATTTCGTCAGTAGCAATAGCTTTTGTTTTCTTCTCTTTTTTAAGCTATCTTAATATATATTTCAAAAAAGAGAAGTAATTTTTCTTGCTTTCCGCATGAAGCAAATTCAAAATATAAACCATGCGGAGAAATGGTGACTTATTCTATGTATCAAGTTTGTTCTAAATGTAAAAAGCGTCCTGCCATAATAAAAGTTATGCGCAAGGAGGGCGATAAACAAAGCAGCGAATGGCTGTGTATTCAGTGCGCCCGCGAAATGGGCATAAATCCTTTTGATGGCATAATGTCTGGTATGAATATGTCTGAGGAAGACATTGACAATATGACAAATGAGCTCATGAGTAATATGAATGAGCTTATGAATCCGGAAGACGCAGAAGATGGCGACAGCGAGCCTTTTGAGCCTGGCGGAGCTATGCCATTTCCGTTTCTTAATAACGTTTTTGGCGGACAGCAGGCAAATGGGGAAAAGGCTGACGCAAAGGATGCAAAAAAGGAAAAGAAAGAAAAGAAAAAGCGTAAAATGATAGGTGCGTATTGCACCAATCTTAATTCGCGTGCGGCTGCAGGCGAGATTGACCGTATAATTGGCAGAGATCGCGAACTTGAGCGAGTAATACAAATTTTGTCTCGTCGTACTAAAAACAATCCTTGTCTTATAGGAGAACCAGGTGTAGGTAAAACTGCTATAGCAGAAGGGCTTGCCTTGCGCATTGTGTCAGGGAATGTCCCTGCGCGCCTTTGTGACAAGGAAATACAGCTTTTGGACCTTACAGCACTTGTTGCAGGAACTCAGTTTAGAGGACAGTTTGAGGCGCGTGTAAAGGGTCTTATAGACGAAGTTAAGGCTGCAGGAAATATTATTCTTTTCATAGACGAAGTGCATAATATGGTCAGCACCGGTGACAGCGAGGGTACTATGAATGCCGCCAATATGCTGAAGCCTGCACTTTCTCGCGGAGAAATTCAGGTTATCGGCGCAACTACATTCAAAGAGTACCGTAAGTATATAGAAAAAGATGCGGCGCTGGAACGCCGTTTCCAACCCGTAACCGTTGAGGAACCATCGGTTGCTGATACTATAAATGTGCTTAAGGGTGTAAAGGATTACTACGAGCTATATCACTCCGTAACTCTTTCTGATGCTATTGTTACAAACGCAGTTGTATTATCCGAACGTTACATCAACGAACGATTTTTGCCGGATAAGGCAATAGATTTGCTTGATGAGGCTTGTGCGGCCGCATCCCTTAGAAATAAGGCGGCTGACAGCTTGCTGAAAACTCAGAAAAAGCTGGATGCTTTGACAGAGCAGGAAAACACACTGGCAGCAGATGTTGAAAATATTGATTACGAAGCACTTGCGAATGTACGTGCTGAAATTGCCAAGCTAAATGATGAAAAGGCAACTCTGGAACCTCAGGCAGTAGACAATTTTGTAACTGATGACGACCTTGCCGGAGTAATTGAACTTTGGACAGGAATACCGGCAGCAAAGGTAAAAGAGTCCGGCCTGCAAAAGCTGTCTGCATTGGAGAATGCGCTTAAATCCAAGATTATTGGACAGGATACAGCCATAACCGAAATTGCAGCAGCTGTGCGCCGTTCAAGAGTACAAATAAGTCCCCGACGCAGACCTGCATCATTCATATTTGTAGGACCCACGGGAGTGGGTAAAACCGAGCTGGTACGTGCTCTTGCAAATGAGCTTTTTGATACACCCGAATCGCTTATCCGACTTGATATGTCAGAATACATGGAGAAGCATTCAGTTTCACGACTTATAGGTGCACCTCCCGGATATGTTGGCTATGATGAAGCAGGTCAGTTGACCGAAAAAATTCGACGCAAGCCATATTCGGTCATTCTTTTTGATGAAATTGAAAAGGCACATCCTGATGTACTTAATGTACTTTTGCAGGTGCTTGACGAGGGCAGAATTACCGACGCACAGGGTCGCACAGTCAATTTTGAAAATACCATTATAGTCATGACCTCAAATGCAGGCAGTGAAAAAAAGGGCGGTTCGCTCGGTTTTGCAAAGTCAAGCTTGGATTTGACCAAGGAAAAGGTTATGAAGGCGCTTGAGGATTTCCTGCGCCCAGAATTTTTAGGCCGAATTGATGAAATTATAGTCTTTAATCAGCTCTCAGTGTCTGATTATGAGAAAATTGCCGCATTAATGCTGGATGAACTAAAACCTGTCTTGGCTGAAAAGGGGATTGACTTCACATACGACAGTGATGTATGCGTTGATCTTGCAAAGCGCGCACATACTGCATCTGTTCGCGGTGCGCGTGATTTACGTCGTCTCGTTCGTAAAGATGTTGAGGATAAGATCGCTTCTATGCTTGTAGAACATTGTAATGATACGATCACCAAGGCTAAGGCTGTTATGGATGATGGGAAAATTAGCGTTTTATCTATATAAATTACAACTAAAGTTGTATTGAGTTTAAATCTTTTATGCAATATAATTAAAAGCACTTTGATATTTATCTTAGGAGGGCTTGAATTGTATTTTATTGTAGATTGCGAAGTTTCAGTTGATGGTGAAAGTTATTTTTCGTATGGAATTAGGTGTGGTAATATCACGGTGAACGACCTTTCTACTAATAGGGAAAAGGTACAACAATTTGTAGACAGTTGTAATAGGTTAGAGCTGTCGCCAACACACATTTTCGATGTTGTTGAAGACTTTGTCATCGGCGATGTATAATATAGACCCTTATATAAATTAAAAAAACTCACGAAGCGGCAAAAGATGCTGTTTCGTGAGTTTTAAATTTATTACGGTCAAGAATTTAGTTTTTCAAACAATATTTTTCCGTCTTTTTCTAAGCATGCTAGGCAGTCACCCGGCTTAATATTACCTTTCAGTATTTCTTCACTAAGTGTGTCCTCAATATGACTTTGAATAGCACGTCGCAGAGGTCTTGCACCAAAAACAGCGTCAAATCCTGCCTTTGCAACTGCATTAACTGCACTATCATCAAAGTCTATTTTTATGCCGTTTTGTTCTATCCTAGAAGTAAGTGTATCAAGCATATGCCTTGCAATTGTTCTAATATCATCCTGGCTGAGCTTTTTAAATACTATAATATCATCTACTCGATTTAAAAATTCAGGGCTGAATGTACGTTTAAGCTCATTCATAACAGCTGATTTAATTGAACCCTCGGAGTCACCACCGCTCTCACCAAAACCAAATGAGCGCATATCGGTAATATTGCGAGCTCCAATGTTGGAGGTCATGATAATTACGGCGTTTCTAAAGTTGACCTTGCGTCCGTGTGAATCAGTTAAAACACCGTCTTCAAGTATTTGCAGAAGCATATTGAATATATCGGGATGTGCTTTTTCAATTTCATCGAAAAGAATTACCGAATATGGCTTGCGGCGAATTTTTTCGGTTAACTGACCTGATTCTTCATAGCCTACATATCCGGGAGGAGAACCAATTAGCTTTGAAACTGTATGCTTTTCCATGTATTCGGACATATCAAGTTTTATCATTGCATTTTCAGTGCCGAACATTACTTCTGCCAATGCCCTGCAAAGCTCTGTTTTGCCCACACCGGTAGGGCCAAGAAATATAAATGAACCGACAGGGCGTTTTGGATCCTTAATTCCGACCCTTCCGCGCCGAATTGCTTTTGATACTGCCGATACCGCCTCATCTTGACCTATAACTCGCTCGTGCAGCACGCTTTCCAATCTCAGCAAGCGGGAGCTTTCCTCTTCGGTAAGTTGAGTTACCGGAACTCCGGTCCAGCTTGAAACAATGTCTGCAATGTCCTGCTGTGTGACCTGTCCTGACCGATGCTCGCTGTGTTCATGCCATGAGCTTTTTAACTCAGTCAATTCTGCACGCTTTTCGTTTTCCTTATCGCGTAGTCGTGCCGCCTCTTCAAAGTTTTGTGCATTTATTGCAGATGTTTTTTCATCTGAAATATGCTTAAGCTCGTCTTCCAATGCTTTTAGGTCAACGGGCGCAGTCATAGATCGCAATCTAACGCGCGATGCAGCCTCATCAATTAGATCTATTGCTTTATCCGGTAAAAACCTATCAGTAATGTATCTGGTTGAAAGGTCAACAGCTGCCTTTATTGCTTCATCTGAAATTCTGACCTTGTGGTGTGCTTCGTATCGGTCGCGAAGTCCTTTCAGTACCGCAATAGTAGCTTCATTGTCGGGTTCGCCGACAGACAGCGGCTGAAATCTGCGTTCAAGTGCAGCATCTTTTTCAATAAATTTACGATACTCGTCAAGTGTAGTTGCACCGATAACCTGTATTTCGCCGCGCGAAAGTGCAGGTTTAAGCATATTGGCGGCGTCAGTAGAACCTTCAGCAGAACCAGCACCAACGATTGTGTGCAGTTCGTCTATAAACAAGATGATGTTACCCGCTTTTTTAACCTCGTTTACTGTGTTTTTAATCCTGTCTTCAAAATCGCCACGGTATTTAGTTCCTGCAACCATACCCGTTAAATCAATTGATATAATGCGCTTGTCCCTTAAAATCTCAGGGACCTCTTCGTCGGCAATTTTTAGTGCAAGACCCTCTGCAATAGCAGTTTTACCCACACCCGGCTCGCCAATAAGACACGGATTATTTTTTGTGCGGCGGGTTAGGATTTGAATCAGTCGGTCAATTTCCTTATTTCTGCCTATAACAGGGTCAAGTCTGCCGGCCTTAGCTTCTGCGGTTAGGTCGCGCCCGAATTGGTCAATTGCGGGGGTATGGCTTTTTTCCTTATTTGCTTCGGACTGTTTTGATGACGGGGCCTGCGATCCTGCCGCACGCTCTAAATCCAGTAATAATCGTGCAGTATCAATTCCCATTTCTGTAAGAAATTTAACTGCGTAATTTTCATTTTCCTCAAGTATGCTAATCAGTAAATGCTCAGTTCCGACAAAAGTGTTGCCCATTTGGCGTGCGGCAGTCAGAGCTATTTCAATTATTCTTTTTGCCCTCGGCGTAAACCGTTCAGGGGTAAGAAGCGTTCTGCCACCTTTACCGACTGTAGCTTCAAGAATTTGCTCAATGTCGCTTGCCGAAACGCCTTTTTCTCTTAATATATTTGCGCCGGTGCCGCTGCCTTCGCGTAGTATTCCGATAAGCAAATGCTCGCTGCCGATATAAGTGTGGCCAAGTGCCTGTGCGGATTCAACCGCAAGATTGAGCGCAGTGTTTGCTTTACCCGTAAATCCGTTAAATTTATACATATGTTTTCCTTTCTTTTTTTGCATTTTACTATATTTTAGTCTGTATGGTTAATTTTTATTCTACACAGTAACGTGTTTGTAACCAATATTTGTAAATAGCATAGTATGATGTTGAAGGTTGGTACGGCTTATCACCGTACAGACGAAAGGAGGATAGAACGATTATGTGCAATAACGGTATTTTTGGTGGCGGTAGCTGCTGCTGGATAATTATCCTTATTCTGGTATTCCTCTTCTGCTGCGGTAATGGCTGCGGAACAGGTACTGCAGGCGATAGATGCGGCTGCAACAACAACAACGACTGCTGCTGCTAATCCTTTTGTCTAGCAGTAAAAAAAACCGATGCATGAAAATGCATCGGTTTTTTTAGTGCAGGTAATTTTGCTATAATTGCAATATTTATAAATCAAAAATATTTGATATTTTTAAAGTATAATTATAAAATATTTTATTATTTCTTAAAAACACTAATTTTATAATAAAAAATTCAAATAATTGCTTTACAATACTAATATTTTATGTATAATTAGTTTGTGTAAATTATTACATTTTTTTATTAATACAGAGGTGAAGTAACATGAATAAACGCCCTCGCTTTATGTGGGACAACAACGGAATGGCATTAGCTGAAAACATGGTTACCGGGGAAAAGTACAGATTTACTGTATTAACCTCTAGACTTATTCGTATGGAATATGACGAAAATGGTGTATTTGAGAATAGAGCTACTCAAACTGTTCTATATAGAAATTTTGATAAAAATCATTTTTCCTGTGTTATAGAAAACGGGGAAGTTACTATAGAAACTGACCATCTTGTTTTAAAATATCGTGAAAATTGTGATTTTTCAGCTGAAACACTTTCTATTAAACTGAAAAATTCACCTAACAGTGTTTGGCACTATGGTGATAAAATCAAAACGCTTGATGGTACTGTCAGCACTCTTGATGGGGTGGACGGTAGCACAAAGCTTGAGAGTAGCCTTTGTTCAAAAGACGGTTATGCTGTTGTAGACGATTCCGATAAGGTTGTTTTTACAGATGAAGGTTGGTTTGCGAACAGAGAAAAAGGTCAGATTGACATTTACTTTTTCGGCTACGGACATGATTACCTGGATTGCATAAAAGACTTTTACCGATTAACAGGTGCACCTTCACTGCTTCCTGCATATGCTCTTGGCAACTGGTGGAGCAGATATCACAAATACACACAAAAAGAGTATTGCGACCTTATTGAGCGTTTTGAAAAAGAAAATATACCTTTTTCCGTTGCAATTGTCGATATGGATTGGCACATTGTTAATATTCCTGAGGAACATCGAATTGGTGGAAGAGAATTCACTGATGGCTGGACAGGATTTACATGGAATGAGGAGTTTTTCCCTGATTACAAGGCATTTTTGAAATTTTTTAGAGATCATGATCTTAAAACTGCACTTAACTTACATCCTGCACAGGGCGTAGGTAGCCATGAGGCGATGTACAAAGAAATGGCTGAGGCTTGCGGTATTGACCCGGCTACAAAAGAGAGAGTAAAGCTGGACATTCTCAACCCTGATTTTATGGAGAAATACTTCGATATTCTTCATCATCCGTATGAAGAAGACGGAGTCGATTTCTGGTGGATGGACTGGCAGCAGGGAACAAACTACTGGTGGATTCATGATGAAAAACATGAAAAGAATGAACTGGAAACAATAAATCCACTTTGGTTACTCAATCATTTACATATTATCGACATTAATCGCAACGGCAAAAGACCGATGTTCTTCTCTCGCTATTGCGGATTAGGTTCACACAGATATTCAATAGGCTTCTCCGGTGATACCGTAACATCATGGAATTCGCTTGAATTCCAACCGTATTTTACCTCAACCGCTGCTAATGCAGGTTACGGTAGATGGAGTAACGATATTGGCGGACATATGCAAGGATACAGAAACGATGAATTGGTTGTACGTTGGATGCAACTTGGTGTATTTTCACCTATTAACCGCTTGCACTCTACAGATAATAACTTTACAGGTAAAGAACCATGGAATCTTAATCCGACAGCATGTGCTATTGCATCAGATTGGCTCAGATTGCGCCACAGACTTTTCCCATATCTTTACACTATGAACTATCGCAATCACAAGGATTTAGTTCCTATGATTTTGCCGATGTATTATTCACATCCCGAAGAAACCGAAGCATATGCACAAAAAAATCAGTATTGGTTTGGTAGTGAGCTTATTGTAAGCCCAATTACCGAAAAATGCGATTCACAATCCTTGCGTGGTAAAACAAATGTTTGGTTCCCGGAAGGAAAATGGTTTGATGTTTTCAACGGCCTGGTTTATAAAGGCGGCAGAACAACTACAGTTTACCGTTCATTAGAGCAGATGCCTGTATTTGCTCGTGAGGGTGCAATAGTTCCGACCCAAAACTTTACCGGCGATAATAAGCTTGGCAATAAAGAGGATATTAGTATTTATGTATTCCCGGGCGCAAGCAACAGCTTCAGCATGTACGAAGATTCGGGAGATTACAACAACTACAATAACGGAGAATATTGCACAACAGAGTTGACTCTTAATTGGGGCGATAAAGCGCTGTTTACAATTGCCGCAGCAAAAGGTGACACTTCGCTCATACCTCAAAAGAGAAACTGGACAGTTAATTTCCGCGCATTTACCAAGGATATGACTGTTAAAGTATTGATCGACGGCTCTGATGTCACATGTCCGGTTGAATTTGATGATGCTACTAATACAGCTATTGTTAAACTTGAAAATATCAGCGTAGCATCAAACATCAGCATTGAACTAGAGAGCGAAAAAGAACTTGTTTGCCGCAATGAAAATGCACATAGCATGATTTTTGATGTGCTCATGCATGCACAAACTTCTTATTCAGTTAAGGAAACTATATGGGGTTTGGTCAACAATAATAGAAATTGCATATTCTGGGTTTGTTCAGACGAAAATAACAGAGGACTTTTGGGAGCGCTCAACGAACTTATTGAGTTAAAAAATTTCGATTAAAAAAACACATTTAACAAAAAAACACATCTGTAATAAACTGATGATTTTGTAAATGGATAAAGAAAACAACTAAACTTGATAATTTCTATTTGATATTGACTGAATGTTTAAGTAAAAAACATTGTCAAATACGCAACGCTGTAAATTAATAAATTAAAAAAAGCGCTTATCTTTTTTAAGATAAGCGCTTTTTAATTATTATAGTGTCTTGCAAACATAGTGCTTTACAATTTGCCAATGTGCATTGATTTGGTTAATAACCCAAAATCTATTGCATATAAAAACAAGATAGTAAAATCCCTTTTAGCAATTTAAATTTTTTTCTGAAGAAAACAAAATTATTTACTCAAAACTTAGGTCATTATCATTTACTTTGTTTCTTGATATATATTTTTTTATTTTCTTTATTGTAGTATGTGGGAATTTTTTGTGTGCATTTTTATTAGTGTGACGAAAACGTCTCACAATTTCTTCATAGAGGTTATAAGCTGTTTCGATTGCATCTTCCCACGGATAATAAACCGTATTTGAGGCATTTACTCCAACCTCTTTTAGTTTAGTAAGGTCGCTAATAGCACTCTTAATTGTTTCTGCACATGATGCAGCATTTTCTTCGCATAAGAATCCTGATATATTATCGTCAACCACTTCTGCAGCACAGCTTCCTCGTACCAGTACACTGGGGCAATTGCACGCTGCAGCCTCCATTACAACCAAACCGCATGTGTCGTAGGTGGAGGGGAATAAGAATAAATCTGCACGGCTGTAATATGCTCTTAGTTTTTCCCTGTCACATATTGCGCCTGTAAATTCAGCATATCCCTTTAAACCTTGATGTTCTGCATATTTTTCAATTGCCGGCCTGTCCCTTCCGTCTCCAATAAAAAACATACGGAATCTAACGCCGCTATCTTTTAAAATTTTAAGTGCATCAATAATAATTTTTAAATTTTTATACCACATCATACGACCGACAAACATGAAAACTAGTTCGCACGGTTCGATTCTATAAATACGATCAATTTCATCAATTTCAGACTGGGGAGCTTTACCTTTTTTGAAATCCGTACCATTTCTCATAACACGGTATTTGCCCTTGTACCCGAACTCTTTTAAATCCTCAGCAGCGTTTTCGGATACAACCCATACTTCATCCATATGATTAATATTGTTTAATACAAATCTGTGCGCAATTTTTTGTATGTGTTTTATTTTTACTCGCGTTTTTATATCAGTGTTAAACTTGGTGTGATAAGTGAAAACTATAGGCACTCGGCTGGCTTTAGAGGAGCAAATTACGCGTGCCATTACTGCAGACGCAAATGGGCAGTGCACATGAAGCAAGTCCATTTTTTCATTGCGCAATTCGTTAACAATTTTGGGCGAAAAGGGATTTCCAGCTCTATAACCAATGGCCTTATCGCTGGGCACAGAGTGGTAACGATATACTTTGAAGTCATAATTGTCTTTGACATTTGGGTATTTCGGGACAATAACAACCGATTCACCGTGATATTTATGAATTGCTTCGGCATATGCTTTTGTAGCTGCGGCAACGCCGTCGATCATGGGAGGAAAGGAGTCATTTAAAAGACCGATTTTTAGTTTCAATTTTAACACTCCGAACTAATTTGTTAGTTATTTAAAATTATATTTCACAAAATTGTATTTGTCAAACTAAGGATATTTAAATGTGCAAGTATATTTGTAAAAATGTTTTACTTTTTGCGTGATATGTAGTATAATACAAATAATATTATGCCCATTAATATGTGGAGGATTTGTATGCTGAGGTGTAGAATATGAACCAAAATTTTTCTGTCTCGCTAAAGCGAATAATAAAAGAGTTTTCTCTTGAGGAAGTTTATGTACCGGAAAACATCGACGATATTATGATTAGTACTGCCGACTTAAACCGTCCCGGACTTCAGCTTGGGGGATTTTACGACTATTTTGATAGCGATAGAATACAGATTATTGGCAAAAATGAGGATAGCTTTTTAAAAACATTTATTGACGCTGAAACTCGTATGGAGCGATTTTTTGAGAATAAACCGCCTGCGGTAATTGTTACCCGTGGATTGGATATTACAGATCATACAATTAAGGTTGCTCAAAAACACAGTATCCCGCTTCTTCGTACTAAACAGGGGACTTCCGCTTTTATGGCATCGCTTATTGCTTTCCTTAGTGTTGAGCTTGCACCTCGAATTACTCGCCACGGTGTTCTTGTTGAAGTTTACGGTGAAGGTATGCTGATTTTGGGTGAAAGCGGAGTTGGTAAGAGCGAAACTGCCATTGAGCTTATAAAACGCGGTCACCGTCTTATTGCTGATGATGCAGTTGAAATCAGACGAGTATCAGATAAAACGCTTGTAGGTACACCGCCTGAAAATATTCGCCATTTTATTGAGCTTCGCGGCATAGGTATTATTAATGCTCGCCGCATTTTTGGTATGGGCGCGGTAAAACAGTCAGAAAAAATTGATATGGTTATAAAGCTTGAAGTATGGGATCAAGAAAAAGTTTACGATAGAATGGGACTTGAAAGCGAAGAAGCGGACATTCTAGGTATCAGGGTCCCACAGGTTACAGTACCTGTTCGCCCCGGTCGAAATTTGGCTATTATACTTGAAGTAGCGGCTATGAATAACCGCCAAAAGAAAATGGGATACAACGCCGCCAAAGAGTTGCTTAAACGTCTGGGAATGGATGACGGCGCAGATGATGAAAATGTTCAAGACGATCTTTCAATATATTAAAAAATTCGGAGGAATAACAAATGTTTTATATAGGAATTGACCTGGGCGGCACAAACATTGTCGCAGGAGTTGTAGATGAAAATTACAATATTATTGCAAAGGCAAAGGTAAAAACAAATTTACCAAGACCGTCTGTAGAAATTGTTGATGATATGGCTCTCGTAGCAAAGCGTTCTGTTGAGGAAGCAGGACTTAATATGAGCGACATTGAGTGGGTTGGAGTAGGTTCCCCAGGTCTGGTTAATAAGTACAAGGGAACCGTTGAGTATTCATGCAACCTCGGATTTGATAATCTTGAACTTGCAAAAATGATGAAAGATAGACTGGGCTTAGATTGCTATATTGAAAATGATGCAAATGCAGCAGCTTACGGCGAAATGCTTGCTGGCGCCGGAAAAGGCACATCAAGCTTTGTTGCAATAACACTTGGCACGGGTGTTGGCGGCGGCGTAATCATGGATGGCAAAATGCTTAACGGACTTAACTGCGCAGGCGGCGAGCTTGGACACATCGTAATTAATATTGATGGTGAACTATGCGGCTGCGGCAGAAAAGGATGTTGGGAAGCTTATGCATCTGCTACCGCTTGCATCAGACAGACAAAACGTGCTATGGAAGAGCATAAGGATTCAAAAATGTGGGAGCTTGTTGACGGCGATATAAACGAGGTAAGCGGCCGCACAGCTTGGGATGCAATGCGTATGGGCGACGAATACGGTGCTAAGGTTGTTGACCGTTATATTTACTATATTGCATGCGGCGTGGTAAATATCATTAACATTATTCGCCCCGAAGTGCTTTGCATCGGTGGTGGAATTTCCAATGAAAAGGATTATCTTCTCGAACCTCTGCGTAAATATGTAGAGGCCGAAACCTACGGTACCGATAAAAACAACTTCACTAAAGTAGTTGTTGCAGAACTCGGCGGAGATGCTGGTCTTATCGGCGCTGCATTGCTTGGCAATCTGAAATAATATAACTGCAAAGGAACGCTGTGATTTGATTACTGATTATAGCAACATTATTAAAACTGCAGAAAAGTTCGGCTGTCAGTACACTTTAAATGAGCCGATGAGTCTGCATACTACATTTCGCATCGGCGGTAACGCCGACCTGTTTGTTACACCAACTACCGTTGAAGGATTGGCACAGATTATTGCCGCCTGCAATCGAGACAAAATATATTATTTTGTCATTGGCAACGGTTCAAACGTTCTTGTATCTGACAAAGGAATACGAGGAGTTGTTATTTCAACAGCTGATTGCCTTAACGAAATTGAAATGAAAAATGCGCTGGAGATAAAATCCGGCGCAGGTGTAAAATTGTCGCGGCTTTGCGATTTAGCTTATAAAAATTCGCTTACAGGTGCAGAATTTGCGTGGGGAATACCCGGTTCTGTCGGCGGTGCTGTCTTTATGAATGCCGGTGCTTATGGCGGCGAGATAAAAGATATTCTTACCGAATGTGAGTACATTACACCGGATGGAAAACTGGAAACCATGTCTGCCGAGGAAGCAGATCTTAGCTACCGCCACAGCGTTTTTAATGATAACGGCTGTGTAATTGTCAGCGCTACTGTTCGTCTGCAACCGGGTGATCAGGCTGAAATCCGTGCCAAAATGGATGATTATATGACACGCCGTAAAGATAAACAACCACTTGAATATCCTTCTGCTGGCAGCACATTTAAGCGCCCGGTCGGTGGATACGCATCAGCGCTAATTGACGGTTGCGGACTGAAAGGGTACAGTGTAGGCGGAGCACAGGTTAGCGAGAAACACGCTGGATTTGTAATCAATAAGGGCGGAGCTACCTGCTTTGATGTAATGCGTCTGGTGGAGCATATTCAAAATGAAGTATTTCTTGCAAAAAGCATACGGCTTGAATGCGAGATTAGAGTTATAGGTGAAAAATAACAGGGGACTGAAATAGCATGAATTTGATAATAGTAACGGGAATGTCCGGTTCCGGAAAATCGCAGGTTATAAACGCTATGGAAGATATTGGCTTCTACTGCGTTGATAACGTGCCTGCATTTTTATTGCCCACATTTATCAATTTGCTTATGGATTCGCAAAATAAGCATGAACGAATCGCCATAGTCACCGATATTCGCAGCGGCGATATGTACGATGATCTTATAAAATCAATAACAACGCTTCGCGACGAGTCTGTGCCGTTTAAATTTCTTTATCTTGAAGCTGAGGACAGCATTATTGAACGCAGGTTTAAAGAAACACGTCGCAAACATCCGCTTATTGATGAAACGGGCGGCGTTTTGCCAAACGCAATTAAGCGTGAACGAGAAATGGTAGGAAAACTACGCGACATTGCTGATTATGTGGTCGATTCCAGTTATACATCGGCTATTCAGCTTCGTGAACGCATACGTGACATGTTTCTTGATGACAAAAAAGACAGTATGTCAATTTTATGTATGTCTTTTGGTGCAAAGCACGGCGGTGTTAGTTTTGCTGACATTCTTTTAGATGTTAAGTGCTTGCCAAATCCGTTTTACATTCCGGAACTGAAGCAAAAAACCGGTCTTGATAAAGAAGTTCGAGATTTTGTTTTATCTTCACCCGAAGCACAACAGTTGCGTGAAAAATTATTTGATATGGTGGATTTTCTTATTCCACTTTATATTAAAGAGGGCAAAAGTCAATTAATTATCGCCTTTGGTTGTACAGGGGGTCAACATCGTTCAGTAACATTTGCGTGTGAAATGTATGACCACTTGCGCGAAAACGGTTATAATGTCGGAATAAACCACCGCGATATTACAAAATAAAAAAGCCCTTTTCCCATTTGGAAAGGGCTTTTTAAATAATAATAAGAGGTATGTTCAAATGTCATTCTCGTCGGAAGTGAAAACCGAGCTGTGTAAAATTAAATCGCAAAAATCATGCTGCCTGCTTGCTGAATGCGCGGGTATGCTTTTGTTTTCACGCCGCCTTAACGCTGATAAAATCAGCTTTTATACAGAATACGACTATGTCGCTGATCATTTGTGCTACATAATGAAAAAACGCATGAAAATTACAGCAGAACATATTATAACCGACGGTGGTATTAATAAAGTTACCGTCCAGAATGCAGCTGACCGTAAAGCTATTGTTTCACAACTAAAGGACGGCGAAAAGCCCTCTGACAGATTTTTAAAAAACGATTGCTGCGTGTCGGCTATGTTGCGTGGCATATTTTTGGCCTGCGGAAGCATAACCGACCCGAATAAAGAATATCGCATGGAGTTTGTGTGCCCGTCACGTTTGATGGCACAGTATTTGTTCGGTTTTTTATCGGGTTTGATTGAAAATCCCAAAATGGCTGAGCGTGACGGCGTTTACTATGTTTACTATAAAAACAGTGAATCGATTGAGGACATGCTGACTACTGTGGGTGCTGTTAATGCGTCGCTGTCTGTTATGGAAATCAAGGTTGTTAAAAATATGCGAAACAAGGTTAATCGTATAAGCAATTTTGAAAATGCTAATTTTGTAAAAACGGTTCACGCAGCAGTTGACCAAAACGATGCCATAGAAAAAATAATTGCAGCTGGTTTATTAGACACATTAACCGAACAGCTGCGTGATACCGCGCTTTTGCGCAGGGATAATCCCGACGCTTCGTTGAGCCAACTTTGCAGTATATCTGGTTGCAGCCGTTCGGGATTAAATCACCGACTAAACCGTCTTGTAGAAATAGCAAAAATGATTTGAGAAGGGGATTGCGGCATGAGCTTTGTACATCTTCATGTTCATACTGAATATAGTTTGCTGGATGGCGCCTGCCGTATCGGCAAGCTGGCTCGTGCGGCTAAAGAGCTTGGTCAGGAAGCGTTAGCTATTACTGACCACGGCGTTATGTATGGCGCAGTAGAGTTTTATGAAGTGTGTAAAGCGGAGGGAATAAAGCCTATTATCGGCTGTGAAGTATATGTAGCTGCACGCTCACATACAGACAAAGTACATGAATTTGACGCCGAATATTACCATTTGATACTACTTTGCAAAAACAGACAAGGATATCAAAACCTTATAAAACTGGTCTCAAAATCGTTTGTAGACGGGTTTTATAACAAACCGCGTGTTGACCATGAATTATTAGAAAAGTATCACGATGGGCTTATAGCAATGTCGGCTTGCCTTGCTGGTGAAATACCGCGTGCTTTGTCGGCAAATGATTATAATCAAGCACTCAATACTGCAAAATGGTACGAGAGTGTTTTTGGCAAAGAAAACTTTTACATTGAAATACAAAATCACGGTATTGATGAGCAGATACGAGTTTTGCCTCAACTTGTTCGACTGGCAAGAGAGACAGGTATACCGCTTGTTGCTACAAATGATGTTCATTATATTGAAAAAACTGACAGTTTGATGCAAAAAGTGTTAGTGTGCATACAAACTAACCACACCATCGACGAGGACAACCCTCTCGGTTATGAAACCGATAACTTTTATCTTAAATCATCGCAGGAAATGGCAGAGCTTTTTTCCGCATACCCCGAAGCGATAGAGAATACTGGCAAAATTGCTGACCGCTGTAATGTGGATTTTACATTTGGCGATACAAAGTTGCCGTTGTTTGACATCGGTAAGCAAGATCACTACGAATATTTCCGAAATATGTGCTATGATGGGCTTTATCGCATTTACGGAGATAATCCGGATAAATTAATTACCGACCGTCTCGAATACGAGCTGTCGGTCATTAACAGTATGGGGTATATTGATTATTTTCTTATAGTTCAGGATTTTGTACACTATGCCAAGAAACACGACATACCGGTCGGTCCGGGGCGTGGATCGGGTGCAGGCAGCTTATGCGCCTACTGTGTTGGAATTACTGGAATTGACCCTATTAAGCATGACTTGATTTTTGAACGCTTTTTAAACCCTGAACGCGTGTCAATGCCTGACTTTGATATTGACTTTTGTTATGTTCGCCGACAGGAAGTAATTGATTATGTTGTTCGCAAATATGGTGCAGACCATGTAGCACAAATTGTCACTTTCGGTACGCTTAAAGCGCGTGCGGCTATTCGTGATGTAGCCCGTGCAATGGCTATACCTTATGCGACCGCTGACCGTGTGGCAAAGCTAATTCCGTTTACCATTAATGCTACTATTGACAAAGCACTTAACGACTCCGCTGAGCTTAAGCAAATGTATGACAATGACAGCACCATACACAACCTTATTAATATGTCACGCAAGGTTGAAGGTATGCCACGTCATGCATCGCGCCATGCAGCAGGCGTAGTAATTACGCGTGACCCTGTTAATGAATATGTTCCGCTTGCTACAAACGATGATGCAGTTGTAACACAGTTTACTATGACAACGCTTGAGCGACTGGGACTGCTCAAAATGGATTTTTTGGGACTGCGCAACCTGACAGTAATAGACGATACAGTAAAAATGATAAGGCGTCGTGATCCTGATTTTGACATTGAAAACATACCCCTTAATGATAAAAAGACATTTGCAATGTTTTCAGATGGGCAAACAAATGGCGTTTTTCAATTTGAATCCCCGGGAATGAAACGAGTTCTTACTCAGTTAAAGCCAACCGGTATAGAGGATATCATTGCAGTTCTGTCGCTTTATCGACCAGGTCCGATGGAATCCGTACCCAAATATATCAGTAACCGTCATTCGGGCAATGTTTCTTATACCACGCCTCAGCTTGAACCTATTCTTAAGGTAACACATGGTTGCCTTGTTTATCAGGAGCAGGTTATGCAGGTGTTTCGTGAGCTTGCTGGATACTCATATGGTCGAGCTGATATAGTTCGCCGTGCTATGTCAAAGAAAAAGCACGATGTAATGGAGCGTGAACGACATTCATTCATATACGGTGACGGAGAATGTGATGGAGCTGTAAAACGTGGAGTGTCTGAAAAGGCGGCAAACGAAATATTCGACAACATGTCGTCATTTGCTTCTTATGCTTTTAACAAATCGCACGCAGCGGCATATGCTTATGTGGCATATCGCACAGCGTATCTAAAATGCCATTACGGCAGAGAATATATGGCGTCGTTATTATCCGGGTTTCTTGACTCTGCGACAAAAGTATCTGAAAATATTGCAGAATGTCATCGCATGGGAATACCGGTTTTTGCCCCCCATGTTAACGAATCACAAAAAGGTTTTGCCGTATATAACAAAGCAATCAGATTTGGATTGCTTGCTGTCAAAAATCTTGGCGGTGGGGTAATAGATCGCCTGATTGCCGAACGTGATAGAAACGGCAACTTTAAGGATTTGTACGATTTTTGCGACCGCCTTTTTGGTCAAGATTTAAACCGTCGCGCAGTAGAAAGTCTTGTTAAATGCGGGGCATTTGATGGACTAGGTGCAAATCGTCATCAAATGATGGATTCGATTGATGAAATATTTGAACAGCTAAGCGCTCGCCAGCGTAACAATGTTGACGGTCAAATTGGACTTTTCGGACTGACCGATGATTCATATGATACGCAAAGTTTATATTCGTATCCCAATGTGCCTGAGTACCCTGAAAAAACATTGCTTAATATGGAACGCGATGTAACCGGGCTTTACCTTTCGGGACATCCAATGGCTGATTATGAACAGCGCGCTGTTGATATTGGTGCAGTTAATATTTGTGATATTCTTGATGATGATGAGAATAATGAATACAAGGATGGAAAGCGAATTCGGTTGCTTGTACAGATAACAGATGTAAAACAAAAGTCAACAAAATCAGGTCAACAAATGGCGTTTTTAACAGCCGAAGATATGTACGGAAGTATAAGTGTAATGCTGTTTCCAAAAACATTTGCCTCATATGCAGCACTTATACAGCTTGATGCTGTTATCGTAATTGACGGTAAAGTGTCAATTCGTGAGGAGCGGGATCCTGAGATAATAGCCGAAAACATATATCGATGTGACTCTGTACCGCCGATTTCTGCTAATTATAAATCAGCACAACCAAGAAACGAGCAACCTAGTCACAAGGATATTAAATCAAGTAAAAACGAACAATCGAATAATAACGGACTTTACATCAGAGTCCCATCACTTGAAAGTGAACAATACAGACAGGCGAAAAATGTTATTGATTCATTTAACGGAACAACCAGGCTAATAGTTGTTTGTTCCGACAGTGGTAAACGATTTGTTGCACCGCAGTCGTCGTGGGTCAGTGTAAATGGAAAAATGTTGGATGAGCTTCGTAAAATTCTGGGCTCAGACAATGTTGCTGTGCGCAAGTAATGTACTTTTGTTGCAATATCATAGAAAAACATGGCAATTTCAACAAAAATGCTTGACACTAATCTTTGATGAATTTATTATAGACAGTGAGTTATAATTTTTATAATTTTATAATTAAGATAAGGTGATTTTCATGGCAATTAAAACTATCGGTGTTTTGACCAGCGGCGGCGACGCTCCTGGCATGAATGCTGCTATTAGATCAGTTGTGCGTACAGCTCTTGCAGAGGGTATTCAGGTAAAGGGCATTATGCGCGGATATGCGGGACTTATTGACGAGGAAATAATGGATTTAAACCTGCGTTCGGTTTCTGATATTATCCATCGTGGCGGTACTATGCTGTACACAGCTCGCTGCCCCGAGTTTAAAACTGAAGAAGGTATGCAGACGGCTATTGCAAATTGTCGCAAGCATGGTATTGAAGGTATTGTCGTTATCGGTGGTGATGGCTCATATCGAGGCGCTCGTGACCTTTCAGAAAGAGGATTGCCGTGTGTTGGTGTACCCGGTACTATTGACAACGATATTTCTTCTACAGAATATACAATTGGCTTTGATACAGCTATGAATACCGCAATGGAAATGGTCGACCGTCTGCGCGATACTGCACAGTCTCACGAACGTTGCACCATAGTTGAAGTTATGGGACGCCGTGCAGGATATATTGCACTTCATACGGGTATTGCAGTCGGAGCTACTGCTGTTCTCGTTCCGGAAGTTCCGTTCGATCTTGAAAAAGATGTTATAGCAAAGGTTGTAAAAACTAAAAAATCAGGCAAAAAGCACTTTATTGTCATTGTGGCAGAGGGTGTAGGCCATGTTGGTGAAATAGCAAAAGAAATTGAAGCAAAGTGCGGCGTAGAAAGCCGTTCTACCATTCTTGGTCATGTTCAGCGTGGCGGTTCTCCCACCGTACGCGATCGCGTTATGGCAAGTGAAATGGGGTACCATGCTGTTCAGCTTCTTAAACAGGGTGTTGGTAACCGTGTTGTTTGCCTTTGTGACGGAAAAATGATCGATAAGGATATTTTTGAAGCTCTGAATGAGAAAAAGAGCTACGAATTTGATCTTCACCGTATTGCTCACGATATTTCCATATGATTATTGCGGACGCATAGAGCAATTTGTGCGTCCGCTTTTAGTATGAAAACAAATGTTGATTTAAACTAGGAGGTGTTTATTGATGAAAAGAAATGACTACATATCATGGGATGAATATTTTATGGGTATAGCCGTTTTGTCAGCCTTTCGCAGTAAGGATCCCGGTACTCAGGTTGGTGCTTGCATAGTAAGCAACGAAAACCGAATCATGACTGTTGGATATAACGGAATGCCACGTGGTTGTTCCGATGATGATTATCCGTGGGAGCGCATCGGTGAAACACTTGATACTAAATATGCTTTTGTTTGCCATGCCGAGCTTAATGCTATACTCAATTATAACGGCGGATCTATGAAGGACAGCCGTTGCTATGTGACCTTGTTTCCGTGTAACGAATGTGCAAAAGCTCTTATTCAAAAGGGAATTGGCGAGGTAATATATATGAGCGATAAATATGCTGATTCCGCACAAACCAAGGCATCAAAGCGAATGTTTGATTCAGCCGGTGTAAAATACCGTCAATATGAAATGCAAAACAGAGATATTTCATTCACACTGTAAGTAATTATTGTATTAATACATGTGTGCTTGACTGGTTAAAGATAAGCATTTAAAAGTAACCAAAATATCATTTATTACATTATTATACAATTTAATAATAATGTTAAAAAAGTAACTGGGAGGAAAAAATATGATAGTTAATCGACCGCCTATGGGGTGGAACACTTGGAACACATTCGGCGAAAACATTAACGAGCAAATTGTAAAAGAAGCAGCGGATGCAATGGTTGAAAAAGGACTTCTTGCATCGGGTTATGAGTACCTTGTTATTGATGACTGCTGGTCAAAAAGACAGCGTGATCCAGTAACAAACCGCATCGTTGCTGATCCTGAAAGATTTCCAAATGGCATGAAGGCTGTTGCCGACTATGTTCATTCAAAGGGACTTAAATTCGGCATGTATTCGTGTGCAGGTGTTCGTACTTGTGCAGATTATCCCGGCAGCTTTGACCATGAGTTTATTGATGCAGAAACATTTGCAGAATTTGGCGTTGACTTTTTGAAATACGATTATTGCCACCGTTCAGGTACCACAAACGGCCCCATACTGTATCACCGTATGGCAAATGCGCTGCGGGCTACCGGCAGAGATATAATTTTCTCAGCGTGCAACTGGGGACACGATGATGTTTTTTCATGGATTCGCTCCACCGGCGCACACATGTACCGTTCAACCGGCGACATTTTTGACAATTTTAATAGCATGAAAGAAATTGCGACCAGTCAGTTCAGCAAGCAGTGCTACAATACACCCGGTTGCTTTAATGACATGGATATGCTTACCGTAGGTATGTTTGGTAAGGGCCATGTTGGTTCTGAAGGTTGTACAGCTAAAGACTACATAATACAGTTTGCTCTTTGGTGCATGATGGGCTCGCCGCTTATCCTTGGTTGCGATATCCGCAACATTGACGATGAAATGCTGAAGCTTGTAACTAACAAAGAACTTATTAAAATTAATCAAGATCTTGAATGCCGGCAGGCATTTACTCTTTCTGCAGGTCATAGTTGGAACGGAAATATTACAACAACCGTGGTACGTAAACTCGAAAACGGCGATTTTGCTCTTGCTTGCATAAACCTTTCTGAGCAAAAAGCTATGACACCCGTTTACTTTGATGAAATTGGATATCCTGCCAACTGCGGACTTAAATATGAGTTAACCGATTTGCTTACAGGCGATAAATTTATTTATGACGGTGATTGCATGAGTATTTATTTTGGACCAAAAGAAACAAAAATTTATCGTGTAAAGCCTATTAAAAAATAATGTCTAAGTGTTGTAATTGCGATAAAGAGTTAACATTAAATGAAATTGGATTATTTAAGAAAACGGTTGATCGAATTTCAGATCAATATTTGTGCATCGATTGTCTTGCATTAAGGTTTGAAACCACACGCGACAGTCTTGAAAAAATGATAGAACGCCTACGAGCAGCCGGCTGCACATTATTTATATGATTAAAAAAAGAGCCTTTGGTATTTAACCAAAGGCTCTCTTTTATTCTTCATCATCTTTTTCAAACGGGAAATAACCAACAACCTCAAACATGCCGCCTCGCATCCATACCGATGGATTAATGAGTGCACAGTAGCCCTTTCCATTAACACATTCCCATTCAGAAATGTTGCGTTGTGGTAAACCATATGCCGCCAGTATTGTTGATATTACGCCACCGTGAGCACAAATTACAGACGTGGTTTTTCCTTCTGTCATCATATGCTGTACCATGCTGTTGAATGTTGTACCCACGCGTGTGATAAATTCACTTGTGCTTTCGCCGTTTGGCACACAGGTGTCCAAATCATTGTAGGAAGACCACTTTATGTAGTTTTCATCATCTTTTAGCTCGTCGTGTGTTTTACCTTCAAAGTCACCAAAGTTGTATTCAATAAGTCCCGGTACAACTATTGGATTGGCGTCAGGGTAAAGAATGTCAAGCGTTTGCTTGCATCTGCTCATTGGGCTGATATAAAACAGATCCGCATCTGGATAAACATATTTTTCTTTCATTCGTTTAAGCATTTCTATGCCTTCTGGTATGACGGGTAAATCGGTGTGTCCGATAAATTGACCTTTTAAATTGCCCTCGGTTAAACCGTGGCGAATAAAGTAAATTTTATACGTTTTCATATCTTATCCTGCCTTTAAAGTTCTCAAACTATTATAACGCTTATGTTCTTCTATTTCAATGACTAAATAATATGTTACAATATCATATATTGCAATTTTTGACAAAATATTGTATTATTTTAGTAATTATGGAGGTGAGCATTGTGGTATTAGATAAAGAAACATTGTCAGACGAAGTGCCGGTTGATGAAACCAAAATTTTTAAATCTAAAAAAATAATCATAGATGATGTAGCTCTGGATGAGCCTTATTATGGTTTTGAGGTTGAGATGCCTGACAGTAATCATGGTGCCGAAATAGCAAATGAAGAAAAATTATTTGTTAGTAAAAAAGCAGAAAAAACTAAAAGTACGATAAAAACGGTGCCAACTATGATTCCGCTATTCGTTACATTGGTTTTTGCTCTCATTGTTAGCATACTGCTGAACGCATATTTTATTTTTTTTACTAAAGATCAAAATTCTATAATTTTAAACACTGCGGGAGACAACACTCCTAATGTTAATACCGATACATTTCCACTAATTGCATCAGTAGAGGATAGAAGCCTGTTTTTATACGGAATTACGCCGTATGGTGTTGTTTTGGTAAATAACGGTGTGTCAAGCTATTTTGATTGGCTTAATGTATCGAGTAATATGGAAAAGCCTGAAATGCATTCATTGGATGTTGACCGCGATGGCATAGAAGAAATTGAAATAATAACAAAGGCGGTTGATGAAACAGGTGAAAACCAACATGGCATACATATTTTAAAATTTGTATCAAATGGCGAGAATAAACCAATCTACAGTGATATTGGGATGGATGCAAAACAAACTGTTGAACTTCTTAAGACGGTCTTTGATGTTGAACATGACACTGTTACAGGGCAAATATCCATTTTGACACAAAATCAAACATTTCCTGTTGATTATGTTAATACAGTCTCATCTCGAAATTATCTTGTAGCAAAAATCGGTCGTTCGGTAGAGTACAGAATGGAAGGCTCATTAGTCAAAGCAAATGTATCGGTAGATATAGTTTATGATGACGGTTCGTATGAAAACATTGGCTCGGTTGAGTTGAATTTTTCCTATAATGCAGAAAATTTAAATATTGATAAATCAATATTTATCAAAGCTGCCTAAGTTTTCCTTGTAATTAAATGATCAGGCTGTTATAATACTTTATGTAAACATAAAAATAGGAAGGTGACAGCAAATGAAGTGCCCGTTTTGCGCATTTGAAGAGAGCAAGGTTATTGACTCCCGACCAACTGATGAGGGCGAGCGCATTCGCCGTCGACGCGAATGTCTTAACTGCCAAAAGCGTTTTACTACTTACGAAATTATTGAAAGCTTGCCTATTATTGTTATCAAAAAAGATAAGTCTCGCGAGCCGTTTAACAGAGAAAAATTGCTTAACGGACTTATGCGCGCGTGCGAAAAGCGCCCGGTGTCGATTGATACAATGGAACATATAGTTGACGATATTGAGTCATCGATATGTAATTCACTTGACCGTGAGGTATCGACACGCCGCATTGGAGAGCTAGTCATGGACAAACTTAAAAATATTGACGAGGTCGCATATGTGCGTTTTGCCTCGGTTTATCGTCAGTTTAAGGATATAAACACATTTATGGAGGAACTTAATAACCTTCTCAAGGAGAAATAATGAACAGAGCAAGGGTTTGCTGCTTTACCGGTCACCGTCCGGAAGCTCTTTTTAAAGACGAAGATGAATATACCGTTTACAATTATATTTTAATAGCAGTTAAGGATGCCGTACTTGACGGATATACACAATTTATGTGCGGTGGTTGCCGCGGTGGCGATATTCTGTTTGGTGAAGCGGTTAATGAACTGAAAAAAACTAATGATAACATTCGTCTTATATGCGTGCTGCCGTATCGAGGCCAGGCTGAAGGGTGGCCAGGATCTGATCGTAATCGCTACGCCGACCTGCTTGATGCAGCTGACGATGTTATTTGTTTACATGATGAATATTCAAAGGGATGCATGCATCAACGTAATCGTTACATGGTCGACCGTTCATCATTACTTATTGCAGCGTATAACGGAACAAAGGGCGGCACAGAATTCACGGTGAACTATGCAAAAAAGCAAGGTTTACGCATAGTGAATGTGCTTACTCCTCAGGGCCAACAATCAGATCAACTGTCTTTTTTATAATTAATGATTGCAGTTTTATTACAGGCGGAGTCAGAAATGACTGCGCCTGTTTTATTTTTTCGCTTTCAGTGTTAAGCGTGTATGTGCTGCCAAATGCAGAAATTGAGCTGTCGCTGATTTCTACAGTAGGGGATACATCATCATAACCTATGCTCCGGGTTACTTCGTCCGTGTAAACTATAGCTGAAAATGTGGCTAATGGGATCAGCGTAATCAAAAGCGTAATTATAAACGCGCGAATAAATTTTATCACAGCAAAGCCATCAGCGTTTCTCTGTCAATTGATTGCTGTAAAGCGCAGTTAATCGCGCGCGATACAGTTCCTGCACCACGAGATACCAACAGATCTATTTCTTGCGGTGTTACTATCATTTTTGCCCCACGCGGATTTACTGTGTTACTGCATTCATGCCCTGTCAAATCTTGTGCAAGGGTTACAGCATCTACTACGGTTGGTATGCCGACAGCTATTACCGGAACTCCTACAGTGCGACGACTTATTTCTGCTCTTGAATTGCCAACACCCGAACCGGGGCATATGCCGGCATCCGACATTTGAACGGTGCAACCGAGTCTGTTTAAACAGCGCGAAGCCAGTGCGTCGATTACAATAACTGCCTTGGGTTTTATGAGCTCAACAATACCTGCAATAATTTCTCCGGTTTCTATTCCTGTCTGTCCCAGCACGCCGGGCGCAATTACGGCCACCGGTCTCATATCATCAAGCCCTATTGAACGAGCAATTTCACCTTCAATATGTCTTGTTGCAAGAATGCCATTTGCGGCTTTAGGACCTATTGCATCGGGAGTAATTGATGTGTTTCCGAGTCCAGCAACAAGTACAAGCCCTTTTTTGGGTAAGAATTCTGATAATTCTTTGCTGATTGCATCAACAGCGTCATCGTTCAATTCACCGCTGTCTGTAAGAGGAGGCATTTCAACCGTAACATATGTCCCTAACGGTTTTCCGAGTGCCTTCTCACCTTTGCTGTTTTTTATAATAATTCTTGTAATTTTTATATCACCAATATTTTCTTCAACGCTTTCAATACCATCGGTAATATCTGGATTCAACTCTCTTTGTTCTAATGCAAGGTCTGTTCTAATAGACATTTTAACCTCCAACGTAGTGTGTTTTATGCTATATTATGTGCAGAATAGGTGAATTTAAAAAAATATTGGATGTTAATTGTAAAAAATACTTGCAATTTGGTATCATAAATGGTATCATTACTGTTGCTTATTGAGATTTATGTAATTTTTGAAGGAGGTGTAAGTATGCCTAATATCAAATCCGCTAAGAAGCGTGTTCAGGTCGCTGAAATTAGAGCAGCTCGTAACAAGGCTTGCAATTCTGCGCTGAAAACCTCCATTAAAAAGGCTAATGTAGCTATTGAAACCAACGCTGCAGAAAAGGTAGAAGTTGTAAAGGCTGCTATCAAGAGTATTGATCAGGCTGCTGCGAAGGGAATTCTTCATAAGAACTGTGCAGCACACAAAAAGTCGGCTATCGTTAAGAAGCTGAACGCTGCTGAATAATTTTTCAGAACAAAAGGGCTCTATACCAATAGGTATAGAGTCTTTTTTTAATTTATTTTTATTACTAATAAAAAAAGCTAAACTTTTATGGCAAAACTATTGACAAAAATTTTCCATATGTTATAATTGTCTCAAATGAGACAAATACGAGGTGCTTTATGTTTGATGAGCGCACACATTACATTTTTAAAAATGTAAACAGTCAGATACTCAGTGATTTTTTAAATGATGAACGGTGTGAGCGTCTTTGTTTTAAAAAGGATGATACAATATTTAGTCCCGGCGTTTACCGTCGCAGTATAGGAATAATCACTTTTGGCAGTGCTATTGTACGCAAACCACATGTAATGGGGGATTCGGTTGTTCTAAGGCATATGGGCGAAGGCGACATTTTTGGCGTGGCGGCGTTATTTAATTCTAGTGAAGAATATGTAACTGAGATTATAGCTGCAAGCGATTGTAAAGTAACTTTTTTTAACGAAAATATGATTGAGGAGCTTCTTAAGGCAGATAATAACTTTGTCATAAACTACATTTCTGCTTTAAGCTCTCGCATAAATTATCTGAATATGCTTATTTCAGGTTATTCATCTCAAACTTCATGCGGTAAATTGTCACATTATTTGCTATTAAATGAGCAAGGCGGTGTCGTAAATGTAGGTTTCAGCATGACACAGCTATCCGAAAGACTTGGAGTCGGTCGAGCATCTCTTTATCGTGCTATTGACGATTTAGAATCATCAAATATTATTTGCCGAGACGGCAAATGTATATATATCAAAAATTTTGATAAATTAAAACAATACATTTAATTGGAGGATACTATTATGAAAAAATCAATCAAACTATTGGCGATTATAGCTGCTGTTGTTATGACGGTATCAGTTTTTGCCGCTTGCGGTAAAAGCACCGAAGCTACATCATCACAGCCGGTTACTACAAGTGTACCTGTTGTAAAGACTAAGGTTAACATTGCAACACTTAAAGGACCTACCGGTATCGGTATGACATGGCTTATGGACGCCGCTGACAAAGGCACTGCTAAAAATGATTACACATACACAATTGCAGCAGCTCCTGATGAAATTACAGGAAAGCTTGTATCGGGAGCTCTGGATATAGCCGCAATACCAACAAATGCTGCAGCAACTCTTTATAATAAGACAAAAGGCGGCGTAAAGCTGCTTAGTCTTAATACCCTTGGTGTTTTGTACATTCTTGAGGACGGCGACGATATTAAGTCGGTAGCTGATCTTAAAGGTGCTACAATCGGCGCAAGCGGACAGGGTGCAGTTCCGGAATTTGTACTCAATTATGTTCTTAAACAAAACGGAATTGATCCTGAAAAAGATGTAAATGTAAAGTGGTTTGATGAGCACAGCGAACTTGCTGCACAAATGCTAGCAGATAAAATTGAAGTAGCTATTGTACCTGAGCCGTTTGTAACTACCATTACCATGCAGGAAGATGACATTCGCGTTGCACTCAATATGACTGAAGAGTGGGACAAGGTTGCAGATTGCACACTCTCAATGGGTTGTATAGCTGTTCGCACCGAATTTGCAGACAAAAATCCCGAAGCAGTTAAAATGTTCCTTGAAGAATATGCTGCATCGGTTCAAAAAGCAAATAATAGTGTTGACGAAACAGCTAAACTTTGTGTACAATATGAAATAGTTGCAAAGGCACCTATTGCAGTATCTGCCATTCCGCGCTGCAATATGGTAACAGTAACGGGAGACGAAATGGTTAACCAGATTAAAGGTTTCTATGATTTGCTTTATACGTTTAATCCTGGTCTTATAGGGGGTGCTGTGCCCGATGATGGTTTCTACTACACGGCGGGCTAAGTTAATAAAAATAGGTAAAATGATTATGGTCTCGGGCATATGGCTCGGACTGTGGTTCTTGATAAGTGCAGCAATTGATAAGGAGATACTTTTTGTATCTCCTTATCGTGTTGTTTTGACATTGTGTATGCTTGTCACAGACAGTGCATTTTGGTTTTCTGCGGGAATGTCTATTTTTCGTATAACTGTCGGGTTTTCCATCGGAATCATATTCGGCATATCATGCGCTGTTCTTGCACACCGTTTTGAATTTTTTAGGTTGTTCATCAAACCACTGTTTACAGTTGTTCGAGCTACTCCTGTAGCATCATTCATTATTCTTGCACTGGTTTGGATATCTGATAATTCAAATGTTCCGATTTTTATCAGTTTTCTTATGGTTTTGCCTATTGCGTGGGGCAATGTTTACACCGGTCTCGGTCAGGTAGACAGCGGTTTACTTGACGTAGCTCATTTATTCCGATTTGGTTGGTTAAAAAAATTACGACTGGTTTATTTACCGTCGGTAATGCCTTACATAATGTCAGCTGTAACTACCGGACTTGGTCTTGCATGGAAAGCAGGAATTGCTGCAGAAGTACTTTGCACGCCTAAATTTTCAATAGGTAAACATATTTATAATTCTAAAATTTATCTTGAAACACCACAGTTGTTTGCGTGGACGACTTTGGTTGTATTGCTGAGTGTTGTACTTGAAAAATTACTTGTATCAGTGCTGAAACGAACACTCAAAAGGTATAATGCGGGAGGTGCTGCAAACGATGCTTAAACTGAACAATGTTTCAGTCACCTTTGACGGAAAAAAGGTCATTGATGATACTTCTGTTTCGTTTCCTGATAGCGGACTTGTTACTATAAATGGCCCATCGGGCTGTGGAAAATCAACTCTGTTACGTGCGATTATGGATTTGCAAAAATATAAAGGTGAGATTATCACAGATGAAAACGCTGTAATTTCAGCTGTTTTTCAGGAATCTAATTTAATGCCTTGGCTTACTGCAGCTGAAAATGTCGCAGCAGTTTGCGATATTAACGAAGAGAATATGAGTAGAGCAAAGCAGTTGCTTTCTATTCTTGGTTTAAGCTATGATGACGCTGATAAGCACCCCAATGAGCTGTCTGTTGGTATGATGAGACGTGTTGCGGCTGCCAGGGCAATGATGATTAGGTCGGATATTCTTATTTTAGATGAGCCGTTTGCAGGACTTGACGAAAATAATATCATTACTGTGTCAAATTTGCTTTTTTCAAACAAAAATGAACAGCTCATTTTGCTTGTTACACACGTGGGGAATTTTTCTGCCGATGTTAACTACACAATCAAGGACGGCAAATTATTGCAGTCGGAGAGTGACCTATGCCGGGACTGATTTCACACAATTTAGTTGCCAATCAGGTCATTGATAAAATATCAACCGATAATAAAGCGGCTTTTTTGCTTGGTAGTCTTGGACCGGATATGTGCTATTTTCATCGTGCTATGCCGTGGCAAAAAGGGTCCACCAGAGCATACGGCAAAAAAATTCATTATATGCAGCCAAATGCTCTTTTTAATTGTATGAATGAGTTATTGCTCATAAATAACGATTCTGCCGTAAAAAGCTTTGTAGAGGGCTTTTTGTGTCATTATGCGCTCGATTCAACAGCGCACCCTTTTGTATATTGGTCTATTCCAAAATACAAAGCTGATAAATCGGTTAAGTATAACGACGGTTTTATACACAATTTTATTGAGTATAAATTGGATGCTCTTATTTTGATGGAAAGAAGCGGCCAAAAGGTAAAGGATATTAACTTTGATTCCGTTATTCCGACTGACCAAAAGGCTGTAGATGTCGCGGCGTATGTCATGAGTTATGTAATAAATAAGCTGTTCAGTGATAATACAGTTACTCAAAAAACTTTTACTCAGGCGTACGCTGATTTATCACATAATACTTGTTTGCTTCAAAACAGCAGCAAATTTACAAAGGGTGCTATTAGCTTTGTTGAAAAGCTATTGCATACCGGACCCATATTGTCTCCATTGTTTTGGGGCGATCCCGATTACAGCTATGATTATATGAATTTATCACACGATTATTGGTACAATCTTAATGAACCTGAAACTATGCTTAATTATAGTTATTTAACACTTGCTGATGTGGCGGTTGACTACACTTGTGAGCTTGTGACTAAGTTGCGCAATGCGCTTGACAGGGGAGTAACCGCAGAGTATAGTTTATGTAAGTTATTTGTTAACGGCAAAAGAATTGAGGGAAATAAATGAAAACAATTAAAAGCTTTCTTGTAGATCATACTGTGCTTATGCCCGGACTTTATGTTTCGCGCGTGGACGGTGATGCGGTAACATACGATTTACGCCTTAAGCGACCAAATAAAGAAGCGGTACTAGAAAATGCACCGATTCATACCATAGAGCATCTTTTTGCTACCTATGTTCGCAATTCACAGTATAAAGATAGCATTATTTACTTTGGACCAATGGGTTGCAGAACTGGATTTTATTTTATTGTTAGGGATAATGTTAATCATTCAGAAATTATTTCTCTTGTAAAAGAAGCATTTGAATTTATTTCGAAATATGATGGCGATATTCCTGGCACAACCGAGCGTGAGTGCGGAAATTATTTGGATCATGACCTTGTCGGAGCAAAAAAAGAGGCAAGCGCTTATTATGATGTGCTTAAAGATGTGACGGAAAATGATATTTTCTATACTTAATAATAAGTGGAAACAATAATGTTTGTACTTTAAAAATTGTTGTGTTATAATTAATTAACATTAAAACATGGAGGGAATAACATGGATATTTTCAACGAACAGCTCGTTACAAGAAGAAAATCACCTGCTGAACGTGCATATAAATACGGCGTTATATTGATTGCTGTACTTTTAATATTTTTGCTAGTTTTTGGAGTAGCACCGTATTTTATAGGTCGTGTTTATGCGTTTGTAATTTGTGTTCCGTTGCTTGCTTCTGCAGGAGTCTTTTATCTTGCAAAAAAATATTACGGAGCTTTAGATATTGAGTTTGAATATTCTCTGACAAACGGACAATTTGATGTTGATAAAATAATGAATCGCACTGACCGAAAGCGTTTAATCACATTTGAATGTGCCGAAATTGATAACTTTAATAAATATGACACTAAAACAAATACTGACGGCTATAAAACGCGTGTTTTTGCAGCAAATGCCGACAGTGACAATTTGTATTATTTTGTTGTTAATACAAAAGCAACTGGCAAGACAATAGTTATTATTGAGCCAAATGAAAAAATGCTCGAAGGTATAAAGCGCTGCATTCCGCGCCAAATGTATTTCGATGTATTCGGTAGGAATTGACAGCATTAAAATTGAACGGATTGCCCGTTCAATAAAGAGGGAAAGATTTATTAATAGAGTGTACGGGGATGATGAACTGCGCGAAATTACTCAGCGCGGTGGACACCCCCGTTCTTTTGCTGTGTCATTTGTAGCAAAGGAAGCATTTTCAAAGGCAATGGGTACCGGAATTTCAGGATTTTCGTTAAATGAAGTTGAACTTATGCACAATGAAAAAGGTGCGCCTTATTTAAAATTAACTGGAAATGCGCTTCGTATGGCAAAAAGCAGAAATTTGGCATTTTCGGTTAGTGTGACACACACCGATGATGTTGCAACTGTAATTGTTTTAGCTTATGGAGACCTATAATATGAAAATCTACACAAAATCTCAAATTTCAGAAATAGAATATCAGTCCTCGCAGTTTGGCGTAAGTACAACAGAGTTAATGGAAAACGCAGGTAAAGCTGCGTTTGATGCAGTGTGCAGATATGCAGGTACTGACTTATCAAGCGTTGTTATTTTGTGTGGTGCCGGCAATAATGGCGGTGACGGACTTGTCATTGCAAGATTGTTTGCGTTGATGGGCGTTAATGTAACGGTAGTGCTTGTATTTGGAAATGTTAAAACGAGCGACAGCAAAATAATGCTTGAAAAGCTGCCTGATGTAAATGTAATTAATTACATAACCAATTCAAGCGAGGTTTTCGATGCGATTAATATTGCTGATGTGGTAGTAGATGCCATATTCGGAACAGGTTTTCACGGAGAAATTGATGATAATGTTGCGTTGCTGACTACATTTGTTTCAAAATACAGAGAAAAAACAGTATCTCTCGATTTGCCGAGCGGTGTAGAATGTGACAGTGGCAAAGCGGCTAAAGCGAGCGTAAAAGCGGCACTGACTATTGCTTTTATTGCGAAAAAACCTTGTCATATATTTTACCCGTCATCGGAATATTGCGGCAAAGTTGAAGTTGTGGATATTGGTATTCCAAGCGATGCTTATTTACCTTGCAACACCTTTATTGTTTCAGGCGATGAGGTAAAAGAAACTATCGGAAAACCACGCCCAAATGTTTGCCATAAATATGATTTTGGCAGAGCATTGTTAATTTGCGGATCCTACGGTATGGCGGGTGCTGCAAAATTAGCAACATCGGCTGCAATTAAGTGTGGTGCCGGATTGGTTACGGTATGTTTGCCTAAATTGGTTTATATACCCGTTGCGTCGGGTATTAGTGAAGCGGTATTTTACCCATGTGAAGAAAGTTCAGAAGGAAAACTATCAATAAGCGAAAATGAAAAAATTCAAAACATAGTTCAAAAATCGAGTGCAGTGCTTGTCGGTTGCGGTATGGGCTGCAATGATGATACTAAGGCTATTGTTAATGATGTTGTCATAAACTCAAAATGCCCGGTTGTTATTGATGCTGACGGTATAAATTGTATTGCATTGAATATAAATATAATTAGGGCAAAACAGTCACCGATGGTTATAACACCGCATATGGGCGAAATGTCGCGGCTTTGCGGTTTAAGCGCAAATGAAATTGAAAATAATATTTTAACTATCGGTAGAAAATTTTCGGTAGACAATAATGTTGTTCTCGTTTTGAAGGGGCCTCGTACAGTTATATTTGCGCCTAACGGAAATGCATATATAAACACCACCGGAAACAGTGGTATGGCTACTGCAGGATGCGGTGATATGCTAGCAGGGATGATAGTTTCATTATTAGCGCAGGGGGTTGAACCGCTTTCTGCTGCAATAGCTGCAGTGTATATACACGGCAAAAGTGGAGATAAAGCCAAAGAGCTACATTCTAAGCGTGCTATGACACCGACCGATATGATAAATTGCCTTGACGGAATTTTTTGTGAGTATGAAAAATAACTAGGGGATGGTTTATTGAAAGTACGTGCCGTTACCGCCGTTGTTGTTTTTTTGCTAGTTTTATTTTGTGGTTGTTCTAAATTAAACAGCGAAAAAACTCCGGTAACATCAGGCTTTTCTTCAGATGTTGAAATCAAAATTAATGATCTTGATTATTTTGGTAAGCTGACATATTCAAATTCAAACGATTTTGTTATTGAGCTAACTTCTCCGGACATTGTTTCCGGACTTAAAATAGTGTTTGAAGCCGGGCAACCGACTGTGACCTATAAGGGTATAAACTGTACTAATTTATACGATTTTTCAGCTGCTTCAATGATTTCAGAGGCGTTAAAAGAACTTGAGGTTAACGGGGTATTTGATGCCGAAGAGGGTATATATGACTGTGGTGATTTTATTATCACAGTAAACGATGCAGGTTTTATAACAGAGATAGATGTTAAAGATTACAATGCAAAAATATTTTTAAGCAATCATAAGCTAATTTGATATAACAAAGGTATAAAAAAATCGGCAAATGCCGATTTTTTTGTTTTTCATATCATTTTATTAAATATATTTTTTATCACTATACACTTCAATTAAATATTATATTAGCAGATATGATTAAAAATTATTATCTGTGGTAAAAATATTGTTAGCAAATCGTTTTTTGGAGTGTGAACAAAAATGACAATCAGACGAGGAGATATTTATTATGCTGACTTAAGTCCGGTTGTAGGGTCGGAGCAGGGCGGTATTCGTCCGGTTTTAATTGTACAAAACGATGTCGGTAATAAATACAGTCCAACAGTTATAGCCGCTGCAATTACTAGCCAGCGTGATAAAACAAAGCTGCCTACACATATACAAGTTGATGCTGATGAATCTGGCCTTGCAAAGGATTCTATTGTTTTACTTGAGCAAATACGAACTATTGACAAACAACGCCTTAAAGAGAGAATGGGGCGACTTGATAATGGTTCAATGGATATGGTTGACAGAGCTTTGTCGGTAAGTTTCGGTCTTAATTCGGAAATAAGCACTGTTACATAATCAGTAGCAGTAAAAATGACCTCTGACAAATGTCAGAGGTCATTTTTATAATTTTACTACTTTTATTTATATGTGTTAAGTGACATTCTGGTCATCAAGCAACCACGCCATAGTTCATAATTGTAAATTGAGTAGGTTCCATAATAATTTTCGTTAGGAATGTCAGCCTCAACTACAACAGTTTTTGACCCAGAAATAAGGTTTTCTTTAATAATCATTGCCTTTCCCTTGTTATAACGCAGCGTAAATGTGCAGTTATCTGCATCATAAATTCGGGTAGCTGAAGCAACAATTTTTCCATCATAAACTAGTTCGTAGAACTTATTAGCTTCCTTAATCCTTGCGGTCAATTTTCCGACATTAAGGTTAATGTAATATTTATTCCAGTTATTAGCAAAGTTAATAGTGTTTAATGAGGTGAGACTTGCAGACCAGTTGTTTCCTAAATCATAAGCCTGTGCTGTTTCAAGCCAGCAATCCGTTCCATTCAAATAAATATCACCTTTGAATAAGTTGGTGCTGCTGGTTTCGGTAAATTTGTAAGCCTCATTTACAGCAAATGTTGAGTAGAAAAGGTTTGTGGGCATTTGAGCAGCAAGTGTGTCTTTTACTACAGTAACAGTACATGAAGCTGTTATGTTGCCGGAAAAACTTGTAGCAGAAATGACAGCAACGCCAGGTGATATAGCTTTAATGTTTCCAAAATTGTCAACTGTTGCAATGCTCTTATTGCTTGAAGTCCATAATACAGAGGTAAAATCAGCTGTAGTGGGATTTACGGTAGCAGTTAATTGTGCTTCGTAACCCTGGTAAATATTAAGATTTGACTTATCAAGTGTAACTGACTCAACCTTAACTTCTTTTTCAGTTGTTGTTTCTGCATCATTTCTTTCAAGAACATCATCAATGATTCTATTAAACCAAGCATCTGCCATTTTAGCTTGACCATGTTCATTCGGGTGAGTACCATCGTCGGAATCGAAATCGCCGGTTTCTTTAGAAAGATTTGTTTCACTACAAAGGTCAAAATATTTTACATTATAACCTTCCTGAACAAGATCAGCCACCCATGTTTCAAGATTAGCATTTTCACCCTGTTCATATGTAAATCCGTAATTTTTATTCATAATGCCACCATCCTGATAGTTGTAGTCAGGTGAGTGACCATTATCCTGGTTAATCATTGTCGCACAGTACAGTGTGAAATTAGGCTGGCGCTTAAAGATTTCACGAACGAGGTTTTTATATTCGGTTTCAAAAATTTGATTACCCTGGCTGTCAACGAGTGCTACGTTTCTGAAATAGTTGTTATGTCCTATCATCATCAGACCAATATCTGCAATGTCTTGTGCATTACCGCTTTCATCATACGGGAAAATATTTGAAAGCTGCTGATAGATACCGTCTTGTTTTCCGGATGTGGTAGATGTGGGGCCTACAAAGTATCCTCCCCATCCGGCATGCTTAGAGTATCTTGTAGTAACTCTGGGGTCGTAGCTTGTGTTTGGGCCAACAAATTCAACATTTGCACCTGCTGAATAGAGGTTCATAGCAAGTTTTGTTCTGTATGAGTTAAATGTGCCTGTACCCTCAGTAATAGAATCTCCAATAGTAACAATTCTTACTCGTTTGCCGAGTTGTTTGACATCTGTTGAAGCTATCTGATTAATGCTGTTTATGCTAAGCATATGCATAGACATATTGAGCAGGTCTGATGCATCATTTCTGCTGTCTAATGATATATCTGCAGCCATAAAGTTGATGCGATCAAGATCTGAATTAGAAAGAACAGCCTGTGTTAATATAACTGAATCGGTAGTATTAATAACTCCATCGCCGTTAATATCACCGTAAACGAGTGTGGTAAATGTATCAACGATAACACCTGACGAACTAACATTAACCGTACAACCGGTGCCGATATTATCGTCCGCACCCAGCTGACTTCCGTCGGCATGTTTTACAGTAAGAGTGTAACCGCTGAATGTGTTAGAAAGTTCGGCTACTGTTGTTCCTGGTGCTATTCCTACCATAACACGCCCTGAGGTTATATCAGCAATAAAATTTGCACCGTCGGGTACTGTATAATCAGCAGCGCTGGCCGTTACCGGAACAAAAATGCTTACAGATATAATTGCAAATGCCATTATGCAACTGATCATTTTAACTATTTTTTTCATTTTAGTCTATCCTTTCGTCACAAGCTATTTAAAATTATAACATTTATTTCATAATTAATAAACTGATAAAAACCACAAATAGAAAAAGTTTTATTGTTAAAATAAAACAAAAATCGATCTAATCAATTATAACGGTCAATGCGATTTCATGTATTATGCAAAATCTTTCACCCTCGTTTGAGTAAAGCTCAATTTCAGAAGGGGAAATATTAATTGTCTTATTTATGCTTATTAATTTTTCTCCACCTTTAAAAAGGGAAATGCAGCCATTATCATATCTGAGAGTGTATGCTCTTAATTCAATTTCAGGGTAGCTTGTCCAACTTCCAAGCAATTCTCCATTGTAAAGAACTTGTGTTGATGTGGCACCGTCATAAATTCGCATTTCAAGTCCGCTGAATTTTACAGATGTGTACGTTCCAAAAAGTTTACCTTTATTATCGGTTACCTCATACAAAAGTTTAATTTCGAAATTTTTCGAGGTGTTAAACTTTTCTTTTGTTTTTATTTGAAACTCGTTTCTAATAAACCACATAACAATGTTTTTATCGGAAATTCTTTCTACATCACCGGTCCAAATGTCAGCGGAATCAAATGCCTTATTAAAAACTACTGATTTTTTGATTTTTTCAGCCTGTTTAACGTAAATACGGCACTCTGCAATATGACCTCGGTCTAAACTTTTTGCCGTAATAACGCAATTTCCGCAACCAATTGCCGTCAGCCGTCCAAGCGAGTCAATTTTAACAACATTATTATCGCTGCTTGACCATATAACCGAAAATTCATACGGATTAGCGGGTGTAAACACCGGTTTTAATTGATATTCGTCTTCTACAAAAAGATCAAGTCGGCTTTGATTAAGCGTAAATTCATTTACACGAATTTCTTCTTCACGTTCTTCGGTAATTTTATTTAAATCTTTTGCAATAGGTAGTATTTCTTCAAACCACACCTTTGCAATTTTCTCTTGACCGATATCGTTTGGATGTGTGTTATCATACGGTTTGAAATCTACTTCACTAAGGTTAGATCGTGTTGCAATATCAACAAAATGGACATTGTATCCTTCATTTGCCAATCGACTGCATACTGAAGGCAGTAATTTGTTTAATCCCCATAATGCAGGATCGTCAGGGGAGTTTCCTGCTTTGGAATAGTTCATTGTGCCGATAAAAATATGTACATTTGGCTGATATTTAAGTATCTCATGAACAAAGTTGTAGTAAACCTCATCAATACGATCAAGATCAATATTTTGAAAATAATTATTTCGTCCCATCATAAGCAAAATGATATCAATTTGCTCTTGCATTATTTCGTGCAAATGCGAAAAAATGTTTCCGTTTTGGCTCTGGTCCGGACCTATCGTATTTCCACCATAGCCGGCATGATTTTGATAGCGATCTGGCATACGAGGGTCGTAAGCTTTCTTTGGACCTGCAAAACGGAAATGTATATTATTTTCAATCAATAAATTATGTAAAAAGTAACGGTATCCGCTTTGAGTGCCTGCCCCATCGGTAATAGAATCACCGAGGGGCAGAATGTTTATGATTTTTGGCTGTAAGCTCATTCATTGACCTCCAATTTACGCTTTTCTGATAATAACAGCTTGGATGTGTGAAACTCTGGAAGGTTCACATGAAGTTACAGTGATTTTGGAAGAGGAGGGCATAGAAGAGGATTTAACTGTAAAGAGCGTTTCATAGTCACGGTGAACTGTAATTTTGCCGTCCTTGTAAGAAAATCCGTATAAATGGCGCTTAAGCATATATTCACTTGAAAATGATCCAAGTTCGTTGCCGTTTTTGAACAGCTTAACCATTCCACCGCAGTTGTAAACTCGCAATTCATAACCACCATATTCAACAGAGACATAGTAGCTTGTATTCGTCTGACTTATTCCGGTGTTTTGTTCAGCGGCATATGCTAAATTGATCATAAAATTATTACCGGCTTCATGCGAGTCCTTTGAAGTTACGGTTTTAGCACTTCCGCCGGGGAAGTAACGGTACCAACCGCCACCGTTAAATCCGGCGGCATCGTCGCCTTCCCATTTGCCGGCTGTAAATGAATCGGAAAGGGATGTCTTATATTTGGGTGCGTCTGCGTTCTTGCTGACAGTTACCTCGCATTGTGCTGTTATACCGCCGTCAATGGTTTTTGCGGTAATTGTGGCAGTACCGGATTTAACGCCGGTTACAAGGCCAAATGTGTCAACAGTTGCTACTGTTTCATCGCTGGAAGTCCAGATGCATCCTGTGCATTTTGCATCGGATGGATTGACAGTTGCCTTGATTCTAATTTTTTCTCCTGAAAATACCGAAGCTTTAGAGTCGCTGAGCTTAATGCTTGTCGGGTGTATAACAGCGGGGGCACTGTTGTCACCTTTATCATTCATTTCAAGTACTTGGTCAAGTATGGCATCACACCATGCAGCAGCAATTTTTTCCTGACCTTGTTCATTCGGATGTGTGCCATCGTCATCGTTAAAGTCGCCGGTGCTTCCGCTGAGAGCAGTAATTTTGCAGAGGTCAACATACTTAACATCATAGCCCTGCTGGTTAAGAGAATTAACGATTTCGGGCAGTATAGTATTTAATCCGTTTGATGTATAGCCTTTATTAGCATCCGGTGCGGAACCATTGCTCTGGTTAACCATAGAACCGCAGTAAACAGTTATACCGGGGCTTAGCTCTATAATTTTCTTAATGAAATTCTGATAAACTTCATTCATGTTATTTACATCAACGCCGTGGAAATAATTGTTTGCACCAAGCATGACCAAAGCAATATCAGCGCCGCTTCCAAGGTAAGTGCTGAGAGTGTCATATGTGCTTCTATTTTTGCCGTCTGTGTTCGGACCGATAAATGCGCCGCCGTATCCACCGTGATATTGATAATTGCTAGGCAAACGTGGGTCAGCACTTCTTTCAGAACCTACATATGAAAATGTAGCACCTGCAGAAATAAGGTCACGGTATAGATAATAGCGGTATGCACTGTATGTTCCAGTTCCTTGTGTAATAGAATCTCCGATGCAGCTTATACGAACATTTTTGTATTTAAATCCACTTGGCTTTTCCTTGCGTGTTGTACGATAACGTAGATCTTGGCTGGATGTAGTGTTTGTGTCAGTTGAATCGTTATTAGATTCTGCCGACACTGTTTGTGTTGAAGATGAGTTGTCGGATGAAACTTTATTATTGTCATCTGCGCATGAACAAAATACGCCAAGAATCATGGCGAGGGCAAGAAATATGCTGATAAATTTACTGTTTTTCATTCCTATATCTCCGTAATCAATTAAATTTTTTCAGAATTAAATTTGATGCATACATACAGCGACCGTTTTCGGCGGTTGTAATACTAATGCTTGATGGGGTTGGTTTGCTTGCTTTTGCGGTAATAATGTATTCTCCGGCATATATGACAGAAGCTTTTCCATCCTTGTATTCGAGTTGATATAAGGATCGTTCTGGATTTAAAGATTTGCTTGTATATGTACCGAGTTTCTGATTATCTTTATACAGCTCAATTGATTTAACACAGTCATAAATTTTAATTGTAAATCCTCCGTATGACAGGGATGTATAGTTGTTAGGGTACACAAGATCTGTATTGTTGCTTACGGAGTAAGTCATTGACAGTGAAAAATTGTTGCCAGCGTCGAACTTTTCTTTAGTGGTAATAGTGTAGGGTTCACCTGGGAACCATGTGGTAAGTCCGTTGTTTATTTGCTGGGTTGAGCCCTCCCATATTTGAGGATTGCTTATATAATCCTTAAATACTTCAGTATAATTAACCTTTGGCGAGGATGTAACAGTGACTTTGATTTCCTGTTTGAAATTACCGTCAAGAGAGGTAGCAGTAATGGTTGTTGTACCTTTTTTTATGCCGCGTATTTTTCCGGTATTGCTTACTGTAGCAATTTTTTTATCTGCAGAACTCCACAAAACAGAAAAGACTTCGGCGTTTGAGGGTTTTACCGTAGCTGAAACTGTTTTTGCTTGCATTGCCTGCAGTGTAATCTCTTTTTGATCTACACTAATGCCGGTTACACGGACGGGGAGGGAACCATTGCTGCTGCCTTGGTCGTTAATTTCAAGAATTGTGTCCAGCATGGCATCGCCAAGTGTTTGGGCAATTACTCGGTTGCCTTCTTCATTAGGATGAACACTGTCACCATCGTAGAAGCAGGTGTTTTCTTTCCAACCAGGTGCATGATATGTATCTACAAAATAAACCTTATAGCCTTGCTGACGATATTCCTCGCATATCTTAGGCATTTCTCTATTTAAAAAGAATTCTTCGCCATTATGAACTTGGCTGCTTGTCGGGCATATTGCACAGCAATAAATAATGGCATTAGGCTTTTCTTTTAAAAATCCTGACAGTAAATTTTTATATTTATCAACGGCTTTATCCGTTTCATATCCCTGCAAAAAGTCATTTATACCAATCATAATTGTTATAATATCGCAGTCGGTTTTAACTAATTGGGGCATCTTTTCTGTAATTTGATTTATTTTGTCACCCCCCCAGCCACCATGGCCGTTGTACCGTTCGGGCAGACGAAAATCGGTGGTTGTTTTTCTGGGGCCGACCAAAGAAAATGTTGCGCCGTTTGAATACAGATATTCATATAAATGGTATCTGTAACCACCGGGCATATATACACCTTGAGTAATTGAATCGCCCACACACATAATGTTGACATTTTTATATTTAAAGTTAGCGGGCTTTTCCTCTCTGGTAGCTCTATATCTTGTGTCGACACTAGATGTGTCTTCGCTTGACACTTTTTCACTTTCAGCTGGGGGAGATGTAGTTTGATTTGAAGTAGCGGGATTTACTGTGGCATCTTTTCCACATGAACAGAAACTTCCTATTGCAAAAGTTAGGCATAGAATAAAACACATGGTTTTTAAAATATTCATCGTCACACATCCTTAAAACATTTAGTATAATATAACATATGCATTATTTTTTTTCAATAAATTTAACATAAATGTTGGTAAATTTAAAATTAATTAGTAACATGGAAAATTACAACTGCATAACATAATTCAGGGGGTGGCTGAAATCATGCCTAAAGTATACATTTCACCGAGTGTTCAACAGTACAATCTGTGTGAATACGGGGATACCGAAAAAGATCATTGCCAATTATATGCGGACATATTACAGCGATATTTTGATGCGTGCGGTATTGAATACAAAAGAAACACCAACAAGACCTTTCAAGAGGCTGTTGCTGAATCTAATGAATGGGATCCTGACATACATTATGCTTGCCATACGAATGCATATGACGGCAGAACAAGATATTCTGTGCTGCTTGTTTACAACGCAGTAATGTCCTCTCCGGCATATCAGTGCGCTGAGGATATTAAGAAATTTCGAGCACAAGTGTATCCGAATCCTATTTATGTAAACCAAAATCGTAGTCTATATGAAATTAGGTATACAACAAATCCGTGTGTGTATGATGAAATAGTTTTTCACGACAATATCGACGATGCAACGCTGTTTCATGTGCGTATGCAAACTTTTGCAGAGCTTACAACGCGCGGTTTCTGCGAATATTTTAATATTCCGTTTGTCTATCCAGAAGGAATAGGACTTGAGCCGGGAATATCCGACACAGGACGGCTTGCTCCGGGAACAGGGTCGGATTTTCCGACCGAAGCAACTTGCGAGGAACTTGTAACCATATATAATGATGCTCAGGAAGAACTTAACAGTATGAGAGAAAAATATAATATGTTGCGCAAAGATGTAAACAGATTGCTTGAGTATTATAGTTAAACGTTTTAAGAGACGGACTTATAAGTTCGTCTCTTATATTTTTATCTTGACCTTAAAGTTGCCAAATGATAATATATTACCATATTATATTTGCGAGTGTAGTTTAATGGCAGAACTTCAGCTTCCCAAGCTGACCACGTGGGTTCGATTCCCATCACTCGCTCCAAATGATAATCCGTTCTCGAAAGAGAGCGAATTTTTTTACTAATATAAAAATGCGATTTTGGTAAATTAACATATTTTTCAATCCTTTTTAATAAATAATGTGTTATCATAATTTAAAAGGGAAGGTGCTGTAAGTGAACATATTTATTGCATTTTTATTGATTGCATCATTCATAATATCTTGCATTATATCGTGCCAATCTAAAAATAAAGTTGTGGAATCTAGTTCACCTTTCAACTTAATTGATTTAGAAAAAGAATATATTAATGACAAGAGTTTTGATTTAGAGTATCCGAGACCGCAATTTAAACGTGATAATTGGTATAATTTAAATGGTGAATGGAACTTTCTTTTTGACGATGAAAATGTCGGAGAAGAAGAGGAATATTTCATGAATTTTCCTTGCGAAAAGGTGATAAACGTTCCTTTTACATACGAAACAAAGTTGAGCGGAATTGGCGATGAAACTGTCCATAACGCTGTTTGGTATAATCGCAAGTTTAATTTAGCTACCGACGATTTAAAAGATGAACTTCTGCTTCATTTAGAGGGAAGCGACTTTTATACAAAGGTATGGATAAACGGAGAATTTGTCGGCGAAAACAAGGGTGGCTATCATCGTTTTTCCTTTGAAATTGCAAAGTTTGTCACTGAAGGCGAAAATGAAATAACTGTAAAAATTAAGGACTCGTTATCAACTGAACAGCCCAGGGGAAAGCAACGCTACCAACACGAAAATTTTGGTTGCTGGTATGTTCAGACATCCGGAATATGGAAAACTGTTTGGCTTGAAAAGGTTAGTAATAATCGTATTAATCACGTAAAAATTGTGCCTGACTATGATTTTAAAACGGTTAGATTTGAGTTTGACTTATGTTTAGAAAATTTGCAGCCTAACCCAAATAACAGCTTTGTCGAAACGACAATTTCTTTTGAGGACCATGTGATATCAAAAGAAAAGGCCAGTTTAAATGTAGGTGCTAATAAAATAACCTTTACGATTTATAATGATGATGATTTCCACGAATGGTCACCTGAAACACCGAATCTGTATGATGTAAAATTCAATTTATTTTACAATGGCGAATTATTCGACAGTGTTGGTTCTTATTTTGGTATGAGAAAAATATCAATTTCGGGAGATAAGATACTTCTCAATAACAAGCCAATAAATCTTAAAATGGTACTTGATCAAGGATATTGGAAGGATTCCCATCTTACACCGCCGAGTGGCCAGGCTCTTCTTGATGATATAAACACAACCTTTGAATACGGATATAATGGCGTCAGAAAGCATCAAAAGGTCGAGGACGAACGATACCTTTATTTTTGTGATAAAATGGGCTTGCTTGTCTGGAGCGAAATGGCGAATGCATACGCCTTTACCGATAAAGCTATTACATATTTTACTGACGAATGGGAAAAGACAGTTGTCCAAAATTACAATCATCCATCGATTATAACTTGGGTGCCGTTTAATGAATCATGGGGATTCAGCAATCTTGGTAAAAATATTACTGAGCAAAATTTTGCTAATTCAATGTATATTTTAACAAAGGCGCTTGACCCAACCAGACCGGTAATAACAAATGATGGTTGGGAGCAAACGACGACCGATATTATTACAATTCATGAATACCGTCATGACGCCGAAGTGCTATATAATGCATATACCGACGAAGAATTACAGATTCTTAATGGTCAGTTAGCCTATTCGTGTAATAAAAAATTGTTGGCAGATGGTTATAAATACAACGGTCAGCCTGTTATTATGAGCGAATACGGTGGAATAACATATTATGAAAAATGTAATGAAAAAGGTGACTGGAGTTACGGTGGAGTAAAAAGTGAGCAAGAATTTATAAACAAATTTAAGGAAATCACTGAAGCCGTTGAAAAAATCCCTTATATTTCCGGGTATTGCTATACTCAAATTACTGACGTTCAGCAGGAAATGAACGGATTGCTTTATGAAAGCAGAGAGCCGAAATTCAGTAAAGAGGGTATAAAGGCCATAAAAGAAATAAATGACAAAATGTATAATAAGTAATGTAATTTAAATGTTTAAACGGTACAGCACTTTTACTTGACAATACTGCGGTTTTTAACTAAAATGTTTAAAGCTGCAGTTTGTCTTGGTAGCTCAGCAGGATAGAGCATTCGCCTCCTAAGCTTATACTCTATCACTCGTCTGACGTAAAAAGGCAAATAGCGATTAGTTGAAATTATATAATATATGCGCTTGTAGCTCAGCAGGATAGAGCATCCGCCTCCTAAGCGGAAGGTCGGGGATTCGAATTCCTTCAAGCGCGCCAAAAAGTGCCGAGAAACTTTGATTTCTCGGCACTTTTGTTTTTCTATGAATACACAAATTTTTGAGTAATTTTTTTGTTTTACGCAAGCAAAACAAAATCAGACTAATAGTATAACACGCCTGAAATATTTCTAATTTCAATTACTGGAAAATCGGCGTTTTGCTAATGGCCTGCTAATACTATTTTGCAAAATAATGCTAATTTTTGGAGGCGTATATTCTATCCTTGTTTTTGCACGTTCAACACTTAATCTTAAGGTGTAGAAATTTTATAGCAATTTAAATCTGTTCTTTTCAAACTCCAACATTCCCTCATCACGCATTTTGCACAGTTCGTTTGACATAGCGCTTCTGTCTACTGACAGAAAATCCGCAAGTTGCTGACGGTTAAATGGAATTGTAAAACTTGAACTGTTATGTCGTTTTGCTTCTTCGGATAAATATGAGATCAGTTTTTCTCGTGTAGAACGCTTGGACATATGACCGAGTTTTTGCACAAGTTTTCTGTTTTTCTCAGATATGGCAAAAAACATATTTTGAACAACCATAGCGTGAAAACGGCAGGCAGAGGAACAAGTAGTAAGAATTTTATTTACATCGAAGAAAATTACCGCACTGTCTTCTATTGCCACTACGTCATTAAGCAAGGCACCGCTTTCAGGCGCAACATAGGCTTCACCGAACATTTCCCCCTCGGCAATCTGACCAAGGATACTTCGGTTTCCCCAATAATCGTCTTTTTGAATGTGGAGATTGCCTTCCACCAAAACGGTGATATCGGACAGGTGTTCCCCTTGCCGAAATACGTATTCACCTTTTTTATAGGTATGCAGTTTTGCATCAAGGCAAGAAAGCATAGGCGAAATTTCATCATCGGCCACGCCGGCAAACATTTGTGTTCTTTTGAGAACTGAGATATATTTTTTCATAAATATCACTTTCTGTTGTAAAAACAACCGCATTGTTTTGTTTATTATATTATAATTTGCTCAGGTAATCAAGAGAGGAGAAAAACAATGATTAGAAAGATAATTAAAATAGACCAAGAAAAATGCAATGGCTGCGGTGCCTGTGCCTCCGCTTGTCACGAAGGCGCTATAGAAATGATAAATGGAAAAGCCAAGCTTACTCGTGAAGATTATTGTGACGGGCTTGGAGATTGTCTTCCGGCTTGTCCCGTAGATGCAATAACATTTGAAGAACGAGAAGCACCAGCCTATAATGAAGCCGCCGTTCTTGCTGCAAAGGAAAAGAAAGTGTCCGCACCGCTTCCTTGCGGTTGTCCGGGTACTCATTCTAAAGCGATTGAGCGAGAAAGTCATAACAACGCTGTTTTCGATCCTATAACATCCCAACTTTCCCAGTGGCCGGTGCAGATTAAACTTGTTCCCGTAAACGCACCGTATTTTGCTGGTGCAAACCTTTTGGTTGCGGCAGACTGCTCAGCTTATGCTTATGGTAATTTCCATAACGAATTTATCCGTAATCACATTACTCTTATCGGTTGTCCCAAGCTTGATGATGGCGATTATGCTGAAAAGCTGACTGCCATTATTGCAAACAACGATATTAAGAGCGTAACGGTGGTTCGTATGGAAGTTCCTTGTTGCGGCGGTATTGAGTTTGCGGTAAAAAAGGCTTTACAAACCAGTGGTAAATTTATTCCGTGGAGAGTTGTTACCATCTCTACCGATGGTAAAATACTAGATTAAACGGATGATAAAAAATAGATAGCAAGATGTTTGACCTTAAAAATCCCCTTGTAGCAGGGTTTTTTTAAGGTACAGGGAGCGAAGCGAGAGGTATTTTCCTCGGTATTTCCTTAGCGAAAGACGCGCTACAAATCTTGCCGGGGACGCCAATTAAAATAAAGCCAAAGGTTTGTAAAAATAGGAACCTTTGGCTTTGTTTATTTTGTATTACGCTTTCAAGTACGAAAAAATGAACTGCTGTTTGTATATTTTCGTTTCAATTTCTTCGTAAAGGATCAAAATTTCAACTTTCTGAAATATTTGTTTTTTACTATTGACTTTTACACTTTAAAGCGGTATATTGGTGATATTCTAAATTAAGGGGTAGAGAAGAAATGAAAAAATTATTTAAATTTTAGCAGTTGTTGCAATGCTTCTGACTATGTCTGCTTGCGGCACATCTAATACTGCAAACGGCAGTAAAGATAGATAAAACCTGCATTAAGGCCAGTATTAGAGCCGTAAATTTTTTAATACTTACACTCCGTTACGCTAGATGAAATAAATAATTAATTTATCAATATTAAAATATTAACCTACCATTCCGCCTAACACTTTTTTATAAAAGGCAAGGCAAAAAATTCAAAACGTGCATTTTCAAGTAAAATAAGCTGTTGCCTAAACCAAAAAGCTGTTGTACCATATCGGTACAACAGCTTTTTAAATATTGTTAATTATTCCGCCTTTTCACCATCTGCGGTGACGATTGCCTTCTTTTTTTTAAAGAAAACGAATGCTGCAACGGCCAAAACGGCAACAGTTGAGCCGATTGCGATAACTAGCAACCAATTGATTCCGCTTTCGTCCTCAATCATACCGATCGAAACTCGGTCGACATCAACGAAGTGAGGGAGATCGTTATTGTTTGCCGCGTAAATGGTAATTACGTTTTCGCCGCGCTTTAATGTTACAGTTGATTTGTATTCGCGGATAATCTTGTCGTAGCATGTAATTTCGTATGTGTCCTCGGTTTCATCGTTTACGTCAATGTTGATTTGCGCCTTTCCGCCTGCGTAAAGGGTAATTTTGTATGTACCTGACTTTTCGGCAACGTAGGGTATCTTTACACCTCGTTCGGAGCCAAAACCTGAAACGGTTAAAACTGTATTATTTGAGGCGTAGTGGTTTGCTGAGGTGTAGCTTTTATCCGCGGGGTAATCCTCGGCTTCGTAGAAGGATAGCTTGTCGTATGGTGTCGATAAGTCAAGGGATTCCTTGCTGATAATTGCGGCAAATCCTTGATTTTTCTTTAATTCGAAGGCAATTTTGTCCTTATTGTTAACCTTGGACTCCTTCATTTCCAGCCCCTTTTCGCCGTCAACATAGAGGTACATATTATATGTGCCATCATCGAGGAAGGAGAGGGCTGATTCTGTGGTGCGATCCTCGTTTGTAACCGAGCTTACAAACCATTTGTCGCCGTCTCTTCTTGCGACGGTAGCGTAACCGCCAAACTTGGATTCGATAATTTTTGACTCGTTCCATTTACTCGGCATAAGGTTGAGATAGGGAAGCGCGGTATGACCACGATAAACACCGGGCGAACTTGCATAGTGGGTGATGCCCGACTGAAAAATAGCAACGGTGGCAAGCTCAAAAGCGGGGCTGAAAAAGGCTTCACTGCCTCCTGGTACGAGGATTTGAACACCGTTTGGGGTAAAGTCGGCGGGACCGACACCGTTACGAATTAAAATTTGGTTGATAAGGGTGTCGGTAGGTATGGTGGACCATTTTTGATTTTCCTTGCCATAGATGCCTTCATAGGAAACGACGTTCGGGTATGTGCGCATTTCTCCTCTAGGCGCATGGCATCCGTGGAAAACAACTACAATTTTGTTTTCGAGGGCAACTTGGGCAACCTTTTTCATCAGCTTCATATCGTGTTGAGCGTCCGAGTCGATAAAATCAACCTTTATGGCGTCAAAACCAATGCTCTTTGTCCATTTCAGTTCCCGTTCAATTTTGTCATCGTCAAGAAGTGAATTTTCGGGATAGGTAGAGTGACAAGTGTTGTTTACACCATACCAGAGGGATAGTTTAACTCCCTTTTTCTTTGCATATTCGGCAAGCTGAGTTAGCTTTTCCTCATAATTTTCCCAAAGGTACCAGCCGTAGTCAACGAGGTACCATTCATATCCGTTTTCGGCGGCGAAATCAATGTAGTCACGCTGTTCGTCTGGGGTGATGGGGTCGCCTGTTGTCCACCACGACCAGCTTGAACGACCGGGCGTTACCCAGCTTGTGTCGTCGGTCTTGCTATCGGGGGCGAGAGAGGTGACGAGCGTGGACATAGAAACATCGTTAATATCCTTGCTGATAATGGCAAGTCTCCATGGTGTGTTGAAGGGGTATGTCATGGTAACGTCTTTGTCCTGCTTTTGACCAAAAACTACAGAAAATTCGTTTGAATTAAATCGTTTGTATAAATTCGAGGCGCAGTAGGGCTCATCGCCCCAAACGTTGCTTTCGGTGAAGAGAACATAGTATTTTTCATCTGCAACGGCCGTCTCGAACATTGCGGGCATGAGGGTTGTAATGCTTACTCCCTTTACGCTGTCGAGCAAATTTTGAGTATAGTGGCTTTCGTAGCTCAAACTGAGGGGCTGATATGTAACGGTCGTTTGGTCGTTGAAGTTGAAACCGCTTTTTTCACTCTTTATAGCGATTTGTCCCTTGCCGTCGAGTGAGTAGCGATATGCGGCACCGTTGTCATATACGCGGAAGGTAATCGTCAGTTTTTTGCCGTCCTTTGTAAAGCTAAGCACTGCCTCGTTGCAGGTGTCGGAAACGGCATCTTTTTTATCGGAAAGGAGGGTGTATTTGTCGGTAATTTTTTCAACTTTGAGATCGTCGTTAAATTTGAGTCCGCTTGTCATGTCACATTCGGCGGTAACGATTCCCAAGCTTGAAAGCTCGATAACTCTGCCATCTTCGCTATCGACGGTGTAGCCAATTTCTCCATTTTTATTTGTGTAAAGGTTTACAGTCAGCACCTTTGAAGGTGAATTGACGCATAAAAGCACATTCCATCCATTAGGAGCTGCGACCGATTTAACGTCGAAGTCGGCGATACTAATCGGCATAGTTGTTAAGGTGAGTGCAAGTGTCATAATAACGCAAAACAGAAGGATCAAACTCTTCTTAATCATAATACCCTCCAAAGTAAATTTAATCTATGTTTTATTTTACCACTTTTTATGTGTATTTTCTGTTAATTATAGTCCAAAAAACAAAAAACTTTTGCAAATTAATTATATATATTTACAAAAATAGACAAATATATGCTTATCAAACAATCTGAAAAGTCGAATCAAAAACAAAACCTGTTGAACAAAATAAGCTTGTACGGATATGGTTGCTGATGTATATAGCCACATCATGGACAAGGATAGACAATTTAACGCTCAGAAGTTTGAGAAATAGTTCTATAAGGCCAAAGGCTTACAAAAATATGAATCTTTGGTTTTTTATATTGTATTATGGTTTAAATATGAAAAAATGGACTTCTGTTTGTAACAATTTCGTTTCAATTTTTTGCAGAGGATCAAAAATACAATCTTTCTTGAATATTTGTTTTTTACTATTGACTTTTACACTTTAAAGTGGTATATTGGTGATATTCTAAATTAAGGGGTAGAGAAGAAATGAAAAAAATTATTTCAATTTTAGCAGTTGTTGCAATGCTTCTGACCATGTCTGCTTGCGGCACATCTAATACTGCAAACGGCGGTAAAGATAAGGTTTATACCATTGGTATCTGCCAGCTTGTACAGCACGAAGCTCTTGACGCCGCTACTAAAGGTTTTAAAGATGCCTTGATTGCAGAGTTGGGCGACAACGTTAAATTTGATGAGCAAAATGCTTCAAATGATTCAAATGCATGCGCTACCATTATTAACAGCTTTGTATCAAAGAATGTTGATTTAATTATGGCAAACGCAACTCCGGCCCTCCAAGCAGCAGTTGCCGGCACCGCTAACATACCGATTTTAGGAACTTCTGTAACAGAATACGGTGTAGCACTTGAAATTAAAGATTTTAATGGTACCCCGGGTGGTAATGTTTCAGGTACTTCTGACTTGGCTCCTCTTGATAAACAGGCAGATATGCTTATTGAATTGTTCCCCAAAGCAAAGAAAGTTGGACTTTTGTACTGCTCTTCGGAAGCAAACTCCGAATATCAGGTAAAGGTAGTTAAAGAGTATCTTGAAGGCAAGGGAATCGAATGCAAAAACTTCTCTTTCTCAGATGCTAACGATATAGCAGCAGTTACTTCTTCTGCATGTGATTATAGTGATGTTATATATGTTCCTACTGATAATACTGTAGCATCGTCAACAGGAATTATCGACGGCATTTGCCGCCCTGCTAAAGTTCCTGTTATTGCTGGAGAATCCGGTATTTGCTCGGGTTGTGGTGTAGCTACTCTTTCCATCAGCTACTATGAGCTTGGCAAAAAAACCGGACAGATGGCTGCTCGCATTTTAAAGAATGGCGAAGATATTTCTAAAATGTCAATCGAATACGACGAAAACTATAAAAAGAAATACAATAAGGAAATCTGCGACGAGTTAGGTATTTCTATTCCAGAAGGTTATGAAGAAATTAAATAAAAAATAAAAGCAATGATTTATGCTGTCTCTTTTGAGACGGCATAAATTTGCTAATTATAGGAGATAAACATGCAAATAGTTTTAGGAATACTAAATAGCTTGCCCGGTGCTGTTGCACAAGGACTTATATGGGGCATTATGGCTATCGGTGTATACATAACATATCGAATACTTGATATTGCCGACCTTACCGTTGACGGTTCAATGTGTACGGGAGGTGCAGTATGCGTTGTTATGATGATGAACGGATACAGCGCAGGGGTTGCAATGATTGCTGCTGTAGTCGCCGGTATGCTTACGGGATTAATAACCGGCATATTACATACTTTCATGGGTATTCCAGCCATTTTGGCAGGAATACTTACACAGCTTGCTTTGTATTCGGTAAATCTGAAAATCATGGGCAAAGCTAATCAAGCTTTGAGCTACAGAAATTACGATTTGGCAGTATCATTGCAATACATTCGTGATAAGTTTATATTTAAGAATTCGATTTTTGTAATTTCGATTTTTGTAATTGCAATCGTATGTGCGTTATATTGGTTTTTCGGTACAGAATACGGCTGTTCTATGAGAGCGACCGGTTCTAATCAAAATATGAGTCGCGCACAAGGAATCAATACAAATTTTAATGTTGTAACGGCACTTATGCTTTCTAACGGCATTGTTGCATTTTCGGGCGCTTTGCTTGCACAGTATCAAGGGTTTGCAGATGTTCAAATGGGCCGTGGCGCTATCGTTATCGGACTTGCTGCTGTTATTATCGGCACCGCACTGTTCGGCAAAATTTTTAAAAACTTTGGTCTTCGTCTTTTAGGCGTTGCACTTGGCGGAGTCGTTTATTATATCGTTTACCAAACAGTTATTTGCCTTGGACTTGACCCGGATTTATTAAAACTTTTATCATCTGTGGTTGTTGCAATTTTCCTCGCCGTTCCGTATTGGAAGGGTAAATATTTTACAAAGGTTAAGAAAGGGGTAAAAGAAAATGCTTAGACTTGAAAATATCAGTAAAACTTTTAACCCCGGCACAATCAATGAGAAAAAAGCTCTTGATGAGCTTAGTCTTGTTTTAAATAACGGCGATTTTGTAACCGTTATTGGCGGAAACGGTGCTGGTAAAAGTACAATGATGAATGCTATATCAGGCGCATGGTACTTAGATAGTGGTAATATTTACATCGACGATGTTAATGTAACAAATATGCAGGAACACAAAAGAGCAGCGTTTTTAGGCAGAGTATTTCAGGACCCTATGATGGGAACTGCTGCTGATATGGAAATTCAAGAAAACTTGGCTTTAGCATTAAGACGCGGTAAGCTTCGTGGACTTAAATGGGGCATTACAAAGGCTGAAAAAGAATTGTTCAGGGAAGAACTGAAAATTTTAGGTCTAGGACTTGAAAACAGATTAACGAACAAGGTTGGATTGTTATCTGGCGGTCAAAGACAAGCACTGACGCTGCTTATGGCTACAATTAAAAAGCCCAAAATTTTGCTTCTTGATGAGCACACAGCAGCTCTTGATCCTAAAACTGCTAAAAATGTTCTTGAACTTTCTGATGAGATTATCAGAACCCATAATTTAACCACAATGATGATAACTCATAATATGAATGATGCAATCAAATACGGTAACCGGTTAATCATGATGAATAACGGTAAGATTGTATTTGATGTTTCAGGTGAAGAAAAGTCGAATTTAACAATTGACGAATTGATTCAGAAATTCTCCCAGTCGAGTGGTGAAATGTTAAGCGACCGCACTTTGCTTAATAATTAATTAAAACAACGAGACATAATTTGCAAACGCCTGATTAAATAGTGATTAGATAATCATCTATTCCACTAAATTTTATGTCAAGCAAAGACAAACTAAATCACAAATACCGAAAAGAACTTTGAAAGTTTTTTTCGGTATTTTTTTATCATCGGAAAATTAGTGTTTCTTTTGTTTCATTTTTTAAATTTAGGCAAAATGCGGTTTTAAAATGTAAAAATTATTGTGTTATATTATAAATACATGGAGGTATTCATAATGAGTTTTTTATAATGGTTTTGTTGTAATAGTAGTGTTTTTTATTGCCCGATTTTAAATAATTAGAAAATAAATGTATGAACTAAAATGGGGGATAAAGCAAAAGACCACATAAAAGGTTTTACCCTTTTGTGTGATCTTTGTATTGTCGTACGTATAATGCTGTACGCATAAAAAGATTGCGTTAGTTAGCAAAGCGCTGTTTATAATATCTTTTATAAGCTGCTTTTTGATTAAAACTTTGTTCCGTAAATTGCGCGTGAAACAAGCTGTTCCTCAATTCGCAGCAACTGGTTATATTTAGCCACGCGGTCGCTTCGGGCAGGAGCGCCCGTTTTAATCTGTCCGCAACCCAGTGCTACTGCAAGGTCTGCAATTGTACTGTCTTCGGTTTCGCCACTTCTATGCGACATTACTGTGCGATAGCCATTGTTCATTGCCAGTCGAATAGTCTCAATTGTTTCACTAATTGTTCCAATTTGGTTTGGTTTTATTAGTATTGCGTTGGCACTTCCTGACTGGATGCCGGATTTTAGTCTTTCACGGTTGGTTACGAAAAGGTCATCTCCGACAATCTGAACATTTTTGCCTATTTTAGTAGTGATTTTAGTAAATCCTTCAAAGTCGTCTTCTGCAAGTGGATCTTCAATAGAGAAAATCGGATATTTTTGGGATAAATTTTCAAAATAACTAACCAATTCGTCAGAAGTCAGGTTACGGCCGCTTTTCGGCTGAATATAACTGTTGTTTTTGTACCATTCACTTGCTGCGGCATCAACAGCTATTTTAACATCATCGCCCGGTTTGTAGCCAGCAGCTGTGATTGCATCTACAAGCAAATCAAGCGCTTGTTCGTCTGACTCCAAGTTGGGCGCAAATCCACCCTCGTCGCCTACTGCTGTGAGCATATTTTTTTGTTTTAAAAGGTTTTTCAGCGCAGAATATATTTCAGTACCCATTTGCATTGCGTTTGCAAAAGAACTCGCGCCAAACGGCATTATCATGAATTCTTGAATATCAATGTTATTATCGGCGTGAGCACCGCCGTTTAAAATGTTCATCATAGGTACAGGCAATACAGCGGCGTTTATACCGCCAATGAATTCATATAGCGGAACTTTGTGTGATGAAGCTGCTGCCTTTATACACGCTATTGATACAGCAAGCGTAGCATTTGCACCAAAATTTGATTTGTTATTTGTTCCGTCAGCCTCAATCATAAGCTTATCTATTTGATAAATATCAGCCGCTTCTTTTCCGCATAAAATTTCATTTATGGTTGTGTTAATATTAGCTACTGCTTTGGTAACGCCTTTTCCGCAGTATTCTTTACCGCCGTCTCGAAGTTCAACAGCTTCGTGAGATCCGGTTGATGCACCCGACGGTACTGCGCCTCGTCCAGTGAATCCGTTTTCAAGCAAAACCTCTGCTTCAACTGTTGGATTTGAGCGAGAATCAAAGATTTGCCTTGCTTTAATTTCTTTAATTATTGTTTTCATACTTTTACCACCTCTCACATATTGTCTCTGTTACGGGTAAAAATATACTTTATATTATTGTTGAAAGTTTAACATTATTGTTGTATAATTACCTCATTAATTGGTGAGGTTTATTAAATGTTAAATTTAAATTCTATGCCTATGCTCGTGTTGCGCGGAATGGTCGTGTTTCCGGGTATGTTGCTGCATTTCGATGTAGGAAGAAAAAAATCCATAGCCGCAATTAATAAGGCAATGGAAACCGATCAGACTATTTTTTTGGTTACGCAAAAGGATATTTCTGTTGAAGATCCTAAGCCCAGTGATTTGTACAAGATAGGCTGTGTTGCGGTTGTAAGACAGATATTAAAATCAACAGGCGATACTGCTCGAATCATGGTTGAGGGTGTATACAGAGCTACTATAAACAGCATAATCGATGAAAAACCATGTTATTTTGTAACAGTCGATGAGTGCATTGAAAAGTACACAAAGACGACGGAGCTTAAAAAAGAGGCGCTTGTACGCAGTGCAAGAGAAGCTTTTGAAGAATATGTTACTTTTTCTCCTCGAATTGCACCCGATGTTCTCAGCCGTGTTTTACTCGATAACGATGCAGGACATTTAGCCGATTACATAGCCGCTAATATTCCAATGCCGTACCAGGACAAACAAACTATATTGAAACGGCTGAGCCCTGTTGCACGACTGCAGGAGCTTATTATCATATTGCGAAAAGAATGCGAAATTTTGCGGTATGATAGTGAAATTCATGAAATTGTTCAAAAGAATATAGATGAAAACCAGCGGGAATATTACTTGCGCGAACAACTGAAAGTGCTTAATGATGAACTACGCAACTCAGACGATGATGAAGATGATCTGGCAGAGTATCGTAACAAGATTGCAAAGTTACAAGCACCCGAGTATGTAAAAGTAAAGCTCGAAAAAGAGGTTTCTAAGATCGAAAGAATGCCCACCGGCTCGCATGAAGAAACAGTTGTGCGCGGCTATCTTGACTCCTGCCTTGAATTGCCGTGGAATGTATATTCTAAAGATTCGATAGATATTGAAAAGTCAAGAAAAATACTTGAGCGCGAGCATTACGGGCTGACAGATGTAAAAAAACGCATCATAGAAATGCTTGCAGTAAAAAAACTGGCACCGGAAATAAACGGACAAATTATTTGTCTGGTAGGAGCGCCGGGCGTAGGTAAAACTTCTATTGCTAAATCTATTGCTAAGTGTATGGGCAGAAAATATGCTCGAATTTCGCTTGGCGGCATAAAGGACGAGTCGGAAATCAGAGGTCACAGGCGCACATATATTGGTTCTATGGCGGGCCGTATTATAAATGCAATTGCTGAAGCAGGAGTATCAAATCCGCTCATTCTGCTTGATGAAATTGATAAAATCGGTACGGATTTTAAGGGCGATTGTTCGGCGGCTTTGCTTGAGGCACTTGATCCTGAACAAAACAGCACATTCCGCGACCATTTTATTGATATGCCATATGATTTGAGCAAAGTGTTGTTTATTACTACTGCCAATGACGAAAGTGCAATACCGGGTCCGCTGCGCGATCGTATGGAAATTATTGAGCTTTCGAGCTACACACGAGAGGATAAGTTCCGAATTGCAAGCAAATATCTTGTTCCGAAACAAATTAAAAAACACGGAATGACAGCAAAAAACTGCAAAATCACATCTGCAGCGTTATATGAAATTATTGATTACTATATACGCGAGGCGGGTGTGCGCAAGCTTGAGCAACATGTAGCAGCTTTGTGCCGCATGGCAGCAGTTGATATTGTGTCGGGAAAGTGTACATCAATTAAAATTGATGCTAAAGATGTTGAAAGACAGCTTGGAGTTAGAAAATATCGTCCCGATATTGTCAGCGAAGATCATGAAGAGGTTGGAACAGTTAACGGATTAGCCTGGACATCAGTCGGCGGAGAATTGATGAAACTTGAAGCTTCTGTGCTCGACGGTACCGGAAAGGTCGTTCTTACAGGTTCTTTAGGTGATGTCATGAAGGAATCGGCTCAAACTGCTGTAAGCTATGTTCGCAGTATTGCGAGTGATTATAACATTGACAGCAAGTTTTATAAAAATAAGGATATTCACATCCATGCAACAGAATCTGCTGTTCCTAAAGATGGACCTTCAGCAGGTATCACCATGGCTGTTGCACTTGTATCTGCACTTGCTAATATACCCATTCGCCACAATGTTGCAATGACCGGTGAAATATCATTGCTAGGTAAGGTACTGCCGATTGGCGGACTTAAGGAAAAAACAATGGCAGCATATCGTGCAGGGGTTAAAAAAGTTATTGTTCCTGAGGAAAACAGTGCAGATTTATCAGAGGTTGATGAACAGGTTAAACAAAATGTTGATTTTGTTGTTGTCAGCAATATGAAACAGGTGCTTGATACCGCACTTGTATCAAGTAAAAATATTAATCACAAAGCTCAGACAAAAAAGAGCAGTTCTACCAAATCTGCTGCAAATGCAGTAAACTTATGGGAGTCAAAATGAATTATAATAATGTATATTACGAGTCATCATACGGCACATCAAAACAGCTTCCTGAATCTGAAATGCCCGAAATTGCATTTTCGGGTCGTTCAAATGTTGGAAAATCTACACTGATGAATAAGATTTTCAATAGAAAATCGCTTGTCCGTGTAAGCTCGGTGCCCGGCAAAACTATAACAGTCAATTTTTTTCGACTTGAAAATGTTCGATTTGTCGATTTGCCCGGCTATGGATATGCTAAGCTGCCTGATAAGGAGAGAATTCGTTTTGCTGACTTAATGGAGCATTATTTTAACAGCAAACGAGACATTCGATTGGTTGTACAGCTTCTTGATATGCGCCACGCACCGTCAAAGGATGACTTGTCAATGATTTCATTTCTAAGAGAAATGGGATATGACTTTATTGTTGTTTTGACTAAGGCTGACAAATTAAATAAAACAGAGTTCAATGATCAACAAAATCAGTTTAAAGAGCTTTTTAACAAAATGGAAATAGATGTTCCGATAGTACCGTTTTCGGCGATTAAAGGACTTGGTGTTGAAGAGGTCAAAACTATTATTGAAAATAAAATTTCTGAATAGGGGAAGATGAGAATGAAAAAATACGGCAAAAAAATTGATCGACGCTATAATGAACAATATTCTATTAATAAAAAGCCGTATTTTGTTGTGACATGCATTACATTAATAACAATTTTAATTTTGCTCGTCATTGCAATTGCTGTTACAAGAAAAGATTACAAGAAATCTCAAACACTTTTGATTGACCAATCTTCTGAAGCGATAATCAGTGATATAGACAGCACCATAAATGATTCGGAAAATGAAAATACAGCCTCAGCAACTGATTCGTCAGAACCGGTGGTTTCACAAATTACAGATGGACACTCTGTTCTTAACTTTACCGGACAGGTTGAAGACTGGCGTTTGATGCTTGCTAATCGTATGAATATAATTGATGATTACACACCGAATATCAAATCAATCGGCACACAACATTGCCAAAATGGCGATGATTACGAGGTTGATGAAAGAATATACAATGACCTTATTGCTATGATTAATGCAGCGGCAGATGACGGTGTTAAATTGGTGGCCGTTTCCGCATACCGCACTTATGAATTCCAGCAAACGCTTTATGACCGAAAGGTGCAGTATTATATTGACCAGGGATATTCGAAGTCCGGTGCTGAAAATAAGGCGGGAACAATAGTTGCAGTACCCGGAACAAGCGACCACAGTCTTGGACTGGCAGTCGACTTCAATTACCTTGAACAGCATTATGAAAACACGAAAGAACTTATGTGGTTAAAGGAAAATGCTGAAGAATACGGCTTTGTAATGCGGTACGCTAAAGATAAGGAAACACTGACGGGAGTTATTTACGAACCGTGGCACTATAGGTATGTCGGCAAAGAAAATGCAAAGATAATGAACGACAAAAATATGTGTCTGGAAGAATATGTTCAGTATTTAACAAAAAACAGTTGACAAAAGACCTGAGTTGGTATAAAATATGATAGTCAACAAAGCAGAACATTTTACTGTTCTCACCTTTTCGGTTTCGTCCGTTCGGGTCAATATGTCTTTTATCGGCTACTTTTGCCGTTATTATGCTTATTGAGCGCGAACAGATTTTTGTTCGCGCTTTGATTATTATTTGGAGGTGCTATATCCCATTAGCAGTAAAGAACTAGCAATCAATGAACAAATCATTGACAAAGAGATAAGAGTTGTCGGAGAAGATGGCTCACAGCTTGGCATCATGAGTGCCAGAGATGCTCAGAGACTTGCAAACGAAAAGGAGCTCGATTTAGTAAAAATTGCTCCGCAGGCAGTACCGCCCGTGTGCAAGATTATGAACTATGGAAAATATCGCTTTGAACAGGCAAAAAGAGACAAGGAAGCAAAGAAAAATCAACACATTGTTGAAATTAAGGAAATTCGTCTTTCGCTTAATATCGACATACACGATTTTGAAACAAAGGCTAATCAGGCTATAAAATTCCTTAAAGCCGGCAACAAAATCAAGGCTTCTATTCGTTTCCGCGGTAGAGAAATGGGACATCAGAAAATTGGTCTCGATAATATGAATCGCTTTGCCGAATACTGCTCGGAGTATGGCAACATAGAAAAACCTGCCAAACTGGATGGCAGAAACATGTTTATGTTCCTGTCGCCTAAGACTATCGAAAAATAATCTTTTTTATAATCAACAAGGAGGACTAAACAATGCCTAAGATCAAAACGCACACTGGAGCTAAAAAGCGTTTTAAGCTCACCAAAAACGGTAAGGTAAAGCGTGCTCACGCATTTAAATCACACATTCTTAACAAGAAGACCACAAAGCGCAAGAGAAATCTTCGTAAGATGGTTACTGCAGATAAGACAAACACAGCGCAGATTAAGCGCCTGATTCCGTATAAATAAAAAGATGGCCGTATGGCATATAAATTTGGAGGTATTATAAATGGCTCGTGTTAAAGGCGCTATGATGACGCGCAAAAGAAGAAAGAAGACTTTAAAACTCGCTAAGGGTTATTTTGGTGCAAAATCTAAACTTTTCAAAACCGCTAAAGAAGCTGTAATGAAGTCAGGCAATTATGCCTATATTGGCCGCAAGCAAAAAAAGCGTGATTTCCGCCGTCTGTGGATCACTCGAATTTCTGCTGCTGCAAAAATTAACGGTATGAATTACTCTACATTCATGAACGGACTTAAGAAGGCTGGTATTGAAATCAACCGCAAAATGCTTGCCGACATCGCTGTCAGTGATGCCGCAGGATTTGCTACACTTGCACAGTCTGCAAAGGACGCACTTGCAAAATAATTTAGAACACGCTCGATAAACTCGGGCGTGTTTTGCTCAATATAAAAGTGTTTTTTGCAAAGGAGGACAAGACATGTTTGATATGATTTCAAGCCGAGATAACCAAAAAATAAAGGATACAGCGAAACTTATTTCATCGGCAAAATATCGCCGTGAAAAAGGTCTTTTTGTGCTTGAAGGCGTTCGTCTTTGCTGTGACGCTGCACAGTGCGGCATTACAGTTTGCACGCTTTTTGTTACAGATGACGCACTCTCCCGATATGAAGATAAAGTTGCTTTGATTAGCGATGTCTCAAAAGAAACTTACATAGTGTCCAACGAGGCCTTTGAAAAAATATCCGAAACAGTTTCTCCTCAGGGCGTATTAGCTGTTTGCAAAACTCCTGATATTGAGCAAAACACGAATACTATTATTTCATCGGGCAGATACATAGCCTGCGAAAATGTTTCAGACCCATCAAACCTTGGAGCAATTTCACGAACGGCCGAAGCGCTTGGCGTCAGTGGAATGATTCTTATTGGTAATTGTTGCGATCCATTTGGACCAAAGGCACAGCGAGCAGCTATGGGGTCACTGCTAAGGCTGCCTTTATACCGATTTACTGACATAAAAGCAGCTTATGAATTTTTACATGAACGTAATATATTTTTATATGCGTCTGTTGTTGACAGCACCGCTAAAAAGGTTACAGATGTCACATTTACAGACGGCTGTTCAGTTGTTATTGGTAATGAAGGTAACGGTCTTTCCGATGATGCTAAGTTAATTTGCGATGAAAGAATAACCATTCCCATTACGGGCCGCGCTGAATCGTTTAATGCCGCTGCTGCGGCAGCGATTTTGCTGTGGGAACTGCTGAAATAGGTGACTTATGAGAACAGATGTTTACTGGGTTTACCTTCAGGCGATAATAGGATTTGGCAGTAGAAAACTGCTTAAGATACTTGACTTATTTGGTACGGCAGAGAATTTTTATAATGCTTCATATGAATCAAAAGTCAAGTCAAAACTGTTTGTAAAACGAGAAATTGATAAAATAAGTACTTATGATATAAAATTAGCATATAAAATTATTGATAAGTGCGACAATTTAGGTTATAAAATAATTACGCCTGACAATCCTAATTATCCCACACGTTTAAAACATATCATTAATCCCCCGGCTGTGCTGTATGTTAAGGGAACGTTGCCCAATGTTGATGATGAGGTAATGATCGCAGTGATTGGAGCGCGTAAAGCGTCAGAATACAGCCGTGCATTAGCTCGTGAGCTAAGTGAACGTCTTACACATGCGGGTGCATTAGTTGTCAGTGGAGGAGCCCTCGGCATTGATACATCGGCACATACGGGGGCACTTGCAGCAAAAGGTAAAACTGTCGCCGTACTTGGTTGTGGTCTAAATTACAACTATCTGGCAACAAATGAATTGTTGCGATTGGATATTGCCGATAATGGCGCACTCGTTTCTGAATATCCACCCGATTTTCCATCATTTGCAACAAATTTTCCAATTAGGAACCGCATTATATCAGGTCTTTGTCTTGGTACAGTTGTCATTGAGGCTGGCCGTAAAAGCGGTGCACTCATCACCGTAGACCATGCTTTAGAGCAGGGCAGAGACATATTTGTTATTCCCGGTGATATATCATCAGAACGGTATGTCGGGTCAAACCGACTTATTCGTGACGGTGCTAAAATCGTCACATCAGCTATGGATATTTTAGAGGAATACACTCACATTTACCCTCATCGAATAAACATAGCAGGATGCAGCGAAATGTTAAAGGGTGAAACATCTGAACAACCAATAATAATTGATGATGAACCCAAAAAAGCAAAAACCACCACTGCTAATAAAAACACATTAAAACAGGAAAATGATATACCAGTAAAGTTTACACCAGATAAAACGGTTACAGATTTGTCCGCAGACGCAATGAATATGTATCTTTCTTTTGATAAGACTGTAATGCAGTTTGATGAACTTGTTGATACAAGCGGGCTTTCTGTCAGTCGTGCGCTTGCGGCTGCTACCGAGCTAGAAATAATGGGTGTAGCGGAGGCATTACCCGGAGGCAGATATAAAGTTAGTTTATAATGAAAGTTTATATATACAAGGAGTATTTTAAATGTCCAAATTAGTAATTGTTGAGTCACCTGCAAAGGCAAAAACAATAAAAAAATATCTCGGATCTGATTATGAAGTTGTTGCTTCAAACGGACATATTCGTGACCTTCCTAAGTCAAAAATAGGCATTGATGTTGATCATGGGTTTAAACCACAATATGTCAATATCGACAGTAAATCAGACCTTATAAAAAAACTCCAACAAAAAGCCGCCGAGTCAGACACTGTATTTCTTGCAACCGACCCGGACCGCGAGGGAGAGGCTATTTCATGGCATTTGGCACAGATGTTGGCGCTTAATGTTGACAGTGAAAACCGTGTCACATTTAATGAAATTACTAAAACAGGTGTAAAAGATGGTATGGCTGCGCCACGCAAAATTGACATCGACCTTGTCGATGCACAACAGGCGCGTCGCGTGCTCGACCGATTGGTTGGATACAAGCTCAGCCCATTTTTATGGAAAAAAGTTAGAAGAGGCTTATCAGCGGGACGCGTTCAGTCTGTTGCTGTTAAGATTATCGTTGATCGCGAAAGAGAAATCAGAGCGTTTGTACCTGAGGAATATTGGACGATTGATGCAAAGCTTAGCCCAAAGGGGGCAACAAAAGCTTTTGATTCAAAATTTTACGGCACTGAAAACGAAAAAATCAACATTACAAACGAACAGCAAGCAAACGAAATTTTCGAAAAGCTTAAGGATGCAGATTTCACAGTTTCAAGCATCAAAAATGGTGTAAGAACTCGTCGTCCTGCACCGCCGTTCATTACATCCACATTGCAACAGGAAGCATCTCGTAAGCTTGGATTTACAGCCCAGCGTACTATGAGAGCTGCCCAGACTTTGTATGAAGGTGTTGACGTTGCAGGCTTAGGTGCCACCGGTCTTATCACCTATATGCGTACCGATTCATTCCGTATTTCAGAAGAAGCACGCAACTCGGGAGAAAACTACATTCTCGATTCATACGGTGAGAAATACCTGCCTAAAAAGAGAACATACTATAAGTCAAAATCAAGTGCACAAGATGCACATGAAGCTATTCGTCCGACAATACCAGATTTAACACCCGAAAAAGTACAGAGCGCACTGACTTCTGACCAGTACAAGCTTTATAAGCTTATTTGGGAAAGATTTATTGCAAGTCTTATGTCACCTTGCCTGCAGGATACTGTTAATGTTGATATTAATGCCGGTGACTATCTGTTCAAATCGAGCGGTTATGTTGTTAAATTTGACGGCTTTACAGTACTTTATGAAGAAAGTAAAGACGAGGCAGAGGAGGATAACAAGGCTTTGCCAAAGCTTGAAGAAGGTGAGATGCTGAAGCTCAAAAAGCTCACGCCAAATCAGCACTTTACACAGCCTCCAATGCGCTATACCGAAGCTTCCTTGATTAAGGAGCTTGAAGATAAAAAGATCGGCAGACCGAGTACCTATGCGCCAATTATTTCAACTGTTTTACAGCGTGAATATGTTGAACGCGAAAAAGGTAAAAAAACAATCATGCCAACACAGCTCGGCGAAGTTATTACTGGGCTGATGGAAGATAATTTTTCAAATATTATCGACTTGCAGTTCACAGCAAAAATGGAAGGCGAGCTTGATAGAATCGAAGCCGGAGACATTGAATGGGTAAGTGTTATTGATAATTTCTACGGTAAATTCAGCACAACACTTACAAAGGCCGAGAAAAAACTTGATGGTACAAAGATAAAGGTTCCCGATGTTGAATCGGATGTTGAATGCGACAAGTGCGGTCGTAAAATGGTTGTGAAATCGGGTCGTTTTGGCAAATTCCTTGCTTGTCCCGGATATCCCGACTGCAAAAACACTAAACCGATTACAAAGGAAATGCCGGGTAACTGTCCTAAATGCGGAGCTAAGATTTTACAGCTCAAATCCAAATCAGGCCATAAATTTTTTGGATGCGAAACAGGTAAATCGTGTGGCTTTATGACATGGGATGAACCGACTGCAGAAATTTGCCCGAATTGTGGTAAGAGCCTCTTTAAAAAGAATGGAAAGCTTTATTGCGCATCTGAGGGCTGTGGCTATGAAAAAGCAAGTCAGCGCAGAGGGCGCAAGAACAAATCGGAAGAAAGCAATGAAGATTAAGGTAATAGGGGCCGGGCTTGCCGGCTGTGAAGCTGCATATGCACTGGCAACCCGCGGCATAGAGGTTGACTTATACGAAATGAAGCCGGCTCGTCATTCGCCGGCACATCACAGCGATAACTTTGCTGAACTTGTTTGTTCAAATTCGCTGAAAGCATCTCGTCTTGATTCGGCAGCAGGCCTGCTGAAAGAAGAAATGCGTCGGCTTGGTTCAGTTTGCATGAAAGCTGCTGAAACAACCGCAGTTGCTGCCGGTGGCGCACTTGCGGTTGACCGCGATTTGTTTTCGCAAACTGTTACTGACATTATAAAAAATCACCCTCTAATTAATGTAATAAACAGCGAGTTTTCTGAAATTAATACTGACGAAATTACAATTATTTGTTCCGGTCCGTTAACCGATGGCGCGCTTGCTGAAAAAATAAGTCAACTTACCGGAAACGATAGCTTGAGCTTTTTTGATGCTGCAGCACCCATTGTATCAGCCGACAGCATTGATATGAGTCGTGCATTTTGTGCGTCACGATATGAACGCGGCGGCGACGATTATATCAATTGTCCGATGAATAAGGCGGAATATGAAGAGTTCTATGAGGCGCTAATTACTGCTGAGCGTGCTCCACAAAAAGAATTTGATGTAAACGGTAGGGTTTATGAGGGCTGTATGCCAATTGAGGTTATGGCTTCTCGTGGAATGGATACCATGCGGTTCGGCCCGTTAAAACCCGTCGGTCTGCGTGATCCGTCAACAGGGCACAGACCTTGGGCAAATCTGCAGCTTAGACGAGAGAATGCCGAAGGGACCTTGTTTAACCTTGTAGGATTTCAGACTAATCTTAAATTTGGTGAACAAAAACGCGTTTTTTCCTTGATACCGGCTTTGCACGACGCAGAATTTGTCAGATATGGAGTTATGCATAGAAATTCGTTTATTAACTCACCTAAGTTGCTTAATAATGACTTATCTGTGAAAAAATATCCGAATGTATATTTTGCAGGACAAATTACAGGAGTCGAGGGATATATGGAATCCGCGTCTTCTGGGATTTTGGCGGGGATTAATGTGTTTCGTAGGTTAAACGGACAAGCTATGCTCGAATTGCCGAATTATACTATGATTGGTGCACTTATTGGTTATATTACCGATGAGAGCATTACTGATTTTCAGCCCATGGGCGCTAATTTCGGTGTTCTGCCTCCCATTGAACCGAAAATTAGAGACAAAAAAGAACGCTATGAGGCACTTTCTAATCGTGCAATAATGTGGTATAATAATATGAAATAAATTTGTAAGGGGCGGTAATATGAAAATTATTGTTGATGCATTTGGCGGAGATAACGCACCGCTTGAAATACTAAAAGGCTGTGAGATGGCCGTTAATGAAAACGGATATGAAATTTTGCTCACAGGTGATGAGGAAAAAATTAAAGCATGTGCGTCCGAAAATGGCATTTCATTAAAAAATATGACCGTTTATAATGCCCCTGATGTTATTTCTATGGAAGATCACCCGGACTGCATTTTAAAAGATAAGTCTGACAGCTCAATGGCAGTGGGCATGCGTCTGCTTGCCACAGAAAAAGGCGATGCCTTTGTAACCGCAGGCAGTACAGGTGCCGCCGTAATTGGCTCAACTTTCATTGTAAAGCGCATAAAGGGTGTCAAGCGGGCGGCGCTTGCAACAATATTGCCGAACGACGACGGCGGAAACTTCATGGTTCTTGATGTAGGAGCAAATGTTGAGTGTCGACCCGAAGCGCTTACTCAGTTTGGAGTTATGGGATCAGAGTATATGAAAGCGTTTTTAGGCAATGATAATCCCCGAGTAGGACTGTTAAATGTAGGTACTGAAGATACTAAAGGCGGCGACTTACAAAAAGAAACATTTGCTTTGCTAAAACAAATGCCGATAAACTTTATCGGAAATGTTGAAGCGCGTGACATTATGTTTGGTGCGGCCGATGTTATTGTGTGCGATGGTTTTTCAGGCAATGTTATGCTCAAATCAATTGAGGGCGTTGCACAATTTCTTATGAAAAATTTAAAAGATGTGTTTTATAAGAGTGCATTAACAAAGCTATGTGCTGCACCGCTAAAAAGCTCACTTGGTGAGTTCAAAAAAAAGCTTGATTATACTGAAATTGGTGGCGCTCCACTTATGGGTATTTCTAAGCCCGTAATAAAGGCGCACGGCAATTCAAAGGCAAAGGCATTTAAAAATGCTGTAACCCAGGCCGCCGTATATGTACAGAGCGGCGCAATAGATAAAATTTCAGAAGTAGTTAAAAAGGAGAAAAATAAAGATAATGAAGAGTCTTGAGGAAAAAATTAAATATTCTTTCAAAGACAAGCAATTGCTGCACCGCGCACTTTCACATTCGTCTTATGCAAATGAAAATAAGCTTGGTGGCGGCTCCAACGAACGCCTCGAGTTTCTCGGTGACGCAGTTCTTTCAATTATCGTTTCTGAACATATTTTTAAAAATTACACCCACTTACCAGAGGGTGATTTAACAAAAATTCGTGCGTCTCTTGTTTGTGAAAAAGCACTTAGCGGATTTGCTCGCGAAATCGGTCTTGGTGAAGCATTACTTCTTGGAAAAGGAGAACAAAATAACGGCGGCCGTGAACGACCGTCTATTCTTTGTGATGCTTTTGAGTCGCTTCTCGCGGCTATTTATCTTGATGGCGGAATCGAACCTGTGTCAGACTTTGTGCTTTACTTTGTTGAGCGCGAACTTGCAAATCATAATCAAGGTGTATTCATTGATTATAAAACTACTCTTCAGGAGGTTATTCAAAAAAATCCAGAAGAGCGCGTAGAATATGTGCTAATTGATGAATCAGGCCCCGACCACAATAAATCGTTTACTGTTGATGTAATGCTTAATTCGAACCGAATCGGTCGCGGTGTAGGTCGCAGCAAAAAAGAGGCTGAGCAGTTAGCTGCTAAGGAAGCGCTCGAGCTTATGGGCGAATAACATGGCTCACTCTAATATATCTATTTTCGTTCCGCATATAGGTTGTCCGTGTAAATGCAGCTTTTGTAATCAGTTTTCAATCACTGAACAAATATTAGTACCGCATAAAAGCGATATTGATATGTCTGTATTAACAGCGCTAGGTTCGAAAAAATACGAACCGCAAAATGGCGAGATAGCCTTTTTTGGTGGCAGTTTTACAGCCATTAATCGTGATTATATGACAGAATTACTCAGTGCGGCAAAGCGCCATATTGACCTTGGCCACGCAAAAGGGATTCGCATATCTACCAGACCTGATTGCATTAACGATGAAATACTGTGTACGCTTAAAAAATACGGAGTGACAGCCATAGAGCTTGGCGCACAGAGCATGCGCGACGAGGTTTTGACAGCAAACAACCGTGGTCACAGCTCATCTGATGTATATAAAGCCTCTGCTCTTATTAAAAAATATGGCTTTGAGCTTGGCTTGCAAATGATGACCGGACTTTTTGGCGATGATGATGACGGAGCGATATATACTGCCAATGAATTTGTTAGTATTGCGCCCGAAACTGTACGAATTTATCCGACAATAGTGCTAAATAACACAGCGCTTGCTGAAATGTTTGAAAACGGTACATATAAACCGCAAACGGTTGACGATGCGGTATTGCTGTGTTCAAAATTATTGCCGATTTTTGAAAATGCAGGCATAAAAGTTATACGACTGGGCCTGCATAGTATTGATAAAAAACAATATGTAGCTGGGCCGTGGCACCCGGCATTTAGTGAACTTTGCGAGAATGCAATTTACAGAAATATTATTGAGCCGCAGCTTGTAAAAAAAGGCGATTATATTATTTATGTCGCGGATGGAGAGGTGTCTAAGGCTGTCGGACAGAATAAATCAAATATAATTTATTTTGAAGATTGCGGATATCGTTGCAAAATTAAAACAGACGATAGTTTGACGCCGCGAAATGTAAGAATTATAGGAAGTGAGTAACATGAGGCTAAAGTCCATTGAAATTCAAGGTTTTAAATCCTTTGCTGATAAAACCGTATTGCGGTTTGGCAAGGGAATTACTGCTGTTGTTGGACCTAACGGCAGCGGAAAAAGTAACATTTCCGATGCTGTAAGATGGGTTCTCGGCGAGCAGTCTAATAAAACACTGCGCGGATTGAAAATGGAAGATGTCATTTTTGGAGGAACGGCTACAAGAAAGCCGCTCGGCTTTGCTGAAGTTACGCTTGTAATTGATAATATTAACCGTCAGCTTGATTGCGATTCTGATGAGGTGCTTATAACACGGCGTTATTACCGTTCCGGAGAAAGTGAATATCGCATCAATAATGCGAGCGTTCGTTTAAAAGATGTGCATGAGCTGTTTATGGATACCGGTCTTGGTCGAGATGGCTATTCTATGATAGCTCAAGGAAAAATTGATGATATTATTGGCACAAAAAGCTCTTCGGAGCGCCGTGATATTTTTGAGGAAGCTGCCGGAATATCTCGTTACCGATATAGAAAAATTGAGGCCGAGCGTAAATTAAATGCAGCCGATGAAAACTTTCTTAGACTTAAAGATATTCTTAGTGAGCTCGAAGCGCGTGTGGAGCCACTTGCTGAGCAGAGCAAAAAAGCAGAAAAATTTATTGAGTATTCCAAAGATCAGGAGCAATTGCAGATTGGTGTTTGGCTGCATTCTCTTGCTAAATATAAAGATGTTTTGCGTGAACAGGAAAATAAAATTACTCTTGCACGCACCCAGTATGAAGACATAAGCGATAAAACGGCAGAAACCGACCGTACACTTGATCAGCTTGCTGAAAGATCACAGCAGCTTATTATTAGCATTGATGAGGCTCGCAGAGCTTCCTCTGAGGCTGAAGAGCAGGCAACACGAATCGACGGTGATATTGCTGTTAAGCGAAATACAATTGAACATAACTGTTATACAATTTCTCGCATTGAAAAGGATATTGAAAGCTTAAAAACAGGTGATGTGGCTGTAATTGCCGACTTGGAGCTTAAAAAGGGTCAAATCCAAATTAAAAATGCCGAGATTGAAAAAACCGATGCGCAATTTACCGAGGTACAAAGTCAACTGCTCAATCTTGTAAGTGAGAGCGACAGCTATTCACAGCAAATTGAATCAATTAACAAAGAACTGAACATTTTGGCTGCTGCTGCGGCCGATCTGAAAATTGAACTTACAACAGCAAAAACATCTGCCGAGGAAATTGATATTCGTACGGCTGATATTGACAAAGCAATCGAAGAAAAAAAGGCAGCCCTAACCGAGTCGCAGTCTGAACTTAGCTGTCTTGACGCAGATTTAAAGCATTGCGATGAAACTGCTCATGAATGTAAAAATTCAATTTCCGGCTGCGAAATTCTTGTGCAAAAGCGCAAAGAAAAATTTGAAGCCATAAAGGAAAATGTAGATAAACTGACGCTGGATGAGGCTGAAAAGCGTAGACGCGCGCAGATGATAGAAGACCTTGAGAAAAACATGGATGGCTTCGCTCATCCTGTAAAAACAGTCATGAACTGCGCGAAAAATAACGAGCTCAGAGGTATTCACGGCACTGTATATCAGCTTTTAAAGGTTGAAAATAAATATGCTGTTGCTATCGAAGTTGCTCTAGGTAACGCGCTGCAAAACATTGTAGTTTCAAGCGAAGAGGATGCAAAGACGGCAATAAATTATTTAAAAGCGACCAAAAACGGCCGAGCAACATTTATACCGCTTACATCGGTGCGTCCCCGTCATTTTAAGCACGGTGGTGTTGATGGCTGCATTGGTTATGTAGGCTTAGCATCGGATCTTGTTTCGTGCGATAAAAAATATAATGTTGTAGCTTCTTCTTTGCTCGGCGAAATTGTGGTTGCAGAGGATATTGATAGCGCAATTTCGATAGCCAGAAAATACGGATATAATTTTAAGATTGTTACACTTGACGGACAGATTGTAAATTCTGGCGGATCAATGACAGGTGGATCTCTGTCTAAAAATTCCGGTATTCTTAGCCGTGCAGGTGAGATTGCACGTTTGCGTGAAGCCGCTGACAAAATTGCTGCACAAATTGCGGCCGAAAATGAACACTTGAAATCAGCTAAAGAGGGCATTGCTTCACTTGAAGCCAACCTCTTGTCATCAAAGGGTGAGCTTACAACAGCAAACGAGGACAAAATTCGTATTTTGGCTGAGATTAGGCGTGTGTCTGAACAAATTTCGGCATACAATAATGATATAAGCAAACTTTCTGAGGAGAAAAACGCGCTTAATAACCGCGCATCATTGCTCTCGGAAACCGAGGTACAGTCTGAAAGAAAATTGTCCGAAAATGAAGCTAAATCGGCTGAACTTACAGCACAACTGAGCACATTAACCGGTGGCAGAGACAATACATCACAGCAGCGTGAGGCGCTGGGTAACAGAGCAGCTGAAATTTCAGCACAGTCGTTTACTCTGAAAAAAGAGGTTGAATTGCTTCAAATTGCTGTTTCTGAGCTTGAAATGCGTATCAGCGGTCAGTCTCAGCGAACAGATGAGCTTTTGGCCGAAATTGAAAATATTACAAAGCAAAACGCAAACATTGAAGTCATAATTTCCGACCTTAACGACCAGTCTGCTATGCTGCGAGAGCGTGCAATGCAGTCGGTTGAAGCGATTAATAATTATAACAACGAGCGCAACGAAGTTGAAAGACAAATTAGTGAGCTCAGGCAAAGTGAACGCGATAGACTGGGTGATAGAGAGAAGCTCAGCGGTGAACTTGCGCGTCTTGAAGAACGCAAGTCGGCTATGGTTCGCGATTATGATGAAACCATACGCAAACTGTACGATGAGTATGGTCTTACTCGAACCGAAGCAGAAGAACGTGGCATCAAAATTGACGATATTGCAGCTGCCAATAAGCGACTTTCTGAGCTGAAAAGCAAGATAAAATCGCTTGGCAATGTTAATGTTTCAGCTATCGAAGAGTATAAGGAAGTCAGCGAGCGATATGAATTTCTTTCTGCTCAGCTTAGCGATGTTGAAAAGTCAAGAGCCGAACTTAACAAACTGATCAACCAACTGACAGGACAAATGCAAACACTGTTTGTAGGTAGATTTGATGAAATTAACAAGCATTTTTCAAAAGTATTCTCCGAGTTATTCGGTGGTGGCACAGCTGAACTTCGACTTAGCAATCCTGAAAATGTTCTTGAGTCAGGCATTGAAATTATAGTACAGCCTCCCGGAAAGAACATCTCCATTATTGAACAGCTTTCAGGCGGTGAAAAAGCACTTATTGCTATTTCCATTTACTTTGCAATAATGAAGGTAAATCCGCCTCCTTTCTGTATTCTTGACGAGGTTGATGCTGCACTCGACGATGTAAATGTAACGCGATTTGCAGAATATTTACGCCGAATGAGCGATGCTACACAGTACATTGTTGTCACTCACAGACGCGGCTCAATGGAAGAAGCTGATATGTTGTATGGCGTAACTATGCAGGAAAAGGGCATTTCAAAACTGCTTGAGCTTAATGTATTACAAATTGAGCAGCAAATGAATTTAGATAGTTAGGAGAAAAAATGGGTTTTTTTAAAAAAATCAGCGATGGATTGAAAAAAACCAGAGACTCATTTATGGGAGCTTTGAGCACGATGCTTAACAGCTTTACAAAAATTGATGAGGACCTGTTTGAAGAACTTGAAGAAATACTTATAATGTCCGATATAGGCATCAGTACTGCCGATAAAATATGCACGGCTTTAAGAGAGCGTGTAAAGCACGACGGAATTACTGATCCGGCACTGATAAAAGGTATTCTTAAAGAAATCATATCGCAAATGGTGTCAGGCGAACAGCAGCTAAAGCTTACTACTAAGCCGTCTATTATACTTGTTATAGGAGTAAACGGTGCAGGCAAAACAACTACTATTGGAAAAATGGCACTCCAACTTAAAAACGAAGGAAAAAGTGTAATTCTTGGTGCTGCTGACACATTTCGTGCTGCAGCAATTGACCAGCTGGGCGTATGGGCACAGCGCGCCGGCGTTCCCATGATAAGCAATGCTGAAGGAGCTGACCCCGCATCAGTAGTATTTGATACAATATCAACAGCAAAAGCACGCGGTTGCGATGTTATAATTTGTGACACTGCCGGCCGTCTGCATAATAAAAAATATCTAATGGATGAACTTGCAAAAATATTCCGCATAGTAAAGCGTGAGCTGCCTGATGCTGACATGGAAGCATTACTTGTGCTTGACGCTACTACCGGACAAAACGCCGTAAATCAAGCAAAAGAGTTTAGTTCCGTTGCAGAAATCAGCGGTATTGTTCTTACAAAACTTGACGGCACTGCAAGGGGCGGGGTAGTCGTAACTATTCAAGATGAGCTTAATATTCCTGTTAAATATATCGGTGTTGGCGAGCAAATTGATGATTTACAACCATTTGATCCCGATGACTTTGCTAACGCGTTATTTGAGGTAGGACAGTAAATATGGATTTTATTCTTGCAACTAAAAACAATCATAAATTAATAGAAATGCAGCGAATTTTATCTCCGCTTGGCATAAATGTAAAAAGCGAATCTGATTTTGATTTTCCGTTTGAAGATGTTGAGGAAAATGGCAGTACTTTTGAAGAAAATGCACTGCTGAAAGCACGATCTGCTTCAAGGCAATCAGGATTACCTGCTATTGCAGATGATTCAGGACTGTGTGTAGATGCTCTTGACGGTGCACCGGGCATATATTCTGCTCGTTATGCCGGTGACGGCAGCAGTGAAAGTAATAATAAAAAATTGCTCGAAAATTTAAAGGATGTTTCTGATGAAAAGCGCACAGGTAAATTTGTTTGCGCTGTATGCTGTTACTTTTCTGAAGATAATTACTTTTTTGTTCGCGGAGAATGTAATGGATATATTGCACATGAGTGCCACGGCAACGGTGGTTTCGGTTATGACCCGCTGTTTATTCATAACGGTGTCAGCTTTGCTGAAATGTCAGCCGAAGAAAAGGATAAATGTAGCCACAGAGGCATTGCAATGCGTTTGTTGTGCAAAAAACTTAATGAATATATAAAGTGAGGATAAAATATGATTACAAGTAAACAAAGAGCACAGTTGCGCAGTCTTGCCAACGGAATGCAGGCGATTTTTCAGGTTGGCAAAGGCGGCGTAGGTGAAGCTTTGATAAAGCAGGTTGACGATGCGCTTGAAGCACGTGAACTAATTAAATTAACTGTTCTTGAAAATGCACAAACAACCTCAAGAAAAGTAGCAGACGAAATTGCACCAAAAGTAAATGCTGATGTAATTCAGGTAATTGGTTCAAAGTTTGTTTTATACCGCGAAAGTAAAGAGCATAAGGAAATAGTTTTAGTAAAATGAAAATACTTGTTTTTGGCGGAACTTTCAATCCCGTGCACAACGGTCATGTGGCAATGTGCAAGGTAGCACAGGAGAAAATTTCACCTGATTTGACGCTTATAATTCCGACCTATATGCCGCCTCATAAAGCCGTAAACGGCATATTACTTGACGGCCAGGACAGAATGAATATGTGCAGGCTTGCGTTTGAACAATTTGAAAACACGCAAGTCAGCGATATTGAACTTGCTGCACATGAAAAAAGTTACACTATCATTACTTTGCAAAAGCTGCATGAAAAATATCCAACCGCCGATATTTATATGCTGTGCGGTGCGGATATGTTTTTAACGCTTAAAACATGGTATAAGTATGATCAAATAATTAAATTGGCGACTATTTGCGCCGTCCCTCGTGATGGTGGAGTAGATGAACTATTTGAATATGCAAAATCGGATGGTTTATACGGTGGCAACTATATAATTATTAACACTCCCACCATCGATATTTCATCAACCGAGATACGCGAGTGCATAATATCAGGAAAAGGTACTGAAAATATGTTGCCGAAAAAAGTTGCAGATTATATAAAAGAAAACAAACTGTTCAGGTGAATTAAATGAATGAGAGCTATAAAGCTATAATTAAGCCAAAACTGACAGAGCGTCGCTATTACCATTCGCTTTGTGTTGCCGATGAAGCAATCAGGCTTGCGGAAAAATACGGTTGCAATACAGAAAAAGCTTATACCGCCGGAATATTACATGATATCATTAAGGATACGCCAAAAGAAGAAATGTTGAAAATGTTTGACAACTTTGGTATAATATTATCCGATATTGAAAAACAGGCACCCAAATTATGGCACGCAATACTGGGAAGCGAGTATGTTAAGCGAGTGCTTAACATTAATGATGACGATGTAATTTCTGCAATCAGGTATCATACCACGGCAAAAGCGAATATGTCACTGCTTGAAAAGGTAATTTATCTTGCTGATTTCACATCTATGGACCGTGACTACAACGGGGTTGACGAAATGCGAGATGCGGTAACAAAGGACTTGGACGAAGCAATGAAAATTGCGCTTAAATTCTCGGTTTGCGATTTAGCGGAGCAAGGAAGAGCAATACATCCGGATACTATTAACGCGTATAATGAAGCGTTTATTAATAAGTGAGGTTTAAAATGAAGAGTAATGAAATTTTAAAAGTTGCTGTTAAAGCACTTGATTCAAAAAAAGCTGTAAATATTCAGGCTGTTGAGGTTGGAGATCTCACCATTTTGACTGAATGTTTTGTTATAGCAAACGGTACATCGAGCACTCATGTTCGTTCACTTGCCGACGAAGTTGAATATCAGCTTTCGCAGGCAGGTTTTGAGCCTCACCACATCGAAGGTAAAGCTACAGGTTGGATTTTGCTTGACTACGATACCGTAATTATTCATGTCTTTACCCGTGAAGCAAGAGAGTTCTATTCCCTTGATAGACAATGGCGGGACGGTAATTTTATTGATTTGTCTGAATATTTGGATAATCAAGGAGAGTAAAACTATGAAATATGATTTTAAATCGATTGAAAAGAAATGGCAGGATAGATGGTATGAAAGCGGCGTATTTCATGCTGAAAATACCAGCGATAAACCACAGTTTTATGGCTTGGTAGAGTTTCCGTACCCATCCGGTCAGGGACTTCATGTAGGTCATCCGCGCTCATACACAGCCATTGATATTATTTGCCGTAAAAAGCGCCTTGAGGGCTACAATGTTCTTTATCCGATTGGCTGGGACGCATTTGGCTTGCCTACAGAAAATTTTGCTATCAAAAATCACATTCACCCCGAAATTGTTACAAAGCAAAATGTTGCTAATTTTAAAAGACAATTAAAATCACTTGGATTTTCATTTGACTGGGATAGAGAAATAAATACAACCGACCCTGAGTATTATAAATGGACACAGTGGATTTTCCTCCAGATGTTCAAAAAGGGGCTGGCATATAAAAAAGAAATGGCTGTTAACTGGTGTACTTCGTGCAAGTGCGTGCTTGCAAACGAAGAAGTGGTTAACGGCGTATGTGAGCGTTGCGGAAGCGAAGTTGTTCGCAAAACAAAGAGTCAGTGGATGCTTAAAATAACAGCATATGCTGAGCGCCTGCTTAATGACCTTGAGACCGTAGACTATATAGATCGTGTAAAAACTCAGCAGCGCAACTGGATTGGCCGTTCAACAGGTGCTGAGGTTAAGTTTGAAACCACTCTTGGCGACGATTTGATGATATATACCACACGTCCTGATACTCTTTTCGGTGCTACATACATGGTTGTTTCACCAGAGCATCCTCTTATCGAAAAATGGGCAGACAAGCTAAGTAATATCGATGATGTAAGAAAGTATCAGGCTGAGGCGGCTAAAAAATCCGACTTTGAGCGTACCGAGCTTGCAAAGGAAAAAACCGGAGTTAAGCTTGACGGTGTAAGGGCCATAAATCCCGTTAATAACACTGAAATTCCGATTTTTATTTCTGATTATGTTCTTATTTCTTACGGCACCGGCGCTATTATGGCTGTTCCTGCTCATGATACACGCGACTGGGACTTTGCAAAGGAATTCGGACTTCCTATTATCGAAGTTGTAGCGGGTGGAAATGTTGAAGAGGCTGCATTTACCGACTGTGCTAACGGCACGATGGTTAATTCAGGCTTCCTTAACGGAAAAAGTGTGGAAGAAGCAAAGGTTGCCATTGTTGAATGGCTTACTGAAAAGGGCATTGGCTCAGAAAAGGTTAACTACAAGCTGCGTGACTGGGTATTCTCTCGTCAAAGATACTGGGGCGAGCCTATTCCGATCATCCATTGTGACGATTGCGGATACGTTCCCGTTGACGAGGCTGATTTACCTGTTCGTTTGCCGAATGTTGAATCCTATGAACCAACTGATAACGGTGATTCACCGCTTGCTAATATACCCGAATGGTTTAATACCACTTGTCCTAAATGTGGCAAGCCTGCAATGCGCGAGCTGGATACCATGCCGCAGTGGGCTGGCTCATCTTGGTACTTTTTGCGCTACTGTGACCCGCATAACAGCGAGCAGCTTGCTTCAAAGGAAGCGCTTGAATACTGGACTCCTGTTTCGTGGTATAACGGAGGTATGGAGCATACTACTCTTCACTTGCTTTACAGCCGTTTTTGGCATAAGTTTTTGTACGACATTGGTGTTGTTCCTACCAGCGAGCCGTATGCAAAGCGTACCAGCCACGGCATGATACTGGGAGAGAACGGCGAAAAAATGTCTAAATCTCGCGGCAATGTAATCAACCCTGATGAAATTGTAAATGATTACGGCGCAGATACTATGCGTTTGTATGAGATGTTCATAGGCGACTTTGAAAAAGCAGCACCGTGGAGCTCATCTTCAATAAAGGGCTGCAAGCGTTTTCTTGAGCGCATATGGAGCCTTCAGGATAACATTGTTGAAGGAAACACTTATCGCGATGCGCTTGTTGGTGAAATGAACCGCACTATTAAGAAAGTATCTGCCGATATTGAGGAAATGAAATTTAATACGGCAATTGCTTCACTTATGGCGCTCATTAATGTAATTTCTGACCTTGACGGTAAAGTTAATCGTGCTGAATATAAAACCATATTGCTGCTTCTTAGCCCATTTGCTCCTCATCTTTGCGAGGAAATTTGGGAAAAGATGAATTTCGGCGGAGCAATTAACGACCAAAAATGGCCGGAATACGACGAATCTAAGTGCGTAGACAACGAGGTTGAGATAGCACTTCAGGTTAACGGAAAAATTCGTGCCAGAATTAATATTAGTGTAGATGAGTCTCAGGATAGCGTCATTGCAAAAGCAAAAGCTAATGAAAAGGTTGCTGCTGAAATTGCAGGAAAGACAATTGTAAAAGAGCTGTATGTTAAAGGCAAATTGGTTAATATAGTAGTAAGATAATAGCCATAAATAATTAATCACCCCGTATGTTAGGTTATCTAACAAACGGGGTGATTTTTTTGCTTATATCAGACATAGTCTAAATAACAATTTTTTATTCGTTGACAAGCACTTTTACAATTTCGCCTACATACATTCTGTGAAGGTCTCCATTGTACCATTTAAGGCAGCTTTCATCTATAAAACTATCCTCTGACAAATCGCTGGCATATAGTTTACGGCAAACTACAACCAACCGTGCTTTGTCAAAATAAACTGTACCGTTATCAAAAACAGGGGTAAGACCTGTCTCTGCTGTTTTATCGGTGTCACGACCTGATTTTTTACCGCACACGGCGTGAATATCCTTTCTGTCTCCGTAAAATGACAGTGTAAAATATTCGTTCTTTTCCATGAATTCATATGTGTATCTCTGCGGGCGAATAACGGTGACAGCAACTTCTTTGCCCCACATTTCGCCCATGCCGCCCCAGCTTGCAGTCATCATATTATAACCGCTTTCATCGCCTGAGGCAACGAGCATCCACTCATCCGCGATTAGTTTGATTATATTGTCCTTAATTTCTTTTGCCTTAATTTCTTTCAATGTAAATCAACTCCTCTTGTTCTGATTTTATCATATGCTAAAGTTGTTTACAAGTGAATTATGTAGCACTTTCAAGTATTGCAACCATTACGGTTATATCGTCGTCGTGGCCGTCTTTGCACCGACGCAAAGCCATATCTGACAGCTTTTCAGCAAGCTGCTGTGCCGAGTCACCCTTCCACTTTGCAATTTCGCTTGAAATCCACTCTACGCCGTCAACAGTAGCACCATCTGATATCATTACGACAATATCTCCTTTTGCAAGATTTACTCCTGCACAGTCAAATTTTACTTCACGGAGTATACCTGCGGGCAGGGAATTGCATTCAGCTTTTCCTGTGTATCCATGTTGTCTGATTATCGTAGGAGCTGCGCCTGCTTTGTACATATCTATTCTTCCGGTATAAAGATCTATATTTGCGGCATCCAGTGTTGCAAGCGACTCGTCAACCGATTTGAATAACATTGCCGAATTAACCATTTTTAGCGAGCAGTCATAACCAAATCCTGCTTTTATAAGCTGAGCCATAAGTCCTGAAGCCATTGCCGAATCTACTGCGGCTCTGCCTCCTGTGCCCATTCCATCGGATAATATCATTACAGCGTTTCCTCTGCCATCTGTAAAAATATCGCCCGAATCTCCGCAGATTTTACCTCCGCGGCTTGCATGTTGTGCAATGCCGTAATCAATTGCAAATACTGATTTTTCTGACAATGTGATTAAGTTCCCTCTGTCGTTAGATACAACTGTTGGAGGGGCAAAATTCCTGCCGCATATTGCCGATACTGAGTCCAGCAGCTCAGAACGATTGATTAACCGTTTCATTACACCTGTTCGTATTTCTACTGTCATACGGCTGTATTTATCTATACAGCAGGCAATATCGGTTGCAATTATTCCTAATTCTTTCAGTCGAGTGCTTATAAGTTTTGCGGTTTGAATGTCGTACCTGCGCGATTTTTCAAAATCAACCGCCATTTCTGCAAGCATATCGGACATTCCTTCAAATTGGTCGCATACTACTGAGCGGACTTCATCAATTCGTTTTTGTGCAGCACTCTTTGAAAGATAGTCACCGTATTCTATTTCGAGTTTTTGTTTTAGTTGCTCTTTGCGTGTGCATGAATTTCGAAGAGGTACTTCTTGATCCTGTCCCGTAGTAATTTCTTTCATAATAAGCGCCAGTGACGACATGGTTTCCTTGTAATCTTTTTCCCAACAGTGCATACGTAGTCCGCATTTAGAACACACTTCAGCTTCGGTCATTCTAAATATTTGCTCATATTCAGGTGTGTTGATTTTTGATAGCCTGTCCGATACCTTTTGTAGGGTTTTATCTACATTTAATAATGCATCTGATGCGCCCTTCAGTCGCAACGAAACAGTTTTTCTCAGTCCGTCCAGTCGTGGCATTTCGGGCGACGGAGCAAATAAGGCAGAAAAAAATATTTGGGTTTTTTTCGGTATTGTAAGAGTCAAAATTATTGATGCAAATATTTCATACAGGCATATCAGACATTCTGATACTTGTCCTGACTGTATGAATATTACACTGCTGCTTATCAGAAATGCTACGCCACAACCCGCAGTACCAAATTGTGCAAACAGCCCGGCTGCCATTCCTCCTAATCCGTATGCACCGGCAAGAAACATCATACTGTTTGATGATAATGACATTGCAAAGCCAAAGGCTGTACCCACGATAGCTCCTGCTGATTCGCGGCCAAAGCGAGCTGCCACGATTATTAGGAACACAGCAACTACTCTTGCAAGCGATATACCCAAAACTTCGATTTGTGTTATTGACATCAGAAGCATTGCACAAACTACGGATATATTTACAAGTTCGGCTTGTCCTATTCCGTGAGGTGAGCGTATTACATTGCGTAATGTTACAACTTTACTTACGAAATAAGCTCCCGATGCACATAGCAGCCCTTCTGCAGCGCACATGATAAAGTCATCAAAACTGCGTATAAACAAAATTCCTGAAAGTGATCCCAGGAAACCAAGTAATGCACAAAAACCGCCGGTTTTTGCAAAATGCAGTTTTTCGGGTATTAACCATTTAAGCATGGTTACTGTAACCACTGCACCTATGTATCTTATAGCGCCGCTTCCTGTAACAGGGATAAAATAGCCTGCCGATGCACCTATTGCCGCAGCAATGGACAATTCAGGTGGCATACCGGCTACAACAGCAATTCCAAGAGGTGCATATCCGCTGAAAAACATTACTCTGGAAAGCAAAAAACCGCTAACTGCCGATATAATTTGGCATAAAACCGCAAATGGTAACTCGGTAATTGCTTTTTCGCTAATAGAATTTTTTACTGCTTTTTCTTTCAACATTCCCACCGCCTATATATTGTTATATAAGTATTATATGACGCAGTTTGCACCGATTTTGTCACATGAACGGTGCGTAATCAGGCATATTTATGGTGGTAAATGCCGAATTTAATTTTTATTGAAAGAAAGATACTATATTACTTCGGTTTTGGAAAAAAATGATGGTATAAACGCCTATTGACTTGCCCGAAAAATGGTGCTATAATCTAAATGAAACAAATGTTGCATTTAGAACGGAGGCGTATCCATGCGTACAAAAAACAGTGATTATTTTGACCGTATCGAAAGGTTTATAAACAAATATTATGATGAAAACGGATTCTCTCCGTCGATGCGCGAAATTTCCGCAGAAATGGGTGTTTCTTGCGCTACAGTTCAGCGTTATTTATCTTTTATGAGAGATAGCGGACGAGTGCGATACAGTGGGCACCGTTCAGTTGTATCAGAAAATATGACTCGTTCATCAGGCAGATTTGTAAATGTACCTGTGCTCGGACGCGTTTCTTGCGGACTTCCCAAATACGCCGAAGAAAATATCGAGGAATACATTAATTTGCCTACTGCGCTTTTCGGTAGGGGACAGTTTTATATTTTGTATGCAAACGGCGATTCTATGATTGAGGCGGGTATACATGACGGCGATATGATACTTGTGCGTGTGCAAAATACCGCCGAAGTAGGAGATATCGTTGTTGCACTTATCGACGATGAGGTAACGCTCAAGCGTTATTACCCTGATCCCGCTCGCTGCCGTGTGCGACTGCATCCGGAAAATAGCAGTATGGAGGATATCATAGTACCAAACTGTGTTATCCAAGGTATAGCAGTAAAGCTGATAAAGGATTTGAACTGATATGAAATACCGTAGAATACAACTTGAGGTTGAGGCTGTTTTTCATACCGATGGCAGTTTTGCACCAAAGAGAATATATTTTGACGATAAACCTTATGATATAGATAAAATTTTGAATGTGCGTGCGTATTGCCCTCGTGTTGTGGGGTGCGTTGCACCAATTCAGTACACTGTTATGGTTGGCGGAACAATGAAAAAAATATATTATGAGGCTGACTCAAATTCGTGGTTTTCGGTTAGGGAATGTGATGAAAAATGAAAGAACGGGCAATACTTCACAGCGACCTTAATTGTTTTTTTGCGTCGGTTGAAACCGTGCTTAACCCCGAATACGCGGGCAAGGCGATTGCAGTATGCGGATCTACCGAAGATAGGCACGGCATTGTTCTAGCAAAATCCGAGCCAGCGCGCCGAGCGGGAGTAAAAACAGGAATGGTCAACTGGCAGGCAAAACAGCTTTGTCCCGATTTACTTATTGTTAAGCCGGATTATGAGTATTACACTAAGTTTTCTGGATTGGTACGCAATATCTACTGTCGTTATACTGACCTTGTAGAGTCATACGGACTTGACGAGTGCTGGCTGGATGTTACCGGCAGCAAAATTTACGGCTCGCCGGTTGATATTGCCGAAAGTATTCGCCGTACAATAAAAGAGGAGCTAGGTCTTACCGTAAGCATTGGTGTTTCATATAATAAGGTGTTTGCAAAGCTTGGTTCAGACATGAAAAAGCCAGATGCAATCACGGTTATCAGCCGTGAGAACTTTCGTGAAAAAATCTGGGGACACAATGTATCTGAACTTATTTATGTAGGTCGCTCCACTTGCCGTAAATTAAATGAACACGGCATATTCACTATTGGAGAATTGGCTTTATCATCGCCTGATATGTTGCGTCGTCTTTTGGGAGTAAACGGTGAGCAACTATGGCATTATGCAAGGGGAGAGGACACTTCGCGAGTAATGCATAAGGATTTTGTATTTCCTGCAAAAAGTATCGGGCACGGCATTACCTGCAACGCGGATTTGGTAAACGAGGATGAGGTTTGGCGTGTGATGCTTGAACTGTCACAGGATTTGGGTCATCGTTTGCGGTTACATCATCTTGCGGCATCAGGGGTGCAAATTACGGTCAAAAGCAGCGACTTAAAGGTCAGCCAGTACCAATGTCCGATTCCTATACAAACGCAAAGTCCATACGAAATAGCTTCACATGCACGTCGCTTATTTGCAAGTTATGATTGGAATAAAGATGTTCGTGCAGTTTCTGTTCGAGCAATCGGACTTGTACCAGAAGGCAGACCGTTTCAAACCGATCTTTTTAATGATTTGAGCCGATTTGATAAACAAAAAAACATTGATGATGCGGTTGATCGTATACGCAACAGATTTGGAAAAAAAGCGGTTATTTCAGCTTCACTTATGGGAAATATAAAAGTGCCTGCACATTCCGACAGGGAAAGTATAATGCCTGGAATGATGTATAAATAAAAAACCTGTACTTGTTTTCAAGTACAGGTTTTTTAATCGGTTAACAACTTTTATATAATATATTTATTTATACTTTTTGAATAAGACAAATGCAGTGAGCTGAGATACCTTCCAAATTTCCGGTAAAACCCATGCCTTCTTCAGTTGTGGCTTTTACACTTACGTAATCAATATCAATGCCTGCGTTTTCTGCAATATTTTTGCGCATACTGAGGATATGAGACGATAGCTTTGGCTTTTGTGCGATTACCGTGGCATCAATATTTATTATTTGGTATCCGTTAACACGAATAATGCTGGCGGTTTCTTTCAGCAATATCATACTGTCAACGCCCCGAAAACTCTCATCAGTATCAGGAAAATGAGCACCGATATCGCCGAGTGCGGCGGCACCAAAAAGCGAATCACATACCGCATGAGCGAGCACATCAGCATCTGAATGGCCCAGAAGGCCAAACTCATATTCAATTTTTACTCCGCCGATAATCAGCTCTCTGTCTTGGGCGAATCTGTGAGCATCGTAACCGTGACCTATTCGAAACATAATTACGCACCTTCCTTTAAACACATCCATTATACAACATGATATAAATATACGCAATTGTGTAAATTGCTATAAAATATTTTTAAAAATCTACAATAAAATAATTGATTATATTGCTATTTATGTTAAAATAAAAAAGAGTATAATATGGAGGTGTAATATATGGGCTCAATTTTTGAAACTATACAGTCGTGGTTTACCCATTTTGGGTTGGTTATGAGCGCCTTTGGTATTATTGACCTCCTAGATATCATTATAGTAGCTTTTATCATTTATAAGCTTATTCAAATTGTGCGTCAAACAAGGGCGAAACAGTTGATTTACGGCGTTCTCATTATAGTTGTAGCGTGGGCTGCTTCATCATGGCTTGATATGATCGCTCTTAACTCTATGCTTAACCTTGTAATTGGGCAAGGTGTTATTGCAATAGCTGTTATTTTCCAGCCTGAGATACGCCGAGCGCTTGAAATTGTAAGCCGCACAAACATAAGTTTACTGGGAAGAAGAATTAAAACGGGTGAAGAGGCCATTATTGAAAAATGCATTGATGACGTAAGCCGTGCTTGTCAGAATTTTCAAAATTCCAAAACTGGCGCACTAATTGTATTCGAACGGGATACACGCCTCGGAGATATTATAAAAACAGGCACTGTTGTCGATGCCGACACAACAGTTGAGTTGCTGGGCAATGTGTTTTATCCAAAAACCCCTTTGCATGACGGTGCAGCAATTATACGAAACGGCAGACTTTATGCCGCGGGATGCATATTGCCGCTGACACATAATAATAATCTTAATCGCGAACTAGGTACACGTCATCGCGCGTCTATCGGCATGAGCGAAAATTCAGATGCTGTAGTGGTTGTAGTTTCTGAAGAAACAGGCAATATTTCTGTTGCTATAAACGGTGTGCTGCGTCGTGATTTTAATATGGTATCGCTACGAGAACTGCTGCAGCGTGAGCTTTTGGCCGATTCGACGGATACAGAAGATCGTTCGCTGTTAAGCAGAATTAAAACAATAGGAGGCAATAAGAATGACTCGGGTAAGTAGTTTTCTGTCTGGCCTTCTTAAAAAGAACCGTGTTTTAGCTATCTTATCATTAATAGCGGCATTCATTTTATGGTTTAATTTGTCTCAAGTATACAACCCTGTATCAACGCGGGACATTAGCAACGTACCCGTTACATTTAAGGTTAACTCATCACTTGCAGCCGAAGGATATGAGGTAATCAAGAATAATGATATAACGGTTGATGTAACAGTTTCGGGAAAAACCGCATACATTGCAGCTTTATCAGCAAATGATGTTAATATTGTAGCAAATGTTACCGGTCAAGGCGTAAAGACATGGACACTTGACAGTAGCGGAAACAAAAATTTTTCAGTAGTGGATATGAGCATTAATCAGGTAACGGTAATGACTGATATTTACAACCGTGACGGTGAAATTTTTGATGTTGTTGCTAAATCAAATAATGTTTCTGCACCTGAAGGGCTGATTGCTGATGCTCCTAAAATCACTGATGCTGAATTTTCGCAGATTAAGATAACAGGTGCACAGTCAGTTATTGACAGCATTGCTACAGTTGTGGCCGAAGCTGAGGTTAATCGCCTTCTGGAAGATACAACAGAATTTGAAGGCAATATTGTTTTATATGATGTACACGGTCAGGTTATTGATAGCAGTTATGTGTTTATAGAATTTGATAAGGCAAATATTACAGTGCCGATTTCAATGAAAAAGGAAGTACCGGTAGTCGTTACTTTTAAAAATGCCCCGGAAAAAAATCCGATTAAAGCTACAACTAATATATCGACCGTAATTGTAAAAGGACCGCAAAAAATCATTGAAAAGCTAACATTTGTCGAGCTTGCTCCAATAAATTTTGCCGATATTTCATCGGGTGCAACCGAATTTACACAAGCAATTCAAATGCCTGAATCTGTCGAAAGCAGCGACGGTATTACCGAGGTTACGGTAACGCTTAACATGAATGGCATTTCGTCAAAGTCATTTACGGTCACTAACGAATGCTTTAAGCCGATTAAGGTAACAAGTGGACTCACTGCATTTATGGAAAGCTTTTCGGTTACAATAAGCGGTCCAACATCCGAGTTGCGTAAGCTTACAATTGATGACATTACAGTAACTGCAGATCTTTCATCTTACAGCAAGGGTGAGCATAGCGGAGTTCCGGTAACTATAAAAATTTCAAATATTCCTACGCTTTGGGTTTCGGGCTCATATACTACCGACATCAAACAATCATAAGCAGACACTTACAGGCCGTCTTTCAGGCGGCCTGTATTTATCTTCACACAATATTACCGCCTGAATATATTGATACTGGGGGCGTGTATTATGGCTGAAATGACGCTTTATATTATAACGGTAGCACTGGCGGTGTATGGACTGTCATGTCTTATCAGACTGATATGGTCATTAATTGTCAGGGCAAATCACGACAGTAGTGAAGTGCTAATGGTTGCGCTACGCGATGATTTAGCTGAGTTTTCATTGCGTCACAGTGTTGAGCTTGCAAATAACTGCGGAATACCAAGAGTAGTTGCAATTAATTGCGGAGTTCAAAGTGAAACGATGACAATAGCACGTATGATAGCAAACAGTGAGCCTGCTGTTGAAATATATGATATAAACGACAGTATTTCAAAGATTATTAATTAAAAAGAGGTGAGGACGGTGTCCGAAGAAAAGCTCAGAGGTACAGTTGAATACATAACTTTTCATAACGAGCAAAATGGATTTACCGTCCTTGAATTATCAACCGATGATGAGCTAATTACAGTCGTTGGTACATTTCCAATGATATCAGTTGGCGAAAACTTGTTACTTGTCGGTACATATGATGTTCATCCCACATTTGGCAGACAGTTTAAAGCCCAGATGTGCGAGCGACAAATGCCTGCCACCGCGGCTTCCATACTTCGATATTTATCTGAGGGTGGAATAAAGGGAGTAGGACCTGCTACCGCAAAACGCATTGTTGATAAATTTGGTGAAAATTCACTTGAGGTCATTGAAAAGGACCCTGAACGCCTTACGATTATAAAAGGTATAACCTCTCATCGCGCGCGCCAAATCTGCGATGAATTTATGAAGCAATTTGGTATGCGCGAGGTGATGCTCTTTTTAGCAGAGTACGGATTTGATTCCGACGAGTCACTGGCGGTATATAAACAGTTCGGCCCGGCAGCAGTTGATAGACTTAGAGCAAATCCGTTTTTTCTTTGTAATGATGAGCTTTGTTTTGATTTTGAGCGCGTTGATGCAATGGCAACAGCGTTGGGCTTTGATCATGATTTCACATTCAGAATATATGCAGGAATAGAATATGTTTTACGACACAATTTGCAAAACGGACATACTTGCATACCGTTGGACAAGCTGTCCTCGCTGTCGGCAGGCTTGTTAGGCATTAAACCAGACAGCATAGCCTCAACGATTGAGTATATGTGCGGATCAAATCGTCTCTTTTTGGCCGAAATGGGAGGCAGATCATTTGCTTATTTACCGTATATGTACCGTGCTGAAAATTATTGTGCTGAGCGCATAATCGAGCTTTCACGATTAAAGTTTGAAAGCAAAATTGATGTTGCAAAAGAGATTTCTGTTATAGAAAAAGAAAACGGTATAGAGTATGAGAAAACCCAAAAAGATGCTATTGCAAACGCATTAACACGCGGCATTATGGTGCTTACGGGTGGCCCCGGTACAGGCAAGACAACCACACTGAACGGAATTATTAAACTGTTTGAAAAACAGGGGTTAAAAATATGTCTTGCCGCACCTACGGGCAGAGCTGCAAAACGCATGACCGAGGTGACCGGTAGCGAAGCTAAAACTCTTCATCGTTTGCTGGAGGTGGAATGGGGTCCCGGACACCGCCCGGTATTTATTCGTAATGAGCGAAATCCGCTCGACTGCAATGTTATTATAATTGATGAACTTTCAATGGTTGATATAATACTGTTTCAAAGTTTGCTCACAGCTATGCCGTTTGGATGCCGTCTTATTATGGTCGGTGACTCTGACCAGCTGCCATCAGTTGGCGCCGGAAATGTGCTTCACGACATTATCGAATCAGGATGTGTACCGGTGGTAGAGCTTACGGAAATTTTTCGTCAGGCTATGAAAAGCACTATTGTTACAAACGCCCACCGTATTGTAAAAGGAATTGAGCCCGATTTATCACATAAAGATACCGATTTCTTTTATATACACCGTGCAAACCCAGCAGAGGGGGCCGATACAGTTTGCGATCTATATTGTCGTCGTTTGCCAGAAGCTTATGATTATTTGAGCCACGACGATATTCAGGTGCTTTGTCCTTCACGAAAACGCGGAATGGGTACAATTAGTATCAATAACCGTATACAACAGCAAATTAATCCGCCGGCATTCGGAAAACGCGAAATGAAACAAAAGGGATTTATTTTGCGCGAAGGCGACCGAGTAATGCAAGTGAAAAATAACTATGATATTATTTGGGAACGCGACGACGGCAGCGACGGTACAGGTGTATTTAACGGGGATGTCGGAATTTTGAAGTCGGTTGACATAAAGTCGGATAGAATCGTTGTCAGATATGACGATAAAAACGCATATTACACTTACGAAGAAGCTGAACAGCTTGAACTTGCTTATGCTGTAACTGTTCATAAAAGTCAGGGAAGTGAATTTGACTGCGTAATACTTCCTGTTCTTGATACGCCTCCTCAACTTAAATATCGAAATTTGCTTTATACGGCGGTCACTCGTGCTAAAAAAATGTTGATACTGGTAGGATCAGCCGATGCCGTAAATGAAATGGTACACAATGACAAGCGTACACGCCGATATACCGGCCTTAAAGCTATGATAACGGGGATAACCAATGAAGCTTAAAATTAACAAACAATCATTTTCAGAGCGACTTATTTCATTTATTTATCCGACAAAATGCTTTTGTTGTGGTACAACTATTGGATTACACGGACACATATGTGAAATCTGTCGTGATAAACTGGAAGAATGTCGTAACCTCCGTGCAAAAATTGTTTCGTACAATGGACGTAAATTTACTATTTACTCGCAGATGAATTATAAATCGGTAGCAGCGTCTGCGGTAAAACTCCTTAAATTTTCTTTTTGTCCCGATAATGCTAAGCCCATTGGAGATATTTTAGCAGCAAAGCTAAACTATTTGCGCGAAAAAGATTATGACATTGTCACTGCGGTACCTATGACTGCAAAAAGTAAGGCGTTGCGAGGATATAATCAGGCGGAACTCATTGCACGACGAATTTCTAAAAATATGGGTGTTGTTTATAATGCACACTGTTTAAAAAAGATACGTGAAACAAAACAGCAGCATACACTAAACGGATTTGAAAGGCGTGTAAATGTTCGTGGAGCATATTCTGCCGATAACAGCGTACTAAATAAGAGCGTTATATTGGTGGATGATGTGGTCACCACCGGTGCAACAATATGCGAATGTGCTACCGCTCTGCTTGAATCAGGAGCGAGAAAGGTAACTTGTATTACCTTTGCGGTTGCAAAATATTCAAATTGACATAAAACAGTCACTGTTATATAATAATATCGAATTTTAATTTAATTTTTACAACATTTATTTGATTGGAGCAACAATGTTCACTGATTTAGGAGTTGACCTCGGCACTCGAAAAACCGTAATTGTCAGAGGTAAAAAAATTGTACTTAATCAGCCCTCTGTTGTGTTAATGGAGGAGTATGACGACAGTCCATATAAGTTTGGTAAAGAAGCCTTTGAGGCAATTGGTAGAGCACCTGGACGTTACCGTCCTGTTTGCCCAATTGAGCGTGGGGTAATTTCTGACTACGCAGTAGCTGAGCACATGCTTCGCTGCTATCTTCAGTATGTTTGCGGTAAGAGAATGACCAAACCTCGTGTTATTGTTTCCATGCCCTCCAATATTACTTGGGTTAAGCAGCGTTCAATAATTGACGCTGTGCAAAACGCCGGAGGTCGCAGCGTATGCACTATTGAAGCGCCTGTTGCGGCTGCTCTCGGCATGGGTATTGATTTTAAGCGTCCACACGGTACTATTGTTGTTGATATTGGTGCCGGCACTACCGATGTAGCGGTAATTTCAATGGGCGGTCTTTCTAAATGTGAGTCGGTTCAGGTAGCAGGAACAGATATTGACGCAGCAATAATTGATTATTTGAAACACGAATATAATCTGCTTATAGGAGCACATACGGCCGAATTTATTAAGTGTCAGGTTGGTGCAGCAATACCCAGACCGGTCGAAATCGCCATTCAGGCAAAGGGTATAAGTATGGCTACCGGGTTACCTAAATCGGTAGAAATCACAGCAAATGAGGTTTGCGAGGCTATTTCTGACGTAGTATACAGAATTTGCAGTGCAGTACGTGATGTGCTTGATAAAACTCCGCCCGAGCTTGTCGGTGATATTGCTGAGGACGGCATTTATCTTACCGGAGGAACATCACAATTGACTGGCATGGCTGATTGCCTTACAAACTTTATTGGTATTAAGACGACGACTGCAGAGAATTATCAAACCTGCGTAGCTAGGGGTATCGGCAATGTGCTGGAACACTTTGATTTGCTCCAAAACGGAGATTATGAATTCCGAACACTTCAGGATTTGATAGTTGGTTAAATATTTTGAATTTCGCCCGTTTTTATAATTATAAGCATATATTTTAATGATAAAATTCTTACATTGGCAGTGCATTTTTTGATTAGTGTCCTTGCTTTTTGTAAATGTTGCTGTTATAATAGTCGGGCGACATATTTTGCTGGTATAGCTCAGTCGGTAGAGCAGCTGATTCGTAATCAGCAGGTCGTGTGTTCGAGTCACATTACCAGCTCCAAAAATCCCGAATGCTTATGCATTCGGGATTTTGCTTTTTTACGGTTCATTTTTCATTATTTAATAAACTATGACAACAAACATTTGGAAAAATATAGTAATCGGTATTGTGTTTTCATCGCTGCTATATTATAATTATAATATAAAAAAATCATAAAAACATTAATTATTTATAGGAGGAAAATAAATGCTTAAAATTGAAAACTTAACCAAGAAATACGGTGAAAAGAAAGCCGTAGATAACTTGACATTGCATATAAACGCCGGTGAAATATATGGCTTTATCGGTCATAACGGTGCAGGCAAAACAACCACATTAAAGTCGGCGGTGGGTATTTTGCAATTTGACGAGGGCAACATATATGTAAACGGAATATCGGTTAAGAAAAATCCGGTTGAGTGTAAAAAGCATATTGCATACATTCCCGATAACCCTGACTTATATGATTTTATGAGCGGTATTCAGTACTTAAATTTTGTAGCTGATATTTACGGAATAGATGATAAAACAAGAGAAGAAAAAATTCAAAAATATGCCGATTTGTTTGAACTCACTTCAGATTTAGCACAGCCGATTTCCGCCTATTCTCACGGTATGAAACAAAAGCTTGCTATTATTTCTGCTTGGATTCATGAACCAAAGCTTATAATTATGGATGAACCTTTTGTAGGGCTTGACCCAAAAGCGTCCCATAAATTAAAAGAAATGATGCATGAAATATGCCAAAAAGGCAGCGCCATATTTTTCTCTACCCACGTGCTTGAGGTTGCTGAAAAACTTTGCAATAAGGTGGCAATTATAAAGGGCGGAAAGCTTATAAAATTTGGTACTATGGAAGATGTTAAGGGAGATGCGTCTCTTGAAGAGGTGTTCCTTGAAATGGAGGCCGAATAATGTTCAAAGCTTTACTAAAGAAGCAATTAATGGAGGTCAACACTTGGCTTTTGCAGGACAAGAAAAAAGGTAAAAACCGCTCTAAAAGTGCAATTATTTTGCTAATTTTACTTTATGTTTTGCTTTTTGGTGTTGTCGGCGGTATGTTCTATTTAGCAGGTTATGTTTTATGCGTTCCGTTATGTCTTGCCGGCCTTGATTGGCTTTATATGGCTATGATGTCACTGATGGCAATAATGCTGGGCGTTTTTGGTAGTGTTTTTAATACATATACTACTCTTTACGAAGCAAAAGACAATGAACTTTTACTATCTATGCCTATAAAACCATCATACATATTAGTTGTTCGCATACTTGGTGTTTATCTTTGGAGTTTAATATATACCGCGCTTGCTTTTGTGCCGGCACTTATTGTATATCTGATTTACGGCCAATTCAGTATTTCTGCACTGATTTGCTGTATCTTGTTGTTAGTAGTCAATTCCGTTTTTGTGCTTGCTCTTTCTTGCGTTCTTGGCTGGGTTGTTGCAAAAATCAGCGCTAGAATTAAAAATAAGAGTTTAATTACGGTAATTGCTTCGCTTGCTTTTATTGTTCTTTACTATATATTTTACTTTAAAGCAACCGAAATATTGCAAAATTTTTTGGAGAATGCCGTAACAATCGGAGAAAAAATCAAGGGCAGTATTTTGCCAATTTATTGGTTGGGCAAAGCAGGAACGGGTGATTTTGTTTCTCTGTTATTGATTTCAGCAATAGTCGCTGTTATAATCGCTGTTATTTTATTTGTGATGAGCCGAAGCTTTATCAAAATGGCAACCACTAGCAGAGCATCATCAAAGAGGAAATATGTAGGAGGCAAAAACAAGTCCAAAAGCGCTGATATGGCTTTACTTGGTAAAGAGTTTAGACGTTTTGGGTCAAGTGCAAATTATATGCTAAACTGTGGACTTGGATCTATTATGCTTCCAGTTTTAGGCGTGGTAGCACTTGTGTATATGGACTCGGTTCGTGAATTTATTGCTATGTACGGAATATCTAACAAAATCATCTTAATGGTAATGTGTGCCGCTATGTGTACATTGGCATCATTAAATGATATCACATCTCCATCGATTTCTTTAGAAGGCAAGCATTTGTGGGTTGTTCAGTCATTACCGATCCATCCGTGGAGAATACTTAAAGCAAAACTGAAACTTCATTTACTGATAACTGAAATACCGGTTTTATTTTGTTCGGTTTGCCTTTGTGTAGCTGTTGGGCTTGATATTCTAAGCACCATTATTTGTATTGTTCTACCCATGATATTTACGTTACTTATGGCTGCCTTTGGCTTATGCTTAAATTTAAAAATGCCAAACCTCACATGGACAAATGAGGTTGTACCGATTAAGCAAAGCGCTCCGGTAGTGATAGCGTTGTTTGGCGGTTGGGTGTTTGTTATAGCTCTCGGAGTACTTTACTTAGTAGTAGGTAACTTTATTACGGAATATTTGTTTTTGGCACTTTGCGGTGTTTTAATGATATCTTTTAGCGCCATACTTCTTGCTTGGCTTAAAACCAGAGGTGCAAAAATTTTCAGCTCACTATAAAGAAACGATCAAATACAACGGCAAAATGCTTAGCATTTCATCGGCAGTCTAATTGAGTTTTCTTTATAGCTCGAACACAAACAAGTGTTCTTGAATTTCCTTCGCCCTTCAATTTTTGCAGGATAGGGGTTCAGTTTTTGCTGGTTTTTGTTTTGTCTGCTTGTTTTGTTATATATTTGTTGTATTTAAAAATACGTGTAAATAACAAAGTGAGAGTATAAAAATAAAAAAATACCGAGAAAAACTTTTTTCAGTTTTTCTCGGTATTAATTTATAAAATCCACTTAAAAATGCTAATAATATCGTTATAGAAATAATTTCTTGTAATTCCATAAACTTATATTTTATACTAAAATTGAACATTTTTACTTTAATAATTTAAAAAAACATGAAATAATATAAAAAATATTTGTTTATTTTTACTTTATTACAGCATCAAACAAAAAATAATTTTTATGTTTATATTTTTTAAAATAAAACGCTGTAAATTTTTTAAAAAATATGCTATAATACAAATACTTTTATATACATCTTGTTATGGCTAATATAGACATTACAGTAAATAATAAAACAAGGGACGGAGAGATGAGATGAATATTTCAAAGGATATAAAATATGTTGGCGTTAACGATCACAGCATTGATCTTTTTGAAGCTCAATATGCTGTTGAAAATGGCATGGCATACAATTCATATGTTATAATAGACGAAAAAATTGCTGTATTTGATACAGTTGATGCTCGCTTCACTCATGAATGGATTGATAATGTTGAAAATGCTATCGGCTCGCGCAAGCCTGATTACTTGATAGTTCAGCATATGGAGCCTGACCATTCTGCAAATGTTGCAAACTTTGCTAAGGCATATCCTAATGCTAAAATTGTAGCATCGGAAAAGGCGTTTACTATGATGAAACAGTTTTACGGAACTGATTTTACCAACAGACAAATAGTAATTGCTGAGGGAGATACTCTTTCACTCGGCAAACACACGCTGAATTTTATAGCTGCTCCTATGGTACATTGGCCTGAGGTTATGGTAACATATGATAGCTATGATAAGGTTTTATTTTCTGCTGACGGTTTTGGAAAATTTGGCGCGCTTGATGTTGAAGATGATTGGGCTTGTGAAGCTCGACGTTATTATATCGGAATTGTAGCAAAATATGGAACACAAGTTCAGAGCTTGTTGAAAAAGATTGCTAATCTTGATATTCAAACAATTTGTCCGCTTCATGGTCCGGTTTTAAATGAAAATTTGGGTTACTACATCGGACTTTATAACACTTGGTCATCTTACTCTGTTGAAACCGAAGGTATTGTTATTGCTTATACTTCTGTTTACGGTAATACAAAAAAAGCGGTAGAAATTCTTGCAGAAAAGCTTCGCAATAAGGGCTGTCCAAAGGTAGTTTTAAACGATCTTGCGCGCTGTGATATGGCTGAAGCAGTTGAAGATGCATTCCGTTACGGCAAACTTGTGCTTGCTACAACAACATACAATGCCGATATATTTCCGTTTATGCGTGAATTCATAGACCACCTTACCCAGCGTAATTTTCAAAATCGCATTATCGGTTTGATTGAAAACGGCACATGGGCTCCTATGGCAGCGCGCACAATGAAGCAGATGTTAGATGAAAGTAAAAACCTTACTTTTACTGATACAACAGTTCAAATTAAGTCAGCAATGAATGAAGAGAGCAGTGAACAACTGGAAAAGCTTGCAGAGGAACTTTGCCGTGATTATATTGCACAGAGCGATACTGCAAATAAAAATGACCTTTCTGCGTTGTTTAACATTGGCTACGGACTGTATGTTGTTACGTCAAACGATGGTAAAAAAGACAACGGCGTAATTGTAAACACTGTAACGCAGGTAACCAATACTCCAAACAGAATTGCTGTTACAATAAACAAAGAAAATTACTCACATCATGTCATTAAGCATACCGGAATAATGAACCTTAACTGTTTGTCAACAGATGCGCCGTTTAGCGTATTTGAAACATTCGGTTTCCAAAGCGGAAGATCGGTTGATAAATTTGCCGATATCACTCCGCTTCGTTCGGATAACGGGCTTGCGTTCCTGCCGCGTTATATAAATTCGTTTATGTCCCTGAAAGTGGAGCAGTATGTTGACCTTGATACACACGGAATGTTTATATGCAGTATCACTGAGTCTCGCGTAATATCAACCACTGAAACCATGACATACACCTATTATCAAAATAATGTCAAGCCTAAGCCGCAAACGGAAGGTAAAAAAGGATGGGTTTGTAAGGTTTGCGGTTATGTTTACGAGGGTGATGAATTACCCGACGATTATATTTGCCCGCTTTGCAAGCATGGTGCGGCTGACTTTGAACCAATAGAATAAATGCACTTAAAAAAGAGACGAAGTTACACTTCGTCTCTTTTTTGATGCTTTACGTGTATTAAAATCATACTTTCTATCATATAAATTACAAAAAAGGGAGGACAAACTAAATGATACAGTATATATTTTATGCCGGCGGTGCTGTTTGTGCAGTGGCATTACTGATATTTGCTTTTAGAGGCAAACGACCGTTTCGTACTATGTTAATAACAGCACTTTGCGGTTTACTTACCTTTGCGATAGTATGCATTAGCGGAATATTTACAGGTGTCACACTTCCTGTGAATCCATGGACTGTGATTTGTTCTGCTCTCGGCGGTATTCCGGGTGTTGCTACATTACTTATATTAAAAATAATTTTCTCATAAATTTCGATATTTTATATAGCAATAGCCGGCATTATATAATGCCGGCTAATAATAGTAGTTTAGTATTAAGTAACCATTAATTTGGTAAGCGATTATTTTATTAGTTTTTAAGACTTTGTAACGGTGCAGGAAGTCTGCCGCCGCGGTTTATAAATATTTCGGGGGAATAGGTGTTAACCTTCATTACAGGTCCTCCTCCGAGCAAGCCACCGAATGAAAGTTCATCACCGACATTTTTACCTATGGCAGGAATAAGACGGACAGCGGTTGTTTTGGTGTTAACCATACCAATGGCTGCTTCGTCGGCAATGATTGCTGAAATTACTTCATCAGTAGTGTCGCCGGGTATATTAATCATATCGAGGCCTACTGAACAAACAGCTGTCATTGCTTCGAGCTTTTCGATAATTAATGAACCACTACGAGCAGCATCTATCATACCTGCATCTTCAGTAACGGGAATAAATGCACCTGATAGTCCACCGACATGGGATGATGCCATTACGCCGCCTTTTTTAACTGCGTCGTTAAGAAGAGCAAGTGCTGCAGTAGTACCACAACAACCGCACTTTTCAAGTCCCATTTCCTCAAGAATGTGAGCAACAGAGTCACCAATTGCAGGAGTCGGTGCAAGAGAAAGATCAACAATACCAAACGGTACGCATAGGCGAGAAGAAGCTTCTTTAGCAACAAGCTGGCCCATTCGAGTGATTTTAAAGGCAGTACGCTTAATTAAATCGGCAACTTCGGTAATGTTGGCAGATTTGTCAAGCTTTGCAAGTGCAGCTCTGACAACTCCAGGTCCGGAAACGCCAACATTTATTACGCAGTCTGCTTCGCCGACACCGTGAAACGCACCGGCCATAAAGGGATTGTCCTCGGGTGCATTACAAAACACAACTAATTTTGCTGCGCCGATGCAATCTCTGCCTGCAGTTAGTTCTGCGGATTTTTTTATTACTTTGCCCATCATCTTAACAGCATCCATGTTAATACCTGCTTTAGTTGAGCCGATGTTTACCGATGCGCAAACATGTTCAGTGACGGAAAGTGCTTCTGGTATGCTTTCAATAAGTGCATAATCACCGCTGGCAAAGCCCTTTTGTACCAGGGCGCTGTAACCACCAATGAAATTAACGCCTACAGCACACGCAGCTTTTTCAAGCGTATATGCAAATTTTACAATGCTGCTTGATTGGCAGGCTGACGCCAGCATGGCAATAGGAGTAACAGAGATTCTTTTATTAATAATCGGAATTCCGTATTCCTTTTCAATTTGGTTACATACCGGAACAAGCTCTTTAGCGTATCTGGTTATTTTATCATAAACTTTATTACAGGCGACATCAATATTACTGTCAATACAATCAAGCAGGGAAATGCCCATTGTAACAGTACGTATATCAAGGTTTTCGTCCTGTATCATTGAAATGGTTTCTAAAATATCATTAGTATTCAGCATCTTACTTCACCTTTATATTTTGTGCATCGAGTTAAAAATATCCTCGTGCATAACATGTATTGACAGATTATCATTTTGACCGAGCTCCAAAGCGGAGTCGGAAAAACTGTTAAAATCAGATTCGATTTTATCAATTTCGCAGAGCATTATCATACAGAATAAGTCCTGCATTACGGTCTGGTTGACATCGACAATGTTAACATTGTATTTTGCACAAAGGTGAGACACCTTTGCCATTATTCCGACAGTGTCTTTGCCTACGACAGTTAATATTGCTCTCATTTGATTAAAACCTCTTTTCTAAAATATGTGAATATTATAACACACTTTACCAGTAAATCAAATATTAAATAAAAGTAAACATTTAAAAAAATATTGTAAATATTGGTTCACTTATGTTATAATATAACAAATTTTACATCAAAGCAAAATTATTTTGCAATGTTTATGGAGGAGATAAAGGTGAGCAATTCAATATTACATGCTGACGACGGTGAAAAAAACAAAAAAGTGGCCATTACTAATAGACAGAGAAACGGTCTTTTAGTCTTGATAGGCATACAGGCTTTTTGCATTCTTTTTGTTTATACACTTTTCTTACTTTCATCAATTGGCGGTATATCATGGGCAGGCGGCGCAAGTATTTTTACAATTTTCCTGTATGTAATGATTTACCTTAAATATTGTCAGGCTTGTCAATCACTTGCCGATTTTGGTATTCGTTTGAATTGGATGAGATTAATCAAAATTTTGAGCCCAGTACTTTACATACCTGCACTTATTCTTGCAGTTCTATGGCTTAGTGCAGCCTAATGGAGATTTATAATGAAAAATAAATTATTAGCATTACTTGAGGAAAACGCACGATGCTCTGTTGAAGAGCTTGCGCTCATGTTGGGTAGCGACGAAAAAACTGTAGCTAAAACCATGGATGATCTGCATAATAGTGGAATCATACGCGGTTACCGCACGCTTATTAACTGGGAAAAGGTTGATAATGAACATGTTACCGCTATTATTGAGCTAAAAGTTACACCGCAGCCCGATGCCGGTTTTGAAGATTTGGCAGAAAAAATCATGCGTTTTGACCATGTTGAATCAGTTTACCTTATGTCCGGTGGATATGACTTGTGTGTAATTGTTACCGGTCAAAGCTTCCAAAGTGTTGCGATGTTTGTAGCAAAACGTCTTGCTCCTATTGCTGGCGTACTGTCTACTGCCACCCATTTTGTATTACGAAAATATAAAGATAACGGCGTTGAAATGCAAGGCGCTGAACATGATGATAGGGAGAATTTTTCCTTTTGATGGACTATAATAAGCTGTTAAATCGGACTGTTTTGGAAACAAAACCATCTGGTATCCGAAAATTTTTCGATATTGCCGAAAAAATGGACAATGTAATATCATTAGGCGTCGGAGAACCTGACTTTGCTACACCGTGGCATATAAGACAGGCAGGAATACAGTCGCTTGAGGACAAAAAGACACGCTATACCGCAAATAGAGGTATAGTCCAGCTTCGCAATGAAATTTCTAAATACCTTTCGCACAGATTTGCTGTTGATTATGGTCCTGACACAGATATTCTTATAACTGTGGGCGGTAGTGAAGGTATTGACTGTGCTGTTCGTGCAGTAATAAATCCCGGTGATGAGGTAATCATTCCACAGCCGAGCTTTGTTTGCTATGAGCCAATCGTTCGATTTGCCGGAGGTATACCCGTTTACATTGAGACCGTTGCTGAAAACGAATTCAGAATTACAGCTGAACAGCTGAAATCAGCAATTACCGAAAAAACCAAATTGCTTATTTTGCCTTATCCATGCAACCCAACAGGTGCTATCATGTACGCAGATGATTTAGAGTCTATTGCAAAAATATTGCGCAATACAAATATATTAATTCTGTCAGATGAAATATATTGCGAGCTTACATACGGTAACGAGCATGTATCAATTGCATCTATTGATGGAATGAAAGAACGCACAATTCTTATCGGTGGATTTTCAAAGTCGTATTCTATGACCGGATGGCGTATGGGCTATGCTTGTGCAAACGCTGAAATAATGAAGCAGATGGTAAAAATTCACCAATTTGCAATTATGAGCGCACCTACAACCTCGCAGTATGCCGCTGTGGAAGCGCTTAAAAACGGTAAGGCGGATGTTGACCGTATGCGTGAGCAATACGATGCCAGACGCCGTCTTGTGGTTAACGGATTTAATAAAATCGGTCTTCACTGTTTTGAACCAAGAGGCGCATTTTATGCTTTTCCTTGTATAAAAAGTACAGGTCTGTCGTCTGATGAATTTTGCGAACAGCTTATCAAAAAGTATAAAGTCGCTGTTGTTCCCGGTAATGCATTCGGTGATTGCGGAGAAGGGTATATCAGAGTTTCATACTGCTATTCTGTTGAACATATTGAAGAGGCGCTTCGCCGAATAGAATTATTTATAAAAGAGATAAAAGGATAGAAACATGAAGATATCAGCATTTGCTTATGCAAAAGTGAACTTGTATCTTAAGGTGCTCGAAAAGAGAAATGACGGACTGCATAATCTGGATATGATTATGCAGTCTGTTTCACTTGCGGATAAAGTTACACTTAAAACCGAATACGGAAACAGCATTACAGTTGTTTGTAATGGTGCCAAAATTGATTATAATATAGCTGAAACTGCTGCAAAAGCTTATTTTAGTTGTGCTGGCATGGCTGCTCCTAATATTAAAATCGAGATTGAAAAAAATATACCTATAAGCGGAGGACTTGCGGGCGGCAGTGCTGATGCCGCAGCAGTTTTAGCTCTGTGCAATAGGGTATTTGGTTATTTAAGTCAAGATGAATTACTTGAATTAGCAGGAAAAATCGGCTCTGATGTTCCGTTTTGCCTTATCGGTGGAACTGCGCGTGTTGGCGGTTTTGGAGAAAAAATTCAATCATTTGAGTCAGATAGTGACTACACAATGGTACTCGTAAAAGCACGCACTAAGCATTCCACAGGTCATATGTATGCATTGCTTGATAAATCACAACATCACATTTCAGCTGATAGTGATTTGTTAATTAATTACTTGAAGCACAATGATAAACGTGCTTGTGAGCACATGCAAAATGATTTTACTCAACTATGGAATGATGTTGCTTCATTAGAAATATGTAGTATGCTAAATGAGCATGGTGCAAACGCTGTCAACCTTAGCGGCAGTGGTCCTACATTTTACGGAGTTTTTTATAGTAAAGATGATGCGCAGAATTGCTTCAACGAATTGCGTAAAAAATACAATTTAGTATATTTGTGCAGCCCCGTTACTAGCGGAATAAAAATAATTGAATAAAAATATAAAAAGCGTCCAATACTTTCCATCAGAAAGGTTGGATGCTTTTTGTTTAATAAAAAATACTTAATCAACAAAATATCTGCTGTTGTATCTTGTGCGGTAATACTTATTTGTCTCGTTTCAATGTCAAAGTTTAATATGAGCTGTGACAACTTAAAAGGGGATGTCCTGCGTCTGCATATTCGTGCGAATTCAGACAGCGAAGCTGATCAGCAGCTAAAACTGAATGTTCGTGACAGGATATTAAACGATACAGGCGAAGTTTTTATGACTGCAATGACTTATGACGAGGCTGTTAAAATTACAGATGAAATAATGCCTCAGATTATCAGTGCTGCAGAAGATGAAATAAAAGCCCGTGGTTATGATTATAAAGTAGAGGCAAAGCTCGGATATTCATATTTTAATACTCGCCATTATGATGAATATACATTGCCCGCAGGTAATTATATGGCGCTCAATGTCACAATAGGTGAGGGGGAGGGTCATAACTGGTGGTGCGTAATGTTTCCTTCAATTTGTTTATCGGCGTCTGCAAAGCTGGATGAAAGACTGACTGATAATGAAATTGATGTTATAACTAATTATGAAGGTTACAAAGTTCAGTTTAAAGTTGTAGAATGGTACGAAAATATTGTAAATAAAATTAAAGCGGAAAGCTAATGCTTTCCGCTTTATGTTACAGTTCATTTTTGCGAATGGCCCAAAATTCATTGAACACTGCTATATGGTTTGGAGTAATTACACGGTCTTCGTGCATACTGCCAAAATACCAGCGTTTGAACTTACATGAACGATTAATACCATCAAGATAACCGTTTAGTTTATTGATTCGGTCAGTTTTGCCCAATCGCAGCAAAATGGAACTTTTTACGAGTGTAGGAGGTTCATGGGTAAGTATAATGTCAACCTCGCAGTTTGCCTCGTCTATTGCTTCGGCACCGTCTGCCATTTCTGCGGGTGAAGGTAATTCCTCGCGCCACCATGTTTCGTGCTCGGTTCGTAGTTCTTTATCGGGACTTTCTCCGCCTCCGAATGTGAAGAAACGCATACCTTCAAGGTTAAATATTTGACCTCTGCACATGTGGAAAAGATTGCCGTATATGCGATGTACTCTGCCGCCCTTCCAGATAGTTTCACGGTATTGATTCAACAGGTCATAGTTTTCGTGTGTACCATCCAGAAAGCATACATTGTATTTTCGGCTTCCAAGGTATTCGAGAATCTTCTTTTCCTTATCATCTCCACTCCAAATAAATCCAAAATCGCCGCAAATGATAAGTGTGTCTCCCTCTTTTAGCTTGCGCATGTTCTTGTCATAAATGCGATTTTCATCTCCGTGCATATCACCGGTAATATAAACCAAAACAGTATCCTCCTGTTAATCAAATAAAAAAATATCAAAAACCACTTTATTTTCGGTCGGTTTTTGTTTATAATTAGATTTAAATATAATATACTACATTTTTGAGGATATTTCAATGAAAAAGTCTTTTCTTTCTGTTTGTCTTATTTTAATAATGATATTGTCATTTTCTTCGGTTTCGGCGTCAGCTTATGCTCCTTCTACTTTTACAGTTAACGCCGAATACTGTATGCTTACAAACACAGATACCGGAGAAATACTGTTTACAAAAAACGCTGATGAGCGGATTTATCCGGCATCGATTACAAAGTTAATGACGGCGCTTGTCGTATGTGAGAATGTTGAAAACTATAATGATACTGTAACTATTGACGGCGATTTATTAGATACGCTTTTGGGAACCGATTCTTCTCTTAGCTACATAGTTGAAGGCGAAACGTTGACCATAGACCAGCTTTTACACTATTTACTTATCACTTCGGGCAATGATACTGCTTTGGTGCTTGCTAAACATATTGGCGGAACGATTGACCGTTTTATCGAAATGATGAACGAGACCGCAGCCCGTCTTGAAATGAAATCGTCACATTTTGAAAATCCACACGGTTTGCCTGATAATAATCATTATACAACGGTAAATGATATACATAAACTTGCTAAGGCTGCGTTTGCTGTTGATAAGATTAAAGAAATTTGCTCGTATTCTCGCTATAACATGCCCGAAACAAATATGCATGGGTCCAAGGTAATTGCTACAACCAACTATTTAATTGACAAATCTACAATGTATTTCTACAAATATTGCACAGGAGGTAAAACGGGCTATACCGACAGTGCCGGCAGATGCATTGTATCCACAGCAGAGAAGGACGGCGTTCATTATCTTTGCATTGTAATGAAGGCTGACCCTGAATATAAAAATGAAAACGGCGAATATCGTCGCATTGAATTTTTGGATACTGCACGATTATATGAGTGGGCGTTTAATAATTTCAGCTACAAAACAGTCATTAACAAAAATGAATATATAGGAGATGTTGCAGTCGGTCTTTCATGGGAAGAAAAAAGCATTCAGCTTGTTGCAGATAATAGTCTAACGGTTTTGCTGCCGAATGAAGCTGATAAAAGCTCCATTGAAGTTGATTTAAAATTTTTGAACAATAAAACTGTCGATGCAAATATTAAACAAGGGCAAATTATTGCTGTTGCAAATGTGTATTACGCAAACCAGCCTATTGGTCAAATAAATTTAGCAGCTTCAAAAGATGTTAAAAGAAGTCTAATGCAGTATATGTGGATGCTGTTTACAAAATCGTTTAGCACTATTTGGTTTAAACTCATTTTTGCTGTGATCGGTATTACATTAATATCATATTGGATCATAACAACTGTTCAAATTAATGCTATAAAAAGAAAACGCGAAAGCATGCGTCGTCACAGATAAAATTTTACACCATATTTAGAAATGTTATTGCAAATAATACTAAAATATAGTATTATTAAGTTATAAATATTGTTTGGAGGCAAATTTACTAATGTCCATAAAATTCATTGACAAATATGCTGCTCCTTTTGTTGGCAGCGATGAGATTACAGGAATTGCTCCGATTGTTAAAGCGGCTCACGATGTGCTTGAATCCAAGTCCGGACTGGGTAATGATTTTCTCGGTTGGCTTGATTTGCCGGTAAATTACGATAAAGAAGAGTTTGATCGCGTTAAGGTAGCTGCTAAGAGAATTATTGATGACAGCGATATTCTTATTGTTATCGGCATCGGCGGTTCATATCTCGGTGCTCGTGCAGCTATAGAGTTTATTCGTTCTCCGCTGTACAACAATATGAAAAAAGATACACCTGACATTTATTTTGCCGGAAACAGCATTAGCGGTTCTCAGTTAAGCGACCTGCTTAAAATTTGCGAAGGCAAAAGAGTTTCGGTTAATATAATTTCAAAATCAGGAACCACTACAGAACCGGCCATAGCTTTCCGCGTCTTCCGCAAATGGCTTGAAGAAAACTATGGTGTAGAAGAAGCAAGAAAACGCATTTATTGCACTACTGATAAGGCAAGAGGCACATTAAAGCAACTTGCCGATGAAGAAGGTTATGAGTGCTTCGTTATTCCCGATGATGTTGGCGGCCGTTTCTCTGTTTTGACTCCTGTCGGAATTTTACCGATTGCAGCTTCAGGTGCTGACATCGATGCACTTATGAAGGGGGCCGCAGATGCTCGCTTGGCATATTCAAACTGTGACATTAATACAAATGATTGCTATAAGTACGCCGCCCTCAGAAATATAATGTATAATAAGGGCAAGGCAATGGAGCTGCTTGTAAGCTACGAACCAAGATTCACCCTTATGTCCGAATGGTACAAACAGCTTTTTGGCGAAAGCGAAGGCAAGGATAATAAAGGTATTTTCCCAGGTGCTGTTACTTTCTCTACCGATCTGCATTCTCTTGGCCAATTTATACAAGAGGGTTCACGCATGATGTTTGAAACCGTTGTTAAGATCAACGAGTTAGATAGCGATATTACCATTGAAAAAGCTGAAATTGACGGAGATGGCCTCAATTTCTTAGCCGACAAGACAATGTCATATGTTAACGGCAAAGCTTTCGAGGGAACTATTCTTGCTCATACAGACGGAGGAGTACCTAATTTCGTTATTGAAATGGATAAGGCTGACGAATACAACCTCGGATATCTTATTTATTTCTTTGAAAAAGCTTGTGCAATTTCAGGCTATATGCTTGGTGTTAATCCATTCAATCAGCCCGGCGTAGAAAGTTACAAAAAGAATATGTTTGCACTTCTGGGCAAACCTGGCTATGAAGATTTAAAATCCGAGCTCGAAGCACGACTTTCAAAGTAAATTCATTAAATCCCGCAAAAGCGGATTATATAAGGAGCTGACTATTATGATATCAATGATTATCGGAAACAGGGGTTCGGGTAAGACAAAGAGACTTGTAGAACTGGTAAACGCAGCCGTTGATGCATCAAAAGGCAATGTAGTTTGCATCGAAAAGGGTCTTAAACTTACTTATGATTTAACTCATAAGGCGCGCCTTGTTGATGTTGACGAGTATGGCATTTCAGGATTTGATGCTCTTTACGGATTTATCAGCGGTATGTGCGCAGGTGATTATGACCTTACTGAGATTTTTGTTGATGCTACACTGAAAATCGGTGGACGCGACTATGAAGAGTTAGCAGATTTTATGGCAAAATTGGCTCCTCTTTCAGAAAAATCAAAGGTTGAAATTATATTTACAATTTCATGTGACGAAGAAGCACTTCCAAATCGTATTTTTGATTACACATCAAAAATTTGATAAAAAACAACAAATAAAGCCCTACAGGCTCCGCAGCTTGCAAAAAATAGCCGCAGAGCCTGAAAATTTGTCGAATTTATTATTTATAAAGCTTGACAAAAATGTATATGGATAATATAATATTATCTGTTGTATTTTGAGGTGAGAAAAATGATTATTGATGTTGGTAATACGCTTGTTGCCGACGGTTCGGTCATTCCGCTTGACCTCAGTTTTGATTTCAGTGATTTTGAGTACGGTGGATTGTTCCCATTCAAAAGTAATGTAACTTTTGTAGGTGAAATTGCCAACCGCGCTGGTGTCGTTACTTTATCAGGCAGTGTTAGATGCAAATACACAGCCCCATGTGACCGATGCGGCGAAGAATGTTCAGAAATGCTTTGTGTTGATATCAATTATACGTTGGTTCAAACACTGGCAAACGATGATGAAAAAGACGGTTTTATTGTTGTTTCTAACAAAAAGCTCAATATTGACGAAATTGTTTTATCTGACGTAATTTTAAATGTACCGATGAAGCATCTTTGCGATTATGATTGCAAGGGATTATGCCAAAATTGCGGCGCAAATTTAAATCACGGACAGTGCGACTGCCGCGACGATGATATTGACCCTCGTCTGGCAGCATTAAAAGAGTTGTTAGATTAACAAATTACTATAATGCACTATGTTAAAGGAGGTGCTGATAATGGCAGTACCGAAGAGAAAAACCTCTAAACAAAGACGCAACAAGAGACGCTCCAGTGTTTGGAAGATGGATGCACCCGCGCTCGTAAGATGCCCTGAGTGCAACGAGTATAAGCGTCCGCACAGACTTTGCCAAAACTGCGGCTATTATAATGGCAAGCAGGTTGTTGCAAAAGAGGCATAAGTTGTTATATGATTGGTAAATGCTCTCACTTGTATTTGTGAGAGCATTTATTATAATTTTAAGTGAAAGCGAGGGTGCGATATGTCAGTAAAAATTGATTCTGTTAATAGTGGTTCAATATGTGATAAATACGGAATTAAAGCAGGCGATTTACTTGTTTCGATAAACGGCAATGAAATTATAGACGTTTTAGACTACCAATTTCATGCTATGGAAAGCAAAGTGTTGTTAACTTTTGAACGCGATGGAATTCAACAAAGCGTTAAAATAAAAAAACAGCCATATGACGAACTCGGACTTAATTTTTGCACTTATCTTATGGACGAGCAAAAGAAGTGCAGAAATAAATGCGTGTTTTGCTTTATTGACCAGCTGCCAAAAGGTATGCGCGACAGTTTATATTTTAAAGATGATGACTCGCGCCTTTCGTTCCTATTTGGTAACTATATAACGCTTACTAATATCAGCGACCATGAAGTTGACCGAATAATTAAAATGCATATCAGTCCCATTAATATTTCGGTACACACTACAAATCCCGAACTGCGCAATAAAATGATGAAAAACCGATTTGCCGGAGATTCATTAAAAGTTTTATATAAGCTTGCACAGGCAGGCACAAAAATAAATTGCCAGCTTGTTCTTTGCCCGGGATGGAATGACGGTGATGAACTCAGACGTTCATTTGATGATTTAACTCAGTTGTTTCCATCGGTGCAGAGCATAGCTGCTGTACCGATAGGTATAACAAAATACCGTGATGGACTTGAAAAACTTGAACCTTATGATAAAATCGGAGCACTGAATACTATTAAAATCATTGATGAATATGGTGAAAAGTGCAAGGAAAAGTATGGTACGAGACTGGTTTATGCTGCGGATGAATTTTATTTAAAAGCTGAGCAAGTTATGCCGTCAGAGGAATATTACGAAGAATATGCTCAACTTGATAACGGAGTAGGCATGTGCACTTTATTACGGAGCGAGTTTACAGAAGCTATTAATTCGGAAGAAACTCAGCTGTGTGAAAAACGCAGTGTTTCAATTGCCACAGGAGCCGCAGCGTATCCGCTTTTAAATGAATTGGTTGACATTGCAAAGAAAAAATGGCATAATTTAGAATGCAATGTTTTTAAAATAGAAAACAACTTTTTTGGGAAATTAATAACCGTAGCAGGACTTATTACGGGACAAGATTTGATAGAACAATTATCGGGTAAAAATCTTGGCGATACGCTTTTATTGCCTTCGTGTATGTTTCGTGCACAAGGCGATATAATGCTTGATGATACGTCTGTTGAGGATATTGAAAAAGCCCTAAATGTTAAGATTAGAATAACACAAAACGACGGATATGATTTATTATCCGCACTTTTAGATGGAGAGTAAAAATGTCAAAACCGGTTGTAGCCATAGTTGGACGCCCAAATGTGGGTAAATCCACGCTTTTTAACAAATTAATAGGTAGGCGTCTGTCCATAGTTAATGATGAGCCGGGCGTTACACGCGACCGTATATACGGAGACTGTGAATGGCGTGGAAAGTCGGTTATGCTTGTTGATACGGGCGGAATAGAAACTAAATCAGATGATATCATTCTTTCGCATATATGCTCGCAAGCAAATTTAGCTATTGATGCAGCACAGGTTATCGTGCTTGTCACCGATATGAGAAGCGGAGTTGTAGCAACAGATAGAGAGGTTGCACAAATTCTTCAAAAAAGCGGCAAACCTGTAGTTTTATGTGTCAATAAATGCGATGCCCCGGGAAATATGCCACCAGAATTTTATGAATTTTATAATCTTGGACTCGGCGATCCTATTGCAGTTTCCTCTGTTCATGGACATGGAACAGGCGATTTACTTGATGCAATATACGAATATTTACCTGATTTTGATAACGATGAAGAATGTGACAGAATTAATGTTGCAATAATCGGTAAACCGAATGTAGGAAAATCGTCACTTACCAATGCTGTTTCAGGTGAAGTACGCTCAATTGTTTCCAACATTGCAGGTACTACACGCGATGCAATAGATACACCGGTGGATAATAAGTTTGGCAAGTACAATTTTATTGATACGGCCGGTTTGCGCCGAAAAAGCAAGGTTACTGATGATGTTGAGCATTTCAGCGTTTTGCGTGCCCAGATGGCCGTTGAACGGGCTGATGTTTGCGTTATAATGATAGATGCAGTTGAGGGATTTACTGAACAAGACTCCAAAGTTGCAGGTCTTGCTCTTGAAGCCGGAAAAGCGTGCATAATTGCCGTAAATAAATGGGATGCTGTCGAAAAAGACGGTCAAACCATGGATTCGTACAGAAAGCGTCTAATGAATGACTTTTCATTCATGACATATGCACCGATTATATTTATTTCTGCAAAAACCGGTCAGCGAGTCGACAGACTGTTTGAACTTATTAATTATGTTAATGAGCAAAACAGTATGAGAATATCAACCGGTAAGCTTAACGATTTACTTGCCGATGCAACTGCGCGAGTTCAACCCCCGACTGATAAGGGTAGGAGACTTCGTATCTACTACATTACGCAAGCCTCCACAAGACCTCCTACGTTTGTTTGCTTCTGCAACAGAGCTGATTTGTTCCATTATTCATATCAGCGTTATATTGAAAATCAAATCCGTTCAGTATTTGGACTGGAGGGAACACCAGTTCGCTTTATTATAAGAGAGCGCGGAGAGGGAAAATAATGTACTGGTTATCAATGTTGTTTTTGTCATTATTGGTTAGTTATCTTATTGGTAGTATCAGCTTTGCGTTAATTGTTTCTAAAATATTTGCACGCAAAGATGTGCGTAATATGGGCAGTGGTAATGCCGGCATGACGAATGTTATTCGTACTGTTGGTGTTGTGCCAGGCATAATCACCTTTGTGGGTGATTTTTGCAAGGGCATAGCTGCTCCCTTAATTGGCAAATATTTATTTTTTCCAATTATTTATGAAAATGCTCCAGAGTCAATTTCCACCTTTTTATCACCAGAATACGGTCATTATTTATGCGGCTTGTTTTGCATAATCGGTCACGCTTATCCGATTTTCTTTAGCTTCCGTGGTGGAAAAGGCGTTTCAACATCAATTGCTGTTTTGTATTGTATTAATTGGATTGTAGCAACATTTGTTTTGATAACATTTTTGATTTTGTTCCTTATTACTAAAATTATTTCAATTGGTTCAATTATGGGCGCAATCGAATTTAATATTTTCAATTTGCTTATAAATATAAATAGAAATATTCCTTCAAGTGAATTTATTTATATTATAATTTTATCTGCAGCTATATCATTCTTAGTTGTTATTAAGCATCGTGACAACATATCGAGATTGCATAACGGTACTGAAAAACAGTTGAGTTCGCATAAATAGGAGTGTGAATATATGTCAAAAATTACTGTACTCGGTTCAGGTGGATGGGGAATAGCCCTATCCCTGTCGCTATTTAATAACGGAAATGATGTTGTGTTGTGGTCTCCTTTTGAGAATGAAATTGTTGAGCTTAATGATAAACGCGAAACAAAACTTCTGAAAGATATAAAGATTCCTCAGGAAATAGAGCTTACAACATCACTTGACACAGTTGCAGATTCTAATATCGTAGTTTTTGCTGTCCCTTCGTTTGCTATCAGGGAAACTGCACAAAAAGTTAAAGCATTTATAAGGCCCGAGACAGTAATTGTAAATGTTTCTAAAGGTATTGAAAACAGCACTTTAATGTCACTAGCTGATGTAATTGGTTCTGAAATGCCAGCCAATAAAATTGTTGTTCTTTCTGGACCATCTCATGCTGAAGAGGTTGCTCGTAATATGCCAACCTCACTTGTCGCAACTTCTGCTGACAGGGATGCGGCGATGTACGTTCAGAATGTGTTTATTAACTCTTATTTGCGTGTATACATCAATGATGATGTTATCGGTGTTGAACTTGGCGGTGCACTTAAAAACATTATTGCATTAGCAGCTGGTGTTTGTGATGGCATGGGCTATGGCGATAATGTTAAAGCCGCTTTAATGACACGCGGTTTAAGCGAAATTGCTGAGCTTGGTGTTGCAATGGGTGCACAGCAGCGAACATTTGCCGGACTGACCGGTCTTGGCGATTTGATTGTCACGTGTACATCAAGGCATTCACGTAACAGACGTTTTGGAGCTTTGATCGGTGGCGGAATGACTCCTGAAATGGCATTGAAAGAAGTAGGAATGACTGTTGAGGGCTACCATGCCACAAAAACAGCAGTTTTGCTTGCTGAAAAGTACAATGTTGAAATGCCCATAACACGAGAGTGCTACTCTGTTTTGTATGAAAATGCATGTGCAAAAGATGCTGTGCAAAATCTTATGAAAAGACCAAAACGACACGAATACGAAGATATGTGGATATAATTAATAAATAATTTTGTATTAAAAAGTGCTTAAATACCGCTTTCTATCATGAAAGCGGTATTTTTTATAAAATCAAGAAAACGCGAGAAATACAGAGCATATTAAAGAAAAACGGAGCAAATCTGTTAGCCCTTTCAAAAAAATATAAAATAATGCAGAAAATTGCAAAAAAACACTTGATTTTTCGTAAAAATACATCTATATTATGTCTATGCATTAAAGAATCTGATATGGTTCGCAAATGTTGACTACCAGCCGCGCCGCAATCAACCAGCGTATGAAATATCATACTGCCGATTGCGTAAAACCCTTTGCGGAGGGCGTGTGCAATGGGGTCGCTGGTACTGCAAATCTTTTCTGCAGTTCCTATTACCGCAAAGGGGGATGCATGTTAAAATGAAAAAAGAAAAAATCGTTGTCGAACTTGAAAACATTGGTATATCCTTTGATGGAGATACCATACTTGAAAATCTCAACCTGAAGATTAAGGATGGGGAATTCGTTACGTTGCTGGGGCCATCGGGATGCGGTAAAACAACCACTCTAAGAATTATTGCGGGTTTTACTCAGCCTGATACCGGTGAGGTAATTATCGACAGCAACCATATGAATGGTGTTCCGCCGTATAAACGGCAGGTTAACACCATTTTTCAGCGCTACGCGCTGTTTCCGCACCTTAATGTTTTTGAAAATGTCGCTTTCGGCTTAAGGGTAAACAAGGTTGATAAAAAAGAGGTTGAGCAGCGCGTTATTGCAATGCTCGAATCTGTTAACCTATCTGGTTTTGAAAAGCGTCAGGTTCATTCGCTTTCTGGCGGACAGCAACAGAGAGTAGCTATTGCACGCGCACTTGTAAATAATCCTAAAATCCTGCTTCTTGATGAGCCTCTAGGAGCGCTCGACTTAAAGCTTCGTAAGGATATGCAAAACGAGCTAAAGAGTATTCAACAGAAGCTTGGAATCACATTTGTATTTGTTACACACGATCAGGAAGAAGCTTTGTCAATGTCTGACACTGTTGTTGTAATGAATGAAGGTAAAATCCAGCAAATTGGTACGCCTGAGGATATTTACAATGAGCCGCAGAATGCATTTGTAGCTGATTTTATTGGCGAGAGTAACATTCTTGACGGTATAATGCGCGAGGATAGACTCGTTGAAATGTTTGGCTGCAAATTTAATTGTGTTGATTCTGGATTTAATAAAAATGAACCTGTCGATGTAGTTGTTCGACCGGAGGACATTGATGTAGTTGCTCCGGAAAACGGCCAGTTATCCGGTGTTGTTTCATCCATAACCTTTAAAGGTGTACATTATGAAATCATTGTTGATATCAATAATTTCAAATGGATGATTCAATCAACAGATTCACCCGCCGTTGGCGATGTTATCGGTATTTCAATTCCGCCGCAGGATATTCATATTATGAAAAAATCCGTATATTCGGGTATGTTTGGCGATTATAGTACATTTAGCGACGAAATGGAGCACATGGGTGACAGTGAAGTCGTGGAGGAGGATGAAACATGAAATCATCCTTTGGCCGTAAATTAATAAATGCACCGTATTTGCTTTGGGCAGCAATGTTTATTGTCATTCCGCTTATTATTGTTGCGTATTACGCATTTACCGATAATAACGGAAATTTCAGTTTTGAATACATCATCAGAATAGGTGAGTATAAAGATGTTTTGCTACGTTCGCTAGGATATGCTACTGCTGCTACAGCAATCACTCTTGTCATGTCATATCCAGTAGCGTACTATATGTCTCGTTCAAAGGTGAGCAAGCAAAAAATTATGATGCTTCTAGTAATGCTTCCTATGTGGATGAATTTGCTTATCAGAACATATTCGTGGACGACCATTCTTGAAAAAACAGGTCTCATTAATTCATTTTTTGGTCTGTTCGGAATTGGTCCTTTTAAGCTAATAGGAACATCGGGAGCAGTTATTCTTGGAATGGTATATAACTATATACCGTACATGATCCTGCCTGTTTATACGGTAATGACAAAGATTGATAATTCATTGCTTGAGGCTGCTGAGGATTTAGGCTCAAATGGACTTTCAAAACTGAAAAAGGTTATTTTACCGCTCAGCTTGCCGGGTGTTATATCTGGCATTACAATGGTGTTTGTACCGAGCGTCAGCACTTTTTATATTTCACAAAAACTTGGTGGCGTACAAACACAAATGATAGGGGACATTATACAAAAAAGATTTGATACGTTAAGTTACAATATGGGCGCTGCATTATCATTTGTTATGATGATAGTTATTCTTATCAGTTTAGCTGTTATGAACCGCTTTTCGGATGATGATAACGGAGGTATAATCGTATGAAAAATATCGGTAGATTATGCTCTGTATTAATGTTCATATTTTTATATGCTCCCATAGCAGTAATGATTTTCTTTTCGTTTAATTCATCACGCAGCACATATGTTTTTGAAAGTTTTTCAACAAAATGGTACGGCGAGCTTTTCAGTTCAGGTGCAACGCTGACAGCGCTAAAAAACACACTTGTTTTGGCCGCTCTTTCAGCACTTATTGCAACTTTACTTGGTACGTTAGCTGCTGTTGGCATATTCAATATGCGCTCAAAATGGGGCAAAAGCACCATCATGACCGTTACAAACATTCCTATGATGAATCCTGATGTTGTAACCGGTGTTTCAATGATGCTGTTATTTGTTTTTATCGGCAGACTGATCGGTGCGACGCAATACCTTAGTTTTTACACAATTTTAATAGCACATATTACATTTAATTTACCTTATGTAATACTAAATGTACTGCCTAAACTGCGTCAAACTGATAAAAATTTATTCGAGGCTGCACAAGATCTAGGATGCACCACGCGCTCAGCATTTTATAAGGTTGTGCTGCCAAATATTTCCTCGGGAATAGTTTCCGGATTTATTATGGCGTTTACGCTGTCACTTGATGATTTTGTAATCAGTTACTTTACTAACGGTATCGGCTTTCAAACACTCCCGTTGTTAATTTATAATCAAACCACCAAAAAGACAGTAAAACCTGATATTTATGCTTTGTCCAGCGTAATTTTCTTTGCAATTTTAATTTTACTTATAATTGTAAATCTAATTCAGGCGCGTTCAGAGAGTAGAACAAAAGGTTTTAATAAAGCTGGTATTTTGGCACGTGTAGCAGGTAAAATTGGTGACTGGTTTGAAAATACATTTAAAACGCGTAAGGCGAGGGTTTCTGTTGTAAGCGCAACACTTGCTGTATGCATAGCGCTGAGCGTTTTTGCTGTTAATTCATTGCAGACTACAATTTCTGATGAGTATAATGAGCTATTCAGTAATCTTAGTGCTGAATATCGCACTGACCTTGCCGGAACAGAGCTTAATGTGTTTAACTGGGGAGAGTATATTTCTGATGGCGATGAAGACACATTAGATGTAATTGCGTCTTTTGAGGCCCTTACAGGAATTCAGGTTAATTACGATTATTTTGATAGTAATGAGTCAATGTATTCAAAGTTGAAAAGTGGCGCTGTGTCATACGACGTTATTATTCCGTCGGATTATATGATTGAGCGTATGCGCAACGAGGGCATGCTCACAAAAATTGATTTGAGCAAAATTACTAATTTCAGCTATATTGATGATAAATATAAGAACCTGTTTTTTGATGAGAATAATGAATACTCAGTTGCGTATAATGCGGGTACAGTCGGATTGATTTACAATAGTAAGCTTGTTGATGAACCGGTTGACAGTTGGACAATAATGTGGGATGAAAAATATAAGGACAATATCCTTACTTTTAACAATCCACGCGACTGTTTTGCAATTGCTCAGCTTATACTCGGTCAGAACCTTAACACAGAGGAAAAGAGCGACTGGTCTGATGCGGCTGACTTGCTTATTAAACAAAATAGTCTCCTTCAGGGAAGGGTAATGGACGAGGTATTTAATAAAATGGGGGGCGGAAACGCTGCTATGGCTCCGTATTATGCCGGCGACTATTATACAATGCTCGAAACAAATCCCGATTTGAAGTTTGCTTATCCAAAAGAAGGTTTCAATATATTTGTTGACTCAATGTGCGTGCCTAACTGTGTTAAAAACTATGATGCAGCCATGATGTTTATCAACTATATGTGCGAGCCGGAAATTGCACTTGCAAATGCAGAATACATTTGCTACACATCTCCAAATACTGCGGTAGCAAATAACCCTGAATATTCGTTCTATAAAGATGAAATACTGTACCCATCTGCTGAGGTAATTAAGAACGCGCAGTACTTCCATGATTTTAATTCTGAAATCCGTGATTATTACGAATCACTTTGGGAAAAGATTTTAATATCATAAACAGTAAAAATCAACCGATTGCTTAATCGGTTGATTTTTTTATGCTGTTATATTTAATATCAAAACAATAAAAAAGCCACACTGTAAATCACAGTGTGGCTTTTGGAACATCGCAACACTATAGATGCCACGGCCTTCGCCCACTCGCAAGCGTCCTGCCGATTATATTTTTACTCCATAGGAGATAGGTCTTCGCTATGAGCCTCCAGAGCTTCGATTCGGTGATCTTGAGTCAGGATCTCCATCTGGCTTATAGCGATGGCATTGAGTTTTGTCAGCCGTTCGGCCTGAGACATCCCCTCATTGATGAACACCGCATTCAGGTTCTCCAGATTGGACAGGCAGACCAGCTGAGAGACATTGGCGTAGTCACGGATATTCCCTTTCAGATCGGGATGGCTGTCCCGCCACTGCTTTGCAGTCATACCGAACAGGGCCATGTTCAACACATCGGCTTCACTGGCATACACCATGGAAATCTGCTTTGCGGAAAGCTCCGGCGGAATCAGGTTCTCCTTGATAGCATCTGTATGGATGCGGTAATTGATCTTGGCCAGATTTCGCTTGATGTCCCAGCCAAGCTGTTTCATTTCCTCGGCCTTGAGTCGTTCAAATTCTTTGATCAGATAGATTTTGAACTCAGGGCTGATCCACATGCCGAACTCAAAGGCAATGTCTTTGTAGGCATATGTACCGCCATATCTTCCGGCCTTTGCCCGCAGTCCAATTGCATGCGTCTTTTCAACCCACTCTTTGACGCTGAGTTTGTAGCTGTTCAAACCAGCCTGACTTCTAATTGCGGCGAATTCGCCATAATTAAAATCCGGGTTGTGGATCTGTTCCCATATCCCGAGGAATTCAACTGTGTTTCGGTTTCGCAGCCAGTCGGAGATGAAAAAGTCTCCGTCTTTCGCCCTGAGCATATCAGTCAGGGAGATATAATCCTTGTCGTCAATGGTGGTGACCGAAATTTCTGTCCCATGGACAATCAATTTATTATTCATTCAGAAATCACCTCCATGAATTGCTGATTGCAACTGGATATGGTGCAACAGCCCCCGGCAGCCTTCCTCCACATCCCGCCAGGTCGTGTCGAAATCGTCGGTGTACCACGGATCGGCCACCTCTCCGGGACGGTTGGTAAAGTCCATCAGCAGGTGCATCTTGTCGGCAAAATCGCCGCCGCAGATCCGGTACATACTCCGCAGGTTGGCCCGATCCATGCCAATCAGAAGGTCGTACTTCTCGTAATCGCTGTTCAGAAGCTGCCGGGCTCGTTTGCCGGAACAGTCGATGCCATGCTCGGACAGCTTGCGGCGGGCTGGCGGATAGACCGGGTTTCCGATCGCCTCGGTGCTGGTAGCCGCTGACTCGATTTGAATGTTCTGCTCCAGACCGGCTTTCTTCACCAGATCCTTCATGATAAACTCGGCCATCGGGCTTCTGCAAATATTTCCGTGGCAGAGAAAAAGTATCCTGATCATGCTCCGTACACTCCAACTCATTCCTATCGCACTCAGTATAGCACGGAACCTCAGATTCGTCGAGTTGGATTTCCAGATGGGCGTCAGAATCGATTTTTCTCTGGAGTTCCACCTTTGACCAGCCAAAACGACCAGCAGCACGAAGATACCAGCGCCGCTCCTCCAGCTCCATGTCTACTTCCAGAATGACTACATTCTGTGTCCAGCTGATCTCCATGGCCAGCGTCAGCAATTCGGGGGTGTCCTCATACATCCGATAGAACTCCCGCATCCGGCGAAGGTTCCGTGGGGAGAAGCCGGAAGCATCGGGGAAACGGCTGTGCAGATATTCGGCTGCGGCCACTGCTGCGCCTTTCTCAGGCCGGGAACAGACGATGCGGCCCAGTTCGCAGCAGAGTTGCATCTGGGGCATCTCGGCGCTCAGCGCAGCCTCCAGAGCCGCAAACATGGTGGAATAATCGATGTTTTTGCGGATGTTCATAGCTTCTCCTTTCCGGCAGAACCTGCCTTATTTAGAAACAGGCCAAAGAGAAGCACAGGAGGCGCCTCCTGCGTTTCTCTTTGGCCTGTTCACACCACTTGTACCATCTGCTCCCAGAGCAGGACGAAGCGGTCGTCGATGATTTTGTTGTTGTGGTAATGTCCGAACAGCCAGTAGTGGAACTTGGCTCGTTCTTTGACTTCCTCCAGGAAGCCGGTCAGGTGGTCGTGAACATAGCCGCCATTTCCCAGTGTGTCCACGATGCTGTTTGGGGCGCAGTGTGTGATCACATAGTCCATCTCATAGTGAATGCTTTCCAAGCTGTGCCGAGCTTCCTCATACTCGGATTTATCGGGAAGCTCTTGTTTCCACCAGGATCGGTGGTTGACCCGGAATCGGGCGCCCATTCTGCGAAGGGCCCAGTATTGTTCTTCGTAATCGGGTGCTTTGGGGTTCAGGATACCGTCCTCGATATCATGGCTTCTGGCACCGCCCATGGTAAAGAAGGAGTATCCTTGCAGGTCAAAGACCTGCCCGCGCATCAGGTGGATCACATGAGGCCGGACTCGCTGGATTTTTCCGCCGTTCCATTCCTCTGTCGGGTATTTTCTCAGCAGGTCGAAGTTTTCATGGTTGCCGCTGATGAACAGCGTGGTAAAGGGCAGATCCTCCAGCCAGTCCAGATTCCGCTCCTCCTTCTTGCCCCCATCCCATACGCCGCCAAAATCTCCGCAGATAATCATATAGTCTTCCTTGGTCATTCCGGCCTGCTCGGGGAAGTATTCGGGTGCAAACCGCTGGAAGTTACCATGGGTATCGCCGGTTGCATAGATCATTTCGGTTCACCTTCTTTTGCTTATTATATCATATCCTGCTCCACCTGAACGCCGCCGCGGAGGAAGACCGTGATTTTCTCCGCTGAGTTGACCTTGACCGTATCCACCAGCTGCCGGATGAGAGCTTCATCCCATTCGCTGATGTGGGTGGACGCCTGATCCATCGCGGCAGCCGCATCTTCAATGCGCCGTACAGCCTGAGCGTTGCTCTGACGCTGTTCTTCGATCAGGGCCCGCTTTTCTTTCAGTACGGCAGCCTCATTCATGACAGCTCTCAGCTGGGCGGTGCAGGCGGTGGCATCCTCCGCTCGGGCGGATTCTGCCACCAGCTCACGGGTCTGGTCGTTCAGCTCGTCCAGCCGCCTTTCAATATCGGCAAGACTCATGCTCTCGCCGGGAACCGGAGCCAGCTCCATTTCCATGGCGGAGGTGATCTGCCGGATCAGCGTACTCTTTTGACTCATGACGGAGTTGATTGCGGCGAGGATTGCCTTCTGGAGCGGTTCCTCGTCCAGCGTTGGTGAGTTGTGGCAGTACTTGGTGCCGTAGTCCAACCGGCTGACACAGCGCCACACGATGCGCTTCCTGCCTTGCTTGGACCAGGTGCAGCGGCGGTACAGGGTGCCGCATTCGCCGCAGACAAGGCGCTCCGACAAGGCGTATTTGCTGGCATAGGATGTCATCCCCGTGGGGGCATTCTTTTTGGAAGGGCTTTTTCCGGCACTGCGCCGCGCCATCTCTGCCTGTACCGCATCGAAGGTTTTGCGCTCCACGATGCCCTCATGATGGTTCTGCACCAGATACATGGGGAGCTGCCCCGTGTTGCGGATGACCTTGCGGCTGATGCAGTCGCTGATGTAGGTCTTCTGAAGGAGGACATCTCCGCAATACTTCTCATTGGTCAGGATGCTTCGGATCGCCGTGATCGTCCATTGGGAGCCGCCGGTCACATTGGGGATCTGCTCCATTTCCAGCCTTTCTTTGATCATCCGAAGGCTGGCTCCGCTCAAATACTGGTCATAGATCGAGCGAACCACTTCGGCTTGCTCCTGGATGATTTTCGGTTTGCCGTTCTCGCCTTTTTCATAGGCGTACAGCCGGTTATACTGTATGATTGTCTTTCCCTCGCGCATGGCCTGCCGCTTGCCCCAGCGGACATTGGCGCTGATGCTCTCGCTTTCCGCCTGGGCGAAGGCTCCAAGCATGGTGATGAGGATCTCGCTGTCGGCTTCCAGCGTGTTGATGTTCTCCTTTTCGAAGATGACCGCAATGCCCAATTCCCGCAGGGCCCGGATGTAATTCAGGCAGTCCACCGTATTTCTGGCGAAGCGGGAGATGGATTTGGTCAGGACGATGTCGATCTTCTTCTGCTTGCACAGCCGGATCATCTTCAGGAATTCGGGCCGCTTCCGAGCCGATGTCCCTGTGATGCCCTCGTCTGCGAAGATCCCGGCCATGGTCCACTCCCGGTTGGTCATGATCTTGTCGGTGTAGTAGTTCTGCTGGGCCTCATAGCTGGTGAGCTGTTCCTCGTCATCGGTGGATACCCGGCAGTAGGCGGCCACGCGAAGCTGGCGCTGAACCGCCTGCCGGCTTGCGACCTCTGGCTTTGCGGGTATGGTGATGACTTTGGGCGGGCTTTCTCTCATATTGTTTCACTCCTTCCCAATTACTTGACCGTTTTTTAACTGGATATTCAGGCTTCCATCGTTATGACAATGGATGGCGGACACTGAGCTTTGAAGCAGTTCTGCATCCAACGCAGCCATGGGCTGACGCCCGGAAAACACTCTGCGCAGACGAACCGTTTCGTATTCGCGGGAGTCGACGGCACTATACTGTGCCGCAGCGATGGTCAGGATCAATTCCTTTGCGGCATCCTCGTCGATTGGCTGGCATTCCATCACCCTGTCAAGCTCACGCTGCAGGTTCAGTTCAGTGGATCGATCAGGCGGCGCTGTTGCCGGAAGCCGGAGCTGTTCCGGCGATACGATCAGGCTGTTGAGCAGATTCAGCACCTGCCGCTCCATACGCGCTGTCGATGGCCGCCCGCTGAAGCGGCGGAGGAGCTTCTGCGTGTCCGTTTTGGGAGCTGCCGTCTGTTTTGCGCTTCGCTTTTCCAGTGCTTTCTCCAGGGCTTGTCGATCAATGACCGGCGGATAGCCGCGCTCTCCCGTATAGCGGCTGTCTTCCAGAATTCGGGCGACCATGTTTTTGTTCCAGACCTTTCCCTCGTCATAGGGAATTGACTGTTCCCGAAGCTCCTCTACCAAGGTGTTATAGGTGGCACCCGCAAGGTATTGCCGGAAGATATGCTCCACCAGCTTTGCTTCCTGCGGGTGAAGGGCGATTTCCCCCATAACCACCCTGTAACCAAACGGCTGCTTCCGATTGCCCATCAGCGCACCGTCCTTTCTATGGTTTCGGCCAGCTCCAGCCCGTTTTTCAGGCGGAAGCGGATTCGCTCATTGCTTTCCACGATGATCGTTTCAACGAGCTCACCGAACAGCTCTGCGTCAAAGCTGTCAAGGAAGTCCGGGCCATCATTCAAGATTTCCATCAGCTCTCTTGTTTGGGCGATGGTGTTGTCGCCATCGACGGTCAGAAGACGCTCCTTTTTCAGCTTTACAGCGCGGAGCTGCTCGGTCAACTCATTGCTCTGGGATATAAAAATGTCAGGATCAATGAGGCCCTGTTGTTTCAGCGTGGCCAACATTTGATTCTGACTGGTAAGATCGGATATTTGCTTGTTGAGTTCAATGACATCCAGGCTCCAAAGCATCCGGCGGTTGCGGATGGCTTGGAGCGAGGTGATCATTTCCATGAGGATGGGTTCGCCATGGTGCTTGAGCTTATAGTATAGGCGGATGAAAGCATTTGTTATTTCATCTTCTGCAATTGGTGTAATGCCGCATTTGATGCCATGTCTCTTTTTATCGTGTCCTATACATACCCAGTATGTGATGCCGCGCACAACCTTGCGACGAAATAGTGACTGGCAGTCGCCACATACTATTTTTTTCCGAAACGCATACGGACTGTTTTTCGTTAATGTAATCTTCTGAGCACGAGATTTCATCAAAGCATTTGCTTTCTCAAAATCTTCTTTTGGTACGATTCCTTCGTGTGTCCCGTATGCGTAGTAAGAAACCTTCTGCCCTCGGTTCAGTCGGCATTTATATGGAAGCGTATCTGTTGAGAAGTATTTTTGCCACACAGAGTCGCCAATGTACTTTTCATTCGAGATAATATATCGAATAGCAGTTGAATCCCAAGCGACTTCACCAGATTTACACGGGATGCCTTCTTCTCGCAGGTCAGATGCTATCCGCTCTGTACTTTTGCCGGAAAGATACTCTTTGAATATCCGTTGTACGATAACAGCTTGTTCCTCCACAATGCGTATGGAATGATCCTGTAGAGTATATCCGTATGGCAAGTTTGCGGGTATATATGTTCCGGCCTGCATTCGTTTTTGAATGCCCCACCTCATATTGCCGGAGATGGATTCGCTCTCGGCCTGGGCGAAGGAGGCGAAGAGCGCAGTCATCATTTCGCCGGACATCGTCGCAGTGTCAATGTTCTCTTTCTCGAAGTAGACGCCGACACCGAGCGATTTCAGCTCTCTGATGGTTTCCAGGCATTCCTTGGTATTGCGGGCAAAGCGGGAGATGGATTTTACCAGCACCCTGTCGATCAGCCCTCTGCGGCAATCTGCCAGGAGCCGCTGGAAGTCCTCACGCTTTTCAGCCGATGTCCCAGTGATACCCTCATCTGCGTATATGTCTACCATTCTCCAGTTTTCCTTGCTGGAGATCAGGTCGCTGTAGTGACGGTTCTGGGCGGCGAAGGAGTTAAGTTGGTCATCAGAGGCGGAGCTGACACGGGCGTATGCCGCAACCCGCAATTTGGCGTTTTGGGGCTTTTCGGTTGCCTCGATGGTGATGACCCGGTATTGCTTTTCCCGAAGCGCCATGCTGCCGTCGGTCATCAGCTTTTCCGCCATGTCAGTTCACCTCCTTTTTTGCAACACAAACAATACCACAACACCTTTGAAATAGCTATTGAAAAGAGTGCGATTTCAGAAAGAAAGGATAATGTCTGCACCGGTCTGTGCGGCAATTCTGGCCAAAATTTTGCGGGCCTCTCTTTCTGTGGCTTTCTTCTGCTCTATCAGCGTGCGGAGCAGTTGGGCAATGCCGCACAAATCGATATTTGTCATCTCGTTTCCTCGCTTTCGTGGATTTGTTTTTGATAACAGAAATATGGGACCCGATCAGGGAGTTTGAGGAGAAAAGGAAGAGGAGTGTAGAGGGGGAAAGATGAAGAACTCAGAGAAACGGAGGTTGAGAAGAAGAGGATGTACTGTGATCAGATCCCATATTTCTGCTATCAAAAGAAAACAGAGGGCCGCTCCCAAAGGTCAGGTGAGCGGTTGCAGGCTCCGAGTCTGGAGCGGCCCTTTGTTTCTTGATGCTGCTTAGTCGCCTGTATTCGACACTACTTCCCCAGGCAGGGCGGCAACTTGAACTGCGCTGGCGCACATCATGGGACTCTCACCCCTCCGAGGATCTCTCCGAGCTGCGTAAGCAGAAGTATCATTGTAGGCTGACGGGGTCATGGCGGGGACAGCTTGCCAAGGCTGCCTTGGCCTGAGTGGGTATCGCTCTGCACCTTATTTGGCCGTCCTTTGATGCGGATCTGCTCCGCACAGGTGGTCTTCGCGCACTCGGCCTGACGCTCTCCCGATCAGCTAAGGTATTCAAGTTGCCGGATATGACCGCCTGGGGCGGTGTTTTTCAAGGTTCGCTCTGAGATGTTTTGATCTCACGAAGATTGTAACTCCGTGCGTATACTTCCAACAGAAACAGAATGGAAAGTTTACCAACCCAAAATGGAAAGTTTTTAGAGAGATGCCTCCAATTCGGACAGTAGAGAGATGGCCATCCGCAGTCCGCGCTTCTGTTCCTCCGCAAAATCTCCTTTTCCCACCAAGAGATAATCCAGAGAAACCTCAAAGAATGCTGCAAATTCTACGGCCAGCTCGACTGGGCCAGTTTGCTTTCCAGTTTCGATTTTTGCGATGTATGGAGTGCTGACATTCATCTTCTCTGCCAACTGCTCCTGTGTGAGCCCACGCTTTTTTCGCAAGCTCCTGATCCTTGAACCATAGTCCTCTCTATTAAAGTACATGGTGATTTACTCCGTCTTCTGAAATTTGGATGCGAACCAAATTTCGGAGCGGTGGGTCGCGGCAACGGAGCGACCGGACATACCGGACGCTGAGCAGAGGCCGCCATTTTTCGACAAACAAAAAATGCACCCACCGTGCGGTGAGTGCATACGAAGAGAAATATTTGCCGAGCTTTAGCGGTATATAGTGAGTAAGGACAAATGGTGTCGAATAAAAAAGAACCGCAACCCCTTGGAGGATTGCGGTATGTAATGTTACTCTTTTTTCCCTGACCCCCGGCGGGTGTTCATTGCTCCCTATACGCTTTCCTGCCATATTCTCCCCTTGCGGGGATAACAGACAAAAAGTGCGTTTCCCCTCACCGTTTCGATGGGGGTATTATAATAGGGAATTTTTAGGGGTTTCTTAGAAATCGCTTAGGTTTTAGGCAGTTTTGCTGAAATTTGAAGATTATCCGCTTTTTGTATTATTATATATTCATATTGGCTAAAAAGAACCAGTCAAAACTGTGCATTCTATATGTGCAATTAATCTGACAAGATTTTCTACATCTTATTTTTCTATTCTACCAAGGGTACACTAAACTTGTCAACATATTTCTTGTGGTCGGAGGGTTGGCAAGTGGAATATGGAACTATTCGGATTAAGCTGGACGAGCTGTTGAAGGCATCCGGTCTTAGCAAGAACATGCTGAGCCATCGGGCTGAGATGCAGCGGACGCAGATCAATAATTATTGTAAAAACCAAATTACTCGTTTAGATATAGATGTCCTCGCAAGGCTTTGTACGGTGTTGAATTGTGAGATCGGCGATCTATTAGAATTTATACCACCAGAAAAAATAGAAAAATGAGGCTCGAAAGAGGAATGTACTTTTCTCCCTAACCCTTTGTGTTCTTAATACTCTGCCTATTAATGGATTATTATTTATGGGCGTAATAGCAGCTTTAAAAGAATGGCTGTGGCGGAACTAAGACCACCACAGCCATTCTTTATACTTGCCGTCATTTTCTCCTTGACGATGCTGGTGTTCAACCTCATCCCCAGGGTGGCGCAGACCGTCACAAGGCTTTCTTTTGCTGCTTTGGCGTCTACGGCGATCAAAACGCCGCCCAGGTTTCCGCTGTACTGACACGAGCGGAGAGCGGAGCTGTCGGAGAGGAGGAAGATCCCCGGCGCCTCCGCCATGCAGGAAGTACCCTGTAACGCTCGGACAGTAAGGCGGCCGGTCAGACAGAAAAGCACCTCAAACTGGAGCGGTGTGCCGCACACCGCAATGGGCCGCAAGGGTTCCTGCTCCGGCTCTGGCAAGGAAAAGCGGCAGATCTCCACCCCCGGCATACCGTGGCTCCAGCGGCCTGTGCCGGAGTCCTGGCTCAATAAATATTCTTTCAGCATGATTTCTCACGACCTGTTTCTCTGGGTTCGGAATTGGTTTTACCTATGCTGACCGGGGAACCAGAGAGAAGGCAGGAGACAAGCGCCTCCTGCCTTCTGCGGTGCTTTTGTCAGGCCAGCGATGCGCCCAGCTCGCGGCAGGCCGCCAGAGCGTCATCGTCCGGAGCTTCGTTGCAGATTACGCTTTCACAAGCCAGATTGGCGCCGTCGTCGTTGCAGCGGGACTCCCAACTGCGCATCCATTCGCCGTCGCCCCAGCCGTAGGAGCCAAACAGGGCGATGTTCTTCCCGCTCAGCCTGCCCTCACAGGCGGTGAACATGGGCTCGAACTCGCTCTCCTCCAACTGCTCCGACCCCATGGAGGGGCAGCCAAAGGCGATGGCGGAATATTCGCCGACCTGCTCCGGCGAGAACTCCGCGGCGGTGATCACAGACACCTCGGCGCCCTTGCCCTTGACGCCTTCGGCCACCGCCATGGCCATGGCCTCGGTGTTTCCCGTGCCGCTCCAATACACAACTGCAACTTTACTCATAAGACGCAACGACCTTTCTTTCTGGATTTGTTATGGTAGAAACATCAACCAGCTACGGTGAGCTGCTCGATGGATTTCCCTTGCTGCCACTGCAGGGAGTAGATTTTGCTGCACACCTCGTATTTTTCAAAGATGTTTTTGGCGGCCTGTTCGTCGCCGTAGACCTTCCAGCAGCCCACGCACTTGTGATTACACGCCCGATTGCAGATGAAGCCCAGCACATCCTCCGGCGGATAGCTCAAAAACAGTCCGATCTCATGGGGGAATTCCCCCTCGCTCCGGAGCCGGTGGATCAGGTGAACCACACAGCCATTGGGGTTTTCCGGCACATAGCCGTATTTCAGAAGCAATGCTCTGGCGCGGTGATCGGTCAGATCGCTCTCCAGCGCATTGGGCCGGTAGGCGTAGATCAAAGCGCAGCCTTTGCGAACCCGGAGCGGCAGAATACGGATTCCTCTGGGAACCAGTTTCTTGTTCAGCCGGCACAAGTCTCGCGTCAGATCCTTCCGGCTGGGGCAGGCGCAGGAAAAGAGATTTCCCGTCTTGATCCCGGCCAGGGTGGGAGAACAGTGACGAATCAGCAGATCCTCTGACATAGGCGTTTCCCTCACAAAATCATGTCCAGATGCGGACAGTGCGGTGAAATGTGGAATACTGACAATTTAAGGCGGTTAGCAGCAGCTAACCGATGCACCGAAAATATGGCCACCGCTTTTTGGTTAGTGATGGCTAACTAATGCAATTATATATAGGACTCGTTCGCTTGTCAAGAGGACGGATGGATTTTGCAAACAGAAAAAATGGCGCTTGTCGGACGCCTGTGTTATAATAAGCAAAACGCCCGTTTTTTGGAGGTTCCTATGGCGATTCACGAGTCTGGCCAGATGTATCTGGAAACCATCTATATTCTTTCGCAGAACAGCACCTTTGTTCGGGCTATCGATGTGGGAGAGCAGTTGGGCTTTACCAAGCCCAGTGTCAGCAGAGCCATGTCCATTCTGAAAAAGGACGGATATGTGAATGTGGATGCTGACGGAGCAATTACCCTGACGGAGACCGGGCTTGCCATTGCTAAGACGATGTACACCCGCCACACGGTGTTGAGCCAGATGCTGATGGAACTGGGCGTGGACGAGGAGACTGCGACCGAAGATGCCTGCCGGATTGAGCATGTGATCAGCGAAAAATCCTTTGCGGCTGTGCAGGCGCACTTGGAGCAGGTAACGAAAATGCGGGAAGATGCGCACGGGCAATGAGGCTATGCAAATTTGGCGGACTTTGCTATCGAGCGGCAACGCGATAAGTGAATACCTGCCATTTGGCACGGGATATCAAATGAGGTGGAGCCTTGATATGGCCTCCACCTCATTTTTATGTGATCTGCGCTTTTAAATCAGGAGCGACCTGCTGTGTAAGTTCACCGCCAAGCGTACCTGCTCCATAGCTCCAAACGCTTACGGCAGCTCATCCTTATGTGTCTGCTGGCTTTTCAAAACCTTTCGGGCGGCTTTTTTGATTTTATGGCACACGCTAAAAATAGCGATGCAAAACAGCAGAGCCACTAATCCATATCCAAACGACTGCATTGCCGTGTTCATATTCACGCCTCTTTTCTGACCGCTGCCGCCAACGAACTCAACCGAACAATCCTCTTTTTTTGTACGGCTCCTTCTGGATCGTGCCGACCTCATACCCTGTGCTGCGAATAGCATTCATAAGAGCCTCCGTGTCCAGCTCTGTTTCAGAGAGGATTACAGTCTGGTTTTTGCTGCGGGAGGAGTTTACCTTTTTGACCGGGCAGGCTTTGCGTACGGCGTCATTGACATGAGCCTCGCACATCCCGCACATCATTCCGTTGACTTCCACTGTGTACTTCCACATGTTCTCTCACTCCTTCTTGACTTTTGGATCATCGAGCTGCGCGGACCGGACGGTGGTCTGCCGTGCCGCAGTCCGTTCATCCGGGATCTTCCTGGCTATCAGACAGCACAGCGGCACCAACGAGTTTCCAAGAAGCGGATGGCGAACGATGGAATAGCCGCACTCGGACAGGTATGCCATCAGCTCCCCGGCAGTCCAGACATGGTACACCCGAAAGCCGGACAGCCCCATGAACCAGAGCCGGAGTCTGGCGCTTCGACTTTTGCCCCAGACAAAGGTTGGGGCGAACAGCCATCCCCCCGGTTTCAGAACCCGCCAGGCTTCCGCCAGAGCTTTTTCCGGGTGAGGCATGACATGGAGGGCGTTGGAGATCACGACCGCATCGAAGCTCTCCGGCCCGTAGGGCAGCTTGGTGGCGTCCTGGACGGAGAAATGGAGCCGGGACGAATAAACCTGCTTTTTGGCCTGATGGATCATTTCAGCTGAAAAGTCGGTTGCCTCCCAGCTCCGGACACACGGAGACAGAGGGACGGACAGCTGGCCTGTTCCGCAGGCCAACTCCAGCACATCCATGTCCCGTTTCAGAAAAGGACGCACTGCTTTGCAGATCTGCTGATAGGTCGCCTGAGAGCGGCGCATGAAGCCGGCGTAATGCCGTGAAAACCGCTCCCAAAACTGCTTGTTGTCATCCATACAATATGGTCACCTCAATGATGCGGTTAGCGTTTGCTAACTACATCATACTCTTTGTCGCATGAAATTGCAAGATGCGCCATATTGGTTTTGCATGTACTTTGGGATAAATCAAGGGAAGAAACTGGAACGAAGAATGGCCGGGAGATGTGTCCCAGCCATTCTTTCCGTTTCGTTCGGCTCACTGTGTTTACCGGCACCAACCGGTGGGATTGGAGCGGGCGGTGATGAAGCGGCGGTAGATGCCCTCCTCCGCCATAAGTCTGTCATGGTCGCCGGCCTGGACGATGCGTCCCTGGTCAATGACCAGGATCTCATCGGCGTGGCGGATGGTATTCAGCCTGTGGGCAATGACCAACAGAGTCTTACCCCGGCACAGCTGGGTGATGGCCTCCTGGATGTAGCTCTCGTTGTCGGCGTCCACGCTGGCAGTGGCCTCATCCAGAATGACGATGGGGGCATCCTTCAGAATGCAGCGGGCAATGGAGATCCGCTGCCGCTCTCCGCCGGACAGGCTGGCTCCACCTTCGCCGATGACAGTGTCAAAGCCGTCGGGCAGTTCCATGATGAAGTCATAGCATCGGGCTTTCCTGGCCGCCTCATAGACCTCCTCCCGTGTGGCATCTGTCCGTCCCATGGCGATGTTGTTGTAGACGGTATCCTGGAAGAGATAGACCCGCTGGAACACCATGGAGATCTGATCCATCAGATCAGAGAGAGGAATATCGCGGATGTCCCTGCCCCGCACCAGGATCTGTCCCTGTTTGACATCCCAAAACCGGGAGAGCAGGTTGGCTACCGTACTTTTACCGCCGCCGGAGGGCCCCACCAGGGCCAACATCCGGTTTTTCTCCAGCGTGAAGGAGACATCATGCAGCACTTCTTTCTCCCCGTAGGCAAAGGTGACATTCCGGAACTCCACCTCCGGGGCGCTGCCGGCTTTGGGTAAGGACTCCCGGCCCCGGTCGGGCAGTTCCGGCTGGGCCAGTACCGCCTCAATCCGATCCATGCAGGCGTTCATCACCGTCAGGCGGGTGGCCTGGCTGTAGAGCGCCTTCATGGGGCCGAAGAGGTCAAAGACGAAGAGCAGGACACCCAGCAGGAAGGTGATGGAGAGCGACCCCCGGCCATAGAGCCAGAGGGACAGGGGGATTATCAGCACCGAGCCCAGACCGCACACCAGATAGAGAGCCCGCATCCAGGGGGCCTGACTCTCCTCGAACTCGATGCTGACCTTGCGGCTCCGGGCGAAATTCTCGGTGAGCTGCGCGGAACGCTCTCCCAGCAGGTTGAAGGTCTTGGCGATGCCGATGCCCTCCACATAGTCCAGCACCGCCCGCGTGAGCGCCTCGCTCTGCTCCTGTCGAACATCAGAGTGGGCCAGGGTGCTCCCCAGGGAAGCGCGGCCCAGCTGCCAGATAATCAGCACCACCACCAAGGCGGCCAGTCCCAGCCAGGGATTCAGGAAGGCCAGCCACAGCACCAGAATAGCCTGGGCAAAGGTATAGCTCATCATGTTGGCAATGTCGTGCATACAGTTCTCCTCAATGAACACCATGTCGGTGGACAGAACGGAACTGATTTTGCCGATGTTGCCCTCTGTGAAATAGCCCATGGGCAGGCGGCGCAGATGCCGTCCCAGCTCCATGCGCAGATCGGCGAATACCATATAGCCCGCCGCGGCCTGGAGCCGGTCGGCGATGTTCTGGCACAGGCACTCCAGCAGAACGCAGCCCACCGTGCCCACCGCCAGCCACAGGCACAGCCGTGCCGTCATGGTTCCCTGGAGAAAGGCACTCAGGGCCAGGAAGGACAGACCGATGGGAGCCTTGGACAGCATGGCCTTCAGGAACGCAAAGACAAAGGCCAGCTTGATCCGCCCCTGATAGGGGCCGGATACGGACAGGATTCGTTTCATCAGCGCGATCATGCCTCGTCGCCTCCTTTCTCCGCAGAGACACGCCAGGCAGCGGCTCCCTCGGCAGCCCGCCACAGTTTTTCATAGGCGGGGCAAGTCTTTCGCAATGTATCGTGGCGGCCAATCCCTGCCACATTGCCCTGATCCAGCACCACGATCTGATCGGCACCTGCAATGGACTGAAGCCGGTGGGCGATGACGATGACCGTCTTGCCCCGGATCACCTCGGCAATGGCGGCGTTCATTTTCTCCTCATTCTCCGGGTCCAAAAAAGCGGTGGCCTCATCCAGCACCACGATGGGAGCGTCCTTCAAAATCGCCCGGGCCAGGGCGATCCGCTGCCGCTCCCCGCCGGAAAGCCCTTTGCCTCCGTCGCCGGCCATGGTATAGATTCCTTTTTCCAGCCGCTCCAGAAACTCTCCGCACTGGGCACGTTCCGCAGCCGCCAGCACCTCCTCGTCGGTGGCGCCGGGTCTTCCCAGCCGGATGTTCTCCAACAGGCTGGTGTTGAACAGGAACTGCTCCTGCGCGACGAAGGAGATCTGCTCATTCAGAGAGGCGAGGGACATCTCTCGCAGGTCTTGCCCCCCCAGCGTGATGCGTCCGTCCGTCACATCGTAAAAGTGGACCAGCAGCTTGGCAAGGGTCGATTTCCCGCTGCCGGATTCTCCCACCAAAGCAGTGAGGCTCCCCTGTGGGACAGAGAAGGAGATGCCGTGGAGGACTTCGTCCTTTTCGCGGCCCAGGCCGCCTTCTCTTCCGCCTTCGGCGGAATTCACCTTGTAAGAAAACCGCACATTCTCAAAGCGGATCTGCAAATCGTTTCCGCTGAAATCCGTTTTTCCTTCTTTCAGGGGCGGAATATTGAACAGAGATTCCATTTGATCGATCTTGTAGCTCAGCTGGGGCAGCACCGACATAAAGTTCATGGCTCGGATCAGAGGCGGTCCCACGGAAAAAGACATGCACAATACCAGCGCGTAATCCGGCAAGGTAGAGGCGCCGGTGAGTGCCAGATAGCCGCCGGCCGGCAGCAGCACCAGCGCCACGCAGGGCAAAATGCTGGTGTAGAGGGCCATCCACAGCCAGCAGGCCCGGAACCAATCCAGCGTAAAATCACGGTAGTTCTTTACATCGGTCTCAAAGCGGTGATATGACTCTCCGTCCCGGTTGAAGACTTTCACGACTTCCATGCCGTTGATGTACTCCACGATGGTGTTGTTCATTTTCTGCCCGGCGGCGTAGTAGTCTCCCATCTTGCTCATGCCGGAGCGGTACATCATGCCCATGGCCAGCACGCCCAGCGGAAGGGAGCAGAGGGAAAGCAGACCCAGCTTCCAGTCCGTGAGGAACATGGCCGCAAATACCACCACCGGCACCGCCAGATTGGACAACCCTTCCGGCAGGGCGTGGGCCAGCAGAAGTTCCATGCTCTCAATGTCGTCAATGAACATCTTCTTCCAGACTCCAACGCCCTTCTCCTGGATCGCGCCCAGGGGCTGCTTTTCCAGCTTGCTCTGGAGATGGAGCCGGAGGTTTTCCAAAGTATGATAGGCGGAGCGATGAGACAGAGCCAGCCCCTCCACATAGAGAAGGCCGTAGAGGACCATGCACAGAGCCATGGCCCCGGCGCTCGTCAGGGTTTCCTCCAAAGTGAGACTGCCCCCCGTCAGCAGGGGCCGCAGCAGGCGGTAGAGGAAGAAATAGGGCAGCACGCTCATGGCCACGCCGGCCACCAGCACCAGAATGGAGGCGTAGGTGGTCTTCCGGTGGCGTCCGGTGTAGCGCAGGACTTTTTGAAACACAGTATCACTCCTTTTTGGTTAGTTATTGCTAACTTATTGGCGAGAAAAAAGCCTCCGGAGAGGCATTTTTCACCCCTTGGGGAATCCCAGGGCGGCATACCAGTCAAAGAGACGGCAGACCAGAGCACAGTGGCGCTGGATCTCCGGCCAGGTGAAGTCGTGGATGAAGGGTTCGTAAATGGTGGTCCAGAAAGCGGACAGAACTACATGAAGTTCCTCTTGCGTCATGTCCACAGTACACAAGCCCCGGCGTCTGGCCTCGGCGTAGTAGGTCCAGGTGCCTTCCGTCATTTTCTCCACCCAGTCGTGCTGGAAGTTGGCGTAAGCGGTGCCCTCCGCTCCGGTGAGCAGCAGCACAAAGCCATCCCGCCGCTCATTGAGAAAGCGGAACCACCACAGCATATATTCCTCATCCATATACCACGCCCGGATCAGGTCTTCATCGGAGAGAGCAGATGCCGGTACCGCTGTCCGCTCCTCATAAACAGCATCCAAATCCGCCACCGTATCCGCCACCACAGCGCGAAACAGTTCCTCTTTTCCGGCGTAACGCTTATAAAGGGCGCCGGTTGTCACCCCAGCCCGCTGGCAGATGGATTTCAGGGAAGCCTTCTCAAAGCCCAGCGTCCGGAACTCCTCTTTGGCGCTGTCCATGATCCGAGGGTCAATGGAAGTATCCGGTTTTGCCATAACATCCCTCCCAACGAATGATAATTTGATTACCGATAATCCGATTATCAATATAGCATCCCTTTCTATCACTGTCAAGGGGAAATCCTCTCTTGACAAACTCGCTTTTTGGTTGTATATTCAAAACATCGTTTTGAAACACTGTTTTGAATTGCGAGGTGATACCATGGCAAAGCAGATTGAAGGGGTCTATGAAAATGTGCTTCGCTGCGCCCGTCAGGAATTTTTGGAAAAAGGTTTTGCTCTGGCATCCCTGCGGGATATCGCCAAGGCGGCGGGAACCAGCACCGGCTCCATCTATACCCGTTTTACCGACAAGGCGGGATTGTTCCGGGCCCTGGTGGAGCCTGCTGCCGGAGAGCTGAAGCGCCGTTTTTTGGAGATTCAGGAGTCTTTTCACCGGTTTGACGGCCAAACCCAGCAGGAGGAAATGGGGCGTTACACTGCCCATGCCCAGGAGGGACTGTTTGACTACATCTATGAGCACCTGCCGGAGTTTGAACTGCTGCTCCGCCGGGGCGCTGGGACGGAATATGCCCACTATATTGACGAGTTGGTGGAGATCGAAGTCAGTTACACCTACAAATACATGGAGGTCATCGGCTGTGAGAGCGTCCGCTCCGGTCAGGTCACCGAGGACTTGATCCATATCGTTACCACCGCCTACTTCAACGGAATGTTTGAGCCGGTGCGGCACCGCATGGATAAGGCCCGGGCGCTCCACTATATTCGCCAGCTCAACCGCTATCACATGGCAGGATTTGAGACGATCTTTCATCCCGAAAACTTCCGGTAGTGCAAAAGGCCGCTTTCCCGGCGGCCTTTTCATAGAACCAAAGGTTAGCAACAACTAACTAAAGGAGGCTTATTTATGCAGAGAACGCAAAGCCCGCTGCTGCGGCTGTGGCAGCTGGGCAGGGATCATCACGGCGGCCTGATTGCCGCCATCTTCTGCGCGGTGGCGGGTGTCCTGCTGGGGCTGCTGCCGTATCTCTCAGCGGGGCACATCCTGGTGGCGCTTTTGACCGGGCAGCGGGACTGGAACTTCTATTTTCTGTGGTGTATGGTGGCTCTGGGGGGATATCTGGCCAAAACCCTGCTTTACAATCTGGCACTTTCCCTCTCCCACAAGGCCACCTTCCAGATCCTGCGGGACATCCGGAAGATGGTTCTGTCCAAAATGCCTCGCTTACCCTTGGGAGATATTCTGGATACCTCCAGCGGCCGGCTCAAACAGATCGTGGTAGATCAGGTGGAGAGTATGGAGACGACGCTGGCTCACCTGCTGCCAGAGATGACCTCCAATCTGCTGGCGCCGGTATGCGTTCTCGTGTATCTGTTTACGCTGGACTGGCGTATGGCATTGCTGAGTCTGGTGTCCATTCCTGTGGGCATGGCTTTTATGATGGCCATTATGGGCAGCTATGGCAAGGACTATCAGGGTGCGGTGGAGACGACCCAGGCTATGAACGAGACCATTGTGGAGTACATCGGCGGCATTGAGGTCATCAAGGCCTTCAATCAGGGAAAGAACTCCTATGAGAAGTTCTCCTTCCGGGTACGGGCCAATGCTGTCTACTACTACAACTGGATGAAGAAATGCCAGTTCGGAATGGCACTGGCCTATGCCATCGCTCCCACCACGCTTATTACGGTGCTGCCTGTGGGCTGGATCTTCTACACAGGCGGCAGTTTGTCCGCAGAGGTATTTCTCACCACCATCATCCTGTCCATGAGTATTGTGGGACCTCTCATTGCCGCCATGGGCTTTGTGGATAATCTTGCCAAGGTAGGTACCATCGTAGGCTCGGTGGACGAGATCCTCCTGAAGCCGGAGCAGGATCACGGAACACAGCCGGCACAGCTGGGAAAACCGGATATCGCCTTGGATCATGTTTCCTTTGGATATGCCCAGGACAAGGAGATCCTCCACAACATCTCCCTCACCATTCCGGCCGGCAGCCTCACCGCTTTGGTTGGACCCTCCGGTTCGGGCAAGTCCACCATTGCCAAGCTCATCGCCGGTTTCTGGGATGTGACCGAGGGCCGCATTACCCTGGGCGGCGCGGAGGAAAGCCGTATCCCGCTGGAACAACTCTACGACCAGGTGGCCTTTGTTTCTCAGGACAATTACCTCTTTGACGATACCATCCGGGAAAATATCCGTATGGGCCGGGTAAATGCCACGGATCAAGAAGTGGAACAAGTCGCCAAAGCCGCCGGATGCGACGGTTTCATCCGCCAGTTGGAGCATGGCTATGACACCCGGGTGGGCGGCGGAGGCGCCCATCTCTCCGGAGGAGAGCGGCAGCGTATCGCCATCGCCCGGGCTATGCTGAAAAACGCCCCCGTGGTGATTCTGGACGAGGCCACCGCCTACATTGATCCGGAGAATGAAGCAGTGGTCCAGCGGGCAGTGGCAAAACTGGTGGAGGGTAAGACGGTCATCGTCATTGCCCACCGCCTGTCCACCATCACCGGCGCTGATCAGATCGTGGTGGTGAAGGATGGAAGCATCGAAGCGCAGGGCAGGCATGAAGACCTGCTGCGCCATTGTCCGTTGTACGCCGATCTGTGGCAGGCTCACATGGGCGTAAAGGAGGGTGAAACGGTATGATTGAGACATTCAGAGGTATCTGGCGGTTTGCCGGTAAGGAACAGCGCAACATCCGGCGCTCGGTGATCGCCTGCTTTTTGGGTGCGGTATTCCATATGTTTGAGATTGCCGCCATCTACTACACCATCCTGGCTCTGCTGGATGGAAAAACCGGCCCTGCCACGGCGTGGCAGGCGCTGGGCTTGTTGGCAGTCAGTATTCTGGGCAGCGCCGTGACCAAGTATTTCTCCCAACTCCAGCAGACCCACGCCGGGTACTTCATGGCGGCCAATAAGCGCGTGGCCATCGGGCAGCGGATGAAATCCGTCCCCATGGGCTACTTCAACGACAACAGCCTGGGAGAGCTCACCGGGGTCTGCACCACTGTACTGGACAATGTGGAGACTGTGGCCCCCATGGTGTTGGTGACCATGCTGGGCGGGATGCTCAACGCTCTGGTCTTTATGGTGATGATCCTGATTTTTGACTGGCGGATCGGTCTCATTGTGGTGGCGGCCACAGCAGTTTATTTGTTCATCACCTCGGCCATGGAGCAAAAATCCGCCGCCCTCGCCCCGCACCGTCAGAAGTCCGAGGCCAAGTTGGTGGAGGCGGTGCTGGAGTATGTGCAGGGCATGAGCGTGGTGAAGTCCTTCAACCTCACCGGACGGGGTGACCGCACCTTGCAGGAAGCACTGGAATACAACTGCCGCAGCAACCTGAACATCGAAAAGATGTTCACCCCTTATATTATGGCGCAGGGGATCGCGCTCCAGCTGGGAAGCGTGGCCATGATGCTTGCAGCGGTATGGTTCTATCTCTCCGGAACGATGATTCTGGCCAACGCTCTGATGGTGGTCATCATGTCCTTCCTGGTCTTTGCCCAGATCTCCTCGGCGGGCAGCGGCATGTCCCTGCTGCGTATCGTCAGCAGCTGCATGGCCCATGCCGATGAGACGGACGCCATGCCCCAGCTGGCAGAGACCGGTCGGGCCGGCACGCCCAGGGAGCACAGCATTACCTTCGACCATGTTTCGTTCTCTTATGACCAGCGGCCTATCCTGCGGGATGTATCCTTCGCCATCCCGGACAGAACCACCACCGCCATCGTGGGCCCCAGCGGTTCCGGGAAAACCACACTGTGTAATCTCATCGCCCGGTTCTGGGATGTGGAGAGCGGCACCGTCCTTGTGGGCGGTCAGAATGTGAAGGACTATACTCTGGAGGACCTGATGGATCAGATCTCCATGGTATTTCAGAAGGTCTATCTCTTTGCCGACACGGTGGAAAATAACATCAAGTTTGGATGCCCCAATGCCACCCACGAGGAAGTGGTGGCTGCGGCGAAGAAAGCCTGTTGCCACGACTTCATTCTCACCCTGCCCCAAGGCTATGACACCGTCATCGGCGAGGGTGGTTCCAGTCTTTCCGGCGGCGAGAAGCAGCGCATCTCCATTGCTCGGGCTATCCTGAAAGACGCTCCCATCGTGATTCTGGATGAAGCCACCGCCAATGTAGACCCGGAGAATGAGGACCGGCTGCAAAAGGCCATTGAAGCCCTGACTCGGAACAAGACCATTCTGATGATCGCTCACCGGCTGAAGACGGTCCGCAACGCCGACCAGATCCTGGTGCTGGACGGCGGACAGATCGTTCAGCGGGGCACCCACAGCCAGCTCATGGCCCAGGAGGGCCTGTATCAAGCGTTCGTATCCGGCCGTAAAGAGTCCGGCCAGTGGAAGCTCTAAGAGGAGGAACGCCCAAACCATCATGAAAAGAGGAGTGCCGCCACCGGGTATATTCCGGCGGCGGCACTCTTGTTGTGTCCGGGAGATTGCGCTTGAAGGGGCAATTGATACTGAAAATGGAAAATCACTTGACTGGTTAGCGATTGCTAACTATAATCAAGCGTAGAGTACCGTGTCTTTTGAGGAGGGCCTATGGAGAAGTACAAGGTCGAGAAGGACTCCGTGCAGGAGACGCTCATCATCCCGCTGTATGGCCGGCGGCTCTGCTCGCGGCGGTTCCCCGGACTTTATCAGGATGCCACGGCGGCCATGCTGATGGAGAAGGTGGACTACGACTTCTCCCCTTTGGAGCGGCAGGCAAACGGTCTGATGCAGACCTTCGGCGCGCTGGAGGTCGCCATGCGCCAGAATGACCTCGCCTGGGAGGTGCGGGACTATCTGAATGCCCATCCCAGAGCGGCCGTCATCAATCTGGGCTGCGGTCTGGACAACACCGGGCGGGCCTGTGACAACGGCCGGTGCAGCATCTGGAACATCGACCTGCCGGATGTGATCGAGCTGCGGGATCGCCTACTTCCTCCCGGAGAGCGGGAGAAAAATCTGGCCTTTGATCTGAAAGACCCGCGCTGGATGGATGCCGTCCGCACTGATCCTGAGGATGGAGCGGTGCTGTTTGCCGCCGGGGTCTTCTACTACTTCACGACGGAAGATGTCAAATCTCTGGCCACAGGCATCGCAAAACGCTTTCCAAGAGGGCGGCTTGTCTTTGACGCGGCCGGGAAAACGGCTGTCCGGCTGATGCTGAAAACCTGGGTGAAGCAGGCGGGCATCCGGGATGTGGGCGCCTATTTTTCCGTCAAGGACGCCAGGCGGGAGCTGGAGCCATGGTCGCCGCTTTTTTCTGTTTCCAGCCGGGGCTATATGCTGGGCTATCAATCACTTCATGATCCGGCGGTTCGGCCCGTCCACCGGCTGCTGGCGAAGCTGGCCGACGGACCGATGCATCTGCAGATCGTCCGGATCGACTTTGCAGAATGATGATACCTAACCGACTTTTTCCACCCGGAATACGAGCAAATGATCGTGATAGGGGATGTGTATGAACTGGACGCGCACCGTTTTGGACGGGTTTGCTATGGCGGCCTACTTTAACCTGTTTGCCGGACTGGTGGCGCTGTATAAACCCCGGCTGATGTTCCCCTGTTATCCGCCCGCCATCATCAAGGCGGCGAAAGATCCGCCCACCAGTGCGGAAAACCGCTTTTACTGGCTTTGGATCTGTTTTGGGGAGCTGCTGCCCCTTCTGCTTTATGGCGCGGTCAGTACCATGGAGGGCGGGACACCAGGGTTCTGGCCTCTGGCCCTGACCGGGTATATCCAGTGGATGATGGTCAATTTCTGCGACCTGTTCTTTCTGGATTTCTGGCTGATTCAGAGGAAGGCGAAAAGCCGGTTTATCATCCCGGGAACCGAAGGGCACCCCGGCTACGGGTTCAACGCGTGGATGAAGGACTACGCTCTGCCGGAGCACCTGCTCCAGTGGCCGTTTTTGATGTGCCCCATCCTGGCGGCGGCTCAGGCAGGGCTGGGGCTGCTCATCGAAATATTTTGGTGAACGGTAAGAAAACAAGATGTGCCGCATGAGTGTTCCTTTTCAAATCGTCAGTCCGGCAGTCAAGATGATGGGGATGCAAAAATTGTTTTTCATACCCCCAGAGGGCCCGCTGGAGGAAGCAAAAAGATGAAGAGTGTGGCTTTCAGCGGCATTAGATGAAATGACTCCGAAGATATCAGTAAACAAGCGCTCCAATGTGGGACCCACACTGTTTGGTACCAGCTCTGCCCTCATGATGACGCTGGATGTGGCGCTGGGTGCTTGAGTGAGTGAAGGTGAAAAAATGGGACAAGAAGAGCGGATTCAAAACGCCTACCGGGGATTGGGAGGCAAACGGACATTTTATGATGGCATGATCACCTGTTCCACCCTGTCAGGCCGGGCGGTGTGCCGTCTGGTATGGGGAATGGGCCGGGCGGAAACCCAGGACTACCTTTGCGTCGCCCTTTCCGGAATACCGGAGGGGTTTTCCGGAAGACTGCTGGAAGTCCCCGTGGGTACCGGCATACTGACCATGCCCCTCTACCGGGAAATGCCGGAGGCGGAGATCACCTGCCTGGATTACTCGCCGGAGATGCTGGAACGGGCAAAATGCCGGGGCGAGGGACTTTCCCATGTGCGTTTTCAGCAGGGGGATGTTGGGGCGCTGCCTTTTGGGGATGGCAGTTTCGACATCGTGCTCTCGCTCAACGGGTTTCATGCGTTTCCGGATAAGGAGGCCGCCTGGCGGGAGATCTTTCGTGTACTGCGGCCAGGCGGGATCTTCTGCGGCTGCTTCTATGTGACGGGGCAAAACCGCCGCACCGACTGGATAATCCGCAGGCTGTATGTGCCAAAGGGCTATTTCACCCCGCCCTTTGAGACGGCGGAGAGCCTGCGGCATCGTCTGGAGGAAATATTCGGGCCTGCAAAGGTTCGCACCGTCCAGAGCATAGCCTCTTTTGCCTGCCAGAAGGTAAAGGAGGAATACTCGTAAATGAATTGCACACAAATTCTGAATGACAGGGAGGAAAATCGAATGCAGCAAAAGCGTAATCAACAAGCAGAAATCCGTCTCGGCAGCCACGGCGAAGACTATGGAAGCTGGATGTCCAATCCCGTGTTCTACATTATCGGTGGCATCACAGCTCTGGCCGTGGTTTTAGCCGCACTCTCCTTTTCGGTGTTCCATATCACGGTTCTTGGCGTTCTGTTCTCTGTTGTTGCAGCGGCGCTGGTGACCCTGCTGGTCTGGATCACATGGATCAGGCGCCAGTATGCCTTTGGCGGCGGCGGGATCATGGAACAGGTTCACCGGGTCGTTCTCTCTCATCTGGACTATGACGGTCAGGGCAGTCTCCTGGAAGTCGGCTGCGGCTCCGGAGCCCTGTCGATCCGTGCGGCCCTGACCTGGCCGGAGACAAAGGTCACTGGCATGGACTACTGGGGAGCTGTTTACAATTATAGCAAGGCTCTCTGTGAGAAAAACGCCGCCAGCGAGGGCGTGGCCTCCCGGTGTGTGTTCCGGCATGGCGACGCCAATCATCTGGATTTCCCCGATGAGAGTTTTGATGCGGTTATCAGCAACTATGTCTACCACAATATCATGGGAGCCGATATGCACAAGCTGCTGCTGGAGAGCCTGCGGGTGCTGAAAAAAGGCGGCGTCTTCGCTCTGAATGATGACATGAAACCCAAGCTGTACGGCGATATGGATGTCTTTGCCCAAAAACTGCGGGAGATGGGCTATCAGGACGTCCGGCTCATTGATACCGCAGAAGAAGCTTTCGGCTCCCACCGACGGGCTGCCATGATGATGCTGGGCTCTTCCCGGCTGCTTGTGGGCAGAAAGTAATTCGTCCAAATAGGAGGGTTGACCATGTCCAAGTTGGGTGTTGTAGAGGACACGCTGTTTGTCCCCATGCTGGGCAGGATCTATGCCAGCGAGTACTGCCCGCAGATCCTGTACGATCCAAAGGCGCTGGAACTAAAACAGAAGCTGCCGTCCGGTCTGCCGGAGCAGGACAGACAGAGCCAGTATACCCTGATCGCCGCCGCCGCCCGGTCTGCCAATATGGACCGGTTCATCCGGGCGTTTCTGGAGCGCAGGCCGGACGGTGTGATCGTCCAGCTGGGCTGCGGTCTGGAGACGGCCTATTACCGTTGCGACAACGGAAGGTCGCGCTGGTATGCCGTGGATCTGCCCCATGTGGTGGAGTACCGACGGGAGCTGCTGCCGGAGCCGGAACGGGAAACCTATCTCGCCGGAGACGCCTTTGCCGAGGACTGGATCAGGCAGATCCGCACGGATGCGCCGGATGCTCCTATTCTGGTCACCGCCGGCGGCCTGTTCCACTATTTTGAGGAAAGCAAGGTTGTGGGCCTCCTGCGGATGCTCACGGGGTTTGGAGAGATTGAAATCGTCTTTGACGCTGTGAGCAAGAGCGGCATGGCCATGATGCGGAAAAAGTACATGAAGCAGGTGGGTCATAGGGACGCACAGATGTTCTTCTATGTGGATTCCGCGTCGGTGCTGGCTGGGAAAATCGGCAGTGGGGTCAGGGTGCTGGCTGAGGAGCCCTATTACCGCCATATCCCCCGAAACGTCCTGAAGCTGTCCACCAAGATCAGCATGGCGGTTTCGGATCGGTTCGGTATGGTGAAACTGATAAGAATATCTTTATGACAAATAAATGATAAAAAGAATCGAGGCAGGATGTGATTGATGTGAAATATCAATACACCCTACCTCAATGATCAAGAGTAATTGTAAATCGGTATGTTAGATTTCCCCGGGCGTAACGCCGTATCTTTTTCTGAAAACGTCTATAAAATGGCTTGTATTGCTGTAACCTACCATCCACACCACATCTTTCACCTTGTACTTTCCGCTTTGCAGCAGGCGGTAGGCCATCTCCATGCGCTTTTCTACTATGTATTCATAAACCGTACAATTGAAACAGATCTTGAAACCCTGCTTCAATTTGGTTTCACTCAAAAAGCATTGCTCGGCGATCTGTGCGATTGTCAAAGGATGAAGGAAATGGTTGTCAATGATCTCCCTTGCCTTCATCAAACAGCGGTAGTCCTCTCGGGAAATTCCCTTGTCGTTTTTTTGTGTTCCAACCACTTCATCGCAGAACAGGGACACAAGCTCTAACACCTTTCCCTCGAGGTATAACTTGCGCAGTTTTCGTTCGGGCGGGCAGTCCAATAACTGCTGCAAGACAAAGCGTATCCCCGGTGAGGTGGAAAACACATGGGTACAGATTTTGTTATCCTGCCGGACTAAGTGCATGGCTTCTAAATCTTCCATCAGAGGGGAAAACCGCTCCCGCTCTAATGAAATGCTCAAGGTGCGGTATGGATTTTCTGCGCTGAAATGGCTCACACATTGCGAAAATGTCCCGCACTGCAAGCTGCACTGTGTTGGGGAAAGCTGATAGCACTCGCTGCCTGATTCCCGATAATTCCATTCACAGATCCCGTTCATGCAAAAAGAAAGCTGAAACACCTTGCGCTCTGGATATTCTTCGCGCAGCTCCGTTTCTTTCTTGAAAGCCATCTCAGACTGCACCAAAAACAACCCCTTAGATAGCTCCTGCATATTCACCAAACCATCGGCAACCTGTTTTGTGAGATCAAAGCAGTTGCCGGTTTGTTTATGTCCTATAATACCCGAAAGGCCGGAAACCTGAAAAGAGTGCGGCATATATTCGGGCGAAGACCATTGTAAAAGCATAATGCCGACTCCTTTCGCAAAAGTTTTGGTTAGCAATAACTAACCGTATGATAGCACATTTATATGCAAAAGGCAAGCCGTAGCAAAAGCAGATTTGCCGGATCGGGGTATAAAAGCGCCGGATTCGGCCACAAAAGGGCAAGCAATTTTGCTAAACTAAACTGTGTTTGGAAAATAACACGGAAAGGCGGGTAGATGTATATGCAAAAAGAAAACGGCAAGAGAGAGTCCCCCTATAAAGGAATCCTTAAATTTGCCGATGAAAAGAAACCGCAGCTATCATTTGCCGTTGTCCTATCTGTTTTGTCCTCTGCTTTTGGTATTGTTCCATATATTGCGGTTGCAATCTTACTGCAAAAGGCATTGGCAAACAGTCTGACAACGACTTGGGCAATCCTTTTGCCGGTCATCGCTCTGTGCGGGTATCTTTTGAAGCATACCCTTTACGCAAAATCGACGCTTTGCTCCCACAAGGTAGCTTACGAAATTATCAAGAATATTCGTACTTCGATTATGAAAAAGATGTCCAGGGTATCTATGGGAACGATTCAGAGCAGATCTTCCGGTGAGTTTAAGCAGCTTGTTATCGATGATGCGGAAAGGCTGGAAGGACCGCTGGCTCATGCTATCCCTGAGATGACCGCCAGCATACTTGTTCCGATCTTTGTCATTCTGTATTTGTTGGTGATTG